>CAKULE010000010.1 GCA_934667095.1 uncultured Oscillospiraceae bacterium | reverse complement strand
TTCCCATTCCGAACACGGAAGTTAAGCTCGCTTGTGCCGAAGATACTTGGCTGGTGACGGCCCGGAAAAATAGGTAGTGCCAACACAAAGCGGACAGTCGAAAGACTGTCCGCTTTCTTTTTTGATATCAAACCGTTTTACGCTAGAGCTGAGCATCCCTCTAATATGAATCCAAAGGTCAGACGGCTTTATGCTGCCTGACCTTTCTTTTTTCCGGACAGGCAAGCCGCCTGTGTTCCCGGCATACCCTTACCTATCGGAGGTGAGGTCATGCTGCGGCTGCTGCGGTGGAAAAGGTTCAAAGATGCGCTGGTGGTGATTGGCCTGGTGATCGCCGCGTTGGCGCTGGTGGCCGCCCCCACCGAAGCCGTGGCCGGGGCCCGCAGCGGGCTGGAGCTGTGCCTCAACGTAATCCTCCCGTCCCTCTTCCCGTTCTTTGTACTGTCGGCGCTGGTAGTGGACCTGGGCTTGGCGGCGGGGCTGGGCCGGGTGCTGGAGCGCTTCATGCGCCCCCTCTTCCGGGTGAGCGGCAGCTGCGCCGCGGCGGTGGTGCTGGGCTTTGTGGGCGGCTATCCCGTGGGCGCCCGGACGGCCATCCAGCTGTACGAGCAGGGCCAGTGCTCCCGGGTAGAGGCCGAGCGTCTGCTGGCCTTCTGCAACAACTCCGGCCCGGCCTTCATTCTAGGTGTGGTGGGGGCGGGCATCTTTGGCGACAGCCGTATCGGCCTGCTGCTCTACCTGACCCACGCACTGGCCTCCCTGCTGGTGGGGCTGCTCTTCCGCTTTCACCGCGGCCCGGAGGGGCGGGGGACCGCTCTGCCGCCCCGGCCGCCCATCCGGGCGGTTTCTCTGCCGAAGGCTTTTACGGATGCGGTGACAGGGGCCATGAGGAGCACCCTGTCCATCAGCGCCTTTGTGATCTTTTTCTCCGTAGTGCTCCGCCTGCTGACCCACTACGGCGTGCTGGACCTGCTGGCGGGCGGCCTGTCGCTGGTGGGTTTCCGTCCGGAGTGGGCCAGGCGGCTGGTGGCCGGTCTGCTGGAGCTCACTTCCGGCGTTTCCTCTCTGACGGAGCCGGGCAGCCTCACCGGCCGGGCCTCCATGGCGGCCTTCATGCTGGGCTGGGCGGGCATCTCCGTCCACTGTCAGGTGCTCTCCTTCCTCATCGACAGCGGCCTGTCCGCCCGCACCTACCTGACCGGTAAACTGTGCCACGGCCTGCTGGCGGCGGGCCTCACGTGGCTGATGACCCGATTCCTGCCCCTGACCGAGCCGGTCTCCGCCTACCTCACCCGCCAGACCGAGGCGCTGGCCGAGCTGGAGTTTGCCACAGCCCTGCGGGCCTCGCTGCCGGCAGCAGGGGCGGTGTTCCTGCTCCTGCTGGGGTTGTCCTTGCCGAAATTGCGAAAAAAGGGTGGAAAATCGCCGCGGCATCCTGTATACTAAGGGTATTCCAAGGCACGGAGGTGCTGTACCATGCTGTTCGAAAGACACATCGAGCCCCGCTGCGCCTATTGCAAGCGCGGGACCCGGCTGGACGATATGCAGATCATGTGCGTGAAGAAGGGAATCGTCCTCCCCAACGGCTCCTGCCGGGGGTTCCGGTACGACCCGCTGAAGCGTATTCCGCCCCAGCCTGCGGCGGCGGACTTTTCCCGGCTGAAAGAGGAAGATTTCACCCTTTGAATGTGAACAGGAGGCGCTTTTCATGCAGAAGGAGATCACCCAGTCCCTGCCCCTGCTGAATGAGCAGGGCGACCTGACCCAGACGGGCTACGCAAAGAAGCTCCTGCCCATCTACGACCGGAGCAAGGTCAAGGGCGGCCGTACTCGCCTGAAGGAGTGGGATTACTACTACGTGGGCAACGACCGCTTCGGCGTGGCCCTCACCGTGGCGGACAACAGCTACATGGGGCTGGACTCCATCTCCTTCCTGTCCTTCGAGGGCACACCGTGGCAGATCACCAAGAGCCCCATGCGGGCCTTTCCCATGGGCCGCACCGCCCTGCCCAGCCACTCGGGCTCCGGTGTCACTGCCAGCTCCGGCCGGGGGTACGGCCTCTGCTTCCGGGTGGAGGACGGCCGGCGGGAGCTCACGGCCCACATGGACAAATTCCGCAATAAAGAGGCCATTGACATCTCCCTGACCCTCACCGCCGAGCCGGAGGAGTCCATGGTCATCTGCACGCCCTTCGCCAAACAGGGGCACTTTTACTTCAACCAGAAGATCAACTGTATGCGGGCCAGCGGCACTGTGGAGCTGGGCGGTACCCGCTATGACTTCCGCCCGGAGGACTCCTTCGGCCTGCTGGACTGGGGCCGGGGGGTCTGGACCTATCACAACACGTGGTACTGGGGCTCTGCCTCCGGCGTGGTGGACGGGGTGGACTTCGGCTTCAACATCGGCTATGGCTTCGGGGATACCTCCGCCGCCAGCGAAAATATGCTCTTCTACCGTGGAAGGGCCCACAAGCTCAGCCGGGTGACCTTCAATATCCCCACGAAGAATGGCCGGGAGGACTATCTGGCTCCGTGGACCTTTACCAGCGACGACGGCCGCTTCGAGATGGACTTCACCCCCATTCTGGACCGGGCCGCCTGCACCGATGTCAAGCTGATCAAATCCGACCAGCATCAGGTGTTCGGCCGTTTCAGCGGCGCCGCTGTGCTGGACGACGGCACCGTCCTCCAGATCCGGGACCTGATGGGCTTTGCCGAGAAGGTGGAGAATAAGTGGTGAGCCACAGCGGCCTCCGGGATGCCGGGGGCCGCTGTTCTGATTTAACGCATTAGAAAATATTTTTGAAAAAGGGGTTGACAAACGGCGGAGCGGTGCATATAATAGCGACAACAACCAAACAGCGCAAACCTGTGACGGAGAGAAGTAACCGGCGCGGCGAGCTTTCAGAGAGTCCCGGAGGGTGTGATCGGGGCAGTGAGCGGCCGGTGAATGGACTTCGGAGGGCGGACCGAAAGGGAGACCGAGTAGGGACCGACGGGCACCCCACCCGTTATCCATCGGGGCGCGTATGATGGTACGCGTAAGCGAGTGGACGCGCAAGCGTCAATTTGGGTGGTATCGCAGAAGCATAGCTTTTGTCCCATGTGTGGGGCAAGAGCTTTTTTATTTGTCCGACCTCCCCCGGCGCTGTGGCAGGCCCGGGTCATCTGCCGCCCGAATATTATTAGGAGGAATCATCCCATGAAAAAGCACACCCTGAAGAAACTGTTCGCACTGGCCGCTGCCGCGGCCCTGACTCTGGCCCTCGCCGCCTGCTCCGGCGGCACGCAGCCCTCCGCCACCCCCACCCCCAGCGACAGCGCCGCTCCCACCAACAGCGCCGAGCCCCAGACCAGAACCCTGAAGGTGGCCATCATCAAGCAGCTGGACCACGCCTCTCTGGACGAGATCGCCGCCGCCATCGCCGCCCGCTTTGATGAGATGAGTGCCGACGGCCTCACCGTGGAATATACCATCACCTCCGGCCAGAACGACCAGACCATCCTGAAGCAGCTGTGCGATCAGGCCATTGCCGACAAGGTGGACGTGATCGTCCCCATCGCCACCACCGCCGCTCAGGTGGCTGCCGTAGCCGCCGAGGGCACCGGCGTCAAGGTGGTGTATGCCTCCGTGTCCGACCCTGAGACCGCCAAGCTCACCGGCATCGACTACGTCTCCGGCACCAGCGACGCCCTGAATACCCGCTTCATCATCGACATGATGCTGGCCCAGAACCCGGAGCTGAAGTCCGTGGGCCTGCTCTACTCCCTGTCCGAGCCCAACTCCGCCACCCCCATCGCCGAGGCCAAGACCTATCTGGCGGAGAAGGGCATTGGGGTGGTGGAGCAGACCGCCAACACCAATGACGAGGTGGTGGCCGCCGCCACCGCCCTCATCGCCACCGATGTGGACGCCATCTTCACCCCCACCGACAACGTGATTATGGCCGCCGAGCTGGCCATCTACGAGGACCTGGCCAAGGCCGGTATCCCCCACTACACCGGGGCTGACTCCTTCGTCCGCAACGGCGCCTTCGCCACCTGCGGCGTGAACTACACCGACCTGGGCCGCCGCACCGCCGAGCTGGCCAAGCAGGCCGCCGACGGCGAGGCGCTGGAGGATTACTACCTGATGGATGGCGGCATCATCACCGTCAACACCGAGACCGCTGCCGCCCTGAACGCCGACTACTCCGCGTTTTCCGCCATGGGCGAGGTGGTGGAGGTCACCACCACCAAGGATTGAACCCGAGTTCCCCGGCCCTGCGTCAGCAGGGCCGGGGCTCCGCCGTGTTTGAATTGACAGAAAAGGGGACTTCCCAATGCTTCTCATTACCCAGACGGCCTTAGAGCTGGGCTTTTTGTATGCGCTGGTGGCCATGGCGCTCTTCCTCAGCTACCGGGTGCTGGACATCGCCGACCTGACCACCGACGGCTGCTTCGTGCTGGGGGCGGCCGTGTCGGTGAGCGTGGCCGCCGCCGGGCACCCCATCCTGGCCATCCCCGCAGCCATGCTGGCGGGGGCCTGCGCCGGGTTCGTCACCGCCTTTCTGCAGACCCGCCTGGGGGTGCCCTCCATCCTGGCCGGCATTGTCACCAACACCGGCCTGTACACCGTCAACCTTATGGCCATGGGCTGGCGCTCCAACCAGAGCCTGCTGGGCTCCGCCACGCTGTTTACCCTCCTGCGTGACACCGGCATTTTCGGCGACTGGTACGAGCTGGCGCTGGCCGCCTTCGTGACCATTCTGGCGGGGGTGCTCCTGCGGCTGTTCCTCAGTACCCGGCTGGGTCTGTCCATCCGCGCCACCGGCGACAACCGGGACATGGTGCGCTCCTCCTCCGTGAACCCCACCTTCACCGTCACCCTGGGCCTGTGCATCTCCAACGCCCTCACCGCTCTCTCCGGCGCCATGGTGGGCCAGTACCAAAAGACCGTGGACATCAACGGCGGCACGGGCATCGTGGTCATCGGCCTGGCCTGCCTCATCATCGGCGAGACCGTTCTGGGCCGCCGCACCGTCACCAAGGGCATCATCGCCGTGGTGGTGGGCTCGGTGATCTACCGCTTCATCTACGCCGTCATTTTCTACACCAAGGTGGTCCCCGTGGACTGCCTGAAGCTGCTCACCGCCGCCATTGTGGCTCTGGCCATCGCCGCCCCCAGCCTGAAGCGCTGGGCGGCCCTCCAGCGCCGGAAGGCGGCCCACCGGAAGGAGGCGGACTGACATGCTGACCCTGAAGCACATCTCCAAGACCTTCAACCCCGGCACGGTGAACGAGAAGCGGGCGCTCCAGAACCTCTCCCTGACGCTGGATACCGGCGAGTTCGTCACCATCATCGGCTCCAACGGCGCGGGCAAGTCCACGGTGCTCAACGCCATCGCCGGCAGCTTCTTCGTGGATGCCGGCTCTATTATGCTGGACGGGGAGGACGTGACCTTCCTGCCGGAGCATAAACGCAGCCGCAGCATCGGCCGCCTGTTTCAGGACCCCCTGAAGGGCACCGCCCCCGGCATGACCATCGAGGAAAATCTGGCCCTCGCCTATCTGCGTACCAACGGGAAGGCGTCTCCCTTCAGCCGCATCACCAGGGCGGACCGGGCCCTGTTCCGGGAGAAGCTGGCCCAGCTGGGCATGGGGCTGGAAGACCGCATGCGCCAGCCGGTGGGACTGCTCTCCGGCGGCCAGCGGCAGGCCCTGACCCTGCTCATGGCCACCATGGTTCCGCCCCGCCTGCTCCTGCTGGACGAGCACACCGCCGCCCTGGATCCCGGCACCGCCGACAAGGTGCTGGACCTCACCCGCCGGGTGGTGGCGGAGTCCAACATCACCTGCATGATGATCACCCACAACATGTCTCAGGCGCTGGAGCTGGGCAGCCGCACCCTGATGATGGCTGATGGCTCCATTGTGCTGGACGTCTCCGGTCCCGAGCGGGCGGGTCTCACGGTGGACGATCTGCTGGCCCGTTTCAAGGCAGGTACCGGCAAGGCGCTGGACAACGACCGGATGCTGCTGACGGATTAAAAAACTTCCCTATGCCTATGGCATAGGGAAGTTTTTTACGTTTCCTCCGCCCGTGTGAGCAGCTTGACCCACCGGAAGCGGTTGCACACGATGCAGTTGGGGATGCATTTCAGGATCTGGTCCGCCTTCAGGCAGCAGAAGGTCACCACCGGCGGGAACCGGAACACGAAGGCACTGAGAATGGCGGAGGGGATGGTGAACAGCCACATGAAGAGGTTGTCCACCCACGCGGTGTACCGGGTGGAGCCGCCGCCCCCGATGATGCCGCTCTCCACCGGGTACTCGTAGCAGCTGCCTACCGTGGCGACGCTGAGCACCGTCAGGAACTGAACGGCCAGCGCCTTGGTCTCCGGCGACACGGCGTACAGCCCCACAATGGCCTCCTTGCACAAAAACATCAGCCCGCCGAAGATCAGCCCCACCAGCAGGAAGATGGCCTGCATGGTCTTGGCGTAGGAGCGCACCAGATGCAGTTTGCCCTGCCCGATGGTCTTGCCCGTGGTGACGGAGGCCACGTTGGCGCAGGCCATGCCCACCACGGCGAAGATCTGGAAGATAACGCTGGCGATGGAGCTGGCGGCGATGACCGCGGCGCTGATGTGGCCCAGTACGGCGGTCTGGGCCGCCTGCGCCACGCCCCACAGAAAGCCGCTGAGCACCAGCGGGGAGGACACCTTGACAAAGTCCTTCAGGTAGGTGAAGTCGAACCGCAGCAGCTCACGCAGCTTCAGGTGCAGCTTTCTGTCGATGAACAGCACATAGAGCAGAATGATGATGAGCTCCACCACCCGGCTGATGAGGGTGGCCACCGCCGCGCCTACCACGCCCAGCTCCGGCGCGCCAAAGTGGCCGAAAATGAGGCAGTAGTTGACGCACACGTTGATGCAGATGGTGGACAGGGACATGACCGTGCCCACCGCAGCGGTCTCCACGCTCTGGAGGGAGTACATCAGCGAGTTGGACACGGAGAACACCAGATAGGTCCAGCAGATGACCTTCAGGTAGCGCACGCCTTCGGCGATGACGGCCTCGTCCGGGGTGAACAGGGACAGCAGCTGCCGGGGCATGGTCAGCGCGCAGACGAAGAAGACGATGCCGAACAGCAGCGCGAACTTGACCCCCAGATTGATGATCTGTTTGATGGGGCCGGTGCGGCCCTGCCCCCAGTACTGGGAGGCCAGCACCACAATGCCCATGCCCACCCCGGCGGCAATCTGCTGGAGGGTGAACTGCAGCTGGTTCACCAGCGTGGCCCCGGACAGGGCCAGCTCCGTGTAGGTACCCAGCATGATGTTGTCCGCCAGATTTACCGCCAGTGCAGCCAGCTGCTGCAGGGTGATGATGGCCAGCAGGGGGAAGAAGGTACGGTAGAACTGTCGGTCCCGGGTGAAGAGGCCCAGAACCTTCGGGTCCTGGTCGGGCGGCAGGGGAGTGTAGGCGGGTCTGCGCAAGGCGATCCCCATCCTTTCTGAGTGGTTTGAGAGCGCACAGCAGGGCCATTTCCCGGGAGGAAACGGCCCTGCCATATTTCTGTTGAGTCCGGCTTACTCCAGTTCGAAGGCGCCGGTGTACAGCTGATAGTACTCGCCCTTTTCGGCGATGAGCTTCTCGTGGCTGCCGCGCTCGATGATGCGGCCCTGCTCCAGGACCATAATCACGTCGGAGTTGCGCACGGTGGACAGCCGGTGGGCGATGACGAACACCGTCCGCCCGGTCATCAGGGCGTCCATACCCTGCTGTACGATGGCTTCGGTGCGGGTGTCGATGGAGGAGGTGGCCTCGTCCAGAATGAGCACCGGGGGATCGGCCACGGCGGCCCGGGCAATGGCCAGCAGCTGCCGTTGGCCCTGAGACAGGTTTGCGCCGTTGCCGGTCAGCATAGTGTTGTACCCATCGGGCAGGCGGGTGATGAAATCGTCGGCGCCGGCCAGCTGGGCCGCGGCGATGCACTCCTCGTCGCAGGCGTTCAGGTTGCCGTAGCGGATGTTCTCCATCACCGTACCGGTGAACAGGTTGGTGTCCTGCAGCACGATGCCGAGGGAGCGCCGCAGATCGGCCTTTTTGATGTCCTTCACGTCGATGCCGTCATAGAGGATGCGGCCGTCGTTGATGTCGTAGAAGCGGTTGATGAGGTTGGTGATGGTGGTCTTGCCCGCGCCGGTGGCGCCCACGAAGGCCACCTTCTGGCCGGGCTCGGCAAAGAGGGTGATGTCGTGCAGGACGATCTTCTCCGGCGTGTAGCCGAAGTCCACGTCCTCAAACCGCACGTCGCCCGCCAGCCGGGTGTAGGTCACTCTGCCGTCGGCGTCCACGCTGCGCCAGGCCCACTGGTTGGTGCGCTCCGGGCACTCGGTGAGGCTGCCGTCGGCACCCTCCTTCACGTTCACCAGCGTGACGGTGCCGTCGTCCACCTCGGCGGGCTCATCCATCAGGTTGAAGATGCGCTGCGCGCCGGCCATGCCCATGACCACCATGTTCACCTGCTGGGACACCTGATTGATGCTGCCGGAGAACTGCTTGGTCATGTTCAGGAAGGGCACCACGATGCTGATGCTGAAGGCCATGCCGGAGAGGGAGAGGTTGGGCGCGCCGGAGATCATCAGCGCGCCGCCCACCACCGCCACCACGGCGTACAGCACGTTGCTCAGGTTGAACAGCAGGGGCATCAGCACGTTGGCGAAGGTATTGGCCTTGCGGGAGTCCTGGTACAGGGCGTCGTTGATGGCGTCGAAGTCGTGCTTGGCGCCGTCCTCGTGGCAGAAGACCTTGATGACCTTCTGGCCGTTCATCATCTCCTCGGCAAAGCCCTCGGTCTTGCCCAGGGAGATCTGCTGCCGCTTGAAGAACCGGGCGGAGTTGCCGCCCACGGACTTGGTCACCAACATCATCAGCAGCACGCCGCCCACCACCAGCAGGGTCAGCCAGATGCTGTAATAGAGCATGATGCCGATGATGGCGACCACGCTGATACCGGTGGCAAGGATCTGGGGCATGCTCTGGGAGATGAGCTGCCGCAGGGTGTCGATGTCGTTGGTGTAGTAGCTCATGATGTCGCCGTGGTTGTGGGTGTCAAAGTACCGCAGGGGCAGGTCCTGCATGCCGTCGAACATCTGGCAGCGGAGCTTTTTCAGTGTGCCCTGAGTAATGACGGCCATCAGACGCGTCCACACGAACACGCTGATAAGAGACAGCACATACAGCGCCGCGAGGATGCCCACCAGCTTGAAGATCTCCTTGGAGGCGGTGGACCAGTCGGCGGCCTGCCAGCTCACCTCGATGACGGCGATGACCTTCTGCATGAAGACGGTGGGCAGGGCGCCCACGATGGAGCTGAACAGGATACACACCAGCGTGACAGGCAGCAGCACGGGGTAGAACTGGAACAGCAGCTTGAACAGCCGCTTGAAGGTGCCCTTTTTCATGGGCGGCCGGCCCTTGGGCATTTCGGGTTTATTCGCCATCCTGCTCACCTCCCCGGTTCTGGGATTCATAGACTTCCTGATAAATGGGACTGGTGGCCAGCAGCTCGGCATGGGTGCCGATGGCGTCGATGGTGCCGCCATTCATGATGAGGATGCGGTCGGCGTCCTCCACGCTGGCCACCCGCTGGGCCACGATGATTTTGGTGGTATCGGGCAGGTACTCCTTGAACGCCTTGCGGATCATGGCGTCGGTGTGGGTGTCCACGGCGGAGGTGGAGTCGTCCAGAATGAGCACCTTGGGCTTCTTCAGCAGAGCGCGGGCGATGCACAGGCGCTGCTTCTGGCCGCCGGATACGTTGGTGCCGCCCTGTTCGATATAGGTGTCGTACTTGTCGGGGAACTGCTGGATGAAGCTGTCTGCCTGCGCCAGACGGCAGGCCTCGATCAGCTCCTCATCGGTGGCGTCGGGATTGCCCCAGCGGAGGTTCTCCTTGATGGTGCCGGAGAACAGCACGTTCTTCTGCAGCACCACGGCCACCTGATTGCGCAGCAGCTCCAGATCGTAGTCCTTCACATTCACACCGCCCACCTTTACGGTGCCCTCGGTGGTGTCGTACAGGCGGGAGATCAGCTGGATCAGGCTGGACTTGGAAGAGCCGGTGCCGCCCAGAATACCGATGGTCTCACCGGAGCGGATGTGCAGGTCCACATCGGACAGGGCCATGCGCTCGGCGTGCTCGGAGTAGCGGAAACTCACGTGGTCGAAGTCGATGGAGCCGTCCTTCACCTCGGTGACGGGGTGTTCCGGGCTGGTAATGGTGCTCTCCTCGGTGAGTACCTCCACGATGCGGTTGGCGGACTCCATGGACATGGTGATCATCACGTACACCATGGACAGCATCATCAGGCTCATGAGGATCTGGATGCTGTAGGTGATCATGGCGGACAGCTGGCCCACGTCCATGGCCGTGCCGCCGGAGCTGATGATGGCCCGGGAGCCGAAGATGAGCAGGCAGGCGTTGGCCGCGTAGACGCAGAACTGCATCAGGGGGTTATTGAGGGCCAGCAGCTTCTCCGCCTTGGTGAAGTCCTTGCAGACGTCCTCGGCGGCCGCGGCAAACTTCTCTTTCTCAAAGTCCTCCCGCACATAGGACTTGACCACCCGCATGGCCTGCACGTTCTCCTGAATGGACTCGTTCACCAGGTCGTACTTGCGGAACACGCTGCGGAACAGGGGCATGGCCTTTTTGCCGATGATGAGCAGGCCGATGCCCAGAATGGGGATGACAATGACGAAGATGAACGCCAGCGAGCCCCCCATCAGATAGGCCATGAGGAAGGAGAAGATCAGATTCAGGGGGGAGCGGATGGCCATCCGGATGATCATCATGTAGGCGAACTGCACGTTGCTCACATCGGTGGTCAGCCGGGTGACGAGGGAGGAGGTGGAGAACTTGTCGATGTTGGCGAAGGAGAAGTCTTGAATGTGGTAGAACATGTCCTTGCGCAGGTTGCGGGCAAAGCCGGTGGAGGCGTTGGCGCAGCACACGCCGGCGCCCCAGCCTGCCAGCATGGCCAGCAGGGCAATGCCCACGATGATCAGGCCGTAGCGCGCGATGGTGCCAAGGCCGCAGCCGGCCTTGATCTCGTTGACCAGCAGCGAGATGGTGTAGGGGATCAGGCAGTCGAAGACCACCTCGACTCCCACCAGGATCGGAGTCAGGATGGAATCCCGCTTGAATTCCCGGACGGATTTAAGCAGTGTTTTGATCATAAGCCTTCCTTTCTGCAACAAGCCGGACCGGGCTGCTGCTGTCGGTCAGAGATAGAGTAGTAGACACGCTGGAGCATGGAGATGAACTGGGGCCGCTCCTCAGGGGTGAGGGCGTGGAGCAGCCATGACTCCGTAAGCTGGATGTCAGCCTTGGTTTCCCGGTGGCGGAGTTCGCCGGCGGCGGTCACCCGAACCAGCTTGCTCCTGCGGTCGTCAGGGTCTGGGAGGCACTCCACCAGCCCCTTTTCCTCTGCCCGCTTGACGATCCCCGCGGTGGTGGATTGGGCCAGGTCCAGCTGGCGCTCCAGTTCCTTCATGGAGCAGCAGCCTCCCTCCCGTTCGATCAGGATGAACAGCATACAGACCTGGGCGTGGGTCAGGTCCATGGCCCGCATGGAGTTGTTGATGCGCTTTTCCGTGGTCGTATAGATCTGGCGGATCAGCGGCGCGCATTGGTCGTTCTGCATGAATGAGCCTCCTTGTTCAAAGCCTGACTATCCTACCATAGAATAGAAGCAAAGTCAATAGCATGCGATTATAAAAGAAAACGAAAGTGTCTCCCCCAGGCCCGGCGCTTCTGTATATCCTGCGCAGAGCGGGGGGAGGCACTCTTTATCCCTTTAATTCGGCCAGCAGGCGGGTGCGCAGGGCGCTGTACCGCCGGGCCTGCCGGTCGTTGGCGGTCATCTGGGCCAGTAAGGAACCGTCTCCCACCACGATGAACAGCTCCCGGGCCCGGGTGATGGCGGTGTACAGCACGCCCCGGGTCAGCAGGGTGGGGGGCACGTCGCTGAGAGCCAGGATCACCGCCCGGTACTCGCTGCCCTGGGCCTTGTGGACGGTGACAGCCCAGGCGGGCTCCAGCTCGCCCAGCAGCTCCGGCGGGTAGGCAGCCAGCCGTCCGTCGAAGGACACCGTCACTCCGCCGGCCCCGGCCTCCACGACCACGCCGATGTCCCCGTTGAACACGCCCAGTTCCTGCTGCCCGGTGGCGGGGTCCTCCCACAGCAGGTCGTAGTTGTTGCGGATCTGCATGACCCGGTCCCCCTCCCGGAAGACCCACGGGCCAAAGGCCCGCTCCCCCTTGCCCTCGGCAGGGGGATTGAGGGCGGCCTGCAGGGCCCGGTTCAGGGCGGCGGTGCCCGCCCCCCGGCGGCGGGTGGGGGTGAGTACCTGGATCTGATCGGCGGGGATGCCCATATTCTTGGGCAGCCGTTCCCGGCAGAGCTCCACCACCGTGTCGGCGGTGCGGCCGGCGTCCCGCCGGCCCAGATAGAAGAAATCCCTGCTTTTATTGTTCAGGTCGGGGGCCTTTCCCTCGTTCACCCCGTGGGCGTTCATGACGATGGAGCTCTCCTGGGCCTGCCGGAATATCTCCGTCAGGGCCACGGCGGGGACCGCCCCGCTGCGGATCAGGTGGTCCAGCACGCTGCCTGGCCCCACAGAGGGCAGCTGGTCCGGGTCTCCCACCAGCACCAGCCGGCACTCCCCCCGCAGGGCGGAGAGCAGCGCCGCCATCAGGGAGATGTCCACCATGGAGGTCTCGTCCACAATGACCGCGTCGGCGGCCAGCGGGTCGTCCTGATTCTTCGTGAAGCACAGCTGCCCGGTGAGGGGGTCCAGCTTGGTCTCCAGCAGGCGATGGATGGTGGCGGCCTCCTGCCCGCAGGTCTCGGCCAGCCGCTTGGCCGCCCGGCCGGTGGGGGCCGCCAGCGCGGTCTCCAGCCCAAGCTGGTCGAACAGGGCCAGCACCCCCCGCAGGGAGGTGGTCTTGCCTGTGCCCGGCCCACCGGTGAGCAGCATCACCTGCCGACTGGCGGCCAGCTCCACCGCACGCCGCTGTTCCCCGGCGTAGACGATGCCCTGCTCCTTCTGGATGGCGTCGATGAGCCGGCCCAGATTTTTCGGCTGAGCGATCTCCGTGTGGCACATCTCGGCGATGCGCATGGCCACATAGCACTCCGCCCCGTACAGCCCCGCGGGGTAGCAGGCGTCCACCCCGGCGATCTCCTCCCGGACCACCTCGCCCAGCTCGATCAGCCCGTCCAGCCCGTGTTCCAGGTCGGCAGGGGGCAGGCCGATGAGGGCTCCCGTGGCCTCCAGCAGCTTTCCCCGGGGGAGGAACACGTGGCCGTTGTCGGCGTTGTGCTCCAGCTCGAAGATGAGGGCGGCCTCGATCCGCTGGGGATCGTCCCCGGCCACGCCCAGCTCCACCGCCAGTGCATCCGCCTGGGAGAAGGGCACGCCCAGCGTGTGCTCGCACAGGAGGTAGGGGTTGCTCTCCACCATGTCGGCGGCGAGGTCGCCGAACCGCCGGTACAGCGGCACGCACACGGACAGAGGCAGCTTCCACTGGTTGAGAAACTCTGCCAGCCGCCGCATCCCCATCTGCTCCCGGAAGGAGTCGCCGATGGCTCTCGCCCGCTTGGGCGTGACCCCCCGCAGCTCTGCCAGCCGCTCCGGCTCCCGTTCGATGATCTCCAGCGACTGGTCGCCGAATTTGTCGACGATCTGCCGGGCCAGCCCCATGCGCACGCCCTTCACCGCGCCGGAGGCCAGGTATTCAAAGATGGCCCGGGCCCCCTCCGGCATCCGCCGGACGATGACCTCGGCCTTGAACTGCTCGCCGTAGGCGGCATGGCGGCCCCAGGTGCCCTCCAGCTCCAGCACCTCACCGGGGGACACTCCGGGCATGCACCCCACCGCCGTCACCTCGCCCCGGCCGGGGCAGTCCAGCCGGAGCACGGTGTAGCCGTTCTCCTCGTTGCGGAACAGCAGGGCGGACACGGTGCCCTCGATGTGGTTGTATTCCTGCTCCAGCTCCTCCGCCATGGGGCCGCCTCCTGACACAAACAAATGTTTCAATTATTATACCACAGCGGCGGGGCGTTTGCAACCGCCGATCCCGGGCATACTACCTTTGAGGTGAACAAAATGATCACAGAAAACGAACTGCTGGACCACATCTACCAGACGGCCGAGATGGGCAGCGTGGGTCTGCGGGCGGTGCTCCGCCGGGCGGACGAGCCCAAGCTCACCGCCGCCCTGAACGCCCAGCTGACGGAGTATCAGAAGCTGCGCCACGCGGCGGGAGAGCAGCTGCGGGCCCGGGGACAGCGGCCCCACAGCGTGGGCATGGCGGCCATGCTGTCGGCGGACATGATGTCCTCAGCCAAGACCATGCTGGACCACTCTGCCACCAAGATCGCCGAGCTGGTGATACAGGGCAGCACCATGGGGGTGACCAAAAGCCTGCGCACCCTGCGGGACTGCGACGTGCAGGATCGCCGGGTAGGTGATCTGGCAGACCGCCTGCTGAAGACCGAGGAGGCCAACATCGCGGAGATGAAGGGCTTTCTCTGACCGATGCCGCCTCTGAATAAAAACCAGCACGGGGCGGACCCCGTGCTGGTTTTTGTTATCCTCTTACCTGCCGCACCCGGCGGAGAAGCTCCTCGATGATCACGGCGACGGCCATGCCGATGCCACACACAAGGCCCATAGCCGGGCCACGGGCGGAGCCCGCATAGCCCTCCCCGGCGCGGACAATGTCATAGATCTGGATGCCGAAGGCCTGCACAGCGGCGCCCGACCCGCCGCCGCTGTATGCCTGCCGGTAGCCGATCCAGATGACGAAGGCCATATAGGCCATGGCCCCGGCAAAGCCGATGATCAGCGCCAGCGCGACCCGCAGCGGGGTCCGCAGGGGAGGCCGTCTTCTTGCCGCCATCTCAGACCCTCCTCCAGCTGGCGCCGCCGGGCACGTCGGTGATCTCGATGCCCTGTGCCTTCAGCTCGTCCCGGATGCGGTCGGCCTCGGTGAAGTTCTTGGCTTTCTTGGCTTCGTACCGCTGCATGACCAGCGCGTCCACGGCGGGGTCTCCCTCGCCGGTGACGGTGTAGCCCCCGGCGCTCTGGCTGGCGGCCTTGGCCTGCTCCTGCCGCAGGGCCTCCGCCTTCTCCAGCAGGGAGAGAGACAGCACCCGGTCGAAGTCGGCCAGCACGGCCAGCTTGGTGGCGCCGGTGGTGTCGGCCTTCAGCACGTCGTACAGGGCGGTGATGCCCATGGAGGTGTTCAGGTCGTTGCCCACCTGCGCCTTGAACTGGGCTTTGAAGCCGTCCACCACGGCCTGATCCACCGCGCCCTCGTCCTTGACCGCGGCGATCTTTCGCAGCAGCTTCTTGTAGGCCCCGGCGGCGTTGTCGAGGTTCTCCCACGTGAACACCAGCGCCTTGCGGTAGTGGCTCTGCAGGCAGAAGAACCGGTAGGCCAGCGGGTCATAGCCCTTCTCTTCCAGCAGGGAGACCGTGAGGAATTCCCCCTTAGACTTGGACATCTTGCCGTCGCTGGTGTTCAGGTGGTGGACATGGAACCACTGGGGGCACCAGGGGTGGCCCAGATAGGCCTCGGACTGGGCGATCTCATTGGTGTGGTGGGGGAAGGCGTTGTCGATGCCGCCGCAGTGAAGGTCCAGGTACTCCCCGTTGTACTTCATGGAGATGCAGGAGCACTCGATGTGCCATCCGGGGTAGCCCACGCCCCACGGGGAATCCCACTTGAGGGCCTGATCCTCAAACTTGGACTTGGTGAACCACAGGACGAAGTCGTTCTTGTTCCGCTTGTTCTGGTCCTCCTCCACGCCTTCCCGGACGCCCACGGCCAGATCCTCCTCGTCGTGGTCGTTGAAGATATAGTACCGCTTCAGCTTAGAGGTGTCGAAGTACACATTGCCCCCGGCGAAATAGGCGTAGCCGGTGTCCATCAGCCGCTGGACCACCTTGATGAAGTCGTCGATGAGTCCGGTGGCGGGCTGCACCACATCGGGCCGGGCGATATTCAGCTTGTCGCAGTCGGTGAAGAAGGCGTCGGTGTAGAACTTGGCGATCTCCATGACGGTCTTGTGCTCCCGCCGGGCGCCCTTGAGCATCTTGTCCTCGCCGGTGTCGGCGTCGCTGGCCAGATGACCCACGTCGGTGATGTTCATGACGCGGTTGACGGTGTAGCCCTCCCAGCGCAGGTACTTCACCAGCACGTCCTCCATGATGTAGGAGCGCAGGTTGCCGATGTGGGCAAAGTGGTACACGGTGGGGCCGCAGGTGTACATCTCCACGTGACCGGGGGTGTGGGTGACGAATTCTTCGCGCTTGTGGGTGGCGGAATTGTAAAGATACATGGGGTCAGACCTCCTGTTTTGATGTTTCGGATGGTGTGTTCAGCAGCTGCTCCAGCGCGGCGACCCGTGCGGTAAGGGCGTCCAGCTCCTCCCGGGTGGGGTCCTGCACGCTGGTCTGGTCCACCTCGTCGGCGTAGCGGGGCGCCTGCCCGGCGATGCGGACGATTTGGGCGGGGATGCCCACGGCGGTGGCGTTCTCGGGCACCTCGGACAGCACCACCGCGTTGGCGGCGATGCGGGCGTTGTCCCCCACCTTGAAGGGCCCCAACACCTTGGCCCCGGTGGACACCAGCACGTTGTTGCCGATGGTGGGGTGGCGCTTGCCCTGGTCCTTGCCGGTGCCGCCCAGAGTGACGCCGTGGTAAAGCAGGCAGTCGTCGCCGATCTCGGCGGTTTCGCCGATGACGATGCCCATGCCGTGGTCGATGACCAGCCGCCGGCCGATCTTTGCGCCGGGGTGGATCTCGATGCCGGTAAAGTGCCGGCTCCACTGGCTCACCAGCCGGGCGAGGAATTTCAGCCCATGCCGGTGGAGAAAGTGGGCCAGCCGGTGGTAGATGACGGCGTGTACGCCGGGGTAAAGCAGGAATATTTCCAGCCGGCTCCGGGCTGCCGGATCTCTGGCCTGATAGGCCCGTAAAGTCTCGCCCAATCGGGTCAAGGGGATGCCTCCTTTTGGATCGCGCTTTGGAGAGCGCGGGGAAATTTTGTGTGCAGGCAGGGATTCCAGCCCTGCGGGGCCGGGACCTTCGATGAAAAACAAAACGCCCCCCATGTCCCATGGACATGAGAGGCGGCTTTCCCGCGGTTCCACTCCCGTTTTTCGCTCACAGGGCCGTCACGTGGCCGCTCCGGTGGGCGTCTGTATCCCACTCGCTCCCGCCTGCAATTCATCCGCCCTTCTGCGAGGGCCGCTTTCAGCCGGCGGCGGCCCCTCTCTGCCGCTTCCGCGGCGGACTACTCGATGCGTTCAACGCGATATTCAATTCCTGATTCATTATATTAGCACGAGGCCAGAAAAGTGTCAAGACCGGCGGCAGACTTTGGTTATTTTTACGCCTTGATTTTTCCACGTGCCTCTGGTATCCTATTGAGCAATAAGCGCGAAGGAGTGATCGGCATGTTCGAAAAGCGGTACAAGGCCCTGTCCGCCGCAGGCATTGCCATTTTTTCTTCCGTTTTTGTCTGTTTGGCAGTCACCATTCGGTGATTGCCTCTTTTTTTGCCTGAGAGAGAAATCAAGAGAGAAAGGGAGAAATCCAATGAACAATCATGAACCGATCTACGACGCGCGCAAACTGGGCGTACCCAAGATGCTGGTGCTGGGCCTTCAGCATCTGTTTGCCATGTTCGGCGCCACCGTGCTGGTCCCCATTCTGGTGTCCGGCTACGGCCTGCCCCTGTCCATCCAGACCACTCTGCTGATGGCCGGCCTCGGCACGCTGATCTTCCACATCTGCACCAAGTTCAAGGTGCCCGCCTTCCTGGGCTCCTCCTTCGCCTATCTGGGCGGCTTCGAGACCGTGGCCAAGCTGGATTCCGGCAAGTACGCCGCCATGAGCGGGGACGAGAAGCTGGCCTACGCGCTGGGCGGCATTGTGATCGCCGGCGCGCTCTATCTGGTGCTGGCCCTGCTGTTCAAGGTGGTGGGCGCCCGCAAGGTCATGCGTTTCTTCCCGCCCATCGTCACCGGCCCCATGATCATCATGATCGGCCTGAACCTGGCGGGCTCCGCCATCAACAACGCCAAGACCTGCTGGTGGCTGGCCATCGTGTCCATGGCCATCATCATCGTGGCCAACATCTGGGGCAAGGGCATGATCAAGATCATCCCCATCCTGCTGGGCGTGGTGGGCAGCTACATCGTGGCGGTGATCGCCAACGCCTTCGGTGCCACCGCGGTGGACGCCACCGGCGCTGTGGTGCCCCTGCTGGACTTCTCCGGCGTGGCGGCCTCCAACTTCGTCGGTCTGCAGAAGTTCGTCATCGCCAAGTTTGACATCACCTCCATTCTGGTCATGGCCCCCATCGCCATCGCCGCCATGATGGAGCACATCGGCGACATCTCCGCCATCTCCTCCACCACTGGCAAGAACTTCATCGAGGACCCCGGCCTCCACCGCACCCTGCTGGGCGACGGCCTGGCCACCGCCGTGGCGGGCTTCTTCGGCGGCCCCGCCAACACCACCTACGGCGAGAACACCGGCGTGCTGGTGCTCTCCAAGGTGTACGATCCCCGTGTGGTGCGCATCGCCGCCTACTTCGCCATCATCCTGTCCTTCTCTCCCAAGTTCGACGCGCTGGTGAACTCCATCCCCTCCGCCATCGTGGGCGGCGTGTCCTTCATCCTGTACGGCATGATCTCCGCGGTGGGCGTGCGCAACATCGTGGAGAACAAGGTGGACCTCACCAAGTCCCGCAACCTGATCATCGCCGCGGTCATGTTTGTCAGTGGTCTGGGCTTCAGCTCCGTGGGCGGCATTACCTTCAACATCGGTTCCGCAGCCGTGACCCTCTCCGGTCTGGCCATTGCCGCGCTGGTGGGCGTGATTCTCAACGCCATCCTTCCCGGCAACGACTATGTCTTCGGCGCCGATCCCGAGGCGGACAAGTCCGCCGATCTGGGCAGCTACTGATCGAACAGAGCAAACCCCCCCGTGCTGCGGCACGGGGGGGTTTGTTTTATTTCGCGTAGTTGATGAGCAGCCTGTTGGAATAATATCCTATACCCCACGCAGCCGCTGCGCAGGGACCCCAGACAGAACAGGAGGGGGCAGAAGTGAATTCTGCCCCCTCCAAGGTTTTGCTGTGCAAAACACTTGTACGGACGAAGTGCGTCCCACCTTCGGCGGGGCCCGGAACGGGATATCAGTTTGCGTAGTAGTTGATGAGGCAGCCCGCCAGGATAATATCCCGTTCCTCCCGCGTCAGCCCCGGCAGGGTGAGCGTCACGGCAGCCCTGCCGCCGCCGGCGCGGAGGACGGTGGCCTCCGCAGCCTCGCCGTCCCCCTCCAGCAGGGCACGGATGCCGGGGATGTACACCCGGTCGCCGGGCTGGAGGTTTAGCCCCTCCAGATCGGCGGCGATAAAGGGCAGCATGCCCCAGTTGACCACGTTGGAGCGGTAGCGCTTGGTGGCGTACTCGGCGGCAATGTTGGCGCCTCCCCCCAGTACCCGCTGGCAGGAGGCGGCCTGCTCCCGGGCAGAGCCATCGCCGGGCTTGAGGGCCATCACCAGGGAGCCCAGTCCGGTGCGGGCGGGGTCGAAGCCCTCCAGCGCGTCGGTGTGCTCGCCGGCGCGGCGGCGGAGCTCCTCTGCCCGGATGGCCTTGGCCCGGGGCACATATTGGGGGTCCTTGCGGCTCAGGGCGAAGTCGGACAGCTTGATGGGGTTGGAGCGGTAGGAAGAGGTCTCCCCGGAGGGGATGAGCTCGTCGGTGGTGGTGACGGGGTCGTAAATGGCAGAGCACACCGTCAGCAGCAGGTCCTCCGGCAGGGCGATTTGCTCTGGCCAGTCGGCGATGTTGGGGCCGAACACCAGCTCCTGCTCCGGCTGGGGCCTGCCCACGCCGAAGTACACCCGGGCCCGGTAGGAGGAATCGTCATAGGCCCAGCACTCGTCGGGCCGGTCGGCGGGGACGTTGTCCAGCTCGTCCGCGGCGGTGAGCACGCCGCCCATCTTCGCCGTGGCGGCGATGGACCGGGCGTCCATCAGGGCCACATAGCTGGCCTGCCCGTCCCCGGGCTTAGAGCCCTCCCGGTTGGGGAAGTTCCGGGTGGAGTGCCGGATGGAGAAGCCGCCGTTGGCGGGCACGTCCCCCGCGCCGAAGCAGGGCCCGCAGAAGCAGGAGCGCACCGAGGCCCCCGCCGCCATCAGCTCAGCGAGGTATCCCTCGTGAGTCAGGGCCTGCATGATGGGCATGGACCCGGGGTAGCAGGACAGCCAGAAGGGTCCTGCGCCGGTGTCGCCCCCGGTCAGGATCTCGGCGGCCCGCTTCAGGTTCTGGTACGTGCCGCCGGAGCACCCGGCGATGACCGCCTGATCCACGTAAAACCGGCCGTCCACCAGTTTGTCGGTGAGGGGGGCGGGGGGCTGGATGCCCAGCTTTTCGGGCACGGACAGCTCCACCTGGTGGAGCAGGTCGGCGGCGTTGGCCTTGAACTCCCGGATGGTGTAGGCGTTGGAGGGGTGGAAGGGCAGGGCAATCATGGGTTCCACCTTGTCCAGCTCAACGGTGACGGCCCGGTCATAGCACGCACCCTCGCCGGGGGCCATGGCCCGGTAGCTGTCCCCGCGGCCCAGCAGGGCCAGCGCCTGCTGGGTGTACCCGTCGGTTTGCCACACGGAGGAGAGGCAGGTGGTCTCCGTGGTCATCACGTCGATGCCGCAGCGGTAGTCCATGGACAGATTGGCCACGCCGGGGCCGAAGAACTCCATGACGGCGTTTTTCACCGTACCGGCGGCGAAGGTGGCCTTCACCAGAGCCAGCGCCACGTCCTGGGGCCCCACGCCGGGCCGGGGCGCGCCGGTGAGATACACCGCCACCACGGGGGGATAGGCGATGTCGTAGGTCTTCCGCAGCAGCTGGCGGGCCAGCTCGGGCCCGCCCTCGCCGATGGCCATGCAGCCGTAGGCACCGTACCGGGTGTGGGAGTCGGACCCGAGGATCATCCGTCCCGGGGCGGCGTACCGCTCCCGCATGTAGGAGTGAATCACCGCCTGATGGGCGGGGACGAACTCGCCGCCGTACTTTTTGGCGGCGGACAGGCCGAAGACGTGGTCGTCCTCGTTGATGGTACCGCCCACGGCGCACAGGGAGTTGTGACAGTTGGTGAGCACATAGGGCAGGGGGAACTCCTTCATGCCGGAGGCCCGGGCCGTCTGGATGATGCCCACATAGGTGATGTCGTGGGAGGCCATGGCGTCGAACCGGAGGTGCAGCTGCTCCATGCTGTAGCCGGTGTTGTGGGCCTTGAGGATGCCGTAGGCCATGGTGGCGGCAACGCCGGCGGCGTCCTTTTCCGCGGGGACCAGCGCCCCATGCTGCCAGCGCACGGGCTCGTTTTGAATGGTGATCATACGGGTCACTCCTTGCCGTGATTTCTTGCACTTTAGTGTATCAAATACTGCCGGGAAAAGCAAGGGGGGAAGCGCAAAAAACCGCCCCGCGGCTCAGGCCGCGGGGCGGTGAAGAGTGGTCTGTGTGGAGCTTACAGCAGCTTCATCAGGTTGAAGGCGATGATCAGGCCGGAGAACACGATGGAAACGGTGGAGCACAGCTTGATCAGGATGTTCAGAGCGGGGCCGGAGGTGTCCTTGAAGGGGTCGCCCACGGTGTCGCCCACGACAGCGGCCTTGTGCTGATCAGAGCCCTTGCCGCCGTGGTTGCCGCGCTCGATATACTTCTTGGCGTTGTCCCAGGCGCCGCCGGCGTTGGACATGAACACGGCCATGGCGAAGCCGGTGACGGACACGCCGCCCAGCAGGCCGACCACGCCGGTGGGCCCGAGGATCAGGCCGGTGAGGATGGGGACGATGATGGCCAGCAGAGCGGGCACGACCATCTCATGCAGGGCGCCCTTGGTGCACAGGGCCACGCAGGAGGCATAGTCGGGGTCGGCCTTGCCGTCCATGATGCCCACGATCTCGCGGAACTGGCGGCGGACCTCCAGCACGATGGACTGGGCGGCAGTCTGCACGGCGCTCATGGTGAGAGCGGCGAAGACGAACACCAGCATGGCGCCGATGAACAGGCCGACCAGCACGGTGGGGCTGGTGAGAGTGAAGTTCAGCACCTCAGAGGTGTTGTCCTGCACGATGTTGACGTAGGAGACCAACAGAGCCAGAGCAGTCAGGGAGGCGGAGCCGATGGCGAAGCCCTTGCCGGTGGCGGCGGTGGTGTTGCCCAGAGAATCCAGCGCGTCGGTGCGGTCGCGGACCTCTTCGGGCAGGCCGGCCATCTCGGCGATGCCGCCGGCGTTGTCGGCCACGGGGCCGTAAGCGTCAGTGGCCAGAGTGATGCCCAGAGTGGAGAGCATGCCGACGCCGGCGATGCCGATGCCGTACAGGCCCTTGTTGAAGGCGGCAGTGAAGTGGCCGGCCTCGTCCACGATGCTGATGGAGCCGCCGGCGGCGAAGTAGGAGATCAGGATGGCCGCGGCCACAATCAGGATGGAGGCGATGGTGGACAGCATGCCCAGAGACAGGCCGCCGATGATGATGGTGGCGGCACCGGTCTCGGAGGAGGCAGCCAGCTTCTTGGTGGGCTTGTAGTTGTCAGAGGTGTAGTACTCGGTGAAGTAACCAATGGCGCAGCCGCCCACCAGACCGCACAGGATGGCGATGAACACGCCCAGCCAGTTGCCGGCACCGAGGATCACGCGGCACAGGATGGCGGCGCAGATGGCGGACAGGACAGCGGCGGTGTAGGTACCGGTGCGCAGGGAGCGCAGCAGGGAGAGCTGAGTGGCGTCTTCCTTGGTCTTGACCAGGAAGGAGCCGATGATGGAGCAGACGATGCCGCAAACGGCCAGAGCCACGGGCAGCAGCAGGCCGCCCCAGCCGTAGCCGCCCACAGCGCCCAGCGCGAAGGTGGCCAGAATGGAGCCCACGTAGGACTCGTACAGGTCGGCACCCATGCCGGCCACGTCGCCCACGTTGTCGCCCACGTTATCGGCGATGGTGGCGGGGTTGCGGGGGTCGTCCTCGGGGATGCCGGCCTCGACCTTGCCCACGAGGTCAGCGCCCACGTCGGCGGCCTTGGTGTAGATGCCGCCACCCACACGGGCGAACAGAGCCATGAAGGAAGCGCCCATGCCGTTCATGACCATGATGTTGCCCAGAGCCACGGGCTCGGTGATGCCGAAGGCGTAGCGGAGCAGGAAGAACCAGATGGTGATGTCCAGCATGCCCAGACCCACCACGGTGAAGCCCATGACGGAGCCGGAGGAGAAGGCCACCCGCAGGCCCTTGTTCAGGCTCTCAGAGGCGGCCTGAGCGGTACGGGCGTTGGCGTTGGTAGCGATCTTCATGCCGATGAAGCCGGCCAGCATGGACCAGATACCACCGGTGAGGAAGGCGAAGGGGGTAAACTTGGACAGCATCTTGCCGCCGCTGGCGAAGGCGATCACCAGCAGAATAACGAAGACGACAGCGAATACCTTGGCCACAGAGCTATACTGGTGCTTCAGGTACGCGTTGGCGCCTTCCCGGATGGAGGATGCGATTTTT
The DNA here is from genome assembly GCA_934667095.1 of uncultured Oscillospiraceae bacterium. Lineage (GTDB taxonomy): Bacteria > Bacillota > Clostridia > Oscillospirales > Oscillospiraceae > Enterenecus. Next base: position 71,458 of record CAKULE010000010.1, on the reverse strand, counting down.
ACCATCTTGTCATTTCCTTCGGAGAAGGACATGACCTTGTTGCGCTGGACCAGCGCGAAGATCAGCGCCAATGCAGCGCCGACAAAGCCGATCCAAAACAGACTTTCCATTGATTTCAGCAACTCCTTTTAATTTTGTTTCCTTCTTCTCTGACACACTCTGTTCATAATTTCTATTTTACACAATCACCGCCGGTTTTGCAATAAACCGGCGGCGATTTTCGGACCAAAATCCAAACTTTGAAAGTTTTGAACAAATTGTAAATGGAATCAGGTTCGTTTCCAAGCATTACGGCTAAAGAGCACGAGGACCGGAAACATTTCCAGTCGTCCGATGATCATGCACAGGCTGAGCACCAGCTTGCTGAGTACCGAGAAACCGGCAAAATTCCCCATGGGACCAACGGCCTCCAGCCCCGGGCCGATGTTGCTGACGCAGGAGATCACGGCGGTGAGAGTGGTACCGAAGGAGAAGTTGTCCAGCCCCACCACAAGGGAGGCGGCGAACACGAGGAACATGTAGATGATGAAGTAGCACTGGGTGGTTTGCACGGTCTGCTCGGACAGGGGTTCGCCGTCCAGCCGGACCACGGACACAGCCCGGGGGTGGATGATGGACTGCACTTCCCGCCGGGCGGAGCGCATGAGCACCAGAATACGGGAGCATTTTATGCCGCCGCCGGTGGAGCCCGCGCAGGCGCCGATGAACATGAGGATCACCAGCAGCATCCGTGAGAACTCCGGCCAGAGGTTGAAGTCCGCTGTGGCATAGCCGCAGGTGGACAGCACCGTCAGCACCTGAAAGGCCGCGGCCCGGATGGCGTCCCCGGCGGTGGCGAACAGCGGGGCCACGTTGATGGAGACGGCGGCGATGGCCAGCACCACCACCGCGATGAAGAACCGCAGCTCATCGCTCTTCAGCACCTGCTTGAACCGCCCGGTGAGCAGCAGGAAGTACACGGCGAAGTTCACGGAGAACAGGAACATGAACACTGTGACGATGATCTCGATGGCGGGGCTGCCGTAAGCGCCGATGGAGGCGTTCTTGATGGAGAAACCGCCGGTGCCCGCAGTGCCCATGGCGTGGACGATGCTGTCGTACCACGGCATCCCGGCGATGCGCAGCAGCACGGTCTCGATCACGGTCAGCGCCAGATAGATGGTGTACAGGATCTTGGAGGACTGGGACGCCCGGGGCACCAGCTTGCTCTTCACGGGCCCGGGGCTCTCCGCCCGGATGAGGGAGTTGGAGCTCACCCCAAGCATAGGCAGCAGGGCCGCTGTCAGCACCAGTACGCCCATGCCGCCCAGCCAGTGGGTGAGGGAGCGCCAGAACAGCAGGCCGTAGGGCAGGCCCTCCACGGCGGTAAGGATGGTGGCTCCGGTGGTGGAGAACCCGGAGATGGCCTCGAACAGGCAGTTTACATAGCTGCCGAACAGGCCGGAGAAGCGGAAGGGCAGGGCGCCGAAGGCGCCAAACAGGGCCCAGATGAGTCCCACGGTGAGGAAGCCGTCCCGGGTCAGCAGGGTGCCCGTGCTCTTCCGGAACAGGAGCAGCAGGACCAGACCGGTCACGGCCAGCAGCAGGATGGTCCAGAGGAAGGGGATGAGGCTCTCCCGGTAGAGGAGGGCTACCCCTGTCGGGATCACCAGTGCAGCGGCCTCCAGCAGGAGGGCCACGCCGGTGATCCGCAGTACCAGCTTGTAGTTCATGCCGTCAGCCTCCCAGCCCCAGCCCATCGACAAAGATGTCGTTCAGGTCGAGGATGCCGCTGTCCCGGGTGACCACCACCACGGAGTCCCCCTCCTTCAGGGCGGTGGAGCCCTCGGGGATGATGACCTCGTTGCCCCGGACCACCACGGCGATGAGCACGCCGTTCTTCAGCCTGAGTTCCCGCAGGGGGATGCCCAAGTTGCTGGTGGCGGCGCTGACGGTGAACTCCATGGCCTCGGCCTGCCCGCCGGCGATGCGGTATAGGGCGGCCATGGCGGTGCCCTTGGTGTTGCGGATGCCCCGCACCAGCCGCAGGATCTGGTCGGCGGTGGTCAGCTTGGGGGACACCACCGACTCCACCCCTGCTGAGCGGGCGATGGAGGTGTAGTTCTGCCGGTTGGACTTGGCGATGACCTTGTGTACCCCGGCCTGATGGGCATAGAGGGAGATGATGAGGTTGTCCTCGTCCCGGTCGGTGAGGGCGATGAAGGCGTCGCTGCTTTCCATGCGCTCTTCGGTGAGCAGTTCCGGGTCAGTGCCGTCCCCGTGGATGATGAGGCTGTGGGGGAACAGCTCTGCCAGCTCGCGGCAGCGGTCGTCCTTGCGCTCCACCACTTTGCAGTCGATGCCCAGCCGCTCCAGCACAGACACCAGATAGAAGGTGATGCGCCCGCCGCCCAGAATGAAGGCGGAGCGGATCTTGTGGTTCTGCTGGCCCAGCAGCTTGAAGAACTGGTTGATGCCGGAGGGGGTGCCCGCCAGATAGACCTTGTCCCCGGCGCGCAGCACGGAGGAGCCGTTGGGGATGAACACCCCGTCCTCCCGCTCCACCACGCAGATCAGCATGGGCAGGCTGCCCAGCTTGGAGGACAGCTGGGCGAGGGAGCGGTCCGTCAGGAAGTCATCTTCCTGTACCCGGAAGGCCACGATCTCCACCCGGCCCCGGGCGAAGGTGTCGATATTGGCGGCGCTGGGGAAGCGCAGCAGGTGAGAGATTTCCACGGCGGTGGCCTGCTCGGGATTCACCAGCATGGTGATGCCGAGGTCGGCCTTCATGTGCTCCAGATCGCCGGAGTATTCGGCGCTGCGGACCCGGGCCACGGTGTAGGGTACGCCGAAGCTCTTGGCGCAGTGGCAGCACAGCAGGTTGATCTCGTCAGAGCTGGTGGCGGCGATGACCATGTCGGTGTCGTGGATGCCGGCCTCCAGCAGGGGGCCGCGGGCGGCGCAGTTGCCCTTGACGCACATCACGTCCAGCTGGTTGGAGGCCCGGTCCAGCGTATCCTGAGAAGTGTCCACCACGGTGATGCTGTGGCCCTCCTTGGACAGGTGCTCGGCCACGTTCATGCCCACCTTGCCGCACCCGGCAATGATGATATTCATTGGATCACTCACTTTGCATCATGTTCTCACAACGGCCGGCCCGGAAAATTCAGGCCGGTGTGGTTCTGATAGCATACCACTTTTTATTGAAAAGGGCAAGCCCCACCCGAGGTGCCTGGGGGAAACGGGCGCAAACAGGGGAAAGCCCCCTGCCGCATGCTGCGGCAGGGGGCTGGAGCGGAGGGCGCTCAGGCGCGCTCCGGCTTGGTGGACTGGATGAAGTCGCGGTACTTCTGTTTACGGGCTTTGGCCTCCTCGGTGGCCATGATGGCACGGGACTCGCCCTCGTTGCGCTGAATATCGCCGCCGTGGATGAACTTGCCGGGGATGGAGTCGTGGGCGTGGGGGATCCACTTCTCTGCGTCGAACTCAAAGACGTACTTGCCGTCCACGTTCTTCAGCACGCCCTCGGTGCCGCACAGGCAGCAGACGGCCACGCCGTCCTCCTGCAGGTAGAAGTTCTGGCTGTGGCAGTGGGGACAGACGCCGGCAGGGCCCTTGTAGTCCTCGTTGATGATGCCATGGCCGGGGACGAAGCTGCCGTCCACGATCTTCTTGGCGGCGTTGGTCAGGTCGGTGCCCATCTTGTGGGCGTAGGCGATGGCCTCGTCGTTCATGATGATGGACAGGGACCAGGGGAACAGGTGGTTGTCGATGAGGGTCCACTTGGGAGTCAGGGCCTGAGTGGCGAAGTCGCACTGGATGCGGGTGGCCCAGTCGGAGCCGCCGATACCCATGTAAGACACGACCTTCTCCTTCAGGTACTTGGGGTCCACGGGCTTGCCGCCGTGCTCCTCGGCAATCTTCTGGGCGATGAGCAGGTTGCCCTTGTCCATGCGGGGCCCGAAGCGGTCCATAATGTTGTGGAACAGGCCGGGGGCGGTCTTGCAGAAGATGGGCACGGCGAAGATGATGCCGTCGGCGTCGTACATCTTGTCGGTCAGCCACTGCATGTCGTCTTTCAGCACGCAGGCGTTGCCTTTGCCGTTGAACAGGCCCATGACACAGGCCTTGCAGCCGGTGCAGGGCTTCAGGTCAAGGGTGTTGAGGTTGATGAACTCGATCTCGGCGCCCTGTTCCTGAGCGGCCATCAGGGCCTCCTTGCACAGTGCGTCGTTGGCGCCGTTGGGGGTGCCGCCGGACAGGCCTAAAATTTTCATAGCAGATTTCTCCTTTGGATCAGATTTTGCGATTAGAACAGGAGCTGGGGCAGGGGAGGACTTACATGTCCCGGCCCACCTGCTTGTCGCTCACGGTGCACATGATGATGGTGCCGATGACGGACAGGATGCCGAGGACCATATAGGCCACGCCGTAGCCGGGGCCGGCCTGACCGATGCCGCCCACGAGGGTGATACCGATGGCACCCACCACGGCCACGAGGGGCTTCAGAAGGCGGTAGGCGGCGGGGAAGTCATAGCGGCCCCAGATGGTGTTGGTCAGGGACACCAGATAGTTGGCCGCGCCGCCCAGCAGGATGGCCAGGAAGGGCAGGGAGATATACAGCAGGGTGGTGCCGAGGGCCTTGTTGGTCACGGCCACGTTGCCGCCCACCACGTTGAGCACGATGGAGATGATGGCGATGATATAGGTGATGATGATGGCTTTCTTGGGGCCGACCTTGGAGTCCAGCAGGCCGCAGAGCACGGAGCCCACACAGGCGGCCAGACCGGCGATGGCCAGCATGGGGATGACCTCGCCCTGATTGTACACGGGACCGTTGGCGCCGATGATCTGCATCATGCGGGGCATGAAGTTGGTCATGATGCCCAGGGACAGCAGCTCCATGATGCCCAGAGAGATGACCATCTTCCACACGGTGCCGGTGTGGAGCAGCTTCTTGGTGGTCCAGGGAGAGGTCTTCATATACTCGAGGCCGGCCTTCAGCTCGGCCTCGGCGGTGGCCTTGTCGAAGCTGCGGTCGTTGTCGGGGTAAGCGCCCTTCTCCTCGGGGTAGTCGCGGACGTAGGCGAACACGATAACGGCGAGGATGGCGCACAGGACGGCGTACATCAGGTAGATGCCGTTCAGGCCCAGCTTACCCACCAGCGCGGAACAGAGGGGGGTGGCGACCACGGCGGACAGAGGGAACCCAATGGTGACCCAGCCCATGGCCATGCCCTTCTTGTGGGGGAACCAGTTGGAGATGACGTTCAGGCTGGCGATATAGGCAAAGCCCATGCCGCCGATGTTGGCCAGCGCCAGACCGATGAAGTAGACGGGCACGCTGCTGAGGCCGGGGGCGAAGTTCCAGATCACGCAGCCGATGGCGGCGACCACCAGAGACAGGCCCCAGGCAAAGCGGCAGGTCTTCTTGCCGCACAGGACGCCCCAGATGCCGGCGCCGATGACGGAGATCCACGCGGCCACGGTGGAGAACAGATAGAGGGGAGCGGTGTTCCAGCCCATGGAACCGAATACGGGGATGGTGACGTTCAGTGAGTCGTAACAGATGTTGCTCATCAGCATGATGCTGAAGAAGGTCAGGATCATGATCCCGATGCCCTTCGCGCCGAAGCCCTTACCAGCCGCGGCCTTGTTTTGAGTAGACATGTCTTCTCCTCCCAGAATTGAAAAATGTACAGTCAAACCGGGGCCGTAGACTGTACTTTTAATATACAATGCCCAAAAGGACATGTAAAATAGCTTTTTTGACTGTGCTATATCGTATTTGTTATATCAAATAAAATATTTGTGCAGAGTGGTAAAACCCTTGATGAAATTTTTGTTTGATGGTATACTGAAAATGAAAACGAGAAAGAGAGGGTTCCCGCATGAACCTGACCCGCATCCGTTACTTTGTAGAGACCGCGAAGCTGGAGAACGTTTCCCGGGCGGCACAGGTGCTCTACGTGACCCAGCCGAACCTGTCCCGCCAGCTTGGGCTGATGGAGCAGGAGCTGGGCTTCGAGCTCTTCCACCGGACCGGGAAGGGGGTCCGCCTGACTCCCGCCGGGGCCTGCCTGTACGAGCAGCTCAAGGACCTGCCCGAGCGGGTGGATCAGGCCGTAGCGCAGGCGGAGGCCATCAGCCGGCAGGGGGAGGGCAGCCTGTCCATCGGCGTGCTGGAGGGGCAGGACGTGAGCCAGTACCTCTCCCGCCATCTGGACGAGCTGCGCCGCCGCTGGCCCGCCGTCACCGTGAATCTGGAGCGCAACAGCTTCCGCCACCTGCGGCAGGGGCTGGAGCGCGGGACCTACGACATGATCTTCACCTTGGCCTTCGAGGCCGAGGGCCGCAGCGATTGGGAGACCCTCACGGTCTTCCGGGAGCCGGGGGCCATCTTCATCAGCTGCACCAACCCCCTTGCGGCCCGGAATAGCCTGACCATGGAGGACCTGCGGGACGAGCCCTTCGTGGCCATCACCCGGGAGGAATCCCCCGGCGGGCACGACCTGCTGATGCACCAGTGCGCGGCCTATGGCTTCACGCCCAATATCGTGCGGGAGAGCTCCACACTGGAGAGCCTCCTCCTCTGCGTGGAGATGGGGGTGGGTGTGGCCATGCTGGACCGCAACACCCGGCTGGAACGCAGCGGCAACATCCGCATTTTCACCATTCCAGACAGCGAGGCTGCCGGCCTCACCGCCGCGTGGTCCAGGGATTGCCGCAACCCCATGGTCCGCCGTCTGGCGGACTCGCTGAAGGCAGCGCAGTAAAAACGGGCGCGGCGGAGAAAACCGCCGTGCCCGAAGTTTTACCTTATTATAAAAATCTCATACATCGTCCGCCCGCTGCAGACCGTTTCGCTTCTGTCTCTTGACAATCGCCGGCGGATATGTTAGGCTGTCCCCCGTCGGAGGGTTTGAACCGTTCAAGCTGGATAAGACACCGCGCGCGCCGCATGGCGCCCGGTCAGGTGTCTTGTCCGGCTTTCTTTTTTGGAAAAGGAGGCATACCTTATGGACGATCTTTTGACCGGACGGGTCCGGTCCGTCTACTTTAAATATCTCTGGACCGCGCTGGGCAGCGCCATGATCGCGTCCATCTACTCGGTGGTGGACATGGCCATGGTGGGCCAGTATCAGGGACCGGAGGGCACCGCGGCCCTGGCGGTGGTGGCCCCGGTGTGGAACATCGTGTACAGCCTCGGTCCAGTGCTGCGCCTACGCCGTGGGGCAGGCGGCCCAGCCCATCATCTCCACCAGCTTCGGCGCGGGGAAGGGGAGCCGCATCAAGGCGGCCCTGCGCTATGCCCTCCTCACCACGGCGGCCTTCAGCCTGCTCTGGACGGCCCTGAGTCTGGCTGCGCCCAACCTGTACGTCCGTATTTTCATGAGTCCCACGGCGGAGATCCTGCGCATCGCGCCCTCCATCATCCGGCGGTACTCCCTGTCCTTCCTGCTGCTGCCGCTGAACATCTTCTCCACCTATTATTTCCAGTCCATCCTGAAGCCCCGGGCGGCCTTCGTGGTCTCGGTGGCCCGGGGGCTGGTGATCAGCGGAGCCCTGATCCTCCTGCTGCCCACGCTGGCGGGGGCGGACTCCATCTGGTTCGCCATGCCCATCACGGAGCTGGTGGTGGCGGTCTACGCAGTGGCGGCCATGCGCCGCGCCACTGCCGCCCTGCCGCAGGATGCCCCGGCGGCCTGAAACGATAATAGAAGAAAACACCCCCGCTGCACATGCAGCGGGGGTGTTTTTGTTGTTGAAACAGAAGCAGATTACTTCAGCTCGACCTTGGCGCCGACCTCTTCCAGCTTCTTCTTCAGCTCCTCGGCGTCGTCCTTGCTCAGGCCCTCCTTGATCGCCTTGGGGGCGGCCTCGACGACGGCCTTGGCCTCGGCCAGGCCCAGACCGGTGATCTCGCGGACAACCTTGATGACCTTGATCTTCTCGGCGCCGATCTCAGTCAGAACGACGTCGAACTCAGTCTTCTCCTCAGCGGGAGCAGCAGCAGCGCCGCCAGCGGCGGGAGCGGCCATAGCGGCGGCGGAAACGCCGAACTCCTCCTCGAGGGCGTGAACGAGCTCAGAGAGCTCCAGAACGGTCAGGCCCTTAACCTCTTCGATCAGGGCAGAAATCTTCTCAGAAGCCATTGATAGTTACCTCCTAATAATTATGTGTGAAATGTGGGACTGTGCCGATTACTCGGCGGCGGGCTCGGCGGCCTCGACAAAGCCGCCCTGCTTTTCGGCGATCGCCTTCAGGACGATAGCCAGGCTGGTGATGGGGGCCAGCATAGTGCCGAGCACCTGACCCAGCAGCGCCTCCTTGGAGGGCAGCTCGGACAGCGCGGCGACGTCGGCCAGAGGAAGGACCTTGCCCTCCATGAAGCCGGCCTTCACGTTGAACCGATCACCCAGCTGCTTGGCATACTTGCTGACGATTCGCATGGGTGCGATGGGGTCGCCGGTGGTGACGGCCAGAGAAGTGGTGCCGTGCAGCACCTCGTCCAGCTCGTTCAGGCCGGTGCTGTCCAGAGCGAAGCGCACCAGAGTGTTCTTCACCACGGAGTACTCCACGCCGGCGGCACGCAGCTCCGCACGGAGCGCGGTATCCTCGGCCACGGTGATACCCTTGTAGTCCACGAGGACGCCGGAAGTGGCGTTCTTCAGGGTGTCGGTCAGCTGGGCCACGACGGCCTGCTTCTCGCTGAGAACCTTTGCGTTAGGCATTGTTTGATTTCACCTCCAGAGTTTCGATGAGGCGTTTCTATAAAATAGAAAAACGCCGCTTTCGTGTCAAGACGAAAACAGCGCAACAAAACTGTGATGTTGTGGCTGTATTCTCGGCTGGCTTTACAGGGAAGGGGAGCTTCCGATACCGGCTGTCTTTGAACACGAATAGTATTATACCAGCCTCCGGGGGTCTTGTCAAGCATGACCCCCGGAGGGATATAAACTTTTTTTCAGATCAAGAGCGGATCACACCTCAAAAGTGTGAATTACGCTATCATGTCTCGCCTGCTCACGACGCGCGGCTTCCCTTCGTCTCGGACTTGAAACAGCCGCTGGGCGGCCTGGTTTCTCACCCTCGCTCCGGTCCATCCGCGCTGTTCGCAACGGCTCAGACCCTTAAACGTACTTGGCGGCGCTGATCTTCACGCCGGGGCCCATGGTGGAGGCGGCGACGCAGCTCTTGACGTACTGGCCCTTGGCGGCGGCGGGCTTGGCCTTGACGATGGCGCCCATGAGAGCGTTCAGGTTGTCAGCCAGCTTCTCGGCGCCGAAGGACACCTTGCCGATAGGGCAGTGGATGATGTTGGTCTTGTCCAGACGGTACTCGACCTTACCGGCCTTGGACTCCTGGACGGCCTGCGCCACGTTGGGGGTGACAGTGCCGGCCTTGGGAGAGGGCATCAGACCCTTGGGGCCCAGGACCTTACCGAGACGGCCGACCACGCCCATCATGTCGGGGGAGGCGATGACCACGTCGAAGTCGAACCAGTTCTCCTTCTGGATCTTCTCCACCATGTCCATATCGCCCACGTAGTCAGCGCCGGCGGCCTTGGCCTCCTCGGCCTTGTCGCCCTTGGCGAAGACCAGGATGCGCACGTTCTTACCGGTGCCGTGGGGGAGGACGATGGCGCCGCGGACCTGCTGGTCGGCGTGGCGGGAGTCGACACCCAGCTTCACATGGAGCTCGACGGTCTCATCGAACTTGGCGGTAGCGGTCTTGACGACCAGATCCATAGCCTCGTTCACGTCATACTGCGCAGCGCGGTCGATGAGCTTCGCGCTGTCCACATACTTTTTACCCTTAGTAGCCATTGATGTTTCCTCCTTTCCTTACTCTTCCACCAGCACGCCCATGGAACGGGCGGTACCGGCGACCATGCTCATGGCGCTCTCCAGAGTGGAGGCGTTCAGGTCGGGCATCTTGGTCTCGGCGATCTTCTGCAGATCAGCCTTGGACAGGGTAGCGACCTTGGTCTTGTTGGGCACGCCGGAGCCGGACTCCAGACCGCAGGCCTTCTTGATGAGAACGGCGGCGGGGGGAGTCTTGGTAATGAAGGAGAAAGAGCGGTCAGCGTACACGGTGATGACCACGGGGATGATCAAGCCCATGTCCTTCTTGGTGCGCTCGTTGAATTCCTTGGTGAAGGCGGCGATGTTGACGCCGTGCTGGCCCAGAGCGGGACCAACAGGGGGGGCCGGAGTTGCCTGACCGGCGGGGATCTGCAGCTTTACATATCCAGTGATTTTCTGTGCCATTTGAAACAGCACCTCCTACATAAAATGTGGTGGTGACGGAGCGCCTTGCGCGCCCCTCCCACGGGGGGACAGGCATCTGCCTGTCGGGGTGGACCAGAAGGTCCGGAGATCAGATGGGCTCCACCTGATCCAGTTCCAGCTCCACGGGAGTCTCCCGGCCGAACATGGACACGACCACGCGGACCTTGCCGCGCTCCTTGTCCAGCTCTTCCACGGTGCCGATGAAGGACTCCAGTGCGCCGTCGGTGATCTTCACGCTGTCGCCCACGTTGTAAGCGACCACGACCTCGCGCTTCTCCACGCCCAGGGCGGCGATCTCCTCGTCCGTCAGGGGGATGGCCTTGTTGGCCGCACCCACAAAGCCCGTGACGCCGCGGATATTGCGTACCAGATGCCACGTCTCGTCGGTCATGACCATCTTGACCAGCACGTAGCCGGGGAACACCTTGCGCTCCACGGTCTTGGGGCCGTTGTCAGTGATCTCGGTGACGGTCTCCATGGGGATGGACACCTCGGCGATCAGGTCGTGCATGTTGCGGTTCTCCACGGCCTGCTCGATGGAGACGGCCACGGTGTTCTCATACCCGGAATAGGTATGAGCCACGTACCATTTCAGTTCCTCAGCCATGGCGGATGCCTCAGTGGTTGAAGATCTTGAGCAGGGCCTCGACCACGCCCTTGGCGACCAGATCGAACACCCAGATGCAGATGCCCACGACGACCACGCAGCCGAGGACGATCAGCACGTTCTTCATGGTGTCCTTGCCGGAGGGCCAAGTGACCTTTTTCAGCTCGCCCTTCATATCCTTGAACCAACGGGCGACGCGGCCGGGTTTCTTTTCCTTCTTCGCGGGGGCCTTGTCCTTCTTCTGGGCCTTGTCGGAGCTTACGGTCTCCTTTTTGGCTTCCTCACGCTTATCCAGTTCAGACATTCGTATACCCTTCTTTCCTTGAGCAGCGGCTCATTACTTGGTTTCGGTGTGCAGAGTGTGCTTTCTGCAGAAGGGGCAGTACTTGTTGAGCTCCAGACGCTCAGTGGTGTTGCGCTTGTTTTTGCTGGTGTTGTAGTTGCGCTGCTTGCACTCGTTGCAGCGCAGGGTGATCTTGACACGGCTACCGGCTTTCGCCATTCTCGGCACCTCCTTTTGAATTTGACCCTCCGGACGTAAAAAACGCCGGAGCGGCCGAAACCGATCCAGCGTTCCGAAGGACGCCCTGCGGCGCCCGGAAAAGCTACGGAGGATCGGCAAATTGCCTCCCTGTGGCCCCATTGCGCGGGGGAGAGGGTTTTTGCGGCCATCCCGTAAAATGGCGCAAAAAGAAAGCCCTGCTCACAGGTAGAACCAGTCTACCATAGCGCAAAGGGCTTGTCAAGCGGAACTTTCTCCTTTATAATATAAAAAACTTTGCAGAGGAGGCGCAGTATGCGCATCATGGCCATAGACTACGGCGATGCCCGCACCGGGGTCGCCATTTCCGACCCCGCCGGGCTTCTGGCGGGCTACACCACCGTCATCCAGAGCCGGAAACCGGAGCAGGTGACAGAGGAACTCTGCCGTCTCATCAAGGAGCGGCAGGTGGACGAGCTGGTGATGGGCTTTCCCCGGAACATGGACGGCACCGAGGGCCCCCGGGCGGAACTCTACCGCACCTTTGCCGCCGGGCTGGAGGCAGCCAGCGGCCTGAGCGTGCACCTGTGGGACGAGCGCCGTACCACCATCGAGGCCCACCAGATCCTCCACACCGGCGGCAAGAAGATGAAGCAGCACAAGGCCAACGTGGACGCCGTGGCGGCGTCGCTGATCTTAGAGGGCTACCTGACCAAAAAACGAAAGGAGACAAGGCTATGAAGCTGGAACACGCGAAAAAGCTCATCTATGTGGTGGACGTCTTGGTCATCGCCGCGGCAGTGGTGGCTGCCTTTCTGGAGGGAACGGTCCGGACGGTGGGTCTGGTGGTGCTGATCTCCCTGTACATTCTGGCCGCGGTCCTGTGCTCCAAATTCCTGCGCTGCCCCCGCTGCGGCAAGCGCGTTGCCCTCTATGGGCAGCGGTACTGCCCCACCTGCGGCAAGCCTCTGGACGGAACAGAGGAGGAATGAAAAGAGCCCCCATCGGGGCTCTTTTCATTCCTCTTTGACCTTTCCGAACAGCTGCTGCGCCCCCACGATGAGCAGGAACACCCCAAAGCACTTCCGCAGCACCGCCACATCCATGGCCGTGGCGGCCCATGCGGCCAGCGCCGTGCCCATCAGCCCCGCACCCACGGCGGGCAGCAGGGCGGAGCGCTCCACCAGCCCGTTTTTGAAGTGGGCGGGCAGGGCGGCCCCCGCCGTGGGCAAAAAGTACAGCAGGTTGATGCCCTGTGCCGCGTTCTGGGCCACCCCGGCGAAGGTGGTCATGTAGATGAGCAGCAGCGATCCGCCGCCCACGCCGAAGGCGGACAGCACTCCCGTGACCGCCCCCGCCAGGGCGGGGAGGAGCCAGTCCGTCACAGCAGGGCCCTCACGCCGCCGTAGAGGATCAGCAGCCCGAACCCCCGCCGCAGCCACTTGACGGACACCTTTCGGAACACCCGCCCGCCGATGAGCCCGCCCGCCAGTCCGCCGGCCAGATAGGGCAGGGAGAGCTGCAGGTCCAGATCGCCCCGCAGGAAGTAGATCCCCGCCGACAGGGCGCACAGGGGCGCGATCACTGCCACCGAGGTGGCGAAGGCCCGCCGCTGATCCAGTCCGCACTTGCCTGCCAGCAGGGGCACGAGGATCATCCCGCCTCCGCCGCCGAAGAAGCCGTTCACCAGCCCCGCCGCGCCGCCCGCCGCCGCATACCACAGCGTTTTTTTTCGTTCCATGCCGCATCGCTCCTTTTACGGTCAGTATGCTGCGCTGAGGACGAAATTATGACCAGAAAAACCTCCTTTTTTCACAGGAAATCTTGCCTATACCACTACTGCGTGGTATAATTTTTCCCAGAGAGATCCCCAAAACGGACACACAGGAGGAAAAAGACATGAACACGAAAAAGCGGCTGATATCTCTGCTGCTGGCCCTGGGGCTGGCGATTTCCCTGGCGGTCCCTGCCATGGCGGTGGAGGGCAAGCTGATTGAGATGGGGGATGACTACCGTGTCAAGAGCGTGATCCCGGAGCTGCACTGGGCGGTGCTCAGAGGGGAGTGGAGCGCCGATAAGGTGATCGACCTTGACACCGGCCTCCAGGTGGAGAACTATGAGTCGGCCGAATACTGCGGTAAATTTGTCATCGTCAAGGCGGGGGAACGGTACGGACTGCTGAAACCGGACGGAACTCCGCTGACCGGTGTGATCTACAGCCGCATAAAAAGTTTCGGCACGGATCATGTAGAGGTTTGGGATGACGACTATAAGCCGGCCCTGCTGGACTGGCAGGGGAGGGTTGTCGTTCCGTTCAAGTATGATGGAATTTCATGGATGCACGAAGGCTTTGCGGAGGGTCTGGTCCCGGTTGTGCTGAATGAAAAAGTTGGCTTTATAAACGAGCAGGGTGTGGAGGTCATTCCGCCCCAGTACGATTCTACTGGCTATTTTAGTGAGGGCCTGGCCCCGGTGACGAAGCGCGATGCTTCCGGCGGGTTCAAATGGGGCGTCATTGACAAAACGGGCAAGCTGGTAGTCCCGATGAAATATGAGGGAATACATGATTACAACGGCGGGCTGGCCGCTGTGCTGATGAACGACAAGTGGGGACTTTTGGATACAAACGGGAAGCTGGTCGTCCCGACGAAGTACCTATTGGCGGCAGGTGTTGGAAATGGTTTGGCGGTGGTAATACCGAACTCTTATAGTATGTTTTATGTCGATAAGACGGGTAAGGTTATTGTGTCAAATGCGTCGACCGAAGACGATTGTACACTGCAGGGCGGGGGAAAATGGATTGTTAAGGGCAATCCCGGCTCCGAGTACTATGATAGCGCCATCTACGATCTTCAGGGCAAGTGCCTGATTCCCCACGGAAACTACTCGCAGTTCCTCTTTGATGAGGAAAACGGCCTGGTGAAGGGCTGGCGCTATCCGGAGGCTTCGCCCTGTGTGCTCATGGATTGGAACCTCAAGGTAATAACCAAGCCTTATGCCGAGATCGGAGAATTTCATGAGGGCCTTGCGTCGGTCGCGAGGGTGGATGAGGACACCGGGGAGGAGTGGCACGGCTTTATTGACCTGACGGGGAAGGAGGTCATTCCCACCATTTATTCCGACGCAGGGAATTTCTCCTGCGGCCTTGCATATGTGGCTGTGACAGATGCCAACGGGACAAAGCAGTACGGCTACATCAACGCCCGTGGTGAGATGATCATTTCCCCAAGGTACTCGGTAGCCCGTGATTTCTCAGATGGAATCGCGCTTGTCGGTGAAGGCGAGTATAAGCGGGGCCGGCGGGATATTTATATCACGACAGAGGGCAAAGAGGTGTTTTCCTTGCCTGAGAGTTCGGGCGTTTACTACTCGGATTTTGAAAACGGCTTGGCGGCAACAGGACTTGGCCTGATCAACAGGGCGGGAGAAATTCTGTTGACCGGGAGTAAATTCCGTAATTTAACCGTTCAGAATGAACCCACCGCCTACTGGGAAGTGGACAAGAGCAGTATCTACATCAACCCCTACTTCAACGCTGACAGCCTGAATACCTTTACAGCCTCCAAGACCTACGCCGGCCAGTTCGGTGATGTGCCCGCCAAGGTGTGGTATGCCGAGGCCGTCCGCATCTGCTATGAGTACGGCCTGATGAACGGCTCCGGCGGGAAATTCGACCCCAGCGGCCGCCTGACTGTGGCTCAGGCCATCACCATGGCCAGCCGCGTCCATGAGATCTACCACACCGGGGAGAGCAGCCTGAAGAACGGCGCTCCCTGGTATCAGACCTATGTGGACTACGCTTTGGCCAACGGGATCGTAAAGGAAGGCGACTTTACGCCTGCGGATTATACCCGCAACATCACCAGGGCGGAGATGGCCGGCCTCTTTGCCCATGCGGTGGACGCTGTGGACCTTTACCAGGTCAATAAGGTGTCCGCTGTGTCCGATGTGACGGCGGCCACCCCCTATGCCGACGAGATCCTCACCCTCTACCGGGCGGGCGTGCTCACCGGCGCAGGCGGCGGGATGTTCTATCCCAGCAACGACATCTCCCGGTCGGAGGCCGCGGCCATCCTGGCCCGCATTATCCTGCCGGAGCAGCGCAGGAGCTTCACGCTCTGAGCGCCGGCAGGGGCACAACAATAAGGCTTGCGAATACAAAATACCCCCGCGGGCATCGCCCGCGGGGGTATTTTTTACGGGAAAGCTCAGCGCAGCACCGCGCCGCAGTCCTTTTCCAGAGCCTCCAGAATAGACCGGACATCCTCGTCGGCCTCTTCGCCGGTGAGGGAACGGTCGTCCGCCCGCAGCACCAGATTGAAAGCCACGGACTTCAGCCCGGCCAGCACGCCGGGGCCCCGGTAGATGTCGAACAGGGTGACCTCCTTCAGCAGGCCCTTGGCCCCCCGGCGGATGGCGTCCTCCAGCTCGCCCACGGTGACCTCCTCAGCGCACACCACGGCGATATCCCGGGTGACGGAGGGGAACTTGGGCAGGGGAACGTACTCCGGGTCGGGCCCCTTGGCGGCCATCAGCGCGTCAAAGGACAGCTCGGCGCAGTAGAGCTCGGCGTCCACGCCGTAGTTCTTGGCGGCCAGCGGGTGGAGCTGGCCGAACACGCCGATGTACTGGCCGTTGGCCCACACGCCGGCGCACCGGCCGGGGTGGTAGGAGGGATTGTCCGTCACCGGGCGGAACCGGACGTCGGCCGCCCGCAGGCTCTTGAGCATGGCCTCGATGGCACCCTTCATGGCGTAGAAATCCATACCTTCGCCGTAGGCGCCCAGGGTCAGGTACTTGGACTCCACCGCCAGCCCCTCGGGGCCGCCGGGGAGATAGATCCGGCCCAGCTCATAGAGCTTGGCGGTCTTGTTGCGGAAGTTGTAGTTGCGCACCAGAATCTCCAGCATGGAGGGCAGGGTGGTGGTGCGCATGATGGAGGTGTCCTCTCCCAGCGGGTTCAGGATCTTGAAGGACTGGCGGCGGTGATCGTCGGCGGCCCAGCGGATCTTGTCGTAGTAGGTGGGGGAGATGAAGGAGTAGGTGATGATCTCGTCATACCCGCAAGTGCGGCAGAGGGCGCCCAGCTGATTCTCCAGCTGCTGCACGGGGGACCAGCCGCCCTGAGTGGTCTGCCCCCGCATGAGGGTGCAGGGAATGGCGTCGTATCCGTGGAAGCGGGCCACCTCCTCGGCCAGGTCGGCCATGCGCAGCACGTCGCCGCGCCAGGAGGGAACGGTGACCTGCCCGCCCTCCACGGTGAAGTCCAGCTTGCGCAGGATGCGCACCATCTCGTCGGCGGCCACGTCGGTGCCCAGCAGAGCGTTGATCTTGGCGGGCTCCAGCGGCAGCACCGTGGGCTGGGGCACGTGGTTCAGGATGTCGATGACGCCGTCCACCACCTCGCCGGCACCCAGCAGCTCCACCAGCTCGCAGGCCCGCTGCACGGCGGGCAGGGTGTTCATGGGGTCGAGGCCCTTCTCAAACTTGGCGCTGGCCTCGGTGCGCATGCCGAGGGCCAGTGCGCCCTTACGGATGCAGGTGCCGTCGAAGCAGGCGGACTCGAACACCACATCGGCGGTGTCGGCCACGATCTCGCTGTTCTCGCCGCCCATGATGCCCGCAAGGCCCACGGCGCGGGTCTCATCGGCGATGACCAGATGGTTGGCGTTCAGCTTCCGCACCGTGCCGTCCAGCGTAGTGAGCTCCTCGCCCTCGGCGGCCCGGCGGACGATGATCCTGCCGCCGTGGACATAGCGGTAGTCAAAGGCGTGCATGGGCTGGCCGTACTCCAGCATGACGTAGTTGGTGATGTCCACGATGTTGTTGATGGGGCGCACACCCATGGCCCGCAGCCGCTCCCGCATCCATTTGGGGGAAGGGGCGATCTTCACATTGCGCACCATCCGGGCGGTGTATCGGGGCACCAGATCGGCGTCTGGGGTCTCCACGTCCAGCAGCTCGGTGAGCTCGCCCTCGGCCCCGCCCTTCACCTCGGGTACGTGGAGCCGCAGCTCCTGATCAAAGGTGGCGGCGGCCTCCCGGGCCAGACCGATGACAGACAGGCAGTCGGGGCGGTTGGGAGTGATCTCAAACTCCACCACGTGGTCATCCAGGCCCACGGCGGTGCGGATATTCTCGCCCACGGTGAGACCGGTGAGCTCCGGGTCGTCGGACAGGATCCAGATGCCGTTCTCATAGGCGCAGGGGAAGTCCCGCTGCTCAAGCCCCAGCTCGGTGAAGGAGCACAGCATCCCGTTGGACTCCACGCCCCGCAGGACGCCGGCCCTGATCTCCTTGCCGCCGGGCAGGGTGGAGCCGTCTAGCGCCACGGGCACCAGGTCCCCCTGCTTCACGTTCTGTGCGCCGGTGACGATCTGGATGGGGGCGTCCCCACCCACATCGATCTGGCACACCCACATGTGGTCAGAATTTTCGTGGCGCTTCAGCTCCAACACCTTGCCCACCACCACGTTGACGATGCCGCTGCCCTGATCCTCCCATGTTTCCACCTTGGAGCCGGAGAGGGTCATGGCCTCGGCAAATTCCTTGTCGGAGGCATCAACAGTGACAAACTCATTCAGCCATTTTCTGCTCAGATTCATTGTTCATACACTCCTTTCTCAGAATTGCTCCAGGAACCGCACGTCGTTCTCAAAGATCAGCCGCAGGTCGGCGATCTTGAACCGCCGCATGGCGATGCGTTCCAGCCCCAGGCCGAAGGCCCAGCCGGAGTACACGTTGGGGTCGATGCCCGCCATCTCCAGCACCCGGGGGTGGATCATGCCGGCGCCCAGCACCTCGATCCAACCCTCGCCCTTGCAGGTGGGGCAGCCTTTGCCGCCGCACTTGTGGCACTGCACGTCCATCTCGCAGCTGGGCTCGGTAAAGGGGAAGTGGTGGGGGCGGAAGCGGGTGACGGTGCCCTCGCCGTAAAGCTTCTTCATGACCAGATTCAGCGTGCCCTTCAGGTCGGCCATGGTGACGCCCTTGTCGATGACCATGCCCTCCACCTGATGGAACATGGGGGAGTGGGTGGCGTCCACCTCGTCCTTGCGGTACACCCGGCCGGGGGCGATGATGCGGATGGGGGGCTTCATGGAGTCCATGGCCCGCACCTGCATGGGAGAGGTCTGGGAGCGGAGCATCACCCGCTCATCCTCGGTGAAGTAGAAGGTGTCGGACCAGTCCCGGCTGGGGTGGCCCTCGCCGGCGTTCAGCCGGTCGAAGTTGAGCGTGCTCAGCTCCACCTCCGGCCCGTCCAGCACGGTGAAGCCCATGCCGATGAAGATCTCCTTGATCTCATCCAGGGCGATATACATGGGATGCCGGTGGCCCACATCCACGGCCTCGCCGGGGATGGTCACGTCCAGCGCCTCGGCTTCCAGCTTCAGTTCCATGGCTTTTTCCGCCAGCTTGGTCCCGGCGTCGTCCAGGGCGCTCTCCAGGGCGGCGCGGACGTCGTTGGCCAGCTGGCCCATGGCGGGCCGCTCCTCGGCGGACAGCTTGCCCATCTGCTTCAGCACGCCGGTGAGCTCGCCTTTTTTGCCCAGATACTTGACCCGCAGCTCATCCAGCCCGGCGGAATCCTTCGCCTGCTGGAAGGCGGCCAGGGCCTCCTCCCGGATCTTTGCCAGTTGTTCTTTCATGTCAAAAACTCCTTTGTTGGGTGTTACTGATGATTTGTTGGAGGCGTCTGCGGGCAAAAATAAAAGCCCTCCGTCCCAACAGGGACGAAAGGCAAACCTTCCGCGGTACCACCCGGTTTCGCGCGGAGCCCGCGCGCACTCAAGCCCGGTAACGGCGGACATACCGGCCGCGTCTTTCCCCGCGGCGGCTCCCGGGCGAACCAAGCGGCGCGCATCAGGGCAGCTTTCAGCCGACGACCGCCCCTCTCTGCCATGCGTGGACCCACTATTTTCCCGTTCACAGCCTGTAAACTCATCCCTTTTATAACACAAAAATGATTGAAATGCAAGGGGGAAAATGCTATGATAAAAAAGTCTATATCAAAAGGAGGGGAGCGCCGTGGAGCAGATCTGCCTGCATGAGATGGTCCCGCCGGTCCTGCCCCGCCGCCGGCGGGACGCCCACAAGGGGAACTTCGGCCGGGTGCTCCTCCTCGGCGGCAGCGTGGGCTATACCGGCGCCCCGGTGCTGGCCGCCCGGGCGGCGGTGTGCTCCGGCGCGGGGCTGGTCACCGCCGCCGTGCCGCCGGAGGTCTGGCCCATCGTGGCCGGCATGTGTACCGGGGCCATGGCCATGCCCTGGCCCTCGGATGCGGAGCTTCTGGCCAAAGCCCAGGGCTGCGACGCAGTGCTTATCGGTCCCGGACTGGGGCAGAGCGCCCGGGCAGAGGTCCTGACCCTCGCCCTTTTGCGGGCGCTGACCTGCCCCATAGTGGTAGATGCCGACGGTCTAAATATTCTGGCCCGGCATATAGATGTTCTGGACGAGCGGGCGGCTCCCACCGTCCTCACTCCTCACGAGGGGGAGTTCGCCCGGCTGACGGGCTGCGCCCTCCCGGTGGCCGACCGGCCGGGGCAGGCGGCGGAGTTCGCGGTGTCCCACCGGTGTACGCTGGTGCTCAAGGGCCACCGCACCATCACCGCCGCGCCCGACGGTTCCTGCACTGTGAACACCACCGGCAACCCCGGCATGGCCCGGGGCGGCAGCGGGGACGCGCTGTCGGGTCTGATCCTGTCCCTGCTGGGGCAGGGCTTTGCCGGCGGGGCGGCCATGGCGGTGTGGTTCCACGGCCGGGCAGGGGATCTGGCGGCCGCCGACCGGGGGGAGTACGGCATGACGGTGGACGACCTCATCGCCCGCATCCCCGACGCCATGAAGGAAAGAACGGAGTGAAAGCCAAGTGCGCAAGGCCCTGTCTTGTGTACTGATGATGACCCTGCTCCTGTGCGCCTGCACAGGGGAGCGGGACGACAGCCCGGAGCAGCTGGCCGCCGCCATCCGGGGGGAGTATCTGTCTCTGGCGGCGTGGCAGGCGGAGGCGGACGTGTCCGTATCCTACGGGGATGCAGTATTCCAGTTTTCCCTGTCTGCGGCGGGAGAGAAAGACGGCGAGACCGTCCTCACTGTCACCGCGCCGGACACCGTCGCGGGTATCACCGCCCGCATCCGCAATGGGGAGACCCTGCTGGAATACGACGGGGCGGGCCTGTCGCTGGGCCTGCTGGACGACAGCGGGCTGACCCCGGTGTCCGCCCTGCCTGCCGTGCTCCTGAGCCTCACCGAGGGCTACATGGCCCGCTGCGCCTGGCAGGGGGAGGGGGAGAGCCGTGTGCTCCTCATCCAGTGCCGGGACCCCCGGGCGGCGGAGGGGAAGGGCACCGGCTTCGACCTGTATCTGGACCCCGCCACCCACGCCCTGCTGCGGGCGGAGGTGAGCACGGACGGCGTGCTGGTGCTCACTGTGCGCTTCAACGAATTTACCATGGAGATGACCAACGATGGAACTGGAACAGACGAGGACATGGGCGGAGATCGATCTGGCCGCCCTGGACCATAACTACCGGGCCCTGCGCGCCTGTGCGCCGGACAGCCGCTTTCTGGGCGTGGTGAAGGCCAACGCCTACGGCCACGGGGCCGTGCCGGTGGCACGCCGGCTGGAGGCGCTGGGGGCGGACTATCTGGCGGTGGCCTGCCTGAACGAGGCGCAGGAGCTCCGCCGGGCGGGCATCACCATGCCCATCCTCATTCTGGGGGCCACCCCGCCGGAGCTGGCGGAGCTGGCTGTGGAGCTGAACGTGACGCAGGCGGTGTCCGACCTGACGCTGGCGGGAGCCCTGTCCGCCGCCGCAGGCCGGCTGGGCTGCACGGCCAGGGTCCACCTGAAGCTGGACACCGGTATGAGCCGCCTGGGCCTGTTGGCCCATGACCCCAAGGCCGCCGCTAAAGAGGCTGCGGTCCTCTGCTCCCTGCCCCATCTGGAGTGGGAGGGCGTGTTCACCCACTTTGCCAACGCCGACGGCGACGAGGACTACACCATGCTCCAGTTCACCCGCTTTCTCGACGCGCTGGAGGAGATGGAAAAGGTTTACGGCCTTACCTTTGAAATTCGCCATTGTGCGGCCAGCGCCGCTGTGCTAAACTATCCCTGTACCCACATGGATATGATCCGCCCTGGCGTGTCGCTGTATGGCTATTACCCCGACCCCTCCTGCCAGGGGCTGGACGGCCCGGGCCTCCAGCCGGTGATGACCCTGAAGAGCCGGGTCTCCGCCGTCCGGGACCTGCCGGGGAACACCCCGGTGAGCTACGGCTGCACCGAAGCCTTCGGCCCCGAGGGCGGCCGGGTGGCGGTGGTGCCCATCGGCTATGCCGACGGCCTTCACCGGGCCCTGTCCAACGAGGGCAGCCTCTGGCTGGCGGGCCAGCCCCGCCCCATCATGGGCCGGGTGTGCATGGACATGTGCATGGTGGGTCTGGACGGCTCCGCCAACGTGAAGCCCGGCGACGTGGCCGAGGTCTTCGGCCCCCATCTGCCCATCGAGACGCTGGCGGCTCAGGCCGGCACCGTGCAGTACGAGCTGCTGTGCGCCGTGTCCCCCAGAGTGCCGCGCATCTACCTCAACGCATAGGATAGACAGGAAGCCCGCCGGGACGCCGGCGGTGAGCGCGGCGGTGTATAAAAGCCGCCGTTCCGTGGGAGAATGATAGTACCCGACCCGCCCGGCGCGGATGGGGCACTATATCCGGCGGAGTGTGAAGTCCTGTGGAGAACAACGTCAAGCGCGGCGATATCTATTACGCCGACCTCAGCCCGGTGGTGGGCAGCGAGCAGGGCGGCGTGCGCCCGGTGCTCATCGTCCAGAACGACACCGGCAACAAGCACAGCCCCACGGTGATCGCCGCGGCGATCACCTCACAGACGGGCAAGGCCCATCTGCCCACCCATATTGATCTGGCGGCCAACAGCGCCGGTCTGCCCCGGGATTCCATCGTCCTGCTGGAGCAGGTCCGCACGCTGGACAAAAAGCGCCTGCGGGAGCATATGGGCCGGGTGAACGATCAGGTCATGCGTCAGGTGGACGGCGCCATCGCCGTGAGCTTCGGTCTCAAGACGGAGACGCTGATCTGACCCTGTACCAACCGACATAGCCTGCCCCGGGCATCGGGGCAGGCCCGCCCAACACGGAGGAAACGCGATGAAACGAAGCTGGAAAATTGCCCTGCTGGGCGTCGCCGCTGCGGCGGTGGCGGTGACGGCGGCCTATGCCGCCGGCGGCGAGAGCGACCCCCTCGTTACCCTCAGCTACTTAAAGAACATCTTCACCGGTCAGGTCCAGACCATGGTGGACGAGACCGTGGCAAACAGCGACGCCCAGCTGAAGAACGATCTGGACAAGGCCATTTCCGACTGGGACGCCCGGGTGAAGAGCGCCATCGACAGCGCCGAGACCGGGGTGGGGCAGGGGAGCGCCCTGTTCAAGTCGGTCTCCTTCGGCAAGGGGCAGAGCCTGAAGTGCGCTGCCGGCGCCGAGCTGGTGCTCCGCTCGGGCTCCGCCGTGGCGAACGCCGACCTGCTGGACCAGACCGACGGCACTGCCCTCACCAAGGGACAGGCCCTCAAGGCCAACCACCTCTATCTGGTCCTGACGGCCTGCAGCGTGACTGTGCCCGAGGCGGCCCTCACCGGCACGGTGAATAACGGGCCGCTGAACGTCCGGGCCGGCGCGGGCACCAGCTACAAGATCCTGGGCACCCTTTCCGCCGGGACCACCGTCACGGTGTTGAGCACCAACGGAAGCTGGTATCAGGTGCGCTCCGGCAGCCTGACGGGCTATGTCTCCGCGGTGTACATCACCCTGAACGCCTCGGGCTCCACCGGTACGGCCGCCGTCATGGCCCGCGGCAGCGTTACAGTCAGCTGAGTAAAAGCATCCCCACCCGAACAGGGTGGGGGTGCTTTTTGCCTGATGCCCGTTCCCGACAGCAGCTTGCGGCTGCAAGGAGAGACTGACCTGTTTGCGCGCCCCGCCGCCTGCAAGCGGCGGAATCTCCATCTGTGCTGCGCACGACGGCTCGCTGCTTCCTTGTCACGGCTCGCATCCTCCGCAACGGCCGGCTTCGCTGCGGCTCCGGGCAAATCCATCCGGGCCTGTGGCCCTCCTTGGGTTTTGCCCGTCGCTCCGCTCCATCCGGCCTGCTCCCGGATGCTCGCCGCTTCCGTTCACAATTCATTTACAAAACATTCTAAAAAAGTCAATCATTTCTTTGCGGCCCTCTGGTATGATAACATCGTCAGAAGAAATGCTGACATCCTCCCTCTCTCTTTTCTCAGAATCGGGGTCCGCCGGACCAGAACGGCGGCCCCGAACCACATGCACCGGAGCTCCCGCTCCGTTCAAACGCCGCCCATCCGGGCGGCGTTTTTGTTGTTCAGAAAGTCTCGCAGGGCTCTTTCCTGCTCTTTTTATATGCCTCGACCAACGCCAGCTTCTGCCGCCGGGTCAGCTGCTTGACGGCCCACTCCCGGGCCATGGCCTCCTCCTTGGTGGGCCACTCCTCAAGCCAGACCAGCTCCACCGGCAGCCGGGACCGGGTATATTTCCCGCCCCTGCCCGCCTGATGGACCGCCAGCCGCCGCGCCGGGTCGTTGGTCCATCCGGTGTAGAGGGACCCGTCCCCGCACTGGAGCATATAGGTGTAATTCATCGCCCTCACCTCTGCCGCCCAGTATACCACGCCGCCCCGCCCCGATTCAACTTGAACCGGGAGAAAAAATGTGCTATCCTATGGCTGAAATCCAAAGAACGGAGTTAAAACTATGGACTATTTTCACCTGTCCGCAGGACAGGACCTGATAGACGGCATCAGCTCGCTGGGTCTGGCCCACCTGGGGGACGGCGTGTATGAGCTGATGGTGCGCTCCTGGCTGTGTCTCCACGGCAAGGCCACCAACAAGGGCCTGCATAAGGCCGCGGTGACCTACGTCTCCGCCCCGGCCCAGGCCAGCCGGGTGCAGAAGATCCTCCCCCTGCTGGACGAGGAGGAGCAGGAGGTCTTCCGCCGGGGCCGCAACAGCCGCACCGCCGCCGTGCCCAAGGGCGCCAGCGTGGGGGAGTATCACACTGCCACCGCGCAGGAGGCCCTGTTCGGCTATCTCTGGCTCAAGGGCCGCACCGACCGGCTCAACGAGCTGTTCGAGAAAATGATGGAGGACTGACCCATGCCGCTTGACGCCATTACCATGACCGCTCTGGCGGATGAGCTGCGCACCGCCCTCCTCGGCGGCAAGATCGACAAGATCTATCAGCCCACCCGGGACGAGGCGGTGCTCCACATGCGTACCGGCAGCGGCAATGTGAAGCTGCTGCTCTCCGCCAACCCCGGCCACCCCCGGGCCCAGCTCACCACCGTCACCCGGGAGAACCCGGAGACGCCCCCCATGTTCTGCATGCTGCTGCGGAAGTACTTTTTGGGCGGCCGTCTGCTGGAGCTCACCCAGCCCCCCATGGAGCGCCTGCTGGACTTCCGCTTCGAGACCCTCAACGAGCTGGGGGACCGGGTGGAGCGCCGGCTGGTGCTGGAGTGCATCGGCCGCAAGTCCAACCTTGTGATGCTGGACGGCGAGGGCCGTATCACTGACTGCCTGCGCCGGGTGGATGCCGACCTGTCCGCCAAGCGCCCGCTGATGCCGGGGCTGTTCTACCAGCCGCCGGAGCCCACGGGCAAGCTGAACTTCGTCTCCATGCCGGCGGAGGACCGCTCTGCGTTGGTGCTGGCGCAGGCCCCGGAGGGGGACGGGCAGGACCGCTGGCTGCTGGACACCTTCGCCGGGCTCTCCCCCCTCATCGCCCGGGAGCTGGCCTTCCGCGCGCAGGGCAGCCGGGAGGAACTGGCCCTCCGATTGGAGCGCCTCACGCAGCTTGTGGAGTCCAGGTCCTTTACCCCCACCGTGCTGGTGCGGGACGGCAGGGAGGAGGACTTCACCTTCCTGCCCATCCTCCAGTATGGCCCGGCGGTGGAGTGCCGCCGGTATGAGAGCTTCTCTGCCCTGCTGGACGGCTTCTACGCCGCCCGGGAGGCCCAGGAGCTGGTGAAGCAGCGGGGGCAGGATTTCATCCGCTCTGTGACCCAGGCCCGCAACCGGACGGCCAAGAAGATCGCCGCGCAGGAGACCGATCTGGCCCGCGCCGCGGACCGGGACACGTGGCGGCGGTACGGCGACATCATCACGACCAATTTCTACGCCATGGAGCGGGGCATGACCGTGCTCAGGGCCGTGGATTATTACGACCCGGACTGCGCCGAGGTGGAGATCCCTCTGGATCCCCTGCTCACCCCCCAGCAGAACGCGGCCAAGTACTACAAAAGCTACAAAAAGGCCCAGAAGGCGGAGGAGATGCTGGCCCTCCAGCTGGCCAAGAACCGGGCGGAGCTGGACTATCTGGACAGCGTGCTCCAGATGATCACCCTGTCCGAGGGGGACCGGGACCTGCAGGAGATCCGGCAGGAACTGATGGACAACGGCTACCTCCGCCAGCACAAGCGGAAGATGACTGCCAAGGGAAAGCAGAAGGTCGTCCACGCCAAGCCTATGGAGTTCCGCTCCACCGCGGGGCTGACTATTCTGGTGGGCAAGAACAATAGTCAGAACGACCGCCTCACCCTGAAGGACGCGGACAAGCGGGACCTGTGGCTCCACGTACAGAAGCTCCACGGCTCCCACGTGATCCTGAAGACCGGCGGCGCGGAGCCGGACCCGCAGTCCCTCACCGAGGCGGCCATGCTGGCGGCGTACTTCTCCCAGGGGAAGGACTCCGGTCAGGTGCCGGTGGACTACACCCCCGTGCGGGTGGTGAAGAAGCCCGCCGGGGCCAAGCCCGGCTTTGTGGTCTACAATACCTATAATACCCTGTATGTGACCCCCGACGGGGATACCGTCAAGGCCCTGCGGGTGAAATGACCCGGATACAGGCGGCGGCCGCGGCATGATCTGCCCCGGCTGCCGCTTTTTCTTGCCTTTTCCGGGCGTTTCTGGTAGAATCGACAGGACATCAACTTTTCGGAAGGGGAGAGGGACCGTGACGCCCAACTCCATCGCCTATATTGCCTTTCTGCTGGCCGCGGCCGTGGTACACAGTCTGCTGCCCGCCCGCTGCCGCACGGTGTTCCTGCTGCTGGCCAGCTACGGCTTTTATCTGCTGTGCAGCCCCAAGGCCCTGCCCCTGCTGCTGGCGGCCACGGCGTGGAACTACGCCCTGGCCCGCGCCATGGAGGACCGCCCGGCCCGGAAAAAACTCTGGCTGATCCTGGGCCTGTGCCTGGACCTGGGCGTGCTGTTCCTGTTCAAGTACCTGAACTTCTCCATCTCCCTCATCGACCTGATCCTGGGCCGCGCGCCCGGGGAGCCCATGTCCCTGCTGATGCCCGCCGGCGTGTCCTTCTACACCTTCACGGTGTGCGGCAGCCTGATGGATGTGTACCGGGGCAAGCGCCCGGCGGAGAGGAGCATCGTGCGCTTCGCCCTGTTCGTGGCCTTCTTCCCGGCCATTCTGTCCGGCCCCATCGAGCGGGCGGGCCACCTGCTGCCCCAGCTGGAGCAGCGCCGCCGGGCCAGCCTGGAGGACTGGCAGCGGGGCAGCCTGCGCTTCCTCATCGGCCTGTGCAAGAAGATGGTGCTGGCCGACCGGCTGGCCATCCTGGTGAACGCCGCCTTCGCCGTCCACGACCAGTGCACCGGCGCGCAGCTGCTGGCGGCGGCCCTGGCCTACAGCCTGCAAATTTACTGCGACTTCTCCGCCTACTCCGACATGGCCATCGGCTCCGCCCGGCTGCTGGGCGTCACCCTGGCGGAGAATTTCGACTCCCCCTATTTCAGCCACAGCATCAAGGACTTCTGGCGGCGGTGGCACATCTCCCTGTCCTCCTGGTTCCGGGATTACCTCTATGTTCCCCTGGGCGGTAGCCGGAAGGGGAAGGCCCGCACCTGGCTGAACCTGCTCATCGTCTTTGCCCTCAGCGGCCTTTGGCACGGCGCGGCCCTGACCTTTGTGGTGTGGGGCGTACTCAACGGCATGTATCAGATCGTCGGGGACGCTCTGTTGCCCCTGCGCCAGGGGCTCTATAAGGCCCTTCGGCTGGGGGAGGACTGCCTGCTGCTGCGGGTGGTGCAGACGGTCATCGTCTTTCTGCTGTCCACGGTTGCGTGGGTGTTCTTCCGGGCGGGAAGCATGGCCCAGGCGCTGGAGATCCTCCGCCGCATCTTCACGGCGACGGGCGGCTTCGTCCTGCCCGACCTGGTGGCCCTAGGCATCGGCCGGTCGTGGCTGCTGGTGGTGGGGGTCGGGGTGATCCTGCTGTTCCTCTTCGACCTGCTGGACCGCCGCCGTCTCATCCCGGAGCGGCTGTGCGCCGTGGTGGCCCCCCGGTACGCCGTGTGCCTGGCCCTGGTGCTGGCGGCCCTGATCTTCGGGGCCTACGGCGCCGGGTACGACGCCCAGGAATTCGTCTATTTCCGGTTTTAAGGAGGGCGGCCCATGGAAACAAAACAGCGTTCCAAGCTGAAGCGGGAGTGGCTGGCCCTGGGGATCTCGCTGGTGCTGCTGGCGGGGATCCTGCTCCTCCTCACGGCGCTGCTCACCCCGAAGCGGCACAATTACGGCTCCACCTGAGGCCACTACCTGGCCGAACCGGAGCAGTCCGTGGACGCCCTGGTGCTGGGCAGTTCCCTGGCCTACTGCGACGTGGTCCCCGCGGAGTTCTGGCGGGAGACGGGACTCAGCGCTTACGTCATGGCCGGCGGCGAGCAGACCCTCCCCATGAGTTACTATTACTTGAAAGAGTGCCTCAAGACCCAGTCGCCCCAAGTAGTGTTCGTGGAGATCACGGGGCTGTTCTACCCCCGGTACACCAGCTTCACCAAGATCAACGTGGGCATGATGCCCTGGGGCCGCGCCCGGCTGGAGGCCACCTTCCAGGAGGCGGAGCCTGAACTGCGCGCCGGCCTGCTGTTCCCGCTGGTGTTCTATCACGACCGCTGGAAGGAACTGACCCGGGATGACTTCCGCTATGCTCTGGGCGGCTACGGGCCGGACCTGAAGGCGGGCTACACCTATCTGAACCAGTACCGCCCGGCGGGGGAATTCTACACCCGGAACGTGAAGCCGGACTGGGAGAATATCGAGCGCAATTACGAATTTCTGGAGAAGATCTGGGAACTGTGCCGCCAGCGGGGGATCACCCCGGTGTTCTACGTGACGCCGGTGGTGGCCCGTATGCCGGCGGAGGAGATGGACGCACTCAAGGCCCGCCTGGCGGAGCTGGAGGGGGCCTTCGTGGTAGACTTCAACGAGGAGGACCGCTTCGATGCCATCGGCCTGGACAGGGCCGTGGACTTCTACGACGACCTCCACCTGAACCTGGTGGGCGCGGTGAAGTTCACCGCCGCCCTGGCCGCCTGGGAGGAGGAACACCTGGCCCTGACCGCCAGCGGCACGGACGCCGCCCTGTGGCAGAGCCGGGCAGATCATCTGGCCCAGCTGCTGGAGACCCCCATGCGGGAGCGGTAAAGGAGGAAATACGATGAAGCTTCTGTTCAAGCAGCGATTTTTCTCGTGGTTCGACAGCTACGACATCTACGGTGAGGACGAGCGGGTCCTCTACACTGTGGAGGGCCAGCTGAGCTGGGGCCACTGCCTGCACATTCTGGACCCGGAGGGGTATCACATCGGCACCGTCCAGCAGAGGGTGCTTACCCTTCTGCCCAAGTTCGAGCTGTATGAGCAGGACGTGCTGGTGGGCACCCTGCAGAAGGAGCTCTCTTTTTTCCGTCCCCGGTACTACATCGACGGCTTTGACTGGGACATTCAGGGGGAGTTCATGGAGTGGGACTACACCATTACTGACGGCTCCGGCCGGGAGGTGGCGGTCATCTCCAAGGAGCTCTTCCACTGGACAGACACCTACGTCATCGACGTGGCTGACCCCGCCGACGCCCTGCGGGCGTTGATGGTGGTGCTGTCCATCGACGCGGAGAAGTGCTCCCGCAACTGAATGCAGAAGGGCCCCGCCGGGAGACCGGCGGGGCCCTTTCAAAACGGGCTTATTTCAACTTTTCCATGCCGAGGTCCATGCGGCGCAGGACCTCATCCTTCCCGAGGATGCGGCACAGCTCCACCGCGCCGCCGGGGGTGACGGCCTTGCCGGCCACGGCGATGCGCAGGGGCCACATGAGGGTGGCGTTCTTCACGCCCAGCTCCTCGGCCAGCCCTACCAGCGCATCGTGAATGCTGTCCTGATCCCAGCTGGGCAGGGCGGCCAGCACCGGCCGGGTCTTCTCCAGCATGTTCAGAGACACGGCGGAGTCGGTCTTGGACTTCTTGTTGGTGTACAGGTCCGCGCCGTACTCGGGCAGAGTGTCGAAGAAGTCCACCTTCTCGGGGATGTCGGTGAGCTTTTCGCACCGGGCCTGCAGCAGGGCTGCAATCTCTGCCGCATCGTAGGCGGGGTCCTTCACAGCCTGCCGGATGTAGGGCTCGGCCGCCCTGGCGAAGTCCTCGGGGGCCATGGTGCGCAGATAGTGGGCGTTGAAATAGGTCAGCTTGTCGATGTCGAAGATGGCGGGGGACTTGGAGATGCCCGCCAGATCGAAGGCGGCTGCCAGCTCGTCCAGCGTAAAGAACTCCTCCTCGGACTTCTCTCCCTTGGGGGACCAGCCCAGCAGGGCCACGTAGTTCAGAATGGCGTCGGTGAGGTAGCCCTGCGCCTTCAGGTCCTCGTAGGAGGGGTCGCCGTGGCGCTTGGACATCTTGTGCTGGGCGTCCCGCATGACGGGGGAGCAGTGGACATAGGTGGGCACCTCCCAGCCGAAGCCCTGATACAGCAGGTCATACTTGGGAGCGGAGGAGAGGTACTCGCTGCCCCGCACCACGTGGGTGATGCCCATCAGGTGGTCGTCCACCACGTTGGCGAAGTTATAGGTGGGCAGGCCGTCCCGCTTCAGCAGCACCTGATCGTCCAGGTCCTTGTTGGGCACGGTGATGTCGCCGAAAGAAATGTCGTGGAAGGTGGTAGAGCCCTCCCGGGGGATGCGCTGGCGGATGACGTAGGGCAGGCCGGCGGCCAGCTTCTCCTCCACCTCGGCGGGGGAGAGGTCCCGGCAGGGGTCGTCCCCCCGGTCGAACTCCCCGGAGTCCTCCTCGCTCTCCGCCTTCTCGCAGAAGCAGTAGTAGGCGTGGCCCCGTTCCACCAGCAGCTTGGCGTATTTGCCGTACAGGTCCCGCCGCTCAGACTGGATATAGGGGCCCACGGGGCCGCCCACGTCGGGGCCCTCGTCGTGGTCCAGATGGCATTCCTCCAGCGTGCGGTAGATCACGTCGGTGGCGCCCTCCACCAGCCGGCCCTGATCGGTGTCCTCAATGCGCAGGATGAAGGTGCCCCCGGCATTGCGGGCGATGAGCCAGGTGTAGAGCGCGGTGCGCAGGTTGCCCACGTGCATGTACCCGGTGGGGGAGGGGGCGAAGCGGGTGCGTACCTTCCCGTGGGGGATGCGGGCCTCCATCTCGTCGAACCACTGCATGTCCAAAGCCATATGAAAAACCTCCGTTGGCTGTAATTTCGTCTACATTATAGAGCCCTTTGCGGCGTTTTGCAAGGGATGGGATAAAATATCGTAAAATAAGTCCCGAAACCGCTTGACGGGGCTTGCCGGCTATGCTATAATTCCAAATTGCGCTGATATGTCTAAAAGGAGGTCTCTGCCGTGCTGACCCAACTGGAACAAGGCGATAACGTGGTCGGCGCCAAGCAGACCCGCCGTGCGCTGAACGATGGGCGCGCCAAGGCCATTTTTCTGGCCCGTGACGCTGACCCCGCCCTGACCGAGCCGCTGGAGCAGCTGGCCGGCGAAAAGAACGTCCCCGTGGTGTGGACCGAGCACATGCGTGAGCTGGGCCGGGCCTGCCAGATCGCCGTGGGGGCCGCCGTGGCCGCCTCCGTGTAAATTTTTCCGGTTTTAGCGAATAGTCTCCGGGCGATTCGTTAAAATATATATTTATTGAAAGGAGGAACATCATGCCTACTTTTAACCAACTGGTGCGCAAGGGTCGCGAGAAGGTGACCTACAAGTCCACCTCCCCCGCCATGCAGCATGGTCTGAACACCCTGAAGAACAAGGAGACCGACCTGCCCTCCCCTCAGAAGCGCGGCGTCTGCACTGCCGTTCGTACTTCCACTCCTAAGAAGCCGAACTCCGCTCTGCGTAAGATCGCCCGTGTGCGTCTGACCAATGGCTACGAGGTCACTGCCTACATTCCCGGTATCGGCCATAACCTGCAGGAGCACTCTGTGGTCATGATCCGCGGCGGCCGTGTTAAGGACCTCCCCGGCGTCCGTTACCACATCATTCGCGGCACTCTGGACACTCAGGGCGTCAACGGCCGTATGCAGGGCCGTTCCAAGTACGGCGCCAAGCGGCCCAAGGCCGGCAAGGGCGGCGTTGCCGCCAAGAAGAAGTAAGCTTCTTCTGCCCAACTGAATTGCATTGTGCGTTTGCGCAAGGCAAGCTGCCTTGCCGAGCGTTGATACCATATAAATATGGGTCGGCCTCGGACAGGCATTACACAGGCTGCACACAGCCTGAGTACCTATGATTTCTATTTCATAAGAAGGAGGGAAGCAAAGTGCCCAGAAGAGGAAACGTACCCAAGCGGGAAGTCCTGCCGGATCCGCTGTATAATTCCGTCTTAGTCACTAAGCTCGTGAACAGCATCATGCTCGACGGCAAGAAGGGCGTCGCCCAGAAGGTCGTCTACGGTGCGTTCGACATCATCAAGGAAAAGACTGGTCAGGAGCCCCTTGATGTCTTCCATGCTGCCATGGAGAACATCATGCCGTCTCTGGAGACCAAGTCCCGCCGTGTGGGCGGCTCCACCTATCAGGTGCCCATGGAGGTCCGCCCCGAGCGCCGTCAGACCCTTGGCCTGCGCTGGCTGACCACTTACTCCCGCAACCGCGGCGAGAAGACCATGAAGGAGCGTCTGGCCGCCGAGCTGATGGACGCTGCCAACAACACCGGCTCCGCTGTCAAGAAGCGCGAGGATACCCACAAGATGGCTGAGGCAAACAAGGCGTTTGCCCACTACCGTTGGTAATCGAGTTGGAGAGGTAACATGGCAAACAGAAAAACATCTCTGGCCAACACCAGAAATATCGGCATCATGGCCCACATCGACGCCGGTAAGACCACCACGACCGAGCGTATCCTGTACTACACCGGTGTCAACTACAAGATCGGTGAGACCCATGACGGCACTGCCACCATGGACTGGATGGCTCAGGAGCAGGAGCGCGGCATCACCATTACCTCCGCCGCTACCACCTGTTTCTGGAAGGGAACTGCCAACCAGTTTCCCCAGACCCGTATCAACATCATTGATACTCCGGGCCACGTGGACTTTACCGTCGAGGTGGAGCGTTCCCTGCGCGTGCTGGACGGCTCTGTGACCGTCATGTGCGCCAAGGGCGGCGTGGAGCCCCAGTCCGAGACTGTGTGGCGTCAGGCGGACCACTATAAGGTCCCCCGTATGATCTACGTCAACAAGATGGACATCATGGGTGCAGACTTCTACAATGTTCTGCACATGATCCATGACCGTCTGAAGTGCAACGCTGTCCCCATCCAGCTCCCCATCGGCTCCGAGGATACCTTCCGCGGCATCATCGACCTGGTGGAGATGGACGCCGACATCTACTACGATGAGATGGGCAAGGACATGCGCGTGGAGGCCATCCCCGAGGATATGATGGAGCTTGCTCAGGAGTATCGCACCAAGCTGATCGACGCCTGCGCCGATTTGGATGATGAGATTATGGAGCTGGCCCTGGAGGAGAAGGAGATCCCCACCGACCTGATCCGCAAAGTCATCCGCCGCGGCACCATCGACAACCTGATGGTCCCCGTGGTCTGCGGTACTTCTTACCGCAACAAGGGCGTTCAGAAGCTGCTGGACGCTATCGTGGATTATATGCCCTCCCCGCTGGACATCCCGGCCATCAAGGGCACCAATCCCGACACCGAGGAGGAGGACGAGCGTCCCGCCGACGACAGCGCCCCCTTCTCCGCTCTGGCCTTCAAGATTATGACCGACCCCTTTGTGGGCCGTCTGTCCTTCATCCGTGTGTATTCCGGTACTCTGGTATCCGGCTCCACTGTGCTCAACTCCACCAAGAAGGTGAAGGAGCGCATTGGCCGTATCCTCCAGATGCACGCCAATCACCGTGAGGACATCGAAGAGGTCTTCTCCGGCGACATCGCCGCCGTGGTCGGCCTGAAAAACTCCACCACCGGCGATACCCTGTGCGACGAGAAGGCTCCCATCATTCTGGAGTCCATGGAGTTCCCCGAGCCCGTTATCCGCGTGGCTATCGAGCCCAAGACCAAGGCTGGCCAGGAGAAGATGGGCATCGCCCTGATGAAGCTGGCCGAGGAGGACCCCACCTTCAAGACCTACACCGACGAGGAGACCGGCCAGACCATCATCGCCGGTATGGGCGAGCTCCATCTGGAGATCATCGTTGACCGTCTGCTCCGTGAGTACAAGGTCGAGGCCAACGTGGGCGCGCCTCAGGTCGCCTATAAGGAGACCATCAAGAAGTCCGTCGAGCAGGATACCAAGTATGCCCGTCAGTCCGGCGGTAAGGGCCAGTACGGCCACTGCCGCATCACTGTGGAACCCAACGAGTCCGGCAAGGGCTATGAGTTCCTCAATGAGATCACCGGCGGCGTCATTCCCAAGGAGTATATCCCCGCCATCGACGCTGGTATTCAGGGCGCCATGCAGTCCGGCGTTCTGGCTGGCTACCCCGTTGTGGACGTGAAGGTCCATCTGACCTTCGGCTCCTACCACGAGGTGGACTCCTCCGAGATGGCCTTTAAGATCGCCGGCTCCATGGCCTTCAAGGAGGCCTGCCGCAAGGCGAATCCCTGCCTGCTGGAGCCCATGATGAAGGTCTCCGTCATCGTGCCTGACGAGTATCTGGGCAACGTCATCGGCGACCTGAACTCCCGCCGCGGTCAGATTCAGGGTCAGGAGAGCCGCCCCGGCGCCACTCAGGTGGACGCTCTGGTGCCTCTTGCCAACATGTTCGGCTATGCCACCGACCTGCGCTCCTCCACTCAGGGCCGCGGTCAGTACACCATGGAGCCCCACAGCTACGTGGAGATCCCCAAGAGCATTGCCGACAAGATCATCGCTCAGCGCGGCCACAAGGACGAGGGCTGAGCATGTCTCCCAAGGGGAAATGGCTCTTGCAATTTCTCCCGGCATGAGATAAAATAGGTCCATCAATGGGCCTCTAAGCAGACTAAATTTAAATTTCAGACAGTACAAGGAGGAAACTCAAAATGGCTAAGCAGAAGTTTGAGCGTACCAAGCCCCATGTTAACATCGGCACCATCGGCCACATCGACCACGGCAAGACCACTCTGACCGCCGCCATCACCAAGTACCTGTCCCTGAAGGGCCAGGCTCAGTACGAGGACTATTCCAGCATCGACAAGGCTCCTGAGGAGCGCGAGCGCGGCATCACCATCAACACCGCCCACGTGGAGTATGAGACCGACAAGCGTCACTATGCCCACGTTGACTGCCCGGGCCACGCCGACTATATCAAGAACATGATCACCGGCGCTGCTCAGATGGACGGCGCTATCCTGGTCATCGCTGCTTCCGACGGCCCCATGGCTCAGACCAAGGAGCATCTGCTGCTGGCCCGTCAGGTGAACGTGCCCTCCGTTCTGGTCTTCCTGAACAAGTGTGACCAGGTCGACGACGAGGAGCTGCTGGAGCTGGTCGAGATGGAGGTCCGCGAGCTGCTGGACTTCTACGGCTTCCCCGGCGAGGACACCCCCATCATCCGCGGCTCCGCTCTGAATGCTCTGACCTGCGAGTCCACCGATCCCAACGCTCCCGAGTACGCCTGCATCCGCGATCTGATGGACGCTGTCGACTCCTGGATCCCCACTCCCGCCCGTAACGACGACCTGCCCTTCCTGATGCCCGTTGAGGACGTCTTCACCATCACCGGCCGTGGCACCGTTGCTACCGGTCGTGTGGAGCGCGGCGTTGTCAAGATGGGCGACAAGGTCGAGATCGTCGGCCTGCGCGAGGACAAGAAGGACACCACCATCACCGGCATCGAGATGTTCCGCAAGCTGCTGGACTTCGCTGAGGCTGGCGATAACATCGGCGCTCTGCTCCGTGGTATCGACAAGAAGGAGGTCGAGCGTGGCCAGGTTCTGTGCGCTCCCAACTCCATTCACCCCCACACCAAGTTCGTTGGTCAGGTCTACGTTCTGACCAAGGACGAGGGCGGCCGTCACACCCCCTTCTTCAACAACTATCGTCCTCAGTTCTACTTCCGTACCACCGACGTCACCGGCGTCATCACTCTGCCCGAGGGCACCGAGATGTGCATGCCTGGCGATAACGTCGACATGAAGGTCGAGCTGATCACCCCCATCGCCATCGAGAAGGGCCTCCGCTTCGCTATCCGCGAGGGCGGCCGCACCGTTGGTTCCGGCGTCGTCATCGAGATCGACGAGTAATTTGTAAAATTACTTTCCCAAGCCCCCCGGCCCAGCAGGGCCGGGGGGCTTTTTTGCGGCCGCCCTCCTCGGCGCGGACTGCGCCGTCCAAGCGTTTTGCGCAGCAAAACCTTGAAACCGGCGGAATTCATTTCCGACGGTTTGGATTCAATCATGGGGCCCCCGGACGGCGAACGCCGTCTGGGGCTGGCTGCACCGTTGGTTCCGGCGTCGTCATCGAGATCGACGAGTAATTTGTAAAATTACTTTCCCAAGCCCCCCCGGCCCAGCAGGGCCGGGGGGCTTTTTGCGGCCGCCCCTTTTTTGCTGCACCCGCTTGCCTTTTTCCCCACGTTGTGATACAATCTTCCTCGATATTTTCTCGTATTGGAGGCACTTTCTGTGAAAGATTTGCTCGCCACCCAGATCGCCGGCTTTGCCCTCGGCAAGCTCCTGTGGGCGGTCCTGCTGGCCGTGCTCTGTCTGGTGGCCATCAAGCTGGTCCTGAAGCTGCTGGATCAGGGCCTGTCCAGGTCCGAGCTGGACCATAAGATCAAAAAGATGATCCGCTTCACCGTCAAGCTGGTCCTGCTGTTCATTGCCGTGATCATCATCATGGGCTACCTGAACATCCCCGTGACCTCTCTGGTGGCCGTCCTCTCTGTGGCCGGCTTGGCCGTCTCGCTGGCAGTGCAGAATTTCCTCGGGAATGTGGCCGGCGGAGTGCAGCTCATCGCGTCCAAGCCTTTTCAGGAGGGCGACTTCGTGGAGTGCGGCGGCTGCTCCGGCACCGTGCAGGACATGGGCCTGTTCTACACCAAGCTCCTCACCCCGGACAACAAGCTGATCCAGCTGCCCAACAGCGCTGTCATCGGCGCCACCATCACAAACTACTCCAGCCAGCCCACCCGCCGGGTAGAGCACAAGGTCAGCGCCTCCTACGATGCGCCTGTGGAGCTGGTGGAGAAGACCCTGCTGGGCCTGATCCGATCCACCCCCGGCACGCTCAGCGATCCCGCCCCCACGGTCCGGGTGAGCAACTACGGCGACAACGCTATCGAGTACGTGGTGCGGGTCTGGTGTGCCAGCGCCGACTTCTGGGATGTGTATTTTGACCTGCTGGATGGCATGAAGCCCGCCTTTGACCGGGCCGGCATCGAAATGACCTATCCTCATGTCAATGTGCATATGGTAAAAGAGTAAGGGAAATTCAGAGTAAGAGAAATTCAAGGAGGAAGTTATTTTATGAAGAGCTATCCCATGGCCGCGGACGGCCTGAAGCTGATGTTCTACGGGGAGATCATCTCCCTGGTCGGCATTTTCCTGTCCCTGGCCTCTGTGATCGGCGTGATCCTGTGCATCGTGGGCCCCGTGCTGACCGCCTACGGTCTGTTCAAGGCCGCTGGTGACGACGAGGGCTACCGTACCGCCTTCTACCTGACGATCGCCGAGGTCGTGGTCAACCTGATCTCCGCCTTCTGCAAAGACGGCAGCCTGCTGAAGAGCCTGCTGAGCATTGCCAACACCGTCCTCGGTCTGGCCGTGGTCTACTATGTCTGCACCACCACGGCCAACCTGCTCCACGCCGTGGGGCAGGAGGAGCAGTCCGCCAAGGGCCGCACTGTGTGGCTGATCTATCTGATCTGCGCCCTCGTGACCGTGGTTGTGCGGCTCCTCGTCCTGATCCCCATTCTGAATCTCGTGGCCGGGATCGTGGCCATCGTCCTGATCATTGCCCAGTTGGTGGGCTATGTGCTCTATATGATCTTCCTCTGCAAGAGCTATAAAGTCCTGTAAACCGGATAAGGGAACGCGCCCATGAGCCTGGCTCGTGGGCGCATTTTTTATTTTTTGCCACTCAGTGGCAGCACCATGCTCCCGTCGGCGGACTGGATGTGCCCGCCGATGACCGTGCCCCGCCGCAGCAGCAGGGCGATCCGCATCTCCTGCCCCTCCTCCGGCCAGTTAGCGATGGTATAGGTGTACCGCTTGACGACCTTTCCCCGCCAGCGGCTCAGGTCGAAGCCCTGCTGGGTCTGGAGGGCCAGATAGCTGTCATAGCTCTCATCGAAGCTCCGGGGGATGAGCAGTTCGTCAACGGTGGGATCCCCGCCGATCTCCCAGCCCAGCTCCGCCAGATAGGCCGCCCGCTCATCCTCGCCCAGCAGGCCGCTGACTTCCGCCAGCGCGGGGGAGATCCGCCGCCCCATGGCGGCCAGCAGGATGGCCCCCGCCGCCAGACAGCAGCACAGGGCGGTGATGGCCCCCGCCAGCAGCTTTCTCTTGGGTATCCGGGCCGTTATGACGAACATCCGCACCACTCCCGTTCCGATTGATGTTATATGCTATGTATTTTTCCGCCGGGATATGATATAATCGGAGCAGAAAACAGAGGAGGCAGAGCTATGGAGCGACTGGACAAGCTTGTGGCCAACACAGGGGAGTGGAGCCGGAAGGAGGCCCGGGACCTCATCCGGGCGGGCCGGGTGACGGTGGACGGAGCGCCCTGCCGCCAACCGGAGGCCAAGGCAGAGCCGGAGCGGGTGGCGGTGGACGGCGGGCCCATCGCCTCCGGGCCGGTGTACCTGATGCTCCACAAGCCCGCCGGGCTGGTCTCCGCCACCGAGGACCCCCGGGAGCCCACGGTGCTCTCCCTTCTGCCGCAGAAGTACCGGCGGCTGGGGCTGTTCCCCGCCGGCCGGCTGGACAAGGACACCGAGGGCCTGCTTCTCTTGACCAATGACGGCCCGCTGGCCCACCGCCTGCTGGCCCCCAGGAGCCACGTGGACAAGGTCTACTACGTGGAGGTGGATGGCCTGCTGGACGGGGACGACTGCCGGGCGGTGACGGAGGGCGTCACGCTGGCGGACGGCTACACCTGCCTCCCCGGGGAGCTGGAGCTCCTGCCCGGGGCCCGCAGCGCGTACATCACCCTGCATGAGGGAAAATACCACCAGATCAAGCGGATGCTGGCCGCCCGGGGGAAGCCTGTGACCTACCTGAAACGCCTGCGGTTCGGGCCCCTGGCGATGGACCCGGAGCTCCCTCCCGGTGGGTGGAGAGCACTAACAGAGGAGGAGATTCAGGCTCTTTTCCGTCATTGAGTCAAAAAGAACGGCAAAATCCACAAAAAAATTCAAAAAAACTATTGAAGTTAGCAAGGGAAACAGGTATAATAGCGGCATGACCAGCGGAAAGTAGCGGCGCGTTTGCTGCGCCGGATCTTTGAAAGGGGAAACTGAACCATGTCCAGCCGTATTTTTCAGAGCATCGTCCTCCAGATGAAGGACTGTTCCGACCGCGCCATCGGCGTCATTGATGAGCAGGGGACAGTGATCGCCTGTAACGAGCTGTCCTGCATCGGCGAAAAGTGGAGCCACGCCGCCGCCATGTTGCTGGCCGAGCCCGAGGGCTCCGCCGTCTGTGACGGCTACACCTTCAAGACGCTCAGCGGCTGGAACGGCCAGTTTGATTACGCCGCCTTCGCCCGCGGCGAGGACGAGCAGGCCGCCCTGCTGTGCTCCATGGCGGCCATTGCCCTCAACGGCGCCAAGACCTATTACGAGGAGAAGCACGACAAGTCCACCTTCGTGAAGAACATCCTCTCCGACAACATCCTGCTGGGTGACATCTACGTCCGTGCCAAGGAACTGCACTTCGTCTCCGAGGTGCCCCGCGCGGTTATCCTCATCCGCCAGCTGGGCGAGCCCGACATCGCCGCCGTGGACGTGGTGTCCAACCTCTTCCCGGACCGGCAGGTGGACTATGTCCTCTCCATCAGCGAGACCGACGTGGCTCTGGTCAAGCAGCTGAACGACGGCAGCGACAGCCGCGAGGCCCAGAAGATCGCCCAGACCGTTCAGGACGCCATCCTCCACGAGTTGGGCATCAAGACCGTGGTGGGCGT
Organism: uncultured Oscillospiraceae bacterium; assembly: GCA_934667095.1. Lineage (GTDB taxonomy): Bacteria > Bacillota > Clostridia > Oscillospirales > Oscillospiraceae > Enterenecus. Next base: position 31,639 of record CAKULE010000010.1, on the reverse strand, counting down.
CGGCACCGTGGTCAACCATGTCCGCGATCTGGCCCGGGCCTATAAGGAGGCGCAGGTGGCCATTGAGGTAGGTAAGGTCTTCGACACCGAGCGCTCCATCATCACCTACGAGAATCTGGGCATTGGCCGTCTGATCTATCAGCTGCCCACCACCCTCTGCGAGATGTTCCTGCAGGAGGTCTTCAAGAAGAACCCCATTGACGCGCTGGATCAGGAGACCCTGTTCACCATCAACAAGTTCTTCGAGAATAACCTGAACGTCTCCGAGACCGCCCGGAAGCTCTTCGTCCACCGGAACACCCTTGTGTACCGTCTGGAGAAGATCAAGAAGCTCACCGGACTGGACCTGCGGGAGTTCGACGACGCCATCACATTCAAGGTGGCCCTCATGGTCAAGAAGTATCTGGTGTCCCGGGGCGTGGAGTCCTGACCTACCAGTCAATAAAAGTGGTCCACGGCATATGCCGTGGACCACTTTTTTGTAACCTTTTGTAACTTTTTCGTTTTCCTGAGGTCACAAAAAGTTAACATAAATTTAAATCCGGTTTCAGTCAGAACCGGGCGAAATAGGTTGACACGCCACGATTCAGCCGATATAATGAGGAAGATAACGACTGCCTTTCAAAAGGTTACAAATAGTTACAACGGAGATGCGGGCCATGATACGATTGGTTGATGTATATAAAGAGTACGACAACGGCACCAAGGCCCTGAAGGGGCTCGATTTACAGATCGACGACGGAGAATTTGCCTTTCTTGTGGGGCCCTCGGGCTCCGGAAAATCCACCATCATCAAGCTGCTCACGGGGGAGGAGCACTCCACCGGCGGCCGGGTGATGGTGAATGGCTACAATCTGAACAATATCCGCCAGTGGCAGATCCCCTACCTGCGGCGGACCCTCGGCGTGGTCTTTCAGGACTTCCGCCTGATTGACAAAAAGACCGTCCGCGGCAATCTGGAGTTTGCCATGCGGGCGGTGGGGGCCAGTCCCCGGGAGATGCGCAAGCGCATCCCCTACGTACTGGACCTTGTGGGCCTCGGGGAGAAGAAAAATGTCTACCCCAACGAGATGAGCGGCGGCGAGCAGCAGCGGGTGGCCATCGCCCGGGCGCTGGTGAACAACCCCCAGATGATCATCGCGGACGAGCCCACCGGCAATCTGGACCCCCAGCGCTCGCTGGAGATCATGACCCTGCTGGAGCGCATCAACACCATGGGCACCACCATGCTGGTGGTCACCCACGAGAAGGAACTGGTAGACCGCTTTTCCAAGCGGGTGGTGGCCATCAAGGACGGCAGGCTGGTCAGCGACGCGGAGGGAGGCTACTACAAGTATGAGAAGACGATTTGATTTCGGCTACTTCCTCAGCGAGGGCTTCCACAGCATCTTCACCCACGGCCTCATGTCCTTTGCCGCCGTGTGTATGATCATGGCCTGCCTGCTCATTATGGGCTCCTTCTCGCTGGTGGCCCTCAACGCCGACAAGATGCTGGGCACGCTGGAGGACGAGAACGAATTCCTCGCCTACATTGACGAGAGCTATACCAACGACCAGATCCAGAGCCTTATGAACCAGGTGAAACGCCTGCCCAACGTGGCGGACGTCAGCTTCCACACACGGGAGGAGGCCAAGGCCGCCTACCTGGAGGGCCGGGAGGACGAGGGCCTCTACGTCGACCTGCCGGATGAGGTCTTCCGGGACCGGCTGGCCATCCGGGTCTCCGACCTGAGCCAGTTCAATCAGACGGTGGAGTCCGTTCGCAGTCTGGAGGGTGTGGCCAACATCCGGGCGGAGGGCAAGCTGGCGGAGAGCTTTGTCACCGTGCGCAACGTGGCCACCGTACTGGCGTGGATCCTAGTGGCCATTCTGGTGGCGGTATCCCTGTTCATCATCGCCAACACCATCCGGCTCACCACCTTCGCCCGCCGGGAGGAGATCGCCATCATGAAGATGTGCGGCGCCACCAACAGCTTCGTCCGCTGGCCCTTCGTCATCGAGGGCCTGCTGCTGGGCCTGTTCGGCGCAGTGATCGCCTTTCTGCTCCAGTGGGCGGTGTACGCCGCCGTGTACAAGGCCATCGTGGCCGGCGGTGCGGTGACGCTGTTCTCCGTGATCCCCTTCAGCTCCATCTGGAGCAGTGTCCTGCTCCTGTTTCTGGCCGCCGGGGCGCTCATCGGCGCCTGCGGCTCCGGCCTCGCTATCCGCCGCTTCCTGAAAGTGTAAGGAGGAGCTCATGAAAAAGAAAACTACCCGCATCATCGTGATCGTGCTGGCCATCGTGATGCTCCTGTCGGTGCTGGTGCCGGCCCTGTCCGTGCTGGCCGGGGCCGAGGTCACCAAAAGCGACATCGACAACCTGAAGAACTCCCTCTCAAGCATCACCTCCCAGAAGCAGGAGGTCCAGAAGCAGCTGAACGCCATCAAGGGCGACCTGTCCAGAGCGGAGGAGACGGTGGCCCTCATCGAGTCCCAGATCATGCTCACCGAGCAGGAGATCATCGCCAGTCAGCGCCTGCTGGACCAGTACGATCTGGACATCCAGCAGAAGGAGGAGGATATCGCCGCCCTTGAGGAGCAGCAGGCGGAGCAGTATGCCGAGTTCTGCGAGCATGTCCGCTGGGTGGAGGAGACCGGCTCCGTGTCCTATCTGTCGGTGATCTTTCAGGCCAGCAGTTTCTCTCAGCTGTTGGACTATACCACCCTCATTTCGGATATCATGGATTACAGCAACCGGATCATCGACGCGCTGAAGGCCACCCAGACGGAGCTGGACACCGCCCGGCAGGAGCTGGAGACCGACCGCGCGGAGCAGGCCGAGACCCAGAAGACGCTGGAGGCCAAGAGGACCGAGCTGGAGACCCAGCAGGCGGACGCGCAGACCCTGTATGACAAGATCTCCGCCAGCGCGGCCACGCTGGCCTCTCAGGCCCGTCAGCTGGCGGCGGAGGAGAGCCAGATCCAGTCCAACCTGAAGAAGGCTGAGGCCCAGTACGCCGCCCAGATCGCCGCCCTGAACAACAGCGGCGACTGGTACTGGCCCCTGCCGGGCACCTACTATATCTCCTCGGTCTACGGCGGCCGCACCAGCCCCATCACCGGCCGCTGGGAGACCCACACCGGCACCGACATCCCTGCTGCCGCCGGCACCCAGATCCACGCGGCGCAGGGGGGCGTGGTCACCTATGTGAGTTCCAACAAGTACTCCTCCTACGGCTGGTACTGCATCATCAGCCACGGCAACGGATACTCCACGCTGTACGCCCATCAGCGCACCCAGCCCATCGTTAAGGTGGGGCAGACCGTGGAGAAGGGGCAGGTCATCGGCTACGTGGGCACCACCGGCAACTCCACCGGCAACCACCTGCACTTTGAGCTGCGCATCAACGGCGCCCGGGACAACGTCCTGAAGCTCTATCCCAACCTGCCCTACACCGGCCCCTATGTAAACGTGATCAAGAAGATGCTGGGCAAATAATTTGATCTGTCACAGGGCGGGCACTGCCCGCCCTGTGCGCTTTCCGGAGGTATCATCATGGAAGAAGTGCGCACGGAGAAGCGCCGGGGACTCCCCGGCTGGCTGAAGATACTGTTGGCGGTGGTCGTCACGCTGGCGGTGACGGTAGGGGGGACCTGCCTTCTGCTGGGAAAGAGCGGCCTTGCCCTTATGGAGGGGTGGCTGCTGGCCAAATACGCCTTTGTGGACACTGAGACCGACCTGGACGGCGCGGCGGACAAGGCACTGGACGCGCTGGTGGAAGGTTTGGGGGACCGCTGGTCCTACTACCTGACGGAGGAGCGCTACCAGCGAGTGAAGGAGAGCCGCGCCAACAACTACGTGGGTGTGGGCGTCACCGTCAGCTATGAGGACGAGCGGGGCCTGCTGGTGGTGGGCGTCACCGAGGGCGGCCCCGCCGAGGCGGCGGGCGTCTTGGCTGGGGACGTGATCACCGCTGTGGACGGCGTCTCCGTGGCCGGGGACGAGCGCTACAACGCCACCAACAAGGTGGCGGGTGAGGAGGGCACCGATGTGACCCTCACCCTACTGGGGGAGGACGGTGAGACCCGGGAGGTCACCTGCCGCCGTAAGCGCCTGCGCAGCCCCTCCGCCAGCGGCAGAATGCTGGAGGATAACGTGGGCTACGTCAAGCTGGCCAACTTCTACACCGGCTCGGCGGATAGCTTCCGCTCCGTGACGGACGGTCTGCTGGCCGACGGTGCAGAAGGTCTGGTCATCGACCTGCGCAACGATCCCGGCGGCTATATCTCCGAACTGGAGGACATCCTGGACTACCTCCTGCCCGAGGGCGTGGTCCTCACCCAGAAGCCCCGCTGGTGGTTCCGCATGGAGACCAAGTCGGACGCCGCCTGCGTGTCCGTGCCCATGGTGGTGCTGGTGAACAGCGAGACCTACTCCGCCGCCGAGCTGCTGGCCGCCCAGCTGCGTGAGACCTACGGCACCCCCATCGTGGGCGAGCTCACCTCTGGCAAGGGGTACTCTCAGGTGACCTTCCCGCTGCCCAACGGCGGCGGTCTGGGCATTTCCGTGGCCACCTACTGTACCGGCAGCGGCCACTCCCTCATCGGTGAGGGCATTACCCCCGATGTGGAGTTCTCCCTTGCCTCGGACAGCGACAGCCAGCTTCAGGCAGCTCTGGACCTGCTGAAGCAGTAAAGCAAACAGCGCCCTCCCGGTCTGCCGGGAGGGCGCTTCTGCATACACTGTCCCCGAGGTGAGGGACATGACAGGACTGCTGGGCTGTGCCCACTGCCGGGGGCGGCTGTCGCCGGAGCCGGTGGAGCTGGCCGGCCTGTCATTGCTGTCGGCCACGCTGTTCCTGCCGCCCGGCCTGTCAGAGCGGCGGCTGGCCCGCCGCCTGCGGGCGCTGGAGGCCGCCCTGCTGTCTGCGGGGATGGACCGGGCGGTGCTTCTGCCGGACTTTCCCTGCCGGGACCGGCTGGAGCGGGTACGTCCGGTGGATCCGCTGGCCCTCTGCCGCGGGCTGGCAGACGTACTGGTGCTGGGCTGGCTGGCGGCTCACGGCATTGTCCCGGAGCACTCCCGGGTGGTACTGGCCGGCCCCAGCCTCTGCGGGGAACTGCGGGCCTGTGCCCAGCGGCTGTGTCCGCGGGTGCGGGCGCTGGGCATCGAGGTCCCCGGGGCGGGGGAGTCTTTTTTCCGGGGGCTCCGGGCTCAATTTGGCCTGCCGGAGCTCCCGCCCGGCGCGGCGGCGGACCTGCGGGTGGCCTTCGGCCCCTGCCCGGGCCCGGCCCGGCTTCGCCTGTACGGAGAGCCCGCGCTGGACGGCCTGCGGCTGACCCTCCCGAACCTGCCCCTGCCCCCGGCGCTGGAGCCCCAGCTTCTCACCCTCCTCTGGGAGCAGGGCCGGGCGACCCGGGAGAATCTTGCGGTCCTGCGGGCATAAAAAACGGGCGTCCCGCCGGGACGCCCACTTTTGTCGTCTTTATTTTTCCTGCAGCAGCTTGTTCAGCTCGTTCATGAAGGTGCTGATGTCCTTGAACTGGCGGTACACCGAGGCGAACCGCACATAGGCAACCTCGTCCACGCCCTTGAGCTTTTCCATCACCAGCTCGCCGATTTCGGTGGAGGGCACCTCCCGCTCCATCTTGTTCTGCAGGGTCTGCTCGATCTCATCGGCGATGCGTTCCAGCGTGGACATGGACACGGACCGCTTCTCGCAGGACTTGAGCATGCTGTTCAGCAGCTTGGATTTGTCAAAGGTCTGCCGGCTGCCGTCCCGCTTGATGACCACCAGCGGCAGGCTCTCCACTGTCTCATAGGTGGTGAAGCGCTTGCGGCACTCCAAGCATTCCCGCCGGCGGCGGATGCTGGCGCCCTCCTCGGCGGGGCGGGAATCCACGACCTTGCTTTCCAGATTGGCGCAGTAGGGGCATTTCACGGGGCATCGATCCTTTCCTCTCTCTTTGCCCGGTATTATACCACAAAAACAGGCCCTTGCATAGAAAAAATATTGCTTCTGCGTGTAGTTTTTCCCTGAGTGGGGCATACTTTCACCAGCGAGGTGAGCAGCATGAAAAGCAAGGAACGCCCTGAGAGCAAAAAGCAGCAGTCCGCCGAGGACTGCAAGCGGCAGGGAGAGGCCCGTCCGGAGAACAAGCAGAGCGAAAGCAAGCAGTAAACGGGGGAGCGGAGGGAGCCAAAGCCCTCCGCTTTTTCGTGAAAGGAGCCGCGTATGCGCAGGAAAAGGGAACGTCAGCGGGAGCGGGACATCGCCCCGGCCCCCAGCCAGCACAAGCTGCTGTCCGACATCGTGGCGGGCCGCATCCAGCCGGGGCCCTTCGCCGCCCCCAAGCACGAGGACAGCGACCTCGACCACTGGCAGGACCCGGATCAGTTCCACTCCCCGGAGCTGTAAAAAGAGAGCGGGCAGGCCCGTCAGGGCCTGCCCGCTCTCTTACCCATTACCAGGGCTCTTTGGGGACGCAGGCCAGCCGGCACGAGCCGTTGATGCTGCACGGCCCCGGAACCGCGCCTTGATGGAGTTCGCGCCCGCTGCAGCTCATAGGTGCTCTGGTCCAGCAGCTTCCGGCCCTCGTACACGGCGAAGCGGAGCTTTCCGTCGTCCTCCCACGGCAGGTCCGCCACGAGCTCGTATACGATCTCGGCGGGGCAGGGGAGGCCGAACCGCTCGTCCAGCGAGATGCGGAACAGCTGCGCCAGCGCGGGCAGCAGCGCGATGTCCGGGCAGCTGGCTGCTGCTCCCGCTTGGACACCGCCTGCGTGGAAACGCCGACCTGCTGCCATGATACCCGAAAGTGCCGCGCAAGACCAGCGACCGGCTGAGAGCGCAGGGATTACCGCCGGTTGAGTTCCGCGGCCCGGGACACAGAGAGACGGACTTTTATAGGAAAGAAAAATCGCCGGGCTTTTTGCAAAGCCCAGCGATTTCTGGCGCAGCGGGAGGGATTCGAACCCTCGGACGGCTTTTGACCGTCACACGATTTCCAAAAATGCAGAAGCACGCCTCGCAATATTTTAACATGTTCCATGTTAAAAATGGCATATTACTTTTGCGACAGGCGATCTATTTCAAGCCAGTGTTAGAACCTGTATTAGAACAGGCCCCCACCCGCAAACGAAGTTGGGTGGGGGCCTGCCTTATCTGGTTACGGATGGTTTGCAGCTTTTTCCAAAAGAGCTAAAAGCCATGTTCTTTCAGCCTCCGGCTTGCTGTCAATAATTTCGCTTGCCATAAAGCCCTCAAGCGTATCACTTGTTTCTCCCTTGAGAAAGCGTCGCTTTGAATCTTCCCATTCGATGAGCCGCATTTCTTGGTCTGCCAAACCGCTGGCCTCGTCAATAGCGTCCTCCTGTGCAATAAGCCGTTCGAATTTTTCTTCGTCTCTACGCTGCTTTCGCTTTTTCTGGATTTCCCGGAACTCCGCTTCTGAAAGCCCCCGAAGGTAAGAATCTTCGCCTTGCCCCATCAGATAATCCACTGATACCTCAAATAGCTGGGCCATTTTCAGCAGAGATTTGCTGTCTGGATCATTTCGTCCGGTTTCCCATGCGCTGATCGTGGTTTGGCCTACTCCAAGACGCTCGCCCAGTTCTTTTTGGTTTAATCCGTATTCTTTTCTAAGGGCTGCTATGCGGTTTCCTTTCATGCGATTACCACCTTTCGTATCTACAATAGCACATACTGCAATAACTGTCAACTCAAAAAATGCTATTTTACTATTGACAACACATTATATGCTGTGATAGTATTGAAGCATAAATAGTGCTATTTATATCGTTTTAACACAAACAGACTTAGAAAAGGTGAGAGGTGCTGCTCTGGACTTCCGCAAGGAAATGCGGGAGCGCAGCGGCCCGCATGGCCGCAGCAGACCTCTGCCGCAGTTCTGGCGGCGCTCCAAGCCCCCGCGAGGAAATGCGAGAGCAACTTGCGGCGATAGCCGCAAAGCGGCTCGCATCCCCACAGCAGGACTCCACCGGGCCCCCGGTCCGCCCGCCACCGAGCTCTCGTCCCAGCGCCAGAGTGCCGGGCGCTCTGCCGAGGTCCGACAGGTCAGCAAGCCACACCTTACTGACCAACTCGCACCCGGCCCCCGGAACTGCCGGGGCGTGGGTGGTGCTCCGGGCCGCCGGAAGCGCCCTCTACTTGACTAAGTCACACTTTTTACTCATTAGGAGGTATGTGGATGAATTTACCTGGTATCGGTCTGACTGGAAACCGAGAATACAATGTCGGAATTATTAAAAAACTTGGCCCAAATTATCGGCTTACGCACTTGGGGTCGGTGCTGATTTCAGGTTTGGAAGAGCGTGGCCCTAAACCTGCCCGCTATCGCTCAAGCGGACATGAGCGAGGAAAGCTGGAGAACAGCATTTCCCGCACGAAGAACCGCATTTATGAATTGGCGATTTGCAATCCGTGGGAGTTTTTCGTAACGTTTACGCTTGATGAAAAGAAGCATGACCGTTTCGATCTTCCGACTGTGTATTCCCGCATTTCGAAGTTCTTTAATAACTACAATTCCAGATATGGAGGCGATGTTAAATATTTGATCGTCCCTGAACCGCACAAAAACGGAGCATGGCATTTTCACGGCTTTGTGTCTGGTCTGCCCATGTCGCACCTGAAAGAGTTCTCCTCCTCTGACCATCTTCCGTATAAAATGCTTGAATACATGGCGCAGGGACATAAACTCTACAACTGGCCTGCATACGCCGAGCGTTTTGGCTTTATCTATCTGGAAAAAATTCGAAATCACGAACACTGTTCGGGGTACATTTCCAAGTATATCGGGAAAGCGTTCACGCAGTCTGAAATCCCCTTAAATCATCAGCTTTTTCACCACTCGCAAGGTTTGAAGGGCGCAGAGGTTATTTACCGGGGGGTAATGCGCCGTCAGATTGAACAACCCGATTTCGAAAATGATTATGTGCGAATCAAAAATTTTCAACGTTTAGAGGACGCCATTCCCTATTTTTGCGATTAACGGAGGTTTACTTATGGAAAATGCGGTTCTTACACCAAAGGAAGCTGCCTCGATTCTCCGGGTCAGCTCCGGCACGGTATACATGCTCATTCGGGAGAACAAAATTCCCCATGTTTCAGTTGGTACACGCCGCAAGGTGATTCCTGCCAAGGAACTGTATTCGTGGCTGGACAGTCACGTGATTGGAGGGTAACGGCGTATGCGTGGTTCAGTTACGAAAAAACGTGACCGCTGGTATATTGTCTATTACATCGGCAAAGATGACAGCGGGAAATGGAAGCAAAAGTGGGAAGGAAGCTGGCCCACCAAACGGGCGGCAGAAGCGGTCTTGCGCCAGCGTATTTCTGACCTTGAAGCGACCTTCGACCGCAAGGCGGATGATTCCACCGTGGCCGTGTACCTCCGCTATTGGCTGGATAGCTACTGCAAGAGCCATTTGGCCGCCAACACAGTTCGGGGATATACGGTCAATGTCGAAAACCACATTATCCCCCGCATTGGGGCAATTAAGCTAAATCGCTTGCAGCCGAAGGACATTCAAAAAATGTATACCGACTTGCTGGCCGCCGGGCTCTCCGGAACTTCGGTTCGGTACGTCCATAACAACCTGCATAAGGCGCTGGGGGCAGCAGTCAAGGCACAGGTCATTCCCCGTAATCCTGCCGATCTGGTAGACCCTCCGAAAGTGGACCATCACGAAGCCGCTGTATTGACACCAGAGCAGGCCCGTGCGCTGCTCACCGCCTGTGCCGGTCATGACGTATATCTGCCCGTTCTTCTCGGCCTTAGCCTTGGACTGCGGCGGGGAGAGGCCCTCGGTTTACAGTGGGCTGATGTAGACATGAAAGCCGGAACCGTGACCATACGGCACTCAGCCTCTTTCCCCAAAGGCGGCTTTTATTTGAGTACTCCCAAGACGAAGAACAGCCGCCGAACGCTCCTTATGCCGGACATTCTGCGGGAAGCCCTCGACCTTGCCACCGCTCAACAGTCCGAGTGGGCGGCCGCTGTCGGCGCTGGATTTAACCCGCACGGTCTGGTCTGCTGCCAAGTAGATGGCTCGCCTATGACAAGCGGCATTTTGCAGCACCACTTTTATGACCTTCTGACCTCAAATAATCTGCCTGTCATTCGGTTCCATGATCTCCGCCACACAAACGCAACCTTCATGCTGCGCAACAACGTTCCGGCTAAGATCACGTCTGCCATGCTCGGCCATTCCTCGGTTGGCATTACGCTGGACATCTATTCCCACGTCATGACTGAAATGCAGGAGGGTGCCGCAGGGGTAATTGATTCCGTTCTGAATCCCCTGTGTTAGAACAGGTATTAGAACAAACATATTTACGGCGCTGCCGGAAAAATAGAAGAAGCCCCGTAGCCATTGGGCTACGGGGCTTTGGCGCAGCGGGAGGGATTCGAACCCTCGGACGGCTTTTGACCGTCACACGATTTCCAATCGTGCTCGTTATGACCTCTTCGATACCGCTGCAAAGGCCACAATTCAACTGCCGCTATCACGCGGCAACGTGATTATTATATCAGAGTTTGCAGAAATGTCAACCGCTTTTTTCGCGCTTCGGCATTTTTCTTTGGCTCTGCCGCGTCGTCCAATCCCGCAGGAGCCACAGGGCCTCCGGCGACAGGAGCAGCAGCGCCGCCAGATTGGGCAGAGCCAGCAGCCCGTTGAACAGGTCCACCAGCTCCCACACGGTGGACAGGTCGGCCACCGCCCCCAGAATGATGCACCCGGGGAAGACCAGCTGATAGGCCCCCAGCGCCAGACGGGAGCCCGTGAGGGTCTCCAGCCCCCGGCGGCCGTAATACCCCGCCCCCAGCAGGGAGGTGAAGGCGAACAGGATCAGGCTGACGGACACCACCCATTCGCCCGCCCGGCCCAGCGTGGTGGCGAAGCCCGCTGCGGTGAGGGGCGCACCCAGCATGGACTCGGGCACGGCGCCGCTCTCCGCCATGGCGAGGGCCGCGGCGGGGTCGTACACGCCGGAGGTGAGGATCACCAGCGCCGTGACGGTGCAGATGACCAGCGTGGCGAAGAACACCTCGAAAATGCCCCACATACCCTGCTCTGCGGGCTCCTCCACGTCGGCGCAGGCATGGGCGATGGCTGACATGCCCAGCCCCGCCTCATTGGTGAACACGCCCCGGGCCACGCCGTAGCGCAGAGCGCTGCCCATGGCGTAACCTCCCACCGCCGCCCGGGGGGCGAAGGCGTACCGCACGATGTCAGTCAGCGCCGCCGGCAGGGCCTGCGCGTGGGTGACGATCACTGCCAGCCCGCCGCCGAGGAACAGCAGGGCCATCAGGGGCACCAGCAGCTCGCTGAGCTTTCCCACCCGTCGGATGCCGCCCACCAGTACGATGGCCGTCACCGCCGCCAGCACCACCCCCACCGTCAGACGGTTTGCCCCCGTCAGGGCATGGAGGGAGGTGGCGATGGAGTTGGCCTGCGCCAGATTCCCGCCGCAGAGGGTCTCGCAGATGCACAGGCAGGCGTAAAGCCTTGCCAGCCCCTTCAGGTGCAGCCCCTTTTCCATATAGCTCATGGGCCCGCCCCGCCACTGGCCGTCGGGGCCGCGCTCCCGGTGGCGCACCGCCAGCGTCTTCTCCGCGCAGCCGGTCATCATGCCCAGCAGGGCGGACACCCACATCCAGAACACCGCCCCCGGTCCGCCGTAGAAGATGGCCGCCGCCACCCCGGCGATAGAGCCGGTGCCGATGGTGGCCGCCAGCGCGGTGGACAGGGCCTGCAGCTGGGTCACGCCGCTGCCGCGGCCCCTCCGCCGCCGCAGGAGGGACCCTGCCGACGTCCGCCACCACAGGGGAAAGCGGAACAGCTGAAAGAAGCCGGTGCGGACGGAGTAGTACCCGCCCACGATCAGAAAAGCCGCCAGCAGCGGGCCGCCCCACAAAAAGCCGCTGGCCCTGCTCAGAAATGACATGTCCGCACACCCCCCTGAGAGAGTATGCGGACATGGGGCCGGTCATGACCGGCGGGCTTTTTTCTTCTGGAAGCGATCTACCAGCCACGAGCCTCCCAACCCGTCAGCCTCCCGGGGCATGAGGCCCGTGCGGCACAGGATGGGCAGCAGGGCGGCGAAGAGCACGATGAGCATGGCCGCCTGCACCGGCAGCATGATGGCGTTCTTGACGGCACTGGCCCCCACGATGACCCAGTAGCTCTTGCCGGCGGGGGCGAAGAACAGCCAGGTCCCCAGCCCGCCCAGAAAGACGTTCTGCACGTTGGTCATCAGCTTGGCCAGAAAGATGCGCCACACTGTGACCTTTGCCCGGTAGAGCAGCAGGGCGTAGTTCAGCACCCCCAGCACGGTGAGCAGGGTGTAGTAGGGCAGGTAGGGCCCTGAGGGGTTGATGAGGAAGCTCACCGTGTCCTCCACCACGCCGAAGACGATGGCGTTCACCGGGCCGCCCACCATGGCGCACAGGGCCCGGGCCAGAAAGCCCCATGTGACCTTGATGTTGTTCACCACCGGGACGGACCGCAGATAGGACAGGGCCACGCAGGCGGCCACCATCAGGGCGGAGAATACCAGCGTCCGGGGTTTGCGGAAGTCCGCCAGCGCGTCCCGCCAGTAGGCGCGGGAGAAGGGCGAGGGATAGATGGGCATAAAAATTCCTCCTTTGTGTTCTGGGCAGTCCACAGCTGTGGAAATGCCGCACAAAGGAGGCCGGGATATGCTCCGCCATGCGGCAGCGGGATGCGGAGCGCGCACTGCAAGCCGCAGCTTTTCGTCCGGCGGACAACTCCCCGTCCCGCCGGCACTGCCCCCCGAAGAGGGATAACACGCGCGCTCCTACTCTGCCTGTTGTATTTATGATACTATCTCCCGGGAGAATGCGCAAGAGCCGGATCTGACAAAAAACAGAGCGGGCCGCAGGCCCGCTCCGTTCATTTTTTTGTTCAGTCGTCGCAATCGCACTCGTACCCGGTGTCCCGGGCCTGCTCGTAGCCCAGCGGACAGTATTCCCCATTCCAGAAGGGGCAGCGCCCGCAGTCGGTGTAGCCCTTGGGGCAGCTGTATTTGCCCATGTCAAAGCACTCCCTTCGATTTACTCCACGGTGACAGACTTGGCCAGATTGCGGGGCTTGTCGATGTCGCACCCGCGCATGAGGGCGATGTAGTATGCCAGCAGCTGCAGGGGCACCACGCCCAGGGAGGGCAGCAGCATGGGGTGGCTGTCCGGCACGGTGAACACGCCGGTGGCCACCTTCTCCATCTCCGCCCGGTGCTCCTCGGTGGTGAGGGCCAGCACATCCGCCCCCCGGGACTTGACCTCCACTACGTTGCTGACGGCCTTGTCGAACAGGGCGCTGTATGTGCCCAGCGCCACCACCAGCGTGCCGTCCTCAATGAGGCTGATGGTGCCGTGCTTCAGCTCGCCGGAGGCGTAGGCCTCTGAGTGGATGTAGGAGATCTCCTTCAGCTTCAGGGAGCCCTCCAGACCCAGCGCGTAGTCCACGTTGCGGCCGATGAAGAACACGGAGCTGCGGTTGAAGTACTGGGAGGCGAAATACTGAATGTCCTCCCTGCGGGCCAGCACCTCTTCCATCTTGGCGGGGAGCAGGAGCATCTCGCTGAGAACAGCGGAGTACTCCTCGCCGCTCACCGTGCCCAGCCGCTTGCCGAAGTAGAGGGCCAGCAGGTCCAGCACCGCCAGCTGGGTGGAGTAGGCCTTGGTGGTGGCCACGGCGATCTCCGGCCCGGCCCACGTGTACAGCACCTCGTCGGACTCCCGGGCGATGGAGGAGCCCACCACATTTACCACGCCCAGCACCTTGGCGCCAAGGCGTTTGGCCTCCCGCAGGGCCATCATGGTGTCCAGCGTCTCGCCGGACTGGCTGATGACGATGACCAGCGTGTCCTCGTGGACGATAGGGTCCATGTAGCGGAACTCGGAGGCCAGTGCCACCTCCACGGGGATGCGGAGCATCCGCTCCAGATTGTACTTGCTGACCATGCCCACGTGGTAGGAGGAGCCGCAGGCAACGATGTAGATCTTGCCGATGGAGCGGATATAGTCATCGCTGAGGCCGAAATCCTCGAACCAGACCTCGCCGTCCCGGATGCGGGGGAAGATGGCCCGGCGCAGGGCCTCGGGCTGCTCCATGATCTCCTTGAACATGAAGTGTTCATAGCCGCCCTTTTCGGCGGCGTCGATCTCCCAGTCCACGTGGGAGATCTCCTTCTCGATGGGCCGCAGGAGACTGTCGTAGCACTGGATGCCCCCGGCGGTGAGGACGGCCACCTCGCCGTCCTCCATGTAGCTCACGTCCCGGGTGTATTTCACCAGCGCGGTGACATCGCTGGCGAGGAAGCTGCACCCTTCGCCGTAGCCCAGCAGCAGGGGAGCGTCCTTCCGGGCGGCCACGATCCTGTCCGGCTCGTCGGCGCAGATGATGCCGAGGGCGTAGGCTCCTTCGATGCGGTGCAGTACGTGGCCCACCGCCTCCAGCAGATCGCCCTGATAGAAGTACTCGATCAGCTGGGCCACCACCTCCGTGTCGGTCTCGGACACGAAGGGCACCCCCTGCGCCTCCAGAAATGCCTTCAGGGCGGCATAGTTCTCAATGATGCCGTTGTGGACCACGGCGATCTTGCCGTTGCGGCTCACCTGTGGGTGGGAGTTCACGTCGCTGGGGGCGCCATGGGTGGCCCAGCGGGTGTGGCCGATGCCCACCGTGCCGCTGATGGCCTGCCCGCCCTGGATCATGTCGGACAGCACCTGCAGCCGGCCCTTGGCCTTGGCCACCTTCAGCCCCTGCGGGCCGTAGACCGCCACGCCCGCCGAGTCATAGCCCCGGTACTCCAGCTTGGACAGGCCGTCCAGCAGAATGGGCGCGGCCTGCTCCTTGCCCACATATCCTACGATTCCACACATAGCACTTTGTCTCCTTTGCTCAGGTCTCGCCCCGGGCCAGCTTGCGCTCGATCATGGCGTCCACTTCCCGGGAAAACTCCAGGGCCGAATTGTGGCCCATCTCCTTGTTTCTGTGGTTCATGGCCGCCACCTCGATGATGACCGCCAGATTCCGCCCCGGCTTTACCGGGATGGTCATGGTGGGCACGGGCACGTCCAGCAGCTCCGTGAAGGATTCCTCCGCCCCCAGCCGGTCGTAGGCCGCCCCGTCCTGCCACATTTCAAGGTTGATGAGCAGATCGATGGCGGACTCGTTCTTGACGGCGGACATACCGAACAGCCGCCGCACGTCCACCACGCCGATGCCCCGCAGCTCCATGTAGTAGCGGATGAGCTCCGGTGCGGTACCGATCAGGTCGTTGCTGGGGCCCCGGCGGATCTCCACGGCGTCGTCGGCAATGAGCCGGTGGCCCCGCTTGATCAGCTCGATGGCCGTCTCGCTCTTGCCCACGCCGGACTCCCCCATGAGGAGCACGCCCTCGCCGTAGACCTCCACCAGCACGCCGTGGCGGGTGATGGTGGGGGAGAGGGCCAGCCGCAGGTAGGCGATGAGGGTGCTGATGATGTTGGCGGTCTTCTCCTTGGTGCGCAGCACCACCCGGCCGTGCTTTTTGGCCATCTCCAGGCACTCGGGGAAGGGCTCCAGCCCCCGGGCGTAGATGAGGGCGGGCACATCGTAGGAGAACAGGTCGCCGAAGCTGACCATCCGCTCTCCCCGGGTCAGCCGCTGGAGGTAGGAGGTCTCCACCAGTCCGATGACCTGCATCCGGTCGGCGTCGAAATAGTCAAAGAAGCCGGCAAGCTGAAGGCCCGGACGGTTCACGTCCTCAATGGTGATCTTCCGCTCCCGGTAGCCCTCCGGTGCGTACAGGACCTCCAGATCAAAGCGGTCGATGATGGTACCGAGGCTGACAAAAGGGGTAAGCGCCACGGGGCGCACCTCCGTTTCTTTCGTGTGATTCCAGAATTATACCACAGCTTGCAGGAAAAGAGAATAGCGTTGCGCAAATTTTAGTGCCGCCGCGGTCTCCCGCGGCGGCACTCCGCTTGGCGTCTTAGCTGCACACGCAGCAGTTTTTGGTCTCCTGATAGTCGTCGGACTGGCAGATGGTGTTGGGCGGGAAGAACTCTTCCAGCGGGAACTGCACCCGGCGGAACACGGCGCAGGGGTCCTCGTCCCCGCCGCCGGGGCACTCCTTCTGGGGCACGCAGTAGTCGTAGGCGGGGATGAGCAGCTGACTGTCCCGCTCCAGCCGGATGATGGAGAACTGCCCCAGCGTGACGTACACCCGCCGGCCCTCGCCGGACATATTGAGAGCCTCGGGGAAGGCTCCGGCGATGCCCGCGGGGATGTCGCCGCCGCTCTCCCCGCCGGGGATGGTCTCCGCCGCGTCCACCAGCCGGATGCCGAGGATCAGCGGGTCCACCGCCTCCACCACCGCTGTGGGCAGGTTGGCTGCGGGCAGCGGGATGCTGGGCACATCCGCGGCGTCCTCCGAGGTAAACACCCGGGCGGAGCCCTCGCTGCCGAAGAGAATGGCCCGCTTGTCAAAGACCGCCAGACCGGTGACGGTCACGGGCCGGGCGGCGCCCAGAAAGGCGTCCGCCGTCACCCGGTAGAAGTAGCGGACATCCACTGTGAAGAACCCCCGGTTGAAGCCCACGGGCTCCACGTCGATGTACGCATAGAGCAGCTCTGCCCGGCCCGCCTTCAGGCTGATGGCCCGGTCGATGACGGCCTGACTGCTGACCGTGGGGTAAAAGCGCAGGTCCTCTGCGCAGTCCTTATCCCGGCAGCTGTCGAAGATCTTTCGTGTGTGGATGCAGACGGCCTCGCGGATCCCGGTGGCGTCGCACACGGGGCCGGCTTCGGTGATCTCAGCCATAATTTGTACCTCCCGATAGATGATGGGATGAGGAAAAAGTTTTTCCTTCACTCCCATTGTATGGGGGAGGGGGGAAAGGGTGCGGACGGAATAAGCCCCCGGAGCGGCAGGACCGCTCCGGGGGCTTGTGTGCGATGGTTCAGCGGAAGATGTTCTCGTGGCGCTCGGGGCCGGTGGAGACGATGGAGATATGCACGCCGATCTGCTTCTCCAGGAACTCTACGTAGGCGCGGGCATTCTCCGGCAGGGCGTTGTAGTCGGTGGCGCCCCGGACGTTGGTCTTCCAGCCAGGGAGGGTGGTGAACACCGGCTTGGCCCGCTCCAGCGCGGGGGTGGTGGGGAACTTGTCGGTGACCACGCCGTCGATCTCATACCCGGTGCAGACCTTGATCTCATCCAGATAGCCCAGCACGTCGAGGCAGGTCAGGGCCACCTCAGTGGCGCCCTGCACCATGCAGCCGTAGCGGGTAGCCACGGCGTCGAACCAGCCTACGCGGCGAGGCCGGCCGGTAGTGGCACCGAACTCGCCCTTGTCGCCGCCCCGGCGGCGGAGCTCGTCGCCCTCCTCGCCCAGCAGCTCGCTGACAAAGGGCTCGGTCTTGGAGCCCACGCAGGAGGAATACGCCTTGGTGACGCAGATCACGTCCTTGATGGCGGTGGGGGGCACCGCCGCGCCCACGCAGCCGAAGCCGGCCAGCGTGTGGGAGGAGGTGGTCATGGGGAAGATGCCCAGATCGGGGTCCTTCATGGAGCCCAGCTGGCCCTCCAGCAGGATGGTCTTGCCCGCGGCCAGCGCCTCGTGGACGAAGGTCACGGCATCTCCCACATAGGGGCGGATGAGCTCCCGCTGC
The DNA here is from genome assembly GCA_934667095.1 of uncultured Oscillospiraceae bacterium. Classification (GTDB taxonomy): domain Bacteria; phylum Bacillota; class Clostridia; order Oscillospirales; family Oscillospiraceae; genus Enterenecus. The sequence continues at coordinate 13,953 of CAKULE010000010.1, read as the reverse complement.
TCCAGCAGCTGGGCGTACAGCTCATCCACGCTCAGGGTGGGCTTGTGGTACATGTGCTCGAAGAGAATGTTCTTGCGCTCCACGGCCTGCTCCAGCCGCTGGCGCAGGCGGGTCTCGTCAAACAGGTCGCAGACCTGGATGCCGGTCTTGGCGTACTTGTCGGAATAGAAGGGGGCGATGCCGCTCTTGGTGGAGCCGAAGGCCTTGCCGCCCAGCCGCTCCTCCTCGTAGGTATCCTGCAGCACGTGGTAGGGCATCAGCAGTTGGGCCCGCTCGGAGATGATGAGCTTGGGGGCGGGCACGCCCTGGCTGGTGACGCTCTCCAGCTCCTTTGTGAGCTTGAAGATGTCCACGGCCATGCCGTTGCCGATGATGTTGGTCACATGGGGATAGAAGCTGCCGGAGGGGAGAGTGTGCAGGGAGAACCGGCCATAGTTGTTGATGATGGTGTGGCCGGCGTTGGCGCCGCCCTGAAAGCGGATGACCACGTCGCTGGTCTCCGCCAGCAGATCAGTGATCTTGCCCTTGCCCTCGTCGCCCCAGTTGGCGCCTACGATCGCTTTTACCATAATTCGTACCTCCGCGCGCCGGGATTCGCAACCGCAGTGCGGATTTGCCTTTTCCGATGCGTTCAGACTGCCGCCCTTCACGGCGGACAGTACCATTATAAGTCCGCAGATGGATTTGCGCAAGAGGTTTCCGGGATTTTTGCCGGGATCGCTTTACTTTTCAACGGTAAAATGCTACTATACTACCGTAATCGATAGATACGGAGGGAACCATATGAACACCACCGACAACACGGAACTGCTCTATCAGGCGATCCTCTCGCTGGAGACGCCCGAAGAGTGCCGCGCCTTTTTTCAGGACCTGTGTACCGTCACCGAGCTGAAGGCCATGGGCCAGCGGCTGGAGGTGGCCCAGCTGCTGGATCAGGGCCTCATTTACAGTGATATTCTGGAGCGCACCGGCGCCTCCAGCGCTACCATCAGCCGGGTCAACCGGGCCCTGCAGTACGGCGCGGACGGCTACAAGTGCATCCTGCCCCGCCTCGAAAGATGATGGACTCCTATACCCTTCTGGCGGAATACTACGACCAGCTCACCACCGACGTGCCCTACCGCAAATGGGCGGACTACATCGTCCGCCACTTCACCCGGCAGAAGCTGCCGGTGCATACCGTGGCAGAGCTGGGCTGCGGCACCGGCTCCCTGGCGGCCATTCTGGCGAAAAAGGGCTACTCCATCACCGCCGTGGACCTCTCGCCGGAGATGCTCACCGCCGCGGCGGACAAGTGCGCCGGGCTGGATGTGACGCTGGTCTGTCAGGACATGTCGAAGCTGGCCCTGCCGCAGCCGGCGGACGCGGTGCTCTGCTGTCTGGACAGCCTGAACTACGTCACCCGTCCCGCCGCCGTCCGGCGCACGTTCAAGCGCGTCCATGACGCACTGAAGCCCGGCGGCCTCTTTCTCTTCGACGTCAAGACCCCTCTGGCGCTGGAGGGGGCCGACGGCCAGGTCTATCTGGATGAGAACGACGAGCTCTACTGCGTCTGGCGGGGGGAGTATCACCCCAAGCGCCGCATCTGCGGCTACGGCGTCGACCTGTTTGCCCTTCAGGAGGACGGCAGCTGGCTCCGGGGCGGCGAATATCACGAGGAGTACGCCTACACCATGGATGAGCTGGCCCAGTGGCTGGCGGAGGTGGGCTTCGGACACATCCGGCAGTACGGGGAGCTGCGCATGAGCGCCCCCCGGCCGGAGGAACAGCGGGTGTTTTTTACCGCACAGCGAAAGGAATGAATCCCAATGGATGAGATCGTAAGAGTTCTGGCCAGGAACGCCCCTGTGAAGGCGATGGCCATTACAGGCACTGCCCTTGTCGAGCGGGCCCGTGCCATTCACGACACGTGGCCCGTGGCCACCGCCGCCCTCGGTCGGCTGCTGATGGCCGCCTCCATGATGGGCGAGCAGCTGAAGGAAGAGGACGGCTCCGTGACCCTGCGGGTCCGGGGCGGCGGCCCGCTGGGCACCCTGCTGGCCGTCTCCGACAGTCACGGCAACGTCCGCGGCTATGTGGATAACCCCGCCGTGGACGTGCCCCGCAAGGCCCACGCCAAGCTGGACGTGGGGGCCGCCGTGGGTGCGGACGGGGAGCTCACCGTGGTGAAGGACATCGGCCTGAAGGAGCCCTATGTGGGCTCCGTCCAGCTGGTGGGCGGCGAGATCGCCGAGGATGTAGCCGCCTACTTTGTGGAGAGCGAGCAGATCCCCACCGCCTGCGCGCTGGGGGTGCTCATCGCACCGGAGCAGACGGTGCAGGCCGCCGGCGGCTACCTGATCCAGCTGCTGCCCGGCGCGGACGACGGCGTCATCTCCGCCATTGAGCGGGGCATCGCCCGGGTGGGCGCGGTCAGCGCCAAGCTGGACGAGGGGGTCTCCGCGCTGGAGCTGCTGCGGCAGGTCCTCAGCGAGTTCGAGCTGGACGTACTGGAGACCGTGCCGGTGGAGTACCGCTGCGCCTGCTCCCGGGAGCGGGTGAGCCGCGCCCTTATCAGCATGGGTCGGGACGAGCTGACCGCCCTCATTGAGGAACAGGGGCAGGCGGAGCTCACCTGCCAGTTCTGCGACAAGGTCTACCACTTCTCCCGGGAGGAGCTGGAAGCCCTGCTGGCAGAGGCTTCCGGAAAATAAATCAGCAAAGTTTCGAAAATCCCTTGACAAGTGCCTGCCGTTTGGTTATAATGACCTTCGCCGTCTGACGAACGGCAGGCACTTGGGAGCATAGCTCAGCTGGGAGAGCACTTGCCTTACAAGCAAGGGGTCACAGGTTCGAGCCCTGTTGTTCCCACCACCATTTATGTGGCGCGGTAGTTCAGTTGGTTAGAACGCCGGCCTGTCACGCCGGAGGTCGAGGGTTCAAGTCCCTTCCGCGTCGCCATTTTCTTTTCGGTCGTTTTATATGCCTCTGTAGCTCAGTTGGTAGAGCAGCGGACTGAAAATCCGCGTGTCGCTGGTTCGATTCCGGCCGGAGGCACCATTTGCGAGTGTAGCTCATCTGGTAGAGCGCCACCTTGCCAAGGTGGAGGTAGCGAGTTCGAGCCTCGTCACTCGCTCCATTTCAGGCAGGAACGTCCACGCGTTCCTGCCTGAAACAAAATTTCAAATTCGGCGCCATAGCCAAGCGGTAAGGCAAGGGTCTGCAAAATCCTGATCCCCGGTCCGATTCCGGGTGGCGCCTCCAAAGAGAAAAGCACCCCTTGCGGGTGCTTTTTTCTTTGGAGATTCTTCCCATTCATCAGAGTGCGCCCCGTGCATAGCGTACAAAGCGCGCGGCGCATGGGATCCGGTCCGCATCGCCGCCCGAAGATCGACAAGCTTGCTTGTCAGGCGCAGGGCGAGCGGATATTCGCCGAAGGCGAAATTCCGGGAGGCCTTGCGGGTGCTTTTCTCAAAAATCAGAAAAGTGAAATAAAAAGATATTTTTCGCCGATTTTGACCTTCCTTCCGGAATCGGACCGATGAAGTTGACTTTGAACAGAATATAAAATAATATATGAAGAGCCGGATTTATGAGGTGAAAAATGAGAGCAGCATTTCAAATACTTGCCATACCCTATCGAATGATTGACGGCGCTCCTTTCTATTGTGTTTTTCATCGTGCCGATTTCGATCAATGGCAATTTATAGCCGGAGGCGGCGAAGATAATGAAACGCCTTTGCAATCCGCAAAAAGAGAAGCCTTGGAAGAAGGCGGAGTGCAGTCAGGTAAGTGGATGGAACTGAAAAGTCTATCTTATATTCCTGCTACAGTGATATCCGAAAAACATCGCCGGCATTGGGACAAGGATACTTATGTAATTCCCGAATACACGTTCGGTTTTGAGTGCAAAGAAGATATAAAATTGTCCCCCGAACATACGGAGTGTGTTTGGCTGACTTATGATGAAGCAACCAAGAAGCTGAAATGGGATTCAAACCGCACGGCGCTCTATGAGCTTCATTGTCGTTTGGGGGTTAAGTGATGATAGAAAAAGAGGAACTGTAAAGCTGGCAAGCAAAAAATTCAGTGCAGTATAAGAATATCTTTTAAGGAGCCTATACTCATATTAACGAAACGGTTGATGCGCCTGGCGAAAAGCCAGGCGCATCAACCGTTTCCGGGCTTTTTCAGGCCAGGATTTCTTCTTTCAAACCATAGATGCAAAACGCTGTTTCAGAGCGTCTGCCCCGATTCGAACCGGGCGTTTTCCCTTTTTGGGCAGATGCGTTTGGCCAGCGCCCTTTTGAGCGGCGTTTTTTCTGATGAACCAGATCCTGCTGCATATCAGCAATACCGATCTCGGCCTGCTGGACTACTGCAGGGCCAGAAACATTCAGGTGGAGGCGTATTCGCCCATTGCCCACGGCGAGGCGCTGAAGAACCCGGCCATTGCCGCGCTGGCGGAGAAGTACGGTGTGTCCGCCGCCCAGCTGTGCATCCGCTACGTGCTCCAGTTGGGCACTGTGGCCCTGCCCAAGACTGCCGACCCCGCCCACATGGCCAGCGATGCCGCCGTGGACTTCGTCATCTCCGACGCGGATATGGAGGCCCTCAAGCACATGGAGCGCATCAGCAGCTACGGCGAGTTCAATATCTTCCCGGTGTTCAGCGGCAAGCCGCTGGCCTGAGCAGGAAAAACCTCCCGCGGGGCCGTCGGCCCTGTGCGGGAGGTCCTCTGCGGTTCACCCCAGCGCCACGTCCAGCACCATCATGAGGCTGAAGCCCACGGCGAAGAACACCGTGCCAATGTTGGAGTGCTCTCCCTGAGACATCTCGGGGATGAGCTCCTCCACCACCACGTAGAGCATGGCCCCGGCGGCGAAGCTCAGCAGATAGGGCAGCGCCGGCACCACATGCCGGGCGGCGAGGATGGTCAGCACCGCACCGATGGGCTCCACCACGCCGGAGAGCACTCCGCCGAGGAAGGCCCGGCCCTTTTCCATGCCCTCGGCCCGCAGGGGCATGGAGATGATGGCCCCTTCCGGGAAGTTCTGTATGGCGATGCCGAGGGACAGGGCCAGCGCCCCTGCGGCGGAGATCTGGGTGCTTCCGGACAGAAATCCGGCGTATACCACGCCCACGGCCATGCCCTCCGGAATGTTGTGGAGGGTGACGGCCAGCACCATCATGGTGGTGCGGCGCAGTTGGCTTTTGGGGCCCTCGGCCTGCTGGCTGTTGGCGTGCAGGTGGGGGACGACGTGGTCCAGCACCAGCAGGAACAGCACCCCCACCCAGAACCCGACAAAGGCGGGGAGGAAGGACAGCCCGCCCATCTGGGCTGACTGCTCGATGGCGGGGATGAGCAGGCTCCAGATGGAGGCGGCGATCATCACCCCGGCGGCAAACCCGGTCAGAGCCCGCTGCACCCTGTCGTTCAGGGATTTTTTCATGCAGAACACGCACGCCGCGCCCAGCGACGTGCCCAGAAACGGGATCAGGATCCCATAAAATGCTTCCACTTGCTTCTCCTTTCTCTGGCCGCGTACCCACCGGAAGCTGGGGCATATTCCGGCAGTTAGATTTATCTAACCATTAGGACGGGAAAAAGGCCGCCCCGCGGCCTGAACGATCTTCTGACCCTATTTTAGCACCTTGCCGGGATTTTTTCAAGCTGTTTTGACAGACCCTGCGCACCATGCTGTCATGATACCAACTGATTTATGGAGGAATTTCTTATGAGTGCTTGCCATCAGCGCCGGCCCCCGCAGGGGCGGCAATTCCGAGGTCCTGTGCGATGAATTTCTGAAGGGTGCGGCGGAGCGCGGCCACGCGGTGGAGAAGCTCCGTCTGGGAGAAGCGGAGCGCGCCCTGCCTTGCCTGTTCCGCCTGCGCGGACAGTCACGACTGCGTCCGGAAGGACGACATGGCGGAGATGCTGGCGGCCCTGAAGGCGGCGGATGTGATCGTGCTGGCCTCGCCGGTATACTTCTATCACGTGGCCGCCGTCGCCCTGCGGGGCTTCCGCATCGCGGCGGTCAGCTTTATCATGATGGCGTACGACATCTTCGCCTCCGGCTGGTTCACCGCGCTGAACAACGGCAAGACCTCCGCCATCCTGTCCTTCTGCCGTACCATCGTCTTCATGGTGGTGCCGGTGCTGTTCCTGCCCCGCCTCTTCGGGATGGACGGTGTGTGGCTCTCCCTTGCCGCCGGCGAGGTGCTGAGCATCTATTATTTCGGCAAGTACCGCACCATGTGGCGGCGGCCCGGCGCAGAGCCCGCCGTGGTCTGAAAGCGCGGACGAATCCTTGGGCGCTAACGGGAGCCTCGGCATCACCAACTGAGCGATCTCCCCCCAAAAAAGAGTCCCCCGCGGCGTGCGCCGTGGGGGACTTTCCCGTCCGCCCAGATTCCCAGCATTTACTCCTTGCCATAAAGGTTACAAAATGGTTACAATATCCTTGGAAAACCTGTAAGGAGTGATTGGTATGAAAACATTGCGGCGGGCCCTGCTGGGCCTTCTGCTGGCGGGGGCCCTGACGGCCCTGATGCTGCCCGCCTCTGCGGCAGACCGCCTGACTGTGGACGGGCAGGACCTCTGGACGGCAGCCAGGGCCCGGTACATCAACAGCACCACCTACGTCTCCCTGCGGACGGTGGCCCAGGCCCTCCGGCCGGACGCGGACGTCTTCTGGCGGGACGGCGCGGCGTGGGTGGAGGCCGACGGCCTCACCATCCGGGCCTGTCCGGGGGAGCAGTGGCTCACCGTCAACGACCGGGCCTTTTACATCAAGGACGGCGTGGCCTTCACCGGCAGCTCCGTGCTGGTGCCCGTGCGGGTGCTGGCCCGGGCGCTGGGGGCTTTGGTGGACTGGAGTCGGGAGGCCGGCGTCGCCGTCCGCGCCGGCAGCGGCCAGCCGGCTCCCCGGACCTACACCGATGAGGACCTCTACTGGATGGCCCGCATCATCTCCGCCGAGAGCAGGGGAGAGCCCCTGCTGGGCAAGCTGGCGGTGGGCACGGTGGTACTCAACCGGGTGGCCAGCGGGGAGTTCCCGGACAGCATCTACGGCGTGATCTTTGACCGGAAGTGGGGCGTGCAGTTCACCCCGGTGGCCAACGGCACGGTGTATGACGAACCCACGGAGGAGAGCCTTCTGGCGGCCAGACTGGTGCTGGATGGGGCCCGCGCGGCGGGGGACAGCCTCTATTTCATCGCCCCGGAGCTGACCTCAAATCACTGGACCATGGAGCACCGGACCTACGTCACCACCATCGGCTGTCACTGGTTTTATCGGTGATTTTGGGCAATTTTTGTCTGCTGCGTGGAGAATTTCGGGAAAGAACTGATTATTTTAGAGAAAATGACGACCGAAAGCTCTTGCAAACCGTAACAAAATAGGTTACAATACGGTTACAATTTGAAAACAAATTGTAGCAATACTGCAAGGAGCGATTTGATGAAGTTAAGAGTAACTGGCCTGCTGTTGGCCGCTCTGCTGCTGCTCGGGACCGCGCTGCCCGCTTTTGCCGCTGATGCGGCGGACACGGAGCCGCTCCCCGATGCGGAGCAGGCCGAGGTCCAGACGGAGGAGACGGAGTCCGAGACTCCCTTCTATCTGGACGGCGAGCCGATCTCCACCTTCGTATATGACAGCTACGATGGTAATTACTATGTGACGGTGGAGTCCTTTCTGGCCGCCCTGTGCGACGAGTCCGCGGTGACCGAGAGCCGCGGCATCCTCACCGGGGAGGCCGTTATCCGCACCGAGACCGTGGAAGAGCTGGACGAAGAGACCGGCACCGCCGCCGTGGAGGTGACGGAGAACACCCTGACCGTCGCGGCCACGGCGGGCAAGCAGTATGTGGAGGCCAACGGCCGCTGTCTCTACGTGCCCAAGACCGTGCGGCTGGTGAACGATCAGGTGGCCCTGCCCATCCGCACGCTGGCCTACCTGCTCAACCTGAAGGTGAGCTATGACGGCCATGTGCAGCTGACCCATGTGGCAGGGGCGCAGGCCTTCCTGCTCAGCGCCGGCTGGATCTATGACAGCGAGTCTCTCTACTGGCTGTCCCACATCATCTATGCCGAGAGCGGCAACCAGACGCTGGAGGGCAAGATCGCCGTGGGCAACGTGGTAATGAACCGTGTGCGGTCCTCCGCGTTCCCCAATACCATCAAGGCCGTGATCTTCCAGAAGAACCAGTTCAGCCCGGCCAGAAGCGGCTCCATCTACCGCACTCCCAACGCGGAGAGCGTGGTCGCCGCCAAGCTGATCCTGGAGGGGGTGGAGGTCCTGCCCAGCGCGCTGTTCTTCAACGCCAAGGGCATGAACACCTACGCCGCCCGCAAGCGCAGCTACGTGACCACCATCGGTGCCCACGCCTTCTACGAGTAACCGGCAGCAGGGGAGCCGCCCCGTGGGGCGGCTCCCTATTTTTTTCGGAGAAGCGAAAAAAGGGCTTGACATTCGGCGCGGTTCTGCATATAATAACAAAGGCTCTGATGAGCTGCAAGTAAATCAGATAGCGGATTAGTGTAATGGTAGCACACCAGACTCTGACTCTGTTTGTGAGGGTTCGAATCCTTCATCCGCTGCCAAATTAGACAAAAGCTGTGTATAACGTAAGTTATACACAGCTTTTGCTTTTTTAGCATGTAAATCGCATAAACTCGGCCCGAAAACTATGCAGAATAACGGCAAAAGAGAAAATGAAATAATCTGTATTCCTATGTTTTATCTCTTGAACGAGGTAACACATGGGAAGTTTTGTTTTTAGGAGGAATAAAACATGAGAATACCATATGGTTTTGTGTTGATCAGCGGAGGGACACTTAGAGTCAACGAGTATGAAGCAAATATCGTATCCATGATTTTCGAGTTCTATATGGCAGGAGCAAGTTTGGGAAAAGTGGTGGATATGCTTTACTCAAAACAAATATCTTCTCCGACCGGAAAGACGAAATGGACCCGCGCTGCGGTAGATCACCTTCTTTCAAACGGCAAATATGTGGCTATTGTCGGCCTGGAGAAATTTCTGGATGTCCAATTTGAGAAGGCTGCCCGCTGTAATATTGACTACGACAAGGAGGGTTCACCGAGGAAAGACATACGTTATGTTTCCCCTGCTATGGTTCAGATTTAATTTGTCTTTTACAACACTGAAAGTTATGCTACAATGACCTTGAGAGGTGATGTGTGTGGCAAAGAAATTGAATCTGGTGGATATGTACGGAATTGGACTTATGCTGGAACACCTTGTAGCTGAGGGCAACATTACCTGCGAGGAACGGGATCGAGTTATATTGCGAATCGCGCGGGAAAACGATATTGCCGAATATATGCTCTCGAATCTTGCCGGTTATGGAAGAAGTAAGCAAGAGGTGTTGGAACGAGCAAAACGGAGGAAAGGCCTGGAATCACAGGGGAAAAAGCAGGAGGAAGGTTACATTTCTCTGACTGAGGTCGCCCGAGCTCACAGCGAGGATGCTCCGGGATATGTGATACAGAGTTGGCTGAGGAGCGGAAATACTTTAGCATTTTTGAATCTGTGGGAGCAGGAGAATAATCCGAATTATAGTGAGACTGGTTATGCAGAACTTTTAAAGAGAAAGAAAACTGCCTCATTTACGTTGACGCCAAAGCTATGGATCGACCAGACAAAGGCAATCGGCATCGTTTCCAAGCAGGGGAAAAACGGAGGAACGTTTGCTCATCCGATGATCGCCTGCGAGTTTGCCTCATGGATCGCCCCGGAATTTAAGATGCAGTTGCTGAAGCTGTCGCTGGATAGAACGAAATTGAGATGAATGAACCTTGTGTTGGTAAGGTGGGGTGATGAAACTATGGAAAAAATTCTGATCGTGGGGAACGGATTAACAGCTAACCTTATTCCTGAATATCAACACAAAGCTATGATGAAGAAAATCAAAGAGGAAATTCCGCGCCTCTTTGATAAGGCGGATAAATTGTTTGCGCCTTTCCGCAATAAAGTAGACAGCGTTCAATATAGTGCTGTATCGTGGGGATATTCCGGCGATGGTTTTTGCGGCGAAGAAGGGTACGGCGGACCAATCACAGATAGACCATATAATCCAACACTACTTTCGCATATTGAGGACCAGCTTCGAAAACTTGGCTTTAATGATGCTCAGACAGTTTCCACCATCCTCTTCCAAACATATGGACTTATATATGAAACACAAAATGATGAAATATCCAATGTGGAGAGCCTCTTAAAAATAATTGAGCTTTTTTGTCAAAGAGGGGATTTCACGAAAGAAGATCAAGCCGAATTAAAGCGGGCAGCAAGTAGAATTTGTTATAATAATGGTAAGTGGGGAAAAGACACGTTAGGCAAAGCAAAAGTAGAGCAATTAAAGAGATGGCTGTCTGATTACAAAATGATTTTCACAACAAATTATGATTGCGTTTTAGATGATGTCCTTCAAACAGATGAAATAAAGCATCTACATGGAGGCTTCTTTTACAAAAAACAAGATAGACAGAAGCGCTCTGACACTCTATTAGGCCCAGATGATGCCTGTTTGATTTGGGGAATTAGCGGAGAAGAAAAGGAAGAAGAAATGAAGCTTGGCGGAGGATTTACATTTCCAATTCAATTCCCACTTGAATCCCCTATGACAATTTTTCAGATTTACTTATCTCAACTCCAAAATGCAAATGCTGGACGCATTGATATTTTTGGATATAGCGGGGAAAACGATCAGCATATTAACAGAGCGATTGCCCAAAATCCATCCATCCGGGAAATCCACTATTACTGTGCGCCTGCAAAAGTTTCAGATCCTGTTGAAGAATTTGAAGTTGCATCACGATTTTCAATTAAGGCACCCCAGAAACTGATGCTGGAATCATGGAATACAATCTGGAACATCTTCGAGCAGAATTAATAAAAAATTGGAGTTGATGTCCCCTGGCTATGTTATACCGAGAATGTCCCCCCGTAAACATATAAGTCGATGAGATTGAGGTGAAAACAAGTGAGCCAGAACGACAAGATTCAATTATTTGAGGACAAGCGTATCCGCACGGCGTGGGACGAGGAAAAGGAAGAATGGTACTTTTCAGTTGTCGATGTTGTTGCGGTTTTGACAGATCAGCCAGATGCCCGTCATGCCAGTACATATTGGGCAGTATTAAAGAAGCGGCTGAATAATGAGGGCGCAGGCCAACTGCTTACAAATTGTAAGCAGTTGAAAATGACCGCCTCGGATGGACGAAAACGCATGACTGATGTGGCTGACACAGAGCAGCTTCTCCGTATCATCCAGTCCATTCCCTCACCAAAGGCCGAACCATTCCGGCAATGGCTGGCGCAGGTTGGTCGGGAGCGCATTGAGGAAACCATAGACCCGGAGTTGACCATCGAGCGGGCGTTGGAAACCTATCTCAAGAAGGGCTATACCCGCGAGTGGATCAACCAGCGGCTGCAAGCCATTCAGGTCCGTAAGGAACTGACAGACGAATGGGATGCCCGCGGTGTGCAGAAGGGCGTGGAGTACGCCATCCTCACCGATGAGATCTCCCGCGCATGGTCGGGGATGTCCACCCGGCAGTACAAAAATCTGAAGGGCTTGAAAAAGGAAAACCTTCGTGATAACATGACCACGCTGGAGTTGGTGCTGAATATGCTGGCGGAAGCCACCACCACACAGTTTTCAAAGGATCGAAAGCCCACGACCTTCCAAGAGAATCTGGAAGTTGCTAAAGCTGGCGGACAGGTTGCCGGGAGAACAAGGAAAGACATTGAGTCACAGTCCAATACGCCGGTCATCTCCTCAAAGAACGCCGCGCAACTTAATCAGGTCGTGACTGACCTTTTGGAAGGGGCAGCCGCGGATATGAGCGAGATGCCAGAGAAAAAATGAGTGTTTCGCATAACGGTTTTTCATGCGACCAATTGGCAGTTCTTGAAAGCACCCATCAAAAAAGTTTGAGAAAAGTTAAAAAAGAACGAAGAATTCCAATTTGCACATGACATTTTTGAGCCGGGGGTTCAAAAATCTACAGTGGTATAGCATGACATAAAAGCAAAACGGTATAGATGCGTCTGGTGTAAGCCAGGCGCATCAACCGTTTCCGGGCTTTTTTCGGATCGGATTTCGTTGACGATCTCATAGATGTAAATGGGGTTTTCGGAGTTCCTATCCAGATTTGAACCAGTGTTTCTTAAATTTCGGGTGGATTTTCGGAGACAGTGCCCTTTTTGAAAGAAAAATTTCCCCGCAGAAAGCGGCATTTTTTCAGAAAAAAGTATTACAAATTTTCGGGCGTCGTTTTGTTGGTCTTGACCGGCCAAGAAAGCGGCGCCCTTTTTCATTTCAAAAAGGGCGCTGGCTGCAGCGTCTGAAACGGCAGACCGGAGAAGACCTCTCCGACCTTATTTTTTTACAACAGGAGGATCGCTCACATGGACACCCAAAACACAAGCCGTCAGCTTCGCTACCTCGAAGAAGTCCGTATTCCCCTGCACCGTGCAGGATTTGGAACCCTGCCGTTGGAGGGAGCGCAGTTGCCTGTCCTTTGGAACGGCGCACCCCTCTGCCACATCACCGGCAAGGGCAGTGTGTTCTATCGGCGGGAGGATGTGGACACGCCCCAGGCAGAGGATGCCCTGTTTTGCGTCGAGGACATCGCCGCGAAGACGCTGGAGTATATGGCCGCTATGGAAGCCGCTCCGCAGCTCAAAGCCAGCGGACTGGATGGCGACTACCGTATCCTCGCTGACTTTGGCGGCACGGTGCTGGCAGGTACTCCGAGCAAACACGGCGTTCAATTCGTCACATGGGATTGGGACTATGACCGCACGGGCGTGGTACACGGGCACTATTTCATGGAGAACTACGATGCCGCCAAGCGGGACTTCGCCACACGCTCCGGGCTTATCCAAAAGGAGCAGCTTTTCAGCCCGGAGCAGCTGACCGAGATATTCCGCGGCTGCGCCGATTCCGTGGATGAGGACTTCTTTGAGCTTACGGATACAGGGATGCGCACCCGTCCGCCCTGTCCGGCGGGCAGAAGTAGCGCCTTGCCATTGCCTGCGCCATCTTTTCTGGACGCAGGATACTGATTCTTGATGAGCCTACCAGCGGCCTTGATGGGCAGAATATGCGCCTGATCGCGGAAAAGGCTGAAAAGCGAAGCGCGGAACGGCAGAACCATTCTCGTGATCACCCATGACAGGGAGCTGATCGAGAGTTGCTGCGGTAATGTTGTGGAGGTTGAAAAACGATCATCATGAAACCGCCGAGGACTATTATGGGATATCCGCGCCGGGGGAATCGTTTTCTGTCCCTGCCGGCAGCTCTACCGCAATGGTAGTGCCCTTCTCCGAGCTTTTCTCTACCCAAACGGAGCCGCCGTGGAGGTCGGCGATCTCCCATACCAGTGAGAGCCCCAGTCCTGCGCCACCGTATTCCCGGCTGCGAGACTTGTCCACCCGGAAGAAGGGCTGGAAGATGCTCCGCTGATACTCCTCCGGGATGCCGCAGCCGGTGTCGGAGACGCGGAGCAGGAGCTTTTCCAGCTCCTGAGTGACAGAAACCCGCACCGAGCCGCCCGGGCGGTTGTATTTGACGGCGTTCTCCGTCAGGTTGAAGATCAGCCGGTAGATCAGCGCGTCGCTGCCGGTGAGGGCGGCGTCACCCTCCGCCTCCAGCGTGATGCCGTTTTTCTCCGCCAGCGGCGCGAGGTCTGTGAAGATCTCCTCGATCATGGGGGCGAGCTGGATCTGCTCGTTCCGCGCCACCTGCTGCAAATTGCTCATCTCCAGCAGGGTCTTGGTCATCTGAGTCAGCCGCTCCGTCTGCTCCCGCAGAAGGGAGAGAAACTCCGCCGTCTCCGGCCGCACATCGGGATGCTCCGCGGAGAACAGCTCCAGCTGCGCCTGCATCAGCGCCAGCGGCGTGCGCAGCTCGTGGGCGGCGTTGCCGGTGAACTGCCGCTG
>CAKULE010000009.1 GCA_934667095.1 uncultured Oscillospiraceae bacterium | reverse complement strand
GCCCTCCTTTGACCGTCATGCGGTCAGCTCGCTTATTTTTCATAGACCGAGCCGTAGCTCATGTTAGCACCGGCAGACGCCGGATCGTTGGTCTATAATTTATAGTATACCACAAGGCTGTCAGCATTTCAGCAACAATATTTCATTTTCAACAGAAATCAAAGAGATAAACCAAAATACTTCTCTAAATGCTCTTTAACGGCAAATCAGCCTTTTGAGTTAGGAGCGTTTTATATGAATACACATGCCTTCACTTACATATTCAATTTTTCGTAATGTATACAATAGCTCGTTCAAATAAGTGAGAACAGATATGTTTTCGTAACAAAGAATTGCAAGATCAATCAAATATAACTCGACTGCGTTTTCTCTGCCTTTGTGCTTATCACTAAATATAATTCTTTGACTGTCTGAATCGAAGTCATAGTTAAAATGTGCAATTGCATTGCGCACATTTCGATTTAGAATAATCGCTTTACTAAACGGTTCATTATCCATCAGAAAATCAAGTTTTGCCGATTTTATAAGTTCTCGATACTCTTCAAAGGTCCCAACTTGCTTTTTCTTCCTGCCTTTTACACTATCTGTAGGGAACAAATTGTAGTCACCTCGAACAGCAATATTATTTAGGCCAATTGCAACATCTACAAAATCAAGTATCAATTCATAACTATCAGCATAGAAAGCCTTCATGTCCTCAAAACTGGTCGTTGCAATTCCAAAGGAATCTCTATTAAGTTTATCTGCAACACCACCAAGCGAAAGCATCGTAGCGGGAATGTATTTTTCAAAATCTTTCATCCAGCGCAAATAAATACTAATTAAGCGCTTTGAGGCAGAGCTGAAATATTCATGTCCCCCCAGCGCAACAATGAAGCGATTTACTTTTAAAAGCGTTTTGCGTTCTGTGATTTTTTTGGTAATCTCCGCAAATTCACTGAGTGCATTATCGTGCAAGATAGCACTCATTCCTAAAATGGTAGACTGATGCAAAGCCATCATAGCATCAAGCTCATTCTTGACTTCAAATCTTGGCGAAATTTTCAAAAAATGCTCCGGTGTCAAACTAATTCGCCCGTTGAAGAACAAATCATAAAGAGGAGCTAATTTCAACTGAAAAAAGTCTCTAAACGAGAGGAATCTTTGCATATCCGCAATTAAATGTATATAGTCATCTTCTTTATAAAGGTTCGAAGACATTAAAAATGGACTGAATCCTTTGGTGACTATTTTCTCGATGGATTCGAATTTGGTTGTCTTGGCATGGGGAAGCTCTACAGAGAAGTCCGCATAATAATGAGGCTCATTTAAGTCAAACTCAACAACAGCAGCGTTATTGAGTTTCAGCGAATGCTCTTCTGTAATTTTTCTCAATCCGTGAATATGTACTCCGCATTCTGGGCAGGGAAAATCAAAGGGAATATCAAAGTACCCCATTTGAAAACGCATGCGGATTTTAGCCTTACAATAGTCACATTGGATAAGAACATTGTCAACCATTTAGCCCTCCTGCAACAAAGCAACTTAATACACCCGAAAATATGTCAGTCCTTAGTCAGGTACGATCTCCACAATATCCTCAATACCACAATCCAGTGCCGCACAAATCTTCACGAGTATCTCCGTGGTAATATGTCCATTCCGTCCCATCTTGGTGACGGAAGCTGGGCTGATACCCGCCTTTTCACACAGGTCTTTTTTCTTCATGTCCTTATCGATGAGCAGCTTCCAGAGTTTTTTATAACTCACAGACATAAAATATCTCCTCCGTACCGATATACAAAAAATGCTCTGCCGCTTGGCAGAGCATTCGGTCTATTGCAGCCATACTGCCAAGGCCTATTCCAACACTTGACAGCGTTGTTTATAATGATAGCACATTTGGGCAGGAAAAGCAAGAAAATGATAAATCCGCACGAATTCCGACTCTATTAAATTTCTTTTTGAGTCGCAAAAGAAACGGTTGAACCTCCGGGCAGTCAGAGCTACAATGCCAACACCTCATCACGAGGGCAAACTGATTGGAGGTCAAATGATGAATTATGAAGCAAACCCGTTTCGGGACTACGAATCAATCACCATTGATGAGCAGAAGGATCAAACCAGCAGCCTATTGAATCTGGTAACGGAAGAACAGCGACCGCTGCGCATATGTATGAATAATGGCAAGGAGTTTCTGCTGTTCCCTCAGGATCTGCTCGCCCCGATCTGCGACTCTGACTTTCGCTTGATCCTGCTGTCGGCAATGCGGTATGCGATGGGCAGAAACACATGTATGCCTGCAGTATTTTCCGATTATATTAAGCGCCACATTCGGTTTCTGGACGATAAGTTTCTTGCGTTGGCTGCCGATGATATTCGGCGGCACCTCGAAGACTACGCAGAGCATGAGCCAAATCCGAATCTTTGGCAGGGCCTTTTTGATGCACTCGAAACAGAGCAGAGAGCGCGTGCTACGCATCAAGCAAGGGAGATTATGCCTGGCCCGACCTGCGGGAAGCCCTCGCTTTGAGTGCCAATCGAAAAATATTCATGATAAAATTACGACGAAAGTCAACGGCGTTTCTCTCGCAGGGCGCAGATACTTCCCCTTACTTCGGTACGCTTTCCCTTAAAATGCCGCCCGAATTAAGGGAATGTAGTGGCTGTTACTGGTGTTCCTTGTCTATGACATCTCACACCTTGCGCTGCTCCCCTCCCAGGAACCTCTTGCACACCCCTACCATTAGAGTTACAATTCAGGTAATCCCAAACGATTCCCGCTGGGGGGCAGGCAAAAGTTCACCGAAGGGGCAACTGACATGGATAAAGAGCGTATGGCAGAATTAGAGAAGATCGAAGCCCATGGTACCGAGAACGGCTGGGTTGCCCCGATGACAGCGGAAGACAGGGAGTTCTTTGCATATTTTCGCTCGGTGTTTAAGCGCTACAATATTTCGCCCTCAAAGGCAACGCGGCTGGAGTATGATTTTGTGACGCGAGTTGCGGAGAGTGAGTTCTATCTCCAGAAGGTAAATGCGTGATGCTATTCTTTGTCTATAGCGCCGCAGTTTCTGAGCCGCCACCCTTACAGAAACCACTTGCATAACCGCCTGTCCAGAGTTACAATGCAGCCAACAGCAACGAGAAACGCTTCCCGTCCAGCACTGGTGAACATTCACCGGAAACCGGGCGGGAAGCGTTTTTGACCACATAGATTACCACAGACGGCTCTGGAACACCCGGAAACAGCGGAGATAAGAGCGTCAAAGAGTAAGTAAAATGAATTAAAATGTGCCAAAAAGCGCCATAAACGAGCGGGAAAAGTGTTCAGCATCCCTTTGGGATGTGGAGATCGTGCGTTCGAGTCGCACTACTCGGACCAAACAGCCTCTGAAATCAGTGATTTCAGAGGCTGTTTTTTTATTCTTTACCTTGCGGCGCAAGCGGCGCATCCTTAACATATCTTTAGCGCAGTTCTGATTTTCTCTTTTTCTCCACCGCCGTCTGTACGGAGGCGCAGGAGCGGAACGGCGCACTTCTCCAAAACGGAATTCTTTTTCATATCTCGCTCTGCCTGCTTGCTTCCGGCCTCATGGATGCCAATCCCGTCCACTTCGATCGCCAGCACGGGCTGCTTATCCATTTGATTGAACAGGAGAAAATCCACGTGGGTCAACGGATTGCGGGCATATTTGCGCTCTTCCTCTGTCATCGGCTCATAGTCCCTCACCAGCGTTGCAAGAGAAACATGTACCGCACAGCCGATAGAGGAAAGTGCCTCCTCGGACAACACCTCTTGAATCACAGAGTACATGAGATTCTCGGAATCGTATTCCGATATCCGCTTATGTTTTTGCAGATATGCCTTGCGCTGCTCGGCATATCCCTGATAGAGCATATCGAACACGGAGTAGACCTGGCTCTGGATATCGCAGAAGTGGTACTTTCCTGCAAACAGGTACAGCACCTGCGTATTCTCGTCGTGCTCGTCGTACATCCCCCGCAGGTCGGTGCAGTCGTCCAGCATGGACTTCTTCGCCTCCACGCGGTCGTCTTCCACCAGCTCAGCGGCAACCCGGAGCCACACCCCGTCCTTGCATGCGCAGATCTCGCACTTGGGATTGGCGGCGATCTGTCGGGACGCCGGCTTGGATTTCCCGGTCTGGATATACAGCTTGCCCTCAAAGATGTGAGCCGTGCCGAACGGACGCACGCGGGGCTGGTCCCCCTCCCCGGTGGCGAGATAGTAGGTCCCGGCAGACTTCAGAAATTCGCAGGCTTTTACAGTAAAAGGTCCCCCCATCCGTATTACTTGGCAGGGAAGAAAAAGCCCGCGGTCATGTCCAGATAGTTCATGCCGCTGTAATTGGGATACTTCTCCTGCACCCTGGCCTTCATCTCGTCGGCGCTCCCGCAGGTCAGGGCGATGTCCTTCAGGTCCATGAGGTAGTCCACCTTGGTCCGGGCATCCTTCAGGTCCTCCGGGGTGTAGTGGGCGGTGAGCACCAGATCAAAGCCTTTGCGGATGTAGTAGTTCAGCTGGGAGATGATCCCGTCGGCGTGGGGGCATCCCGCCACAATAGAGTGGCAGTCATGGCCCATCATGTGGGTGTACACGCAGTTGATCTCGGGGATCTCGAGGTCAAAGGCCTCGGCGTTTGGCTTCACCACAAGGCGGATGCCGGCAATGGAGGTCTCGCCCTCCTCCATCACGTGGTCCACGGCGCACAGGCCGGCATCAAAGCTGTCGCCGAAGGCGTTCTTGAATCCAGCCACCAGCGCCGCGCCGCCGCCCGTGGTGTTGTAGGCCACGGAGGAGACCGTGCCGTAAGCGGGCACCCCGGGCAGGAAGGACGCGCCCGCCCCGTGGTAGGCCACCAGCTTGCCCTCCACGGCAACGCCCTCGCGGCTCAGAAAGTCCGTCAGTTCGCTGATGTTATCGTAGAAGCAGGGCAGCTCGATCACCACGCCCCGGCCCGCCTTGGCCAGCACGAAGACCTCGTTGTCGATGAGATCGCTGGTCTGATAGGCGTAGAGGGTCACGCCGTTTTTCGTGTAAACATCCACGCGGCCCTTGTCCAGTGTCACAGTGCGCTCAGCAGTCTTGTTCATGAGAAATTCCTCCAAATCATTTTTCCAAAAGCTTGCTTTTTTCTTTCGTCGGCATTATCATAGCGCTGTAAGGTCGATTCGTAAAGTAAGCACAATATTGTGCCGTAGTTACCAAAAAGATACTATTGGAGGTTTTACTATGGAACTGCCCGCCTGCCCGGTGGAGACCACCCTCATGCTCATCGGTGATAAATGGAAGGTCCTGATCCTGCGGGACCTGATGGAGGGGACCAAACGCTTCGGCGAGCTGAAAAAATCCATCGGCACCGTCAGCCAGAAGGTGCTCACCGCCCAGCTGCGGGATATGGAGGACAAGGGCCTTCTCTCCCGCAAGGTCTACGCCGAGGTGCCGCCCCGGGTGGAGTACACCCTCACAGGCACCGGCCGTAGCCTGAAGCCCATCCTCGACTCCATGGTGGCCTGGGGCACGGACTACCAGCAGAAGATCGGGTGAGCGCCATGCAGTCCATGAGTCCCGACCCGGACGTCCGGGTCAGGAAGCTCCGCATCCCCACGGAGCACGGCACATTCCGGCGCTGGTCCTCTCCCCCATGGCCCCGCCAAAAAACGCCACAGGCACATCCTGTGGCTCCATGGCGGCGGGTACATCGCGGGGATGACGGACATCCCCATGTAAGCAGAAAGCAGGCCCGCCGAGACCAATGGTCTCGGCGGGCCTGCTTTTTTCTGTCCTCCCCCGGCAGAGATGCGGGCAGCAGCTCTTTTACATGGATTTTACGTCCCGCGCCTTTCCCATTTTACAATTCTTCTCTATTCTAAACTCGTAAGCACCAAGATCAAATATGAATGAAACGAGAGGAGTTTCAAGAATGAAAACAAGAAAGTTTATCTCCATCCTGCTGGCCGCCGTCCTGGCGCTGGGCGTTCTGGCCGGCTGCGGCAGCAAGGGCGGTTCCGTCTCCACCGACGGCTCCACCTCCATGGAAAAGGTCATCGGCGCTCTGGGCGAGTCCTTCATGGCCCAGAACAAGGGCTACACCTTCACCTACAACCCCACCGGTTCCGGATCCGGCATTCAGGCCGTCAGTGAGGGCCGCTGCGACATTGGCCTCTCCAGCCGGGCCCTGAAGGACGCGGAAAAAGAGTCCGGCCTGAAGGAGACCATCCTGGCCTATGACGGCATCGCCGTTATCGTTAGCCCGGAGAACCCCGTGTCCGACCTGACCCTGGAGCAGATCGCCGCCATCTACACCGGCGAGATCACCAACTGGAAGGACGTGGGCGGCAACGACGCCCAGATCGTCCTCATCGGCCGCGAGGCCGGCTCTGGCACCCGGGACGGCTTCGAGTCCATTACCGGCACCACCGACAAGTGCCAGTACCGGCAGGAGCTCACCTCCACCGGCGACGTGATCACCACCGTGTCCCAGAACCCCGACGCCATCGGCTACGCCTCTCTGGCCTCCGTCAAGGACAGCGTCAAGGTCCTGAAGGTGGGCGGCGTCACCCCCAGCGAGGCCAGCGTAAAGGACGGCAGCTACGTGATCCAGCGTCCCTTCGTGCTGGTGACCAAGGAGGGCGTGAAGCTCTCTGACGCGGCCCAGAAGTTCTTCGACTACATCACCTCTGCCGCCGCCGCGGATGTCATCACCAAGGCCGGCGCGGTGAGCGCCAACTGAGCAGAATAACCGGAGCGAGGCGGCCGCCCTGCGGCCGCCCTGTCCCGTATGCGGAGGAAACACTATGGACCAAAAAACTCACGATCCCGGCAAGGCCAGATATAACCGCGCCTTTGAGGGGATCATCCACGGCTTCTTTCTCATCCTCGGCCTGGTGACCGTCGGCTGCGTGCTGCTGATCTCAGCCTACCTTATTGTCTCCGGCATCCCCGCCATCCGGGAGATCGGCCTGACCAGGTTCCTGTTCGGCAGGGTGTGGGACTCCGCCAACACTACCACCGGCGCCCAGTACGGCATCCTGCCCTTCATCCTTACCAGCGTGTACGGCACCGCCGGGGCCATCCTGCTGGGGGTGCCCGTGGGCTTCCTGACGGCGGTGTATCTGGCCAAGGCCGCGCCCACCAAGGTCAAGGCCGTGATGGAGACCGCCGTGAGCCTGCTGGCGGGCATCCCTTCCGTGGTGTACGGTCTGGTGGGTATGCTGGTGCTGGTGCCCGGCATCCGCAGGGTATTCCACGTGCCCGACGGGGCCAGCCTGCTGGCCGCCATCCTCGTGCTGGCGGTGATGGTGCTGCCCTCTATCATCAAGGTGTCCATGACCGCGCTGGAGGCCGTGCCCCGGGAGTACGAGGACGCCTCTCTGGCCCTTGGGGCCACCCCGGAGGAGACCTGGTTCCGGGTGTCCGTCCCCGCGGCCAAGAGCGGCATCGCCACCGCCGTGGTGCTGGGCGTGGGCCGGGCCATCGGCGAGGCCATGGCCGTCATGATGGTGTCCGGCAACGCCACCAACATGCCCTCCCTGTTTGAGAGCGTCCGCTTCCTCACTACCGCCGTGGCCAGCGAGATGAGCTACGCCAGCGGCCTGCAGCGGCAGGCGCTGTTCTCCATCGCGCTGGTGCTGTTCCTGTTCATCCTGCTCATCAACGCCACGCTGAATTTCTTCCTCAAGCGGGATAAGGGAGGCAAGTGACCATGAAAAAACAGACGCTTTCCCCCCGGCGCAGAGCGTGGATCGGCCTGATGCGGACCCTGATGGTCCTTGCCGTCCTGCTCACCGCCGCGCTGGTCATCTTCCTCATCGTCTATGTACTGGCCAAGGGCATTCCCAACCTCAGCTGGGAGCTGCTCTCCACCGCGCCCAGCTATCTCTCCGGCCGCATCGGCATCCTGCCGGACATCCTGAACACCCTCTATGTGGTGCTGGCCACGCTGGTCATCGTCCTGCCTCTGGGCGTGGGGGCCGCCATCTACCTGACGGAGTACGCCCGGAACAAGAATCTGGTGGCCGTCATCGAGTACGCGGCGGAGACCCTCTCCGGCATCCCATCCATCATCTACGGTCTGGCGGGCATGATCATCTTCTGTAAAAACGGCACCTCTCTCATGGCAGGCGCCCTGACGCTGGCCATCATGACCCTGCCCACCATCCTGCGCACCACGCAGGAGAGCCTGAAGACCGTACCCCAGAGCTACCGGGAGGGCGCCTTCGGCCTCGGGGCCGGCAAGTGGCGGGTCATCCGCACGGTGGTGCTCCCCGGCTGCGTGGATGGCGTGGTCACCGGCTGCATCCTCGCCGTGGGCCGTGTGCTGGGAGAGTCCGCCGCACTGCTGTTCACCGCCGGCTTCGCCCACGCCCTCAACAACCTGTGGGACGGCCTGCACAGCGCCGGTGCCACCCTTACCGTGGCCCTGTACGTCTACGCCAAGGAGCAGGGCGAGTTCGGCGTGGCCTTCGCCATCGCCGCGGTGCTCATGCTGCTGACCCTGCTCATCAATCTGGCCGCCGCACTGGTGGGCCGGTATTTCAGAAAGAGGAAAACCCTATGAGCGACATCATCACTGTAAAGGACATGTGCCTCTGGTACGGCAGCCAGCAGGCCCTGAAAAATGTGACCATCGACTTCCCGGAGCGGAGCATCACCGCCCTCATCGGTCCCTCCGGCTGCGGCAAGTCCACCTTTCTCAAAACTCTGGACCGCATGAACGACCTGATCCCCGGGGTGAAGATCACCGGCGACATCCGCTACAAGGGGGAGGACATCTTCGCCCCCGGCGTGGACGTGAACGAGCTGCGGCGGGAGGTGGGAATGGTCTTCCAAAAGCCCAACCCCTTCCCCATGAGCATTTACGACAACATTGCCTACGGCCCCCGCACCCACGGCGTCCGCAACAAGGCCCAGCTGGATGAACTGGTGGAGCGCTCACTCCGGGGGGCGGCCATCTGGGACGAGGTAAAAGACCGACTGAAAAAGAGCGCCCTTGGCCTCTCCGGCGGGCAGCAGCAGCGGCTGTGCATCGCCCGGGCGCTGGCGGTGGAGCCGCAGATCCTGCTGATGGACGAGCCCACCTCCGCGCTGGACCCCATCTCCACCTCCAAGATCGAGGAGCTGGCCGCCCAGCTGAAGGAGCAGTACACCATCATCATCGTCACCCACAACATGCAGCAGGCCGTCCGCATCTCGGACCGCACAGCCTTCTTCCTGCTGGGAGAGCTGGTGGAGTGCGGCGATACGGAGCATATCTTCTCCGACCCCGCGGACCAGCGGACAGAGGACTACATCACCGGGAGGTTTGGATAATGAGAATCCGATTTGACGAACAGCTGGCCCAGCTGAACAATGAGCTCATCGAGATGGGCGCCCTGTGCGAGGAGATCATCGCCCTCACCTCCAAGGCCCTCACCGAAGGCGACCGGCCGCTGGCCAGGAAGGCCGCCCCGCTGGACGAGGAGATCGACCGGAAGGAGCGCACCATTGAGAATCTGTGCCTGAAGCTGCTGCTCCAGCAGCAGCCGGTGGCCAGGGACCTGCGGCAGATCTCCGCCGCCCTGAAGATGATCACCGACATGGAGCGCATCGGCGATCAGGCAGAGAACATCGCGGAGATCATCGCCTTTCTGGAGCCCAGCGCCGCGGCGGGCGTCCCGCTGATGGCGGAGATGGCCCGCTCGGTTATCCGAATGGTCACAGAAAGTGTTGATGCCTTCGTAAAACATGATATAATACTGGCAGAAAAGGTCGTTGGGGATGACGATGTGGTGGACGACTGCTTCAACAAGATCAAGCAGTCCCTGATCCAGAAGATTGCCGCCGACCCGCAGGAGGGCGGCTGCGCCCTCGACCTGATGATCATCGCCAAATACTATGAACGGATCGGGGACCACGCCGTGAATATCGCGGAGTGGGTGATCTTCTCCGTCACCGGTGTACACAAGGAGGAATGAGCCATGATCTGGTGCGTGGAGGACGACGCCAGCATCCGCGACATCGAGGTATACGCTCTCAACTCCGCCGGCCTGCCGGCCCGGGGCTTTGAGGACGGCGCCGCCTTCTGGGCCGCGCTGGAGAGCGCGCGCCCCGATCTGGTGGTGCTGGACGTGATGCTCCCCGGTGTGGACGGGTTGGAACTGCTGCGGCGGATGCGCGCCTCAGACCGGCTACGGGACATCCCCGTGGTCATGGCCACCGCCAAGGGGGAGGAGTACGACAAGATTCAGGGGCTCGACCTCGGGGCGGACTACTACCTCGCCAAGCCCTTCGGTGTGATGGAGTTCGTGTCCTGCGTAAAGGCGGTGCTCCGCCGCTGCGGCCCCAAGGACGGCGGTCTGCTCCGCCGGGGCGGCCTGACGCTGGACCCGGAGGGCCGCACCGTCACCGTGGACGGCGCCCGGGTAGAGTTCACCTACAAGGAGTTCGAGCTGCTGAAGCTGTTTCTTTCCCACCCCGGCACGGCCTTTACCCGGGAGCAGCTATTCAGTCAGGTGTGGGGCATGGACTACTGCGGCGAGACCCGCACTGTGGACATGCACATCCGCACCCTGCGGCAGAAGCTGGGCCCCTGCGGCGACCTGATCGAGACCGTCCGCGGCGTGGGCTATCGACTGGGGGCGGGCGCATGACGTGGAAGATCTTCCGTTCCATCCTCTTGGTGGCGGGCTCGGTGCTGCTGGCCAGCCTGCTGGTGATCCTGGGGGTGCTGTACGACTACTTCGGCGGCGTCCGCACCGGCCAGCTGGAGGACGAGTTGGACCTGGCCGCCGCCGCAGTGGAGGCCGACGGCGCGGACTATCTGGCCCGCGTGACCTCCGACCGCTTCCGGCTCACCTGGATCGCCGCCGACGGCACCGTGCTCTGCGACACCGCCGCCGACGCCGCCTCCATGGAGAACCATGCCAGCCGGGAGGAGTTCCAGCAGGCCCTGACCACCGGCGTGGGCCAGAGCACCCACTACTCCTCCACTCTGCTGGAAAAGACCGCCTACTACGCCCGCCGCCTCAGCGACGGGACGGTGCTGCGCATCTCCTCCGCCTACGCCACGGTGGGTCTGCTGCTGCTGGGGATACTCCAGCCTGCCATCGTCATTCTCATGGCGGCCCTGATTCTCTCCGGCCTGCTGGCCTACCGTCTGTCCCGGCGCATCGTGGAGCCGCTGGACCGGCTGGATCTGGACCACCCGCTGGAAAATGACACTTATGACGAGCTGGCCCCCCTGCTGGGCCGCATCGACCGCCAGCACAAAGAGATCGACCGCCAGCTGGCTGCCCTGCGGCAGAAGAACAACGAGTTCGACCAGGTCACGGCCAGCATGGCCGAGGGGCTGGTCCTGCTGGACAAGGCCGGCGCAGTGCTGAGCATCAACCCCGCCGCCCGGCAGCTCTTCGGGGCGGACGGCTCCGCCGTGGGGCAGAGCTTCCTCACCGTGGACCGCAGCCACGACATGAGTCTGGCCGTTCAGACCGCGCTGGCCGACGGCCACAGCGAGCTCCGGGCCGAGCGGAACGGCCGGGAATACCAGTTCGACCTCAGCCGCATCCAGTCCGACGGGGAGACGCTGGGCTGCGTGATCCTCACCTTCGACGTGACTGAGCAGGAGCTGGCTGAGCGCACCCGCCGGGAGTTCACCGCCAATGTCTCCCACGAGCTGAAGACCCCCCTGCAGGGCATCATGGGCAGCGCCGAGCTCATCGAAGCGGGCATGGTAAAGCCGGAAGACATGCCCCGCTTCATCGGCCATATCCGGAAAGAGGCCGCCCGGCTGGTGGATCTCATCGAGGACATCATCCGCCTGTCTCAGCTGGATGAAGCCCGGGAGCTCCCCTGCAAGGATGTGGACCTGCTGGCGCTGGCGCAGGGAGTGGAGCGCGACCTCACCACCGCCGCCGAGGCACGGCACGTCACCCTGTCCCTCTCCGGCAGCGGAGCGACGATCCACGGCGTGCGCCGGCTGCTGTACGAGATCGTCTACAACCTCTGCGACAACGCCATCAAGTACAATGTGGAGGGCGGGCAGGTGAACATCGACGTGACGGCTGACGGCAAAAACGCCGCCGTCACCGTGAAAGACACGGGTATCGGTATCCCGCCGGAGCATCAGGAGCGGGTGTTCGAGCGGTTCTACCGGGTGGACAAAAGCCACTCCAAGGCCAGCGGCGGCACGGGGCTGGGTCTGTCCATCGTGAAGCACGCCGTCCAGTACCACCACGGGACCATCGCCCTGACCAGCGAGCCCGGCAAGGGCACGACCATCACCGTCGTCTTCCCCCTGCTATAAACACGAAAAGGCCGCAGAGCGGGCAAAAGCCCCTCTGCGGTCTCTTTTTGCTCTGGCATTTCTATACCGCCTGTGGTAGAATGGAGAAAATCACAGTCAAAGGAGGAAGCGGCCATGGCGGCGAGTCTGAGGGAGCTGGAGGCCCAGTGCCTGAACTGCCGGAAGTGTCCCCTGTCCGACGCCCGGACCAATGTGGTATTCGGCGCAGGTCAGCCGGATGCAGAGGTCCTGTTCGTGGGGGAGGGCCCCGGCGAGAATGAGGACCTGCAGGGCGAGCCCTTCGTGGGCCGGGGCGGCCAGTTGCTGGACGACATGCTCTCCCTCATCGGCCTGTCCCGGCAGAAGAACTTCTACATCTGCAACATCGTCAAGTGCCGCCCGCCTCACAACCGGGATCCCCTGAACACCGAGCAGGACGCCTGCTTCCCGTGGCTGGAACAGCAGCTGGCGTTGGTCCAGCCCAAGATCATCGTCTGTCTGGGCCGGGTGGCCGCCCAGCGGCTCATCAAGCCCGACTTCCGCATCACTCAGGAGCACGGCAAGTGGTTCACCCATGGCACAGCCGACATCACCGCCATCTACCACCCTGCCGCCCTCCTCCGGGACCCCGCCAAAAAGCCGGACACCTTTGTGGATCTGCGGGCCATCCGCGCCCGGATCCGGCAGGTGTGTGCCCACACCTATTGAACAGAGAAAAGAGAGATGTCATGACTCCCCACTCCTCCATCCGCCGGGCCCTGCGCCCGGCTCTGCTACGGGCGGCCGCGCTGCTGTTCAGTGCGGCCTTTCTGCTGTCCATCCCCGGCGTGGTCGGGCTGATCGACGCCGCGGTCCGGACCCGGTTGCTGGCCCAGATCGCCGCGGGAGGCATCGCCCAGCGGTTCCTCCACGTAAATCTGCTGATGTACGTGGTGGCCCGGGTGCTGTTCCTGTTCTTCTCCGGACTGACGGCGGCGGCCTTCTGGCTGGCTCTCGGCCGCCGGTCCCGGACGCGCGGGCTGGCCCTGTTCACCGGCACCGCAAAGATACTCCAAGCGGTCATCCGGGGCATTCCCTATCTCGTACCCATCCCCTTCGTCATCCTCTTCGTCCGGGCCACCATCTACTACGCCCGGAAAAACCAGCCCTTCTCCATCTTCTCTATGGCCTTTTCCGAGCTGTTCATGCTGGTGCTGGCAGGAGGGGTCCTGTGGTGGCTGTACCGCTTTCTGGACAACGCTGCCGACAGTGTGGCACTGATCAGCTACGTCTCCACGCTGGACCGGCCGGAGCTGTGGGTGGGCAGCCAGCTGACCTCTACCTCCCTCTTCGTGCTGGCGGGAGTATGTATCGGGCTGGCCGTCGTCCGCCGACAGGATGCCGCGGGACTGGCCGCTTACCTCTGCGGCGCGGCGGCCCTGACCCTGTCCGGAGTGTGGCTGTGCCTGTTCCGGCGGGACATCAGCAGACTGCGCTGGGCAGCCCGGAGCTGAATCACGCCTCCTCGTCCTCCAGCAGGTTCATCACCGACACCTCGTAGGCCGTGCGGCTTTCCTCTCCGGACTCGGTGAGCTTGCGGTAGCGGCGGCTCTGCAGCCGTCCCTCCAGCCGCAGGCGGTCCCCAACGTTCAGGGTCCCGCACAGGGCAGCCAGGGAGCCCCACGCGATACAGGGCAGGTAGTCCGCCCGACCGTAGGGCCGGTTCACCGCCAACAGCAGGTCGCAGATCTCCCGGCCCAGCGGGGTGCGCCGCCGCACCGGCTGCTTACACAGGGCCCCGGACAGGACCAGCCGGTTCTCGCCCTCCCCCTCCTCTGCCGGCCCGGCGGAACGCACCAGCACGGTGATCACCAGCCGGGCGCCGGCGCCGCTGCGGTTGTTGAAGGACCGTACCTCCCCCTCCGCCCAACGCCACGCTCCCGCCGGCCAGAGGGCCCGCTGGCTCCACGGCAGCACCAGATTGAGCACATCCTCCGCCCCGGACAGCCGGGGCACCCGGAAGGGGACCGTGGCGTAGTCCACGCCGTGGTTGCTGTGGGTCAGGGCCGGCTCACCGGCCACCTGTCCCCGCAGGACGATCCTGTTTTCTCCCTTTTGTTCGGTCATTGGACATCACGCTCCGCAGTAAGATAAGGGCAGTTCTCCCTCGGCGCGCCGCCGCGGGATGCTGCCTTAAACTATGCGGCGGCCCCGGCAAGTATGACCATTGACAAGGGCGGGCCGGGCAGTATAATATACAGTACCCATATCTCCACTGAAGCAAGGAGGCAAGAGCATGGAGATCGAACTGACGCGCAAGCAGCTCCGCCGGCTGCTGGACATGGTATACATCGGAAACTGGATCCTCAACTCCACCCGTGGAGAGGACCGCTTCAAGGACTATGACGAGGTGGAGAGCATGCTCTTCGCCCGGGCGGCACAGGAGGGTATGCCCACGCTATCCGAGGTGTACGAGGGGGAGGTCATTCCCTCCCGGGCCTTCGCCGAGGGCGGCATCCACGAGGCCATCATGGAGTACGAGAACAACGTGTTTTTTGAGATCCTCGCGGAAGATCTGGCCCGCCGGGACATGGACGACGTGCCCATCGACGACAGCAACTGCGACGAGCTCAACCGCCGCATCGACGCCTATATCGACGAGTTCGAGGCCCACGGCACCGACAACATCACCGTGGACTGCGAGCCGTAAGCAGGGAGAACGGGCGGGCCCGCTGCAGTCCGGGATGCAGTTCAGCATCCGCCCCGGCAGCACCGCTCCCTCTGTTTCCGCCAAGACGCAGAAAGTCCCCGGCTCTCTTCTGAGAGCCGGGGACTTTTTCGTACTCATTTTTTCTTTTTCTTGGTGAAGAAATCCTTCACCGGTGTGGCGTGGTGGGTGTCGTCCTCGCCCATGGTGGCGGCAAAGGCCCGCAGAGCCTCCCGCTGCTCCTCCGTGAGGTTGGCAGGCACAGTCACCCGCACGGTGACGTACTGGTCGCCGCGGCCGCGGCCGCGGATCTCGGGCACACCCTTGCCCCGCAGGCGGAAGGTCGTTCCCGGCTGGGTGCCGGCGGGCAGGGTCCACTTCACCTTGCCGTCAATGGTGTCGATCTGGAGCTCCGCGCCCAGCGCCGCCTGCGTAAAGGACACAGGCTGCTCCAGATAGAGGTCATAGCCGTCCCGCTGGAAGCGGGAATCGGACATCACGGTCACGTTGATGAGCAGGTCGCCGGCGGGGCCGCTGTTCTGGCCCTGATTGCCCTCGCCCCGCATGGAGATGGTCTGCCCGTCGTCAATGCCGGCGGGGATCTTCACACGGATCTTGCGGGTGCGGCGGACCTGACCGTCGCCGTGGCAGTCCGGGCAGGGCTGGTGGATGATCTTGCCCGTGCCCCGGCAGTGGGGGCAGGTGGTGGTGCTGCTGAAGGCGAAGCCGCCGGCCCCACGCTGGATACGCACCTGACCGGAGCCATGGCAGTCCGGGCAGATCTCAGCGGTGGTACCGCTGGCACAGCCGGTGCCCCGGCAGGTCTCGCAGTTCTCCATCCGGGTGAGGTTGAGCTCCTTCTCGCAGCCGCTCATGGCTTCCTGGAAGGTGATGGTCACGCTGGCTCGCAGGGACGCGCCCCGCTTGGGGGTGTTGGGGTTGGCCTGCCGCTGCTGTCCGCCACCGAAGCCGCCGCCGAAGAAGGACCCGAACAGGTCGCCGAGGTCGATATCGCCCATGTCGAACCCGCCGCCGAAGCCGCCGCCCCCGGCGCCGAAGTTGGGGTCCACTCCCGCATGGCCGAACTGGTCGTACTTGGCCCGCTTATCCTTGTCGGACAGGACCTCATACGCCTCGTTGACCTCCTTGAACTTGGCCTCGGCTTCCTTGTTGCCGGGGTTCATGTCGGGGTGGTACTGCTTGGCCAGCTTGCGGTAGGCCTTTTTCAGTTCCTCGTCCGTGGCCGTCTTGGCCACGCCAAGGACCTCGTAATAATCTCGCTTCTGATCTGGCATCTATGTGTCACCTCTCTTTGAGAGATAAGGTCTTTACATGGGAAACGGCGGGGCCGGCGGCCCCGCCCATTTCCGCGTATTCAGTCCTTACTTGTTCTGATCGTCGTCCACGACTTCGTAGTCGGCATCCACCACGTCGTCGCCGCCGTTGCCGGCGCCGGTGGAGCCGGCTGCGCCGCCCATGTCGGGGCCGGCGCCCTGCTGGCCATTCTGAGCGTACAGCTTCTCGCTGACGGCGTAGAAGGCCTTGGTCAGACCGTCGGTGGCGTTCTTGATGGCGGTGGTGTCAGTGCCCTTCAGGGCCTCCTTCACCTTGTTCAGCTCGCCCTCGATGCTGGCCTTGTCGGAGCTGTTCAGCTTGTCGCCCATGTCGCTGAGGGTCTTCTCAGTCTGATAGACCATCTGGTCGGCCTGATTGCGGACGTCCACTTCCTCCTTGCGCTTGGCGTCCTCAGCGGCGAACTGCTCGGCGTCGCGGACGGCCTTGTCGATGTCCTCCTTGGACATGTTGGTGGAGGAGGTGATGGTGATGTTCTGCTCCTTGCCGGTGCCAAGGTCCTTGGCGGAGACGTTCACGATGCCGTTGGCGTCGATGTCGAAGGACACCTCGATCTGAGGCACGCCGCGGCGGGCGGGAGCGATACCGTCCAGATGGAAGCGGCCCAGGGTCTTGTTGTACTGCGCCATCTCGCGCTCGCCCTGCAGCACGTGGACCTCCACGGAGGTCTGGTTGTCGGCAGCGGTGGTGAAGATCTGGCTCTTCTTCACAGGGATGGTGGTGTTGCGCTCGATGATCTTGGTGCAGACGCCGCCCATGGTCTCAATGCCCAGAGACAGCGGGGTCACGTCCAGCAGCAGCAGGTCCTTCTTGGCAGAGGGGTCGTCGCTGAGGATACCGCCCTGAATGGCGGCGCCCATAGCCACGCACTCGTCGGGGTTGATGCCCTTGAAGCCCTCGAGGCCGGTGATCTTCTTCACGGCCTCCTGCACGGCGGGGATACGGCTGGAGCCGCCCACCAGCAAGACCTTGTGGAGATCGCTGGCCTTCAGGCCGGAATCGCTCAGAGCCTGACGCACGGGGCCGGTGGTGGCATCCACCAGATGGGCGGTCAGCTCATTGAACTTGGCCCGGGTAAGGGTCAGCTCCAGATGCTTGGGGCCGGTGGCGTCGGCGGTGATATAGGGCAGGTTGATGGTGGTAGAGGTGACGCCGGACAGCTCGATCTTGGCCTTCTCAGCGGCCTCCTTCAGACGCTGCATGGCGACCTTGTCGCCGGTGAGGTCGATGCCCTCGGCACGCTTGAACTCGGCAGCCATCCAGTCCATGACGCACTTGTCGAAGTCGTCGCCGCCCAGACGGTTGTTGCCGGCGGTGGCCAGCACCTGGATCACGCCGTCGCCGACCTCCAGCACGGACACATCGAAAGTGCCGCCGCCCAGATCGTAGACCATGATCTTCTGGTCGGACTCCTTATCCACACCATAGGCCACAGCAGCGGCGGTGGGCTCGTTGATGATACGCTTGACCTCCAGACCGGCGATGCGGCCGGCATCCTTGGTGGCCTGACGCTGGGCGTCAGTGAAATAGGCGGGGACGGTGATGACGGCCTCGCTGACGGACTGGCCCAGATAGGCCTCGGCGTCAGCCTTCAGCTTCTGCAGGATCATAGCGCTGATCTCCTGAGGGGTGTAGCTCTTGCCGTCCACGGTGACGCGGTAGTCGGAGCCCATCTCACGCTTGATGGAAGAAATGGTGCGGTCGGGGTTGGTGATGGCCTGGCGCTTAGCCACCTGGCCCACCATACGCTCGCCGTCCTTGGAGAAAGCCACCACGGACGGGGTGGTGCGGTTGCCCTCGGCGTTGGGGATGACGACGGCCTCGCCGCCCTCCATGACTGCTACGCAGGAATTGGTCGTACCAAGATCGATACCAATGATTTTAGACATAATGTTGTTCCTCCTATAAATACGCAAATTGTTTATACAAAGTTATGTTGTGCGCCGCTGGGGCGCGGGGTATGCTAATTGGCTACCTTCACCATCGCGAACCGGATGACCTTCTCGCCGCAGAGGAAACCCTGCTGGAAGACCTCCACCACGGTGTTCTCGCCCACGGAGTCGTCCTCCACGTGCATCACCGCGTTGTGGCGGTTGGGGTCGAAGGTCTCGCCCAGCGCGGGAATCAGCTCCACGCCCAGCCCGGTCAGGGCATCCTGAAGCCCCTTCATGGTCATCTCTACGCCCTTGGCGTAGGCGGCGTCGGCGGTCTCCTGCTTCAGGGCCCGCTCGAGGTTGTCGTACACGGGAAGGAAGGCGCTGACGGTCTGGGCCTTGGCCTCGGTCCATGCGGCCTCCTTCTCCCGGGTGGTGCGCTTGCGGTAGTTGTCGTACTCAGCCGCCAGCCGGAGGAAGCGGTCCTCCGCCGCGGCCAGCTTGGCCGCGCTGTCATCGGAAGTCTCCGTGACCGGCGCGGTGGGCTCGGTCTCCGGCTTCTCCTCTGCCGGGACCTCGGTCTCCGGCACCTTGGTCGTCTCCGGGGCCTGCTCGGCCTCGGCGGCGGTATTCTGTTTTTTCTTCTTTTCTGACATGGGGTCTTACTCCTCCTTTTCCGGCTTGGACGGCGGCAGCTCAGTCTGCCCGAATAGCTTGGACAGCCCGTCTGCCACGTAGGACAGCTTGGCGGCCACCTTGCCGTAATCCATGCGGGTGGGGCCCACCACACCGATGACGCCCTTCATGCCGTCGCCGATGTCGTAGCTGGCCAGCACTACGCTGGTATCCTTCAGCTCCTCGGCCACGTTCTCCGGGCCGATGAGGATCTTCGTATTGTCATCGCCCATGGTGGGCAGCGCCAGGGACTGGATCAGGGACTGTTCCTCGCTGAGGTAGGTCATCAGCTTCTGGGCCTTGCCCACATCCTGATATTCCGGGTGGTCCAGAATGTGGCTGGCCCCGGCGGTATAGACGGCGCCGTTCTCCATCTCGTCCAGTACATCCATGGCGAAGGACACCACCAGCGAGATGAGCCCGTAGGAACTGCCGGCTGCGTGCTCGGCCACCCGCATCAGCTCCGGGGTCAGCTCGTCCAGCGTCTTGCCGGTGAACGAGGTGTTCAGCAGGGCGGTGAGAAGCTGGAGCTGGGGCTCGGACAACTCGGCGGGCAGGTGGATCAGCTTATTCTTTACCACATTCCCGTCGGTCATGACCACCACAATAAAGGAATTTGCATCCACCAAGATCAGGTCGAACCGGCAGATGGTCACCCGGCGGGGGTTGCCCGCCACGGCGAAGGCCGGGTAGTTGGTCAGCTGGGACACCATGCGCCCCGCCTGATCGATGACCTTGTCCAGCTCCTGCATCTTCAGGTGCAGGGCCTCGTTGATCTGGCGGGTCTCCTCAAGGGAGAGGCGCTGGTCCTCCATCAGCTCGTTGACGTATAGGCGGTAGCCCTTGGGGGACGGGATGCGCCCGGCGGAGGTATGGGGCTGCTCCAGATAGCCCTGCTCCGTCAGGTCAGCCAGCTCGTTGCGGATGGTGGCGGAGGAGACGTTCAGGTCAGCCAGCTCCAGAATCGCCTTGGAGCCCACCGGCTCCGCGGTCTGCACGTAGCTCTCCACCACGGCACGCAGGATCTTCTTTTTCCGCTCGCTGAGTTCCATTCCGCCGCCTCCTCTCTGGTTTAGCACTCCACATACCCGAGTGCTAATGATAATGTAGCACTGCCCCCCCGAAATGTCAATAGGGCAGTTGTAAATTAAATGTGAATGATACCTCTTTGCAAAAACTCTGTCTCTTTTCGCAGGAGCACCTCCGGACTGCTAACCTTGCACGGTCCCGTGCAACGCAAAATCGGGCTTTCTTTTCCCTCCGTTTCGTAGTAGAATACCTTATAGAAATCGACCGCCCTTCCGGAGGTATTTACTATGAAGCTCTTCCTCACTGCGGAGCCCGCCGGGCTCTGGGAAAATATCCGCTACGGCCTGTCGTGGTTCTTTGGGAGCCTGTCTCCGGCGGTGGCCTTTGCCGTGCTGGGCCTTGGGGTCTGTGTGGCGTTCTTCGCCTACTACTGGCACTGCCTGAAGCCCCGGCCCCACTCGCTGGAGTGGATCGCCATGTCCGAGGCGGAGGCCAAGCCCCGCTCCATGACCCTTACCCTGAAGCGCCATCCCTTCGAGCGGCGGGACTGGCTGCCCATGCTGCTGGTGACGGTGGTGTACGCCGCCACGGCCTTCTTCCAGCTGGGCAACGTCACCGGACCCCAGACCTACACCATCTTCCAACCGGAGATGTCCTACAGCTTCTCCTACAATGAAGCGGTGACCGTGGACAAGCTGTCCTACTTCACGGCGCTGGGCACCGGCAGCTACACGCTGGAGTACTCGCTGGACGGGGAGAGCTGGGACAGCATCGCGATGCCTCAGGCGTACAATCAGCTGCTCAAGTGGGTGGTAAACGACCTGAACGCTGCCGAGGAGGGGAACGCTCTTCCCACCGGGCCCATCACCGCCCGCTTCTTCCGCCTCACCGCCGGCAAGGTGGAGCGGCCGGAGGGTCTGTGGATCGCGGAGCTGGCCCTGTGGAACGGCGGTCAGCCCCTCCTGCCCAACCACGTGGACGAGGGGGGCGAGACCCTCTTTGACGAATTTGACCAGTGGGCGGACAAGGCCACCTACATGAATTCCTCCTACTTTGACGAGATCTATCACCCCCGCACTGCCCTGGAGCATCTGAACAACGTCTATCCCTACGAGGTGTCCCACCCGCCGCTGGGCAAGCTGATCATCGCGCTGGGGGTGCAGCTCTTCGGCATGACCCCCTTCGGCTGGCGGTTCATGGGCACGCTGTTCGGCGTGCTGATGCTGCCGGTGCTCTACCTATTCCTGAAGAACCTCTTCGGCAAGACCGCCGTGGCCTTCTGCGGCACCTGCCTGTTCGCCTTCGACTTCATGCATCTGGTGCAGACCCGCATCGCCACCATCGACACCTACGGCGTGTTCTTCATCCTGGTGTCCTACTATTTTATGTACCGCTGGCTGTCCGTCCCCGCCGGCAGCCGGCTGCGGCGGTCCATCCTGCCCCTGTTCCTGTGCGGACTGTTCTGGGGCATCGGCTGCGCCAGCAAGTGGACGGTGGTGTACGCCGGCATCGGTCTCGCCGTGCTGTGGCTGCTGGGGCTGATCTTCAAGGGCCGGGAGTGGGCCCTGGCCGTGGACGAGAGCCGCCGCCCCCGCTTCGCCCCTTACGTCTGGGGCACCATCGGCCTGTCCGTGGTGTTCTTCATCCTCATCCCCGTGTGCATCTACACCGCCTCCTACTTCCCCTACGCCTCCGCCGCGGGGAACGCTGGCTCCTTCTGGGACATGGCGAAGGAGTCCCTTGCGTGGCCCTTCGCCAAGCTGGGCGAATACCTCCACAGCGATGAGAGCTTCTTCAACGCCATTCCCCGGAGCTCCGACAACCCGGTGGACATCATGCTGCGCAACCAGCACTTCATGCTCACCTACCATCAGGGCGTCCACACTCCCCACCCCTATGAGTCCTACTGGTACCAGTGGATCTTCGATGCCCGGCCCATCCTCTACTACCGGGACCTGTCCGTCTCCGGCTATAAGAGCCTGTTCGCCTCCTTCAACAACCCGCTGGTATCCTGGTGCGGGCTGCTGTCCTTCGTCGCCGTGATCATTCAGACCATCCGGCGCAAATGCGGCCGGGGGCTGTTCATCATCATCGCCCTGCTGTCCCAGTTCGTGCCGTGGCTGGGCATCGGCCGCATCCTGTTTGCCTACCACTACTTCCCCACCATGCTGTTCCTGGTGTTCTCCATCGCCTACCTGATGAACGACATGCTGGAGCGCCGGCGGGAGGGGTGCACGCTGGCGGTCTACGGCTTCACCGGCTGCGCCGCGGCACTGTACGCCCTGTTCTACCCCGCCCTCATCGGCCTGTACATCCCCCTGTGGTACAGCGACCTCTTCCTCCGCTGGTTCCCCAGCTGGCCGCTGTAAAGGGGAATAACTCTAACCACCCCCCTGACCCTCCGGATTAAAAAGCCATAAAAAATCCCCTGCGTCGATGACGCAGGGGATTTTTTTGCACTCAATATTACTTTGCGTACTTCTTTGCCGCCCCGATGAACTCCCGGAACAGGGGGTGGGCCCGGTTGGGGCGGGACTTGAGCTCCGGGTGGAACTGCCCGGCCACAAAGAAGGGGTGCTCCGGCAGCTCAATCATCTCCACCAGCCGCCCGTCGGGAGACTGGCCGGAGAGCACCAGCCCCGCCTGCGTGAGGGTGTCCCGGTAGTCGTTGTTGAACTCGTAGCGGTGGCGATGGCGCTCATTGATGTCCCGGGCACCGTAGATGGCCTCCGCCCGGCTGCCCTCCGCCAGCCGGCAGGGGTAGCTGCCCAGCCGCATGGTACCGCCTTTGGCGGTGACCCCCACCTGATCGGCCATAAGGTCGATCACCGGGTGCCTGGTCTTGGGGTCCAGCTCGCTGGAGTGGGCATCCGCCAGGCCGCACACGTGGCGGGCGTATTCCACCACCGCCATCTGCATGCCGAGGCAGATGCCGAGGAAGGGCACGCCGTTCTCCCGGGCATACCGGATGGCGGAGATCATGCCCTCGATGCCCCGGTCGCCGAAGCCGCCGGGCACCAGCACGCCGTGGACTCCCTTCAGCACCTCGGCCACGTTCTCATCTGTGACCTTCTCGCTGTCCACCCAGCGGATGGACACGTGGATGTCGTTCTCGATGCCGCCGTGGGTCAGGGCCTCCACCACGGAGAGGTAGGCGTCGTGCAGGGCGGTGTACTTGCCCACCAGCGCGATCTCCACCGTGCCCTCGCAATTCTTGGCCCGGTAGACCATGGTGGCCCACTCGGTAAGGTCGGGGGCGTGACAGATGAGACCCAGACGCCGCACCACCACGTCGCCCAGCCCCTCCCGCTCCAGCATAAGGGGCACCTCGTACAGGATGGGGGCGGTGAGGTTGGGAATGGCGTTCTCCACGGGGATGTTGCAGAACAGGGAGATCTTCTCCAAAATCTCCCGGGGGATGCTCTCATCGCAGCGGCACATGATGACGTCTGGCTGGATGCCGAGGGAAAGCAGCTCCTTGGCGGAGTGCTGGGTGGGCTTGCTCTTCAGCTCGCCGGAGCCGGGGATGGACACGATGAGGGATACGTGGATGAACATGACGTTCTGGCGGCCCCGCTCGGCGGCCACCTGACGGATAGCTTCCAGGAAGGGCTGGGACTCGATGTCGCCCACCGTACCGCCAATCTCCACGATGGCCACGTCGGTGTCCTCTCCCTCGAGCGTGTAGATATTGCGCTTGATCTCGTTGGTGATGTGGGGGATGATCTGCACCGTACCCCCGAGATAGTCGCCGCTCCGCTCCCGGTTGAGTACGTTCCAGTACACCTTACCGGAGGATACAGAGGAGTTGATGGTCAGGTTCTCGTCAATAAAGCGCTCATAATGGCCCAGATCCAGATCGGTCTCGGCACCGTCGTCGGTGACGAATACCTCACCGTGCTGGTAAGGGCTCATGGTGCCGGGGTCCACGTTCAGGTAAGGGTCCAGCTTCTGCACCTTCACCCGCAGGCCCCGCTGCTTCAGCAGGCGGCCCAGGCTGGCCGCCGTGATCCCCTTGCCCAGACCGGACACCACGCCGCCCGTCACAAAGATAAATTTCGTTCCCAACATTCCACAGCTCCCCCTTCAAAATTCTTTGACGTGCCATTTTACACCCGCTTTTTTTGCAAGTCAATAGTCTTGAACTTGCAAAATGAGATTTTCTGCTTTTTTTGCGCTCCCGCCCCTTGCCCGCCCTAAATTCTTGTGCTATCATCTGAAATCAGAGTGAAAAAAGAGGGAGGCAGGCGCGCCCGGCGCGCTCAATCACAGCCATGGCCAAAGAGATCGGATTCGATAATCAAAAATATCTGGAGACCCAGTCCGCCCGCATCCGGGAGCGCATCGCCAAGTTCGGCGGCAAGCTGTATCTGGAGTTCGGCGGCAAGCTGTTCGACGACTATCACGCCGCCCGGGTGCTGCCCGGCTTCGCCCCGGACAGCAAGATCCGCATGCTGCTGGAGCTGCGGGAGAGCGTGGAAATGGTCATCGTCATCAACGCCGCCGCCATCGAGCAGAACAAGGTCCGCGGCGATCTGGGCATCACCTATGACGAGGATGTGCTCCGCCTGATCGACACCTTCCGGGAAAAGGGGCTGTACGTGGGCAGCGTCACCATCACCCAGTACGCCGGACAGAGCGCGGCGGACGCCTTCAAGCGCCGGCTGGAGGCACTGGGCGTCAAGGTCTACCTCCACTACCCCATCCCCGGCTATCCCCACAACCTGTCTCTCATCGTCTCGGACGAGGGCTTCGGCCGCAACGACTATATCGAGACCTCCCGCCCGCTGGTGGTGGTCACCGCCCCCGGCCCCGGCTCCGGCAAGATGGCCACCTGCCTCAGCCAGCTCTATCACCACCACAAGCGGGGTGTGCAGGCGGGCTACGCCAAGTTCGAGACCTTCCCCATCTGGAACCTGCCCCTCCAGCACCCGGTGAATCTGGCCTATGAGGCCGCCACCGCCGACCTGAACGACGTGAACATGATCGACCCCTTCCACCTCCAGGCCTACGGCGAGACCACGGTGAACTACAACCGGGACGTGGAGGTCTTCCCCGTGCTGGCCGCCATGTTCGAGAAGATCATGGGCGAGAGCCCCTACAAATCCCCCACGGACATGGGGGTCAATATGGTGGGCAACTGCATCGTGGACGACGATGTGGTGTGCGCCGCCGCCAGACAGGAGATCATCCGCCGGTACTACACCGCCCTGTGCGACTGCCGCCGGGGTCAGGGCCGCGACGAGATCGTCTACAAGCTGGAGCTGCTGATGAAGCAGGCCGCCATCAGCCGGGAGCTGCGCCCCGTCATCGACGCCGCCGAGGCCCGGGCGGAGGAGACCGGCGAACCCGCCGCCGCCATCCAGCTGCCTGACGGCGCCATCGTCACCGGCAAGACCTCCGAGCTCATGGGGGCCGCCTCCGCCGCCCTGCTCAACGCCCTGAAGACACTGGCCGGCATCGACGACAGCGTCCATCTCATCTCCCGCTCCGCCATCGAGCCCATTCAGGCCGTCAAGACCAAGCATCTGGGCAGCCACAACCCCCGGCTCCACAGTGACGAGACCCTCATCGCGCTGGCCATCTCCGCCGCCACCGACCCCCTGGCGGCCCGGGCGCTGGAGGCGCTGGACAGTCTGCGGGACTGTGAGGCCCACTCCTCGGTGATCCTCTCCGCGGCGGACAGCTCCATCTACTCCAAGCTGGGTCTGCGGCTCACCTGCACGCCCCAGTATCAGACCAACCAGCTGTTCCATCATTAAAAAAGTACCGCCCACGCTATGCGCGGGCGGTACTTTTTTGTTGTTTACGCCTCCATGATCACGGGCAGGATCATGGGGTTGCGCTTGGTCTTTTTGTAGAGGAAGCCGGACAGGGCGCCCTTGACCTCACTCTTGATGGAAGCCCAGTCCCGGACGTTCCGGTCAAGGCAGGCATTGAGAGCGTCGGTGGCCACCTGCTTCAGTTCGTCCAGCAGTTCCTCGGACTCCTTCACGTAGACGAAGCCGCGGGTGATGATGTCCGGACCGGAGAGGATGGCCCCGTCCTCCCGGGACATGGAGGTCACCACCACGATCATTCCGTCCTGTGCCAGATGCTGCCGGTCACGGAGCACCACGGCCCCCACGTCGCCCACACCGTACCCGTCCACGAACACCTTGCCGGAGGGCACGGTGCCGTTGATGCGGATATCCTTGTGGGTGATCTCAATGACCTTGCCCACATCGCTGATGACGATGTTCTTCGGGTCCATGCCCATCTCCCGGGCCAGCTTGGCGTGGGTCTTGAGCATCCGCTGCTCCCCGTGGACGGGGATGAAGTACTTGGGCTTCACCAGCGCGTGGACGATCTTCAGCTCGCCCTGGCAGGCGTGGCCGGAGACATGGAGGGGCAGCTCCCGCTCGTTCACCACATCGGCATCCTTGCGGTACAGTTCGTTGATGACGTTGCCGATGGAGTTCTCGTTGCCGGGGATGGCGGAGGCAGAGATGATGACCCGGTCGCCGGGCATGATGTCCACCTGCCGGTGAGTATTGAAGGCCATCCGGGTGAGGGCGGACATGGTCTCGCCCTGGCTGCCGGTGGTGATGATGCACACCTTGTCCCGGGGCAGGCTCTTCACCTGCGCCAGATCCACCACCGTGCCGGCGGGCACCTTCATATAGTTCAACTCGGTGGACACCCGCATGGCGTTCTCCATGGACCGGCCGGTGACGGCCACCTTGCGGCCGTACTTGGCGGCCACATCGATGATCTGCTGGATGCGGTCGATGTTGGAGGCGAAGGTGGTGACGATGATCCGCTGGTCGCAGCCGCGGAACAGCGCCTCGAAGGAGGTGCCCACGCTCCGCTCGCTCTTGGTGAAGCCGGGGCGCTCCACGTTGGTGGAGTCGCACAGCAGGGCCAGCACGCCCTCTTTGCCCAACTCGCCCAGACGGGTCAGGTCGGCCATGCCGCCCTGAATGGGGGTGGGGTCGATCTTGAAGTCGCCGGTGTGGACGCACACGCCCAGGGGGCAGCGGATAGCGAAGGCCACCGCGTCAGCGATAGAATGGTTGATGTGGATGAACTCCACGGTGAACTTGCCGGCCTTGACGGTCTCCCCCGCCTCGCAGGTGATGAGCTTGGCCTTCTTGTCCAGACGGTGCTCCTCCAGCTTCAAGCGGATGAGACCGGCGGACATACGGGTGGCGTAGATGGGCACGTTCACATCCCGCAGAAGGTAGGGGATGGCGCCGATGTGGTCCTCGTGCCCGTGGGTGATGAAAATGCCGCGGATGCGGTCCCGGTTCTGGATGAGGTAAGTGAAGTCGGGGATGACCACGTCCACGCCGTACATATCGTCGTCCGGGAAGCCCATGCCCACGTCCACGACGATGATGTCGCCGCCGTACTCATAGACAGTGAGGTTCTTGCCGATCTCGTTGAGACCGCCAAGAGAGATGATTTTCAGTTTTTCTGCCATAATGGCTCCTTTCAAATTTGTCGAAAATTTCGCGCACGACAGCAGAGGCGGGCCCGCCGGCCCACCTCAGGCAGTCTATGTATGGCAGAGCAACAAAACAGCAGGGCATGGAAAATCCCCGGAGCCTGTGCGCTCCGTACCTTCCGCGCGGGCGGCGGACTGTGCCGGAGGCCCGTGCTCCCCCGCCGGCCCTGTTTCGCCGGTGGGGAGCGCCGGGGCCATCCGTCCCCGCGCTGTGCGCTGTCTGTTTGCTTCGGTCTGCCTATATGAAGCGCCAAATGGGGCGCTTTACGCCAATGAGAACCCGCTCAACTCCGCCGAATGGAGGAGCGGTGATAACACACTATAACATGTTCTGCGGAAAAAGTACAGCATTTTTTGTCAGCGGGCCCGGGCGAGGGTGAGCCCCACCACCGACGCGGCCCCCGCCATCCGCAGGGTGGCCGCGCATTCGGACAGGGTCGCGCCGCTGGTGACCACGTCATCCACCAGCGCCAGCCGCAGGCCGGAGACCTCCGCCCCTGCTCTCACCCGGTAGGCCCCGGACACGTTGGCCCGGCGGACTGCGTCCTCCCCCAGTGAGGACTGAGTGCCGGTGTTGCGCACCTTTTCCAGCAGAGGCACCGCCGGCAGGCCCGCCAGCTCCCCCACCCGGCGGGCCAGCAGCTCCGCCTGATCGTAGCCCCGGCTGCGCAGATGCCGCTTGGACAGGGGCACCCACGTAACGGCGTCCAGCGGCTCGTCCCAGCGGTCGGCAAGGCACTGGGCCATCAGCGTGCCCAGCAGGACGGCGTGGCTGCGGCCGTGGCTGAATTTGTAGCGGTGGACCGCCTGCACTACGCCGTCCCAGTAGCGCAGGGGCGAGAGGCAGGCATCGCAGAAGTCCACTTCCCGGCCCTGCTCCGGCGTCCATGGCAGGGACCGCTGGCACCGGGCGCACAGGCCGTCTTCACCCCGCTCCAGCAGACGGCCGCAGAAAGGGCACCGGGGCGGGTAGATCAGCTCCAGCACCGCCGACAGGGCCTTCATTTCTCCCCGTCCTCCGACAGCTCGATGGGGCCGTGCTCCCGCTCGAAGGCGCGGACACACTCCTGCATCAAGTGGATCATCTGCCAGGACAGGGAACGCCCCTCATAGGCCGCAATATACACCATTTTGGCGTGCAGTTC
The DNA here is from genome assembly GCA_934667095.1 of uncultured Oscillospiraceae bacterium. GTDB lineage: Bacteria > Bacillota > Clostridia > Oscillospirales > Oscillospiraceae > Enterenecus. Next base: position 71,852 of record CAKULE010000009.1, on the reverse strand, counting down.
GTTTTCGATCCGCAGACCGATGTGCTTCTCCCGTTTCATCTGATCAGCTCCTTTGAGTCTATGTTAGACGAAACCGCACCATATAATCTTATTTTGGACTAATGTTAAGTACTGTTTTTGTTGACAAAGCCGGGCCGCCGAGGGCGGCGGCCCCCGCAATGCCGCAGGAGCGCACAAAAAGCGGCCGCGGAACCTTCCTTCCGCGGCCGCCTGCTTGGATTATGTCTCGTGATGCCCGGCCATTAGCACGGTCAACTCCGGGGAGCGCTCGATCTTCAGACGCAGGGTCTTGCGGTCGACGTGCAGGGCCTGGGCGGCGCAGCTGAGCACGTATCCGTGCTCCCTCAGGGTCTTTTTGATGAGGGCAGTCTCGATCTCCTCCAGGGTGGCCGTATGTCCCGGCACCACCAGCCCCTCCTCCCGCAGGAAGTCGGTCATGCCGTCCATCTGCCCGGCGCCCCGCAGGTCCTCCGGCAAGCTGTCCAGAGTGATGCGGTCCCCCTGGGCGAACACGCAGGCGTGGATGAGCACGTTCTCCAACTCGCGGACGTTCCCGGGCCAGCGGTAGCCTTGCAGCACCGCCGCCACCTCCGGCTCCAGCCGCAGGTCCGTCCGCCCCCAGCGGTTCAGAATGGACTGGGTCAGGGGCAGGATGTCCTCCCGCCGCTCCCGCAGGGGCGGGATGTTCAGGCTGACGGTGGAGATTCGGTAGAAGAGGTCCTCCCGGAAGCGACCCTCCCTCGCTGCCCTGCGCAGGTCCACCTTGGAAGCAGAGATCACCCGCAGGTCCACTGGGATCTCCGCCGTGCTGCCCATGCGGGTCAGCCTGCCGCTGGAGAGCACCCGCAGCAGCTTGGACTGCACGGCCAGGGGCATACTCTCTACCTCGTCAAGGAACAGGGTACCGCCGGAGGCCTGCTCCAGCAGGCCGGCCCGGCCCTTCCGATCCGCCCCGGTGAAGGAGCCCGCCTCGTACCCGAACAACTCACTCTCCACCAGGCTGGCGGCAATGGCCCCGCAGTTCAGCCCCACGAAGGGCCCCTGCCGCCGGGCGGAGGCATTGTGGATCGCCTGGGCAAAGACCTCCTTACCCACGCCGCTCTCCCCGTTGAGCACCACGGGGTAGTCGGTGAGGGCCGCCTGCTTGGCAAAATAAATGCACCGGAGCAGCTCGGGCGCGCTACCCACGATATCCATGAATTCGTTCCGGCACTCCGGCCGCGCCTGGCCGGACGTCCGGGGCCCCTCGCCCGGGGTCTGACCGATCAGCAGCCGGTCCTCGCTGAACTCGTACCGCACGCCCCCCTGCCGCTTTCCGCCCCGGGTCATCCGGTCCAGAACGGCTTGCTTCATGTCGGTCAGGGTACGCCCGGCATCCAAGCTGCCCAGCGGCATGATGGTCTCCGCCAAGCCGGAGAGGATGGCCTCGTAGGTGGTGTCTTCCTCGCTGGCGTCCCGGTGGGCCAGGGCGAAGATCAGCGTACACATCTGCGCGATCTGCTCCACCAGGTCCGCAAGGGGGTGGACAATTTCAAAATCCTGAGTGCTGACGCACACAGCCCCCACCACGTTCCCCCTGACGTCGTGGAAGGGGGCGGACAGGCAGAAGCGCTGGTGGAAGAAGCAGGAGTAGTGCTCCTGGGCCAGCACGCAGCCCGCCCGGTTCTCCAGCAGGGCCAGGGCCGTGGCGTTGGTACCCAGGATCATCTCACTGGCAAAGCCCATATCGCCGGTGCCCCCGGGCAGCAGGGAGATGTTGTTCCCCTGGTCATCGAAAATGCTGAGGTTGAAGGCGTACCGCTCCCCCAGGGAGTCCATCCAGTAGGCGGCCACCAAGTCGGTGGTGATCTTCCGCTCCCGGGTACGCAGGTCCAGCTTCTTCATTTTGATGAAGGACTGATAGTGCAGCGGGTCCAAGCCGTAGGACCGGCTCCGCTTCCATGATTCCGCGATGCGGAAGGGCACCACCGCCGGGTTCGGCACGGTGGCCACGCCGGACATGAAGCGCTCCCACTCCCGCTGCAGGCGGGGCTGATAGCGCAGGAACGACTGCTTGTCCGGGAAACGATCCAGGCCGATCATGCTCCGTCCTCCTCCCACTCCAGGCTGCGCCTGGCTTTTGCTGCGTAGTTGTACACGGTGGCCAGGGAGACGCCCAGGCTCTTCGCCGCCGCCTCCGTATTGCCGCCGTTCAGGCGCAGAGTCTCGCTCACCGCCGCAAGGGCCGCCTGCTTCAGCAGGCTCCTGTCCGGCCGGCCGGCGGACCGGTCCCTGCGGCCGCGCTCCTTCGCCTCCTGCTGCACATACTCCGGCAGCACGGCGGGCTCCAGCACCGTCCGGCCCTGCTCCAGAAACACCAGGGCATGGCGCAGGGCGTTGCGCAGCTCCCGCACGTTGCCCGGCCAGGAGCAGCCCTGAAGACAGCGCACAAAATCCTCCGACATCTGCGGGCAGGGCACGCCCATGGTCTGGGCCTCCTCGGCGATGAATCTGCCCGCCAGAAGGGGGATATCGTCCGTGCGATCCGCCAGGTCGGAGATGCGCAGCTTCACCGGGGAGAGCCGATAATAGAGGTCTTCCCGGAAGCGGCCCTGCCGGGCCAGTTCCAGCACGTCCATCCGGGCGGCGGAGACCAGGCGCACATCCACCGGGATGTCCGCCGTGCCACCGATGCGGCGGATGCTCCTGCTGGAGACCGCCCGCAGCAGCTTGGTCTGCACCTCGTAGGGGATGCTGTCCAACTCGTCCAGAAACAGGGTACCGCCGGAGGCCGCCTCGAAATAGCCTACCTTGCCCTCCTGACTGGCGTCGGTGAAGGAGCCCCGCTCGTACCCGAACAGTTCGCTCTCCACCAGATTGGGGGCAATGGCGCTGGCATTGAGGGCCACAAAGGGTCCGTCCCGCCATGGGCTGGCGTTGTGGATGGCGTGGGCCAGCATCTCCTTGCCCGTCCCGCTGGCCCCAACCAGCATAACTGGCACGTGATAGGCCGCCGCCTGGGCCGCGGCGCGCTTCAGGCGGAGCATCTCCGGTGAGGCGGTGAGCACGTCCTCAAAGTTCCACAGGGCCTGCCGGCCCTCGTCCTTCTCCCGGGGCTTCGCCCGCCGGTCATCCAGCAGGATCAGCCGCTCGTGGGTGTGCTCCGACAGGGGGAGCACCATCACCTCCACCTTTTTGTTGTCCCGGTAGTTGACCGACGCGCTCTGCCAGCCCTGGCCGTGGGCGTTGCACACCAGGGCGATGCACCGGGTGAAAATGATACTGTCCTCGCCGGTGTTCTTCAGGCCGAAGGCTTCCAGCGCCCGCCGGTTGAAGTAGCGGATCACATTTTTCCGGTCGATGTAGACCACGCCCTGGGGAATCTGCTCCAGCAGGCCGTTGATGGCGATGTCCCGGTCGCGGTCCTCCTGCTTCATCCACCAGATGGCACCCCCCACGCAGGCCAGGGTATGTACCAGCGGGCGCAGCTGCTCGGTGGTGCGGCAGTCCACCGAGTCCACGCAGCACACGCCGCACACCTGCTGCCGGCTGTCAAAGACGGGCTCCGCATAGCTGTAGTGGCCGTGGAGGCAACGGGCGTAATGTTCCGGCCCGTTGACGGAGATGCCCCGCTTCAGCCGCCAGGCCAGGGCGATGGCCGTGGTGCCCACCCGCCGCTCGTCCTCCAGCAGGCCCAGCCGCTCCCCGGCAGACTGTCCGATGATGGACAGCACCACCTCCCGCTCTCCCACGGTGAAGCGGGCGGTGTAGCAGCCCTCCGCCGAGGGGATCTCCCGGCCGGACTCGCTGCGCAGATGGCCGTACAGCCGCCGGACATTGTCCTCCGCCTGGCCGCAGCTGAGCCCTGCGGCGGCGCAGCGGACCCAGGAATCGCGAATCTCCTCCCGCAGGCAGGCATCCCCCGGGTCCAGCCGCGGGAGCGCGGCCCAGGCGCGGCTGACGTGATCAAAATAGGCCTTGTCTGTCCATCCGGTCTCGATCATGCCGTTTCCTCCACTATCTACAAAGGTATGCCAAGCCAGAAACTTTCTATTATATATTATAGATATTTGTCGGCCGTTTTCAATATCAATTTTCCCACATGGGCCCATTTTGTTTTCCCTGCCGGAAAATAGGAGGCAGCCTGGCGCGCCGCACTTCACGCGGCGCGCCAGGCTGCCTTCGGATGCGTCATGCCCGATGGGCAAAACGGCGGTTCACTGCGCCAGGCTGATGCCCCGCTCCCGGATCTCCGGCGCTTCGATCCCCTCCATGATCTCCGGGAGGTGATCCATGAGATAGTCGCTGCCCCCGGCAGTGTAGCCCTGGGCGCGCAGCTCTGTGAGGAGCCGGGCGCAGACGGCCTCCACCAGTGCGATCTGCCCCTCCGCGTCCCGGGTGTCGGCGAGGGCAAGAAGTTTGTCATACATCTCGCCGCCCAGGAGGGGCAGGGCACGCATGGCCCGGGGCGCCCACTTGTAAAAGGGGCGGTAGGTCCTGTTGAGCAGGAACACCATGGCAATGGCGCTTTGGATAAAGCGGGCCTTGATGTCCCGCGCCGCCAGCGTCTCCCCGCGGCGGCAGGCCCGCAGAAGGTTGTACTGCCCCGTCTGCGCCGCGAGGGCGGCGTGCCGGGCCAGGTGATAGCGGATAATGTCCGGCGGGAAGTACGCCAGGAGCCCCGCCCTCACGGCGGTAAAGGCCCCCGGCCCGTCGGTGTACACCGCCCCGTTAACGGCGGCGGCCAGGCGGGGCTCCTCCACGGCCAGCCAGCGGAGGGGGCTGGCCGGCACGCCGGGGACCCCCAGGAGCCCCCGGTAAAACCCGTCCACGGAGAAAACGCCGCTGCGCTGCCCCTCGTTGGCGGCCGGACCGGACCGTCGGCAGCCCATAAAGGTGTCGGGCAGGCCGCGCCAGAGGGCGTTCAGGTCCCGGGCGAAGCGTCCGCAGTCCTCCCCCGTCAGCCAGATGCACAGCCGGGGGCCGAAGCTGTGGTCCCGGGAAAGCTCGTCATCGAAGCCGAAGCACTCGGACCCCTCCCCCACCAGCCCGGCAGCAAAGTGCCCTAGGGCGGCGGGCAGCTGTCTCCGGCACTCGGGCAGGAAAGCCTCCTCATAGTAGCAGCGGGAGAGCTCCAGCCCTGTCACTGCTCCATCCCCAGCCGGGCCAGCAGGTCGGCGCAGTTTTGGGCCATCTCCCCGCTCCCGGCTACCTCGAACAGGGCCTTGGCCTCCCGGAAACGGGCGGCCGCGTCGGGGGTGCGTCCCTCCAGCAGGGCGGCAAAGCCCAGGTTGGACACTGTGGTGCCCAGGGCAAAGCCCCGGTCCCCGCTCCGCCGCAGGATCTCCAGCGCCTTCCGGAACATGGCGCCCGCCTCGGCCGTCTCCCGCCGGTCGAGACAGAGCAGGCCTCTGTTGTTGTAAACGCTGGCAAGGCTGTCCGGCGGGACGGTCTCTTCACAGTTCTCGTAGGCTTCGATGGCCGCGTCAAAGGTGTCCGCGGCCCTGTCCAGCTGCCCCGCCATGCGGTACAGCCCCGCCAGGTTGTTCAGCGTGGTGGCATAATTCACTGTCAGGCTCCCGCTGCCCAGGACGATCTCCACATGGCTGCTGCCGGCCCTGCGGAAGGGGTCGTCCCCGGCGGGGCAGGCGCTGCACCCGGCGGGCACCGCCGGGCCGTCCGCTGTGCGGAGACAGGTCCGCACCTGCTCCAGCAGTTCCTTCGCCTTCAGATAGGCCGCCTCACCCTTGTCGTAGATCCCCCGGCTGCGGTAAAAACCGCCCAGTTCGTTCAGCAGGACGCTCTGCCCCGCCGCGTCGTCCGGTCTGGCCGCGGCATACCGGGCGATGGCGTCCCGCAGGGTCTCCTCCGCCCGGGCGTCCTCGCCCGCCGCCGCCAGCGCGTCCGCTGCGGCGATGACCTCGGTAATGTCGATCTCTGTGCTCATGCTGTTCCTCCGTTTCTGCGGACGCGGCCTATTGCCCGGGGCCGCCGGGCAGCGCGCCGCTCTTCTGCTTGGCCCGCCGCGCCTGCTCCGCAGCCAGGAACGTCTCGGCCTCCTGCAGGGATGAGAAGCCGCAGGCGCAGACACTGCGGGCCGTCACCTCCTCCGCCAGGCTCCTGCCCGCGGCCTTCAGGGCCAACAGGTGCACCCGCAGCAGGCGCAGGGTCTCCTCGGAACAGGTCAGAAGTTCCCCCAGCTGATAGGTCTGGAAGGAGACAAAGCCGCCGGCGTCCGCCTCGCTGAATATGGGCCGCCCCCGGGCCCCTACCAGGGGGAACACCTTCCGCAGGGCGACGGTCTGGGCCAGCAGCTCCGCGTTGATCTCCTCCGCCAGGGCCTCCTTCTCTGCGCTGTCGGGCGGCAGCAGGTGCTGCTGGGCTGCGTACTCCGCGGGGTGGGTGTATTTCATCATGCGGAGGTATTTCTCCGCCACCAGGTTCCTGCCCTGGGCCTGGGCGGCGGTCAGGTCTGCCAGATAGCTCTCCGCCGCCCCGTCGCTCCAGGCGGAAAACTGCGCCAGGCGCATTTTGGAAAACGTGGCGTAGTCGTCCTGGCAGGCGGCGCGGCCGCCCCTGTTGTTGGTGTGCCGGAACATGTCCCATTCCAGCGCCACGATCTGCTCCCGCAGGATCGCACCGTCCATGTCTGCTTGCCCTCCTTCCCGGTCAGTTCACTCCTGTCCGGCCGCCTTTTGCTGCACCTTTTTCCGTGAGCCGGCGATGGCCGGGATGCCCCGGTCGCTCATGCGCCGGGCAAAGTCCTTGATCTGCTGCTCAAAGCCCTCGCCGTCCTCGATCTTCATGGCCTTCATCTGCATGGGCAGGCCCAGGGTCCCGGCCTTCTCCTCCCCCAGCGGTCGGTACTTCAGCAGTTGGATCTGCAGGGGCTTGTTGTGCAGCTTTTCAAGGATGAAGTCGGAGGCCCGGTCGATGAAGCCCTCGTCAGCGTTGAAGCCGGGGATGATGGGCATGCGGAGGATCATGGGCATGTCCATGTCCGCCAGCTTTTTGATGTTACTCAGGATCCGCTCGTTGGGCACGCCGGTAAATTTCTGATGGATGCCGCTGTCCATCTGCTTGATGTCCGTGATGAACAGGTCGATATAGGGGGCCACCACGTCCAGAATTTCCGGCTTGACATACAGGGCGGACTCCACGCAGGTGTGAATGTCCTCCGCCCGGCAGCGCTTCAGCAGCTCCAGGCAGAACTCCCACTGGAGCAGGGCCTCGCCCCCGGACAGGGTCATCCCGCCGCCGGAGCGCTCGTAGAAGGTCCGGTCCTTGCGGATGACGTCCATGGCGGCGCTGACGGTCATTTTCTGACCCCAGACGGTCAGCGCGCCGGACATGCACTCCTCCTCGCACAGCAGGCAGTTGTCGCAGCGGTCCCGGTTGATGCCCACGATGTGGTTTTCCCCGATGATGAGGGCGTTTTTGCCGTGCCGGGCGCAGGCCTTCAGGCAGTACCCGCAACCGATGCACTTCTGGGGATGGACCCCCACCTGAGGCAACCGCTCGTAGGTCTCCGGGTTGCTGCACCACTGGCAGCGCAGGGGACAGCCCTTCAGGAACAGCTCCGTGCGGATGCCCGGGCCGTCGTGCACCGTGAAGCGCTGAACGTTGGCCACGTAGGCATACAGCTCTCCCTCGGCGGGGACGGAGCCGGTCACTTTTGTATCGCTCATATTCTTACCTCCCGATCCGGCGCTCCGCGCCTGAAAAACGTATGCCCCGACGATGGGTGATCGCCGGGGCATACGCCTGGTCAGCCCGTGTCTCCCCGCGGTCGTGACGGGGCCAGGCCTGTCAAGGCCAGCTCCGGACAAGCCCTGGGATCAGTCGAGAGACTGCTCCGTTCTGTTGATGAGTTCGTCCTGGAAGCCCTTGCTCAGGGTGTGGAAATAGGAGCTGAAGCCGGACACCCGCACCAGCAGGTCCTGGTAATCCTTGGGGTGCTGCTGGGCGTCGATGAGGGTGTCCTTATCGGCCACCATGAACTGGATGTGCATGGGGGCGTTCTCCCCCTGGTCAAAGTAGCCGTCCAGGAAGTCCATAAAGTTCTCCCGGCCCTTTTCGCCGGAGATGGTGTCGGCGCCGAAGCGCATGTTGATCAGCGTGCCGCTGCCGAACTTGGCATGGTCCAGCTTGCCAATGGAGCGGGCATAGGCGGTGGGGCCGTTCCGGTCGCGGTTGGAGTGGGCCGTGCGGGCCGCGCCGATGTTCTCGGACACCGCCTCGTGGTGCTTGCGCCCGTCGGGGGACGCGCCGCACACCAGGCCGGACATCAGGTTGATGACCGTGGAGAAGGAGCCGGTCTTGATGATGCCCACGCCGCCGCGGGTGGGCGGATAAGACTGCATCAGGTTGGCATAGGTGTCCAGCACGTACTTCATCATGCTGTCGGCATAGTCGTCGTCATTGCCGTAGTGGTGGACCTTGTCGCTGTTCACCAACTGGTACAGGCGGTCGTAGCCCTCCCAGTTCTTCAGCAGCGCGTCATAGAACTCCTCGGCGGTAAACCTCTTCTCCTCGTACACCACCTGCTTTAGGGCGGTGAGGGAGTCGGCGGTGGTGGCCGGGCCCAGGCACTGGAGGCCGGTGAAGTTGTACCGGGCGCCGCCCTGCATCAGGCTCTTGCCGTTGTCGGTGCAGTCCAGGATGAGGGTGGACATGAAGGGATAGTCGTCCCGCTCCATGTGACAGCTCTGCAGCAGGTCCACCGCCATGATCTCCCGGTCGGCCCAGTACTTCAGCTGGGCCTCAAAGGCGGCCTGGACCTCCTCGTAGGTCTTGAAGTCCTTCAGATAGCCGGTCTCCAAGCCCAGGGTCTTGCCCACGCCCTTGCAAGTCTTGTTGTACTGCGGGCAGCTTTCGCCCGGGCACTCGAAGCAGCAGCCATTGTTCAGGGCCAGCTCCAGCACCTTGGGCAGGGTGATGTAGCAGTTGTCGTGCCAGCCGAAGGTCTTGCCCGGGGCCTCCAGCTCCACGCAGCCGATGTTCACGTAGTCGCGGGCGTCCTCAGCGGACACGCCCTGGCGCATGAGGGCGTCCTCGCAGACGGGGTCGTTCATCATCTTGGGGTGGCCCATGCCCAGGCGGACCATCTCGGCCACCTTTACCTTCAGCTCATAGGGGGTACCGGCGTGCCAGCGGACGGTGATGAAGGGGTTCACCAGCCGGGTGTGGATCATGGCGTCCAGCAGCATGAAGGTCAGATCGTTGGTGACGTCGTTGCCCTCGGCGTCGGTGCCGCCCACGATCAGGGCGGAGCTGGTCCAGCCGCGGACGCCGCCCCGCCACTGGTCGTTGCCGGTGTCGGGGGCCAGCTTCTCGTGGGTGGTCAGCTTCAGGTAGTAGAACTCCAGCAGCTCCTGCATAAACTCCTTGGTGTAGGTGCCGTTGTCCAGGGAGGACTTGTAGTAGGGATACAGGTACTGGTCCGTGCGGCCCAGGGCGATTCCGTGGCCGTTGCACTCCATAAAGGCCACCATGTGGACCATGTGCATGACCTCGACGGCGTCCCAGAAGTCCCGGGCGGGGCCCTCGGCCAGGTAATCGCACATCTCGCTCATGTGCAGCAGCTCGTCCTTGGTCTGCTGGCTGGTGTAGTTGGCCGCCTGCTCCTTGGCATACACCGCGTATCTGCGGAAGTAGTTGGAGATGGCGTTGAGCACGATCAGCTGGGCCTTGTGGAAGTGGAGGGCGCGGACGCCGTCGGCGTTGGTGGGGGTGCCCAGCTTCTCGATGGCGGCGTTCACGTGGGCCTTGACGCCGCTGAGGCCCAGCTTCAGGATGTACTCATAGTTGGGGGTGATGTGGCCCACGCCCATGTCCACCATGATGCTGGGGTTGAGGATGTTCACGCCGCCGGTGGAGACAACGCCCTTGGCCGCGTCCTGGGGCAGGCGGGCCAGGAAAGCGTCCTTCACGCTCTTGCCCTTCCAGTAGTACTCGGTGCTGAGGATCTCGTCCTTGATCTTGTCGTCATAGACGAAGGGGTTGTAGCTGCGCTGGCTCAGTGGGCGGTTGCGCAGCTCGTCGTAGATCCAGGTGCCGCTCTCCAGATAGACGGGGGCGGCGAAGTTCTTGGAGCCGTCGTCCAGCAGGAGCAGCTCCCCCTCCACATAGTTCAGGGGGCAGATCTGCATGTACTTCTCCAGGGCCTTGGCCTTCTTGATCACGATGGGCTGGCCCTCGTTCTCCCGGTACGCTTCGGTAAAGGCCAGGGCGCGGCAGGAGTCCAGGAAGAGGGGGGATTCCTTGTACATCTCGCGGATGCGCTCAATGCGGGGGTAGGGAGAGAAGCCGCCGGAGGTCAGATGCTTGCTGACGCCGACGCCGAAACACTTGTCATAGGGCTCCACACCGCGGGCGCTGGTGTGGGCCACGGACTTGTTGCTCATGGATGGGCCTCCTTACATAACATACAAGATTTAAGGTGGTCCGCCGCCGCGGGGGCGGCGGACCTGCGGAGTCAAAAATAGGTCTCAGCCGTCCACCCGGGGGCAGATGTCGAAGTTGTCCCAGTCGGAGGGATCGAAGTGGTGCATGTGGGGCACGGAGACCGTCACGCGGGTGAAGTCCATCAGGTGATAGTACTGCAGGTTCTCGCAGATACTGTTGCCGCCCCAGGCGCCGCAGCCGATGGCCACGGTGATGGGCAGGCCGTTGTCCTTGCCCCGGGTGGGCTGATTGATGTGGAAGCGGCCCACGGGCATCAGGCGGGCGGCGTAATTGATGCGCTCCTGATTGTTGGACCAGATGGAACTGCTGTGGCCGGCACCGCCGTGGACCTCCAGATTGGTGACGGCGGTGTCCACCGCGTCCTCAAACCTGGTGTAGGTGGTGTAGCGCAGCACGGGGGCCATGATCTCCTCGCCCAGGATATCGGAGGCGTCAGTGACCTGGCTCTTGAGAATGATGGCCTTGTAGTTGTCGGGCACGGTGATGCCCACCATGGCGGCGATCATCTGGATGGGGCGGCCGACGATCTTGCGGTTGATGGGGCCGTGGTCGGGGAAGATCAGTTCACGCAGCTTGTCGATGTCCTCTGTGCTGGTGATATGGTAGGCACCGGCGGCGTCCATGGCTTTCAGAAACTCCTCTTCCCGGTCGGCGGGGACGTGGACGGTCTGCTCGCTGGTGCAGGTAACACCGTTCTGGAAGGTGCGGCTCATGACCATGTCAGCGCAGGCACCGGCCAGGTCAGGATAGTCCTCGTCCACCAGGGCCTGGCAGTTGCCCTGGCCCACGCCGAAGCCGGGCTTGCCGCAGGAGTACACAGCCTTGACCATGCCGGGGCCGCCCACGCCGATGTTGGCATCGCAGGCGGGCATCATGGCGTCGCTGGCCTCGATGGAACACATCTCGGGGGAGATGCAGAGCACCAGATCCTCGGGGGCGCCGATGGCCTTCAGGTTCTCGCGGATGTAGTTAGCCATGTTGTAGGAGGTGTGGGCGGTCATGGGATGGGGAGCCGCCACGAAGGAGTTGCGGGCCTTGATGGCCATCATAGCGCCGCCGATGACCGTGCCGGTGGGATTGGTGCTGGGCAGGATGCAGCCCACCACACCCAGGGGCTTGGCAAAGACGCGCACGCCGGGCTCGTCGGGGCGGATGTTGGGGATCTCACCCACGGAGACCTTGCCCCGCAGGAAGTTCCAGTTGCCGGCGCCGGCATTGAAGATCTTCATCTTCTCCTCGGCCACGCTGCCCATGTGGCTCTCGGCGACGGCCGACTCGGCAATCTCGTCCTGATGGTCCAGCACGGCCATGCCGATGGCGCGGACCACCTCGTCGATGGCGCGCTGGTCGGTGTACTCCCGCTCGAACTTCCGCTGGGCGGCGCGGCTGCGCTTGATCAGATCTGCAACGTACTCGTTGATGGCATTGATTTCAGGCATATAAATTCTCCTTTTTTGACGCATAGTGGATGGGATCGACTGTATTGATGCTTGCGGAGGGAGGAGAGGCAGGCCGCCGGAAGGGAACGGCCTGCCCAGAAGGAATTTAGACGAGATTCAGGCGTTCTCGGCGTCTTTCTTGGCGGCGGAGTTCTTCACGAAGGCCATCAGGATGCAGGAGATCACCAGCAGGATGGCGGCCATCCAGAAGATCTTGCTGACGGAGGAGCTCAGCAGCATCCGCAGGGAGGCCAGGGTGGAGTCGAACAGACCCTGGGACTCAGCGGCCACGCCGTCGCGCAGGGAGGCCAGGCCCGGGGTGTTCAGCAGGGTGCCGGAGGACTGCAGCTTGCCGGTGACCTCCTCGCCCAGGCTGCCGGCGCTGGCCAGGATGCCGCCCACGCCCTTGCTCCAGGTGGAGCCCATGAGCATACCGCCGATGGTGATGCCCAGGGTGCCGCCCAGCTTCATCATGAACTGCAGCAGGGAGGTGCCGGTGCCGATGTAGTCGCGGGGGATCTCCTTCTGGATGATCTGGGTGAAGCCCACGATAATGGCCGCGTTGAATGCGCCGCCGATGAACTCAGCAAAGTACAGAATGAAGGAGGAGTTGCCGGGCCGCATGAAGGTGAAGGACACCATGGACAGGGCCAGACCCAGCAGGCAGATCAGCTGCACGGGCTTCAGGGCCTTGGGACCCTTCACGGAGATGAGCTTGCCCCAGATGAAGGAGAAGATCAGATAGCCCGCGGCGTGGACCGTCAGGAAGGTGCCGGAGAGGGTGGAGCTGAGGCCCAGCACGCCCACGCCGATCTGGGCGGTGTAGGCGCTGAAGGAGAAGCAGGCGGGGCCGTAGAGGACCATGGCGATCAGGCCCAGGGTGAAGCCGCGGTACTTGAACAGGTGGAAGGGCATCAGGGGGTTGCTGCCCTTCTTCTCAAACATCACAAAGGCGAGGATGGCGATGACGGCGACGATGTACAGCACGATGAGGGTGGGGCTGCCCCAGCCCTTGGAGTTGCCCCAGGTGAAGGCCAGCAGGAAGGCCAGGCCGAAGAGGGCCACGGTGATGCCGCCGCCCCAGTCGGGCTGCTTGTGCTCGCCCTTCTCCATGGCGGGGGTCTTGATGGTGGGGATCATGGCGAACACCAGGATCATGGACACGATGGACAGCACGGTCAGGAACAGGAACACGATGCGCCAGCTGATATTGTCGATGAAGGCGCCGGCCAGAATGGGGGCCAGCATCTGCGCCACGCCGATGCCCGCGCCGTTGATGGTCATGAACATGGGACGCTCTTTCTCGTTGCTGATCTCACCGATGAGGGTCAGGTAGTTGGCGCTCATGATGGCCTGGGCCACGGAGGCGATCACACGGCCGATGAGCACGACCAGCATAGAGGGGGCCAGCCACATGACGGCGGAGCCGACGGCGAAGAGCACCGCGCCGATGCCCAGCCAGCGCCGGCGGCCCTGGATGTCGCCCAGGTTGCCGAATATGGGGATGAAGATGCCGCTCACCAGGGTGAAGAGGGTGAACTGCAGGGTGTAGTACTCCACGCCGGACAGGTCCGCCACGATGGCGGTGCCGGTGGTGTTGAACATGTTGGAACTGAAGTTCTGCATCAGGCCCAGGAAGAACACCACAAACATAATGGCCTTTTTCTTGCTCGGGGTGAGTTCGTTGACTGCGATCATAGTTTTCATGCGCGTGGAACTCCTTTCAATATTTGAGGGAGACAGAGCGCCGTCTCCCGGATGGGGTCGGGACGTGCAGGGGCGGTCACTTGGTCAGCAGTTCGCCCATCATGGCGCCGGACATACCGGCGGCGTTGGCCTCATCGGTGTCGATGTGTACGGAGGTGTGGCTGGAGTTGGTCTGGGAGACGCTCACGTCGTCAAAGATCAGGCTGCGGCCGGTGCCGCTGATCTTGATGCACACCACGTCGCCGGCCTTGACGCCGGCTTCCTCGGCATCATCGGCGCGCATATGGATGTGCCGGTGGGCCACGATCACGCCCTTGTTGATCTCCAGAGTGCCGCAGGGACCCACGATCTTACAGCCGGGGGTCCCCTCGTGGTTCTGGGGGCCGGACTCGCGCACCACGGCAGGCACGCCGATCTTGCGGGTGTCCGTGGCGGACAGTTCCACCTGCACGTACTTGCGCAGGGGCCCCAGAATGGTCACCCGGGGGATGCTGCCCTTGGGGCCCACGACCTCCACGCGCTCGGCGTACACGCTGCCGCCCATGAAGTTGTCCTGGCCGCGCAGAGTCAGCTGCGCGCCCGGGCCGAACAGAGTTTCCACATCCTCTTCGCGGAGGTGGATGTGACGCGCGGAAATATCCACATATACTTCCTTGCCCATGATTTTCTCACCTTTCTGTTTTCTGTCTGTTTGGTTTATTTTCCGTCGGCGCCGGTCCTGCCGCCAGGCGTTTGCCGGCACCGTATCTGGATGCTGTCAGGCCCGGCCTCGCCGGGCGCCGGATGGGGATCGCTCAGAGCACGATGGCCTCCCGCTCGCCCCGCAGGACGCTGAGCACGCCGTCCACCATGGCCTCGTTCTCCTTCTCGCCGGGGTAGACCATCACGGGGGCCAGGGAACCCACGCACTCCTTGATGGAGGACACCACCCGGTCGGAGTAGGCCATGCCGCCGGTGAGCACGATGGCATCCGCCTTGCACTTGAGTACGGTGAACTGCGCGCCGATGTAGCGGCACACCTGGTAGATGAAGGCCCGCAGGATGAGGTCGCAGTGGTCGTCGCCCTCGGCGGCCTTCTGCTCGATGATGCGCAGGTCGGTGTACCCCGTGTGGGCCAGAAAGCCGCCGCCGTTGGTCAGCAGGTTCATCATGGCCCGCTTGTCGTACTTCCCGCTGTAGCACGCCTCCACCAGCTTGTTCAGCGGCAGAGGGCCGGTGCGGTTGGTTCCAAAGGGACCCTCGCCGGCGCTGCCGCCGCTGGTGGAATCCACCACCAAGCCGTGGCGGTGGGCCGCGATGGACACGCCGCCGCCCATGTGGGCCACCACCAGGTCCGCGTCCTCATAGCGCTTGCCCAGGTCTTTGGCCGCCTTGCGGGCGATGGCCTTCTGGTTGAGCACGTGGAAGCCGCTGGACCGGGGGAAGTCGGGGTGCCCGGTGATGTAGGACACGTCCTGGAATTCGTCCACGCCGTCGGGGTCCACGATGTAGACGGGGACCTTCCGCCCCTCCAGGATATCGTCCACCAGGGGCAGCACGATGAAGGAGGGGTGGATGGCCTTGGGAAAGCTGTTCCGGTAGGCGGTGTACAGCCCGTCCCGCAGCTTGCCCTGGACCAGATAGGTTCCGCCCCGCTTGCACAGCCCCGCGCCGAAGGCCCGGATGACGATGGCGTCCAGGCTGTCCAAGGAGATGTCGTTCTCCCGCAGCCAGGCGTTGATGGTCCCCTTGCGGAAGGCGATCTGGGCCGCGTTGTCCGCGCAGGCGCCGATCTCCTCGTCCGTGTGGCGGATGGTGCCCTCCATGACCTGCCGCTCGTCCTCAAAGAGGGCCAGCTTGGTGGAGGTACCACCCAGATTGAAAATCAAGATCCGATACATATGCATTCGCCTTTCGTGGTGTAGTATTTGCTCTGCGGGGCGCCGGTCAGGAGTCGGACTCCTGCTGCTCCGCGGCGGCGTGGCGGGCCTGAAGCTCGGCCGCGATCTCCCGCATCCGCTTGTTGTCCAGGTTGTAGCGGAGGAAGGCGATGCCGGCCACCAGGGCCATCAGCGCCGGGATATAGTACATGGAGCTCATGATGCCGGTGATGGCGGCGGGGGTCTGGGTCTGGTTGGGCACATAGCCGGTGATGGCCAGGATCAGCGGCGGCAGGGAGATGCCGATGGCATTGCCCACCTTGGTGAAGAAGGAGATGAAGGAGGAGGTAAAGCCCTCCAGCCGCTGGCCAGTGGTGTACTCGGTGTAGTCCACCGTGTCGGAGATGACTACGTTGCTCTGGCAGTAGGCCACGCCGGTGCAGAAGTGGATGATGGCGCTGAGGATGAAGAAGAGCACCAGGTTGGGCATGGTATCCAGGAAGGACACCACCACCAGCAGCACCGCCGCGATGATGTAGGACCAGGACACCACCTTGCCCTTGGAGCCCGTCCACTTCACCAGGTACTGGGAGAAGAAGTTGCCCGCCATCATGGGGAAGCGCAGCAGAGTGATGAACAGGGGGATCAGCAGCAGGTTCTCCATCCGGTAGGTGAAGTAGTACATGATGGTGGCGTTGCGCCCGGCCATGAAGATCTGCCCCACCAGGGAGCTGATGATCAGCAGGCCCAGGTACTTGTTGCCCCGCATGGCGGAGAACATCTTGCCCAGGGAGACCTTTTCCCGCTTTTCCTTGGTCCGGGGCGCGTCGTAGTTGGCGGGCTTGATGTGCTCCTTGGATACGATGCCGGACAGGAGGATGAAGGGCGCGCCGATGGCGCTGAACACCAGGGCCGCCATGGCGTAGGCCATGTTGGTCCCCACGGTGCCCTGGAAATACTTGATGAGGCCGGGGGCGAACACGCCCACACCCCAGTTGGCCAGCACCGCCAGGGTCACCCGCACGCTGCCGATGGAGGCGCGCTCCTGGGGGTCCTGGGTGAGGGTGGCCTGGAGGGACACATAGGGAATGTAGAACATGGTGTAGACCCAGGTGAAGGAGCAGTAGGTCAGCACCGCGAAGATCACCCGGAGGGCATAGGACCAGCTGGGATTTGTCAGGAAGCTGAGGAACGTAATGATCACAAAGGGAATGGCCGAGGCGACGATCCAGGGACGATACCGGCCCCACTTGGTGCGGGTGCGGTCGGCCAGGATGCCGATGAGAATGTCGTTGATGGCATCCCAGATCTTGGTGACCCACACGATCAGGCTCACCAGGCCGGCGGCGATGCCCACCACATCAGTGTAGAAAATGGAGATGTAGGTGGTGAACATGGCGTTGGACATGTTCTCGCCGAACTCGCCGGAGCCAATGAACAGCTTCTTCCACCAGGGCCATTTGATCATTGTGGTCTGGATCCCCGCGGTGTTGGATGCGGCGTTTTCTTTCTTTGTCATGCGTTTTCACCCTAACTCAAATTTTTGGTTTCTCTTTTCTCAGGCACGCCTCTGCCCGAGGGGCTGCACAAGGACAGTTCTCTCTCCCCCCTTCACGTCAGGTCTCGGCACAGGGGACCGATCCCGCCCGGGACCGCGGGCCCTGCACCTATTTTTCTTTCCGACCATCCTTTGCCGCCTATATATAAGCAAGCACCGTGCCAACTTCGGGCCGGAGATGGCGAAGCCCTTGACGCCATGGGAAAAACAAATATTTTTGTGCTCTTTTCCCCGCCCGTGAACGTCTATTTTGTGCGGGGAATTTTTAGAATCTCTTCCGGTTTTATAAAAACCGTCAAAAGCTTCCTGTCCGCTCGGCAGTTTTGCCGTGATATATCACAGCGGAGCGGTCAAGGGAAGCGTCCCGCCCGTCCGGCGCCCCTCCGCGCCTCAGGCGCAAAAAACCGGGCCCACCGCAGAAGCGGCGGACCCGGTGGCCAGAGTGAGATTTACTTGTAGAGCTCCACCAGCCGCTGGAGATGGTTCCAGCGCTCCATGGCGGACTCCTCGTTGCGCTCGAACAGCTCCTCCGCCCGGTCGGGGAACTCCCGGGTCAGGCGGCTGTAACGGGCCTCGTTCATCAGGAACTCGCGGTAGCCGCCCTTGGGCTGCTTGGAGTCCAGCGTGAAGGGGTTCTTGCCCTCGGCCTTCAGCAGGGGGTTGAAGCGGAACAGGTTCCAGTAGCCGCAGTCCACGGCGCGCTTCATCTCCGCCTGGCAGTTGGCCATGCCGCCCTTGATGGAGTGCATCTCGCAGGGGGCGTAGCCGATGATGAGGGACGGGCCGTGGTAAGCCTCGGCCTCCCGGATGGCGGCCAGCGTCTGGGCGGGGTTGGCGCCCATAGCCACCTGTGCCACATAGACGTAGCCGTACTGCATGGCGATCTCAGCCAGAGACTTCTTGGCCACGGACTTGCCGGCGGCGGCAAACTGCGCCACGGCGCCGATATTGGTGGCCTTGGAGGCCTGACCGCCGGTGTTGGAGTAGACCTCGGTGTCGAACACGAAGATGTTCACGTCCTCGCCGGAGGCGATCACATGGTCCAGACCGCCGTAGCCGATGTCGTAGGCCCAGCCGTCTCCGCCGAAGATCCACACGGACTTCTTGCGCAGGTAATCCTTCTTATCGAGGATCTCCAGCGCCAGCGTGCAGGCAGAGCAGGTGCACCACTTGCCGCCGGCGGCCTTGTGGGCCTCGGCCGCCTCGATCATGCCGGGCAGGCTGTCGCCGAAGGCACTCTTGGCATAGTCACTGTGGAAGAAGGCGATGGTGTCGTCGATGGTGTTGACGCCGTCCTCCAGCGCGGCGATATAGGCATCCGCCGCGGCAGAGTTGGCCGCGCCGTCGTCCAGCGTATCCAGCCACTTCTGGGCAGTCTCGCGGATGGCATCGGTGCAGTGGCCGGACAGCAGCTCGTGGGTCTTGTCCACCAGGCTCTGGCGGATGACCTTCTGGCCGGTCCACAGGCCCAGTCCGTGCTCGGCGTTGTCCTCAAACAGGGAGTTGGCCCATGCCACGCCGCGGCCATTGTGGTCAGCGGCATAGGGGGAGGTGGCGGCAGGGCCGCCCCAGATGGAGGAGCAGCCGGTGGCGTTAGACACGAACATCCGGTCGCCGCACACCTGAGTTACCAGACGGGCATAGCTGGTCTCGGCGCAGCCGGCGCAGGAGCCGGAGAACTGCAGCAGCGGGGTCTTGAACTGGCTGTCCTTCACGTTGGACACGCCGGTCATGTCCTCCTTGACGGAGACCTTGGAGACCATATAGTCGAAGGCAGGCTGCTTGACGGCCTCCTGCTCCAGCGGCTCCATGGTCAGGCTCTTGGTGGGGCAGACGCCCACGCACACGGCGCAGCCCATGCAGTCCATGGGGCTGACTGCCAGAGAATACTTGTACACACCCTTGCCCTTGCCGGCCTTGATATCCACGATCTGGGCGCAGGCAGGCGCGTTGGCGGCCTCCTCCTCGGTGAGGGCGAAGGGCCGGATGGTGGCATGGGGGCAGACGTAGGAGCACTGGTTGCACTGGACGCAGGTCTCAGCGTTCCACGCGGGCACGGACACGGCCACGCCCCGCTTCTCGTAGGCGGAGGCGCCCAGCTCGAAGGTGCCGTCCACGTGGGCGGTGAACTTGGATACGGGCAGGGAGTCGCCGTCCATGCGGTTGACGGGCTCCATGATGTTCTCCACCATCTCCAGCAGGGCGGGCTTGCCCTCCCGCAGGACGATGGGCTTGTCCTCCTTGGCATCGGCCCAGGCGGCGGGCACATCCACCTTCACGAAGGCGGTGGCCCCCAGGTCGATGGCCTTGTGGTTCATGTCCACCACGTCCTGGCCCTTCTTCAGGTAGGAATGAGTGGCGGCGTCCTTCATATAGCCGATGGCCTCCTCCTGGGGCATGACGTTGGCCAGGGCGAAGAAGGCGGACTGGAGGATGGTGTTGGTGCGCTTGCCCATGCCGATCTCAATGGCCAGGTCGATGGCGTCGATGAGATACAGCTGGATGTTGTTCCTGGCGATATAGCGCTTGGAGGCGGCGTCCAGGTGGCGGTCCAGCTCCTCTGCGGTCCACTGGCAGTTGATGAGGAAGGTGCCGCCTGGCTTCACGTCACGGACGATGGGGAAGCCCTTGGTGATATAGCTGGGCACGTGACAGGCCACAAAGTCCGCCTTGTTGATATAATAGGGGCTCTTGATGGGCTTGTTGCCGAAGCGCAGGTGGCTGATGGTCACGCCGCCGGTCTTCTTGGAATCGTACTGGAAGTACGCCTGCACGTTCTTGTCGGTGTGGTCGCCGATGATCTTAATGGAGTTCTTGTTGGCACCCACGGTGCCGTCGCCGCCCAGGCCCCAGAACTTGCACTCAATAGTGCCCGCCGCGGCGGTGTTGGGACAGTCCTTGGGCTCCGGCAGGGACAGCCCGGTGACGTCGTCCACGATGCCGATGGTAAACTGGCGCTTCATCTCGTCCCGCTTCAGCTCGTCATATACGGCGAAGACGGAGGCGGGAGGCGTATCCTTGGAGCCCAGGCCGTACCGACCGCCGATGACCTTCACATCGCTGCGGCCCGCGTTGGCCAGAGAGGCCACTACGTCCAGATAGAGGGGCTCGCCCAGTGCGCCGGGCTCCTTGGTGCGGTCCAGCACGGCGATCCTCTTACAGGTCTCGGGGATGGCAGCCAGCAGCTTGTCCGCCCGGAAGGGCCGGTACAGGCGGACCTTCACCAGACCCACCTTCTCGCCCTGAGCGGTCAGGTAGTCGATGACCTCCTCTGCCACGTCGCAGATGGAACCCATGGCGACGATGACCCGCTCGGCATCGGGCGCGCCGTAGTAGTTGAACAGCTGGTAGTCGGTGCCCAGCTTGGCGTTGATCTTGGCCATATAGTCCTCCACGATGCCGGGGACGGCGTCGTAGTAGGCGTTGACAGCCTCGCGGTGCTGGAAGAAGATGTCACCGTTCTCGTGGGAGCCACGCATGACCGGGTGGTCGGGGTTCAGGGCGCGGTCACGGAAGGCCTTCACGGCGTCCATGTCGCACAGCTCGGCCAGATCGTCGTAATCCCAGACGGCGATCTTCTGCAGCTCGTGGGAGGTGCGGAAGCCGTCAAAGAAGTTCAGGAAGGGGACGCGGCTCTCGATGGCGGCCAGATGGGCCACGGGGGCCAGGTCCATGACCTCCTGGGGGTTGGTCTCGCACAGCATGGCAAAGCCGGTCTGGCGGCAGGCCATCACGTCGGAGTGGTCGCCGAAGATGTTCAGGGCGTGGGTGGCCACGGTCCGGGCGGACACATGAAACACGCCGGGCAGCAGCTCGCCGGAGATCTTGTACATGTTGGGGATCATCAGCAGCAGGCCCTGAGAGGCGGTGTAGGTGGTGGTCAGTGCGCCGGCGGCCAGAGAGCCGTGAACGGTGCCCGCAGCGCCTGCCTCAGACTGCATCTCCACCACCTTGACCGGCTGGCCGAAGATATTCTTCCGGCCTGCGGCGGCCCACTGGTCCACGTTGTCCGCCATAGGACTGGACGGGGTGATGGGATAGATCCCGGCCACTTCGGTGAATGCGTAGGACACATGAGCGGCGGCGGTGTTGCCGTCCATGGTCTTGAACTTGCGTGTCATGATCGTTTCCTCCTTCTTTGCGCCCGGCCCCGGCGGCCGGACACGCGATGATGATTTTCCTGTTGCAGATCGCTGACAGTATAGCACACTTCCCGCCGCTTCGCAACGGGAAACTGGCCCCATTGCGCCATTATACCAATGTATTTTTTGTCATACAGGCCCCTCGAAAAGCGCATAGAGGGATTGCGCGCGCCTCCCCGCTGTGGTAGGATAGAGGTATCTGAAATGAGGTGATCCTGTGGTCTGTACGGTCCAGTCTCTCGGGCTCCAGGGCGTCAGCGGCTACCCGGTGGCCGCCGAGTGCGCCCTGTCCGGCGGCCTGCCCGCCTTTGACGTGGTGGGTCTGCCCGATGCCGCCGTGAAGGAGGCCCGGGAACGGGTACGTTCCGCCATCAAGGCCAGCGGGTGCGACTTCCCCGTCTCCCGCATCACGGTCAACCTGGCCCCCGCCGACCGGCGGAAGGCCGGCACCGTGTACGACCTGCCCATTCTGGTGGGCATCCTCTGCGCCGGAAACCAGCTCTCCCTCAAGGGGGAGGCGCGGTCCGCCTTTTTAGGGGAGCTCTCCCTCACCGGGGCTCTGCGGCCGGTGAGCGGCGTGCTGCCCATGGCCCTGTGCGCCCGGCGCACCGGCATCACCCGGCTGTACGTCCCCGCGGATAACGCTCCGGAGGCCACTCTGGCCGAGGGCTTGGAGGTCTACCCGGTAGAGACCGTGCGCCAGCTGCTGGACCACCTCTCCGGGGATGCGCCCATCGTCCCCGCCCAGCCGTGGGTCCCCGCGCCCTTCTCCGTCGCCGGCCCGGACTTTGCCGACGTCAAGGGGCAGGCGGAGGCCAAGCGGGCCCTGGAGGTGGCCGCCGCCGGCGGGCACCACATTCTCATGACGGGCAGCCCCGGCTCCGGCAAGTCCATGATGGCCAAACGCCTGCCCTCCATCCTCCCCGACCTCACCCGGGAGGAGGCGCTGGCCTGCACGGAGATCTACTCCGTCATGGGCCTCACCAGCCGGGAGGAGCCCATGGTCCTCCGCCGGCCCTTCCGCTCCCCCCACCACACCATCTCCACCGCCGGCATGGCCGGGGGCGGGGCCGCCCTGCGCCCCGGTGAGATCTCTCTGGCCCACAACGGCGTACTGTTTCTGGACGAGCTGCCGGAATTCGACAGCGGCGTGCTGGAGGTCCTCCGCCAGCCGCTGGAGGACGGGCAGGCCCAGATCACCCGAGTGTCCGGCTCCGTGACCTACCCCAGCCGGTTCATGCTGGTGTGCGCCATGAACCCCTGCAAATGCGGCTGGTACGGCCACCCCAGCGGCCGCTGCACCTGCACGCAGGCCTCCATCCAGCGGTATCTCAGCCGGGTCTCCGGCCCCATGCTGGACCGCATCGACATCTGCGTGGATGTGCCCTCGCTGGAGTATGACGAGCTGGCGGGCCGCGCCGCCCCGGCGGAGTCCTCCGCCGACATCCGCAGGCGGGTCAACGCCGCCCGTGCGGTCCAGACCGCCCGCTTCGGCCCCGGCGGCCCCGCCTGCAACGCCCACATGGGCCCCCGGGAGTTGAAGCAGTTCTGCCGGCTGGACGAGGGGTGCGAGGCCCTCATCCGCGGGGCCTACGACCGGCTGGGCCTCACCGCCCGCAGCTATGACCGCATCCTCCGGGTGGCCCGCACCATCGCCGATCTGGACGGGTCGGCAGACATTCAGGTCCCCCATCTGGCGGAGGCTCTCCAGTACCGCCCGCCGGAGTATCTGGCCAAATAAATGCAAAAAGAGCCCGCCTGCAGATGCAGGCGGGCTCTTTTCATCTCGTTTTTTACTTGGTGGGCAGGAAGCACATCACCAGAGTGATGACCATGAACACGATGGCCACCCACTTGGTCATCTTGGCCATGCGGGCGTCGGCAGACTTGGCCTTGTTCTTGGACAGGAAGGTGTCCGCACCGCCGCCTATGGCGCCGGAGAGGCCGGCGCTCTTGCCGGACTGGAGCATGACAATGGCGATCAGGCCAAGGGAAATGATGAAGTAGACAATGGACATGATGATCTGAGCAGTGGTCATAATGGATCGATCCTTTCGGTACGAGGTAATGTTTATGAGATAAAATGGGCACACTGGCCCAGCAGAGTCATGAGTTATCATAACACAGCCGGCCCCCGATTGCAAGGGCTATTTTTCAGCCCTTGACCTTGTAGTCCCGGATCTCCTCCTGCGGCACCTCGTAGTTCTCCATCACATCCTGAAGAGCCTCCATATACTTCTCCGACTTGTGGACCACAAAGGCGTCCTGATCAATGGGCATGCCCAGCTCGTCCATGCGGCGCACGCTCCAGATATAGAGGGAGTCCAGCATGGGCATCAGACGCTTGCCTGCGTCCGTCAGCTCGTAGGACACCTTGGGCGGCACTACATCATAGACGATGCGGCGCACCAGCCCGTCATTCACCAGCTCCTTCAGCTGCTGGCTGAGGACCTTCTCCGACAGGGGGAACACCCGCACGGCATAGTTGAAGCGGATGGAGCCGAAGGTGTCGATCTCGTGGAGAATGGTCATCTTCCACTTTCCCCCGATGCACTTCTGGATATAGTGATAGGGATTCATAGACTGCTTTTCTTCCTGCGGCATGGGGATTCCCTCTCTTCTCCGCCCGGGCCCGCCCGGGGCCTGTTATTTATAAGGTATTTTATCATGATTCCCCCCCACTTTCAAGGGAAAGCTGCCCCGGCTCAGGCCCCAGCGGCCCGCCGCCTGTAGAACCTTCAAGCCATTTTTTGTATAGGATGCACAGCTTCCATCACACCCTGCACAAAACTCCCGGATCGCCTTTTCACTTTTTACACGAAAAAATACGCTTACTTTTTTGTGAGCAGTAACCAAAAGGTAAGTCACTTACTTCATTGTTCGTATTGTATATCTAACAAATTCCATCTATGATATGGCCAGAGTAAAAATCGTTTTGGGGCGTGGCCCCACACCATACCGTCAGGAAAGGGAGATCGAACATGATCAAAAGAACCTATGAAGAGCTCAAGCCCTATTTCCCCGCCGGTCACTTCGGCGTGACCTGCAAGCGCTACCACGGCAAGGACGAGACCGGTGCGAACAAGTTCTGGGTCGGCATTTCCGAGTTTGAGCCGGGCGGCGGCGCCGACTGGGCCTACGATGACAACCCCCTCGAGAAGGTCTACTTCATTCTGGAGGGCGAAATGACCGTCACCGACAAGGACGGCAACAAGTACGTCATGGGCCCCATGGAGTCCATCTCTTTCCCCCCCAACGAGGGCCGTCTGCTGAAGAACGAGACTGACAAGCCCGCCAAGATGCTGGTCATCATCAACTACCCCGAGGCCTGAGCCCGGAACACCGAACAGGAGGAAACGATCATGGTACCCGTTCAGAAGGATTTCGTCAATAACATGTTCTCCGTGGAGGGCAAGGTGGCGCTGGTCACCGGCGCCACCGGCGCGCTGGGCTGCGTGCTGGCCAAGGCTTACGGCTACGCCGGCGCCAAGGTCTTCATGACCGGCCGCAACGCCAAGAAGCTGCAGGAGCTGGAGGATGAGTTCAAGGCCGAGGGCATCGACTGCGCCTACGCCGCGGCTGACCCCGCCAAGGAGGAGGACGTTCAGAAGCTGGTGGACGCCTGCGTGGCCCAGTACGGCGCCATCGACATTCTGGCCGTGTCCCACGGCTACAACAAGCCCCAGAACGTGCTGGACCAGTCCGTGGCCGACTGGCAGTATATCATGGACGCCGACTGCAAGAGCGTTTATATCGTCACCAAGTACGTGGCCCATCAGATGGTCAAGCAGTACGAGGCCGACAACACCAAGCGCGGCAAGATGGTCATCGTGACCTCCCAGCGCTCCAAGCGGGGCATGGCCGGCTACACCGGCTACTGCACCTCCAAGGGCGGCGCGGACCTGATGGTCTCCTGCCTTGCCTGCGACCTGTCCGCCAAGTACCACATCAACGTCAACTCCATCTGCCCCACCGTGTTCCGCTCCGACCTGACCGAGTGGATGTTTGACCCCGAGTCCGCCGTGTACAAGAACTTCCTGAACCGGGAGCCCATCGGCCGGCTGGGCGAGCCCGAGGACTTTGTAGGCTACGCCCTGTTCCTGTCCTCCACCGCCTCCGACTTCATCACCGGTTCCAACTGCGACTGCTCCGGCGGTTACCTGACCGTGTGATTGCCGTCCGGATGTAGACTTTTTAAGGCAGCCTGTCGCATATCTGCACCACCGCCCCCGCGGTCTGCCCTTCCAGCGGCCCGGAAAAGTCCGGTTTTCAGGCTTTTTCGGGCACATCCGGCCCCTGTGGAATTGGCACACCGTTTGCGGCAGTACAGTGCCGGTACAAAAAACAGGCTGTCGCTCCGACAGCCGTAAAAGGAGAAGATATTATGAAAATCAAGAACATTCTGATCTGCGGCGCCGGCATGATGGGCTCTAACATCGGGTTTGTGTTTTCTTCCAATCCCGAGTTTGACGTGGCCCTGTACGACCTGTACCCCACGGACATCGAGGCCAAGATCCGCACTAACACCAAGCAGCTGGTGGACCGCGGCGTCCTCACCGAGGAAGAACTGGCTGACCGCCTGACGCGCATCCACTTCACCAACGACATCGATAGCGAGCTGGTGAAGAACGCGGACTTCGTCATCGAGGCCGTGTTCGAGGACATGGCCATCAAGCAGGAGACCTTCGCCAAGCTGGAGGCCCGCTGCCGCCCCGACGCCATCTTCTGCACCAATTCCTCCGTCATGAGCCCCTCCGAGATCTCTGCGAAGATGGAGCACCGCGCCCGCTTTGCCGGCACCCACTTCTGGAATCCCGGCCACCTCATCCCGCTGGTGGAGGTGGTCAAGTCCGACGCCACCTCTGACGACACCGCCCAGACCATCATGGACGTGCTGACCTCTGTGGGAAAGAAGCCCGTCCTGTGCAAAAAAGACGTGCCCGGCTTCATCGCCAACCGGATGCAGCACGCCCTCTGGCGCGAGGCCATCTCCATTGTGGAGCGGGGCATCGCTGACCCCGAGACGGTGGACACCGCCGTGCGCTATTCCTTCGGCCTGCGCCTGCCCCAGCTGGGCCCCATCACCAACTCCGACATGGTGGGCACCCAGCTGACCTACAACATCCACAACTACATCCTCCGCGATCTGGAGGACAGCCACGAGCCCTCCCCCCTGCTGCAGAAAATGCTGGACGAGGGCAAGCTGGGCTTCAAGTCCGGTGAGGGCTTTATGAAATGGACGGACGAGCAGATCGCGCAGGAAAACGCCGATCTGAACGACTACCTGATCCACATGCTCTACGGAAAATAATTCCGACTACTATTTTATTAGGAGGTCCCTACAATGGGCAAGACTGTTTTTGTTGACCTGACTCATCCCTTCGGCGCGGAGATCCCCCGCTGGCCCTACTTTGACAAGCCCGAGATCGACAACACCCACACCATGGCCAAGGGCGGCGTGCTGACCCAGCGCATCAACTGCACCATGCACACCGGCACCCACTGCGACGCCCCCCGCCACGTGATGGAGTACGAGTTCGACGGCCGCCGCGCCCGCTACACGCACGAGATGCCCGTGGATTCCTATACCGGCGAGGCTGTCGTGCTGAAGATCGACATCGAGCCTTGGGGCCTCATCACCGACAAGCATCTGGACGCCGCCTGCGCCAAGTACAACGTGGATCCCTCCACCCTGAAGGGCAAGGTCCTCTGCCTGAACACCGGCATGCACCGCCTGTTTGACGATTCCAAGGCCTACTATCACTACGCCGCCGGCACCGGTGTGGAGGCCGGCAAGTGGTTCGTGAAGTACGGCCTGAAGTGCGTGGCCATGGACTCTCAGGCGCTGGACCACCCCCTGCACACCGCCATGGGCAACAACGGCATGACCCGCATGAACCTGCTGGGTGCCACCGGCAAGCCCCTCACCGAGGAGTACAAGGAACTCTTCGGCGAGGATGCCTATGCCGAGTTCGACAAGTTTGAGTATATCCGTCTCCACGGTGAGAAGGCCTATATGGAGAAGTTCGGCGAACTGGAGGAGATCGGCATCTGGGGTACCTGGGAGCCCTGCCACAAGGAGATGCTGGGCCACGGCATCGTGGGCGTGGAGAATCTGGGCGGCGACCTGGACAAGATCCCCGCCGGCGTGCCCTTCCGCTTCAACTGCTTCCCCCTGCGCTGGTACATGGGCGACGGCTCCATGGCCCGCTGTGTGGCGGAGATCGACGAGGACCTGCTGGACAAGAGCGTGCCCGACCGCACCTACAAGTACGGCGGCACCGGCTACGCCGACGAGACCGGCCACGGCGACAGCGGTCTGGAGTATATGCAGCACCTGTTCCACCGCAACGATAAGTAAGAAGCGCCCGAGCCGTCATGCGCCGCGTGTCGCATACCATCCCGCCGGCACATATCCAAATATGCTGACAAAATACGCGGGCGCGCCTTGCGTCCGCGTATTTTGCGTTGTATAATCAGTGCATCACAGGTCCACGGCGAACGCAGCATGCAGCTCATCGCCGGGGCCCGCCGGGTCACCGGGGCGTTCGACCGCAAGGCCGCCTCTGGCAAAACCCGGATACCCTGAGCTTGGAGGTGAAAGCATGAGCTGGGGACCCAATCTGATGTACTACCACTGCCCGAACTGCGGTAAGAAGTTCAAGTATGCCGAGGACCTGATCCCCTATTTCGGCGACAAATTCGGGCTGTGCCCTGTCTGCGGCACACCGGGCCAGTTCGAAAAGAACGGCGCCCGCACCCTTGATGACGCTGATTACGAAGAGATTGAGGAGTGAGCCTCGCTGTAAGGACTCTTCCACACCACCAGCCGGGCGGAGCGCTGCTTCCGCCCGGCTTTTTCATGCAACGTAAAGGAGTGACCGCCGCTTATGACCGCTGCAAAGTTAGCCGTCCAGCTCATGATCCTCATCCTTCTGGGCCTGCTGTCCCTCCGGCTGGGACTGGTCAAGGGTGATTTTGACAAGCAGCTCACCGCCCTCATCATGAAGCTCTTCATCCCCTGCATGATCGTCCGGTCCATGACCGGGGCCTTCTCATGGCAGGAGGTAAAAAACTGCGGCCGGCTGGTGCTCATCGCGCTGGCTCTGTGGGCCGTCACCTTCCTGCTGGGCCAGCTGGCCTACGTGCTCAGCGGCCGGTCCGTCTCGGGGCGCATCCAACGCTTCAACATGCTCTACACCAACTTCACCTTCGTGGGCATCCCCGTGGTGGAGGCCCTGTACGGCAGCACCGGCGTGTTCTATTTTGTGGTGTTTCTGGTGCCCTACCGCATGATCTATTACAGCTCCGCCCCCGCCCTGTTATCCCCGCCGGGACTGGTGCGGGAAAAGCAGACCCAGCTCCAGCGGCTGAAGGGCTGGTTCTCCCCGCCGGTGGTGGCGGTCTTTGTGGGACTGTTCCTCTACCTGACCCAAATCCAACTCCCATCCCCTGTGGCCGGGGTGGTCAACATCCTCGGCTCCTGCGCCTCCCCCATGGGGATGCTGCTGTGCGGCATGTCGCTGGGGCACTACGAGTTCAAGAAAATCCTCAAGCCCCGGTATCTCGTCTTCCCCGCCGTACGCAACCTGCTGCTGCCCGCAGTCACCATGGGTCTGGCCGCACTGGTGGGGCTGGAGCGGGAGCTGGCGCAGGTGGTGGTCATGTTCGCCGCCCTGCCCACGGCCTCCCTGCTGGCGGCCTTTACCATCCAGTACGATCCCGATCAGGAGGTCCAGTTCGAAGCGGCGGCCTGTGTGATGCTCTCCACCCTGTTCTCCGCTGTGACCATCCCCCTGTGGGCCAACCTGATCCCGTTGGTGTTCCATTGAACGCAGAAGCAGCGCCCCCACCAGTGTGAGGGCGCTGTGTCTTCGGTCTGCTGCGCCTCAGCGGCCCGCGGGGCTCACCCCCGCAAAATTGCGCTGGATGTGCAGGATTTTGCGCAGAATTTCCGCAATTCCCTTCCTTTCCCTCCGTTTGGGCATTTACTTTTCATCGTCTCCACATAAACTTACTATCAGCGGGCAGAAAGCGCTCTTTTCTCCTTCCTGTCCGAAACCTACCCGTGCCTTTTGTGCGGACTTCACAGCCCGCCGGGACCGGTCCGGCCGCCCCGCATCCATTGTATAAATCGGCGCTTATCCGCAAACTGCATAGACAGCACCTCCCGCTTGTGTTAAACTGTAACATACAAGAAACAAGAAGAGGAGTATCAAACACTATGAACAGTTCCACCCAAAAGCCTACGCGCTGGCCCTATCTGCTGGTCGGCGTCATTGCCATGCTGTTTGCCGGCATCATCTATGCGTGGTCGATCCTGAAGGCCCCGCTGGCCGCCGAGTTCGGCTGGTCTGCCTCCAATCTGGCCCTGAACTTCACCCTCACCATGTCCTTCTTCTGTCTGGGCGGCTTCATCGGCGGCCTGCTGGCCAAGAAGCTGGGCGCGAAGATCGTGGTCCCGTTGGGCGGCGTGCTGGCCGGGCTTGGCTTCATCCTCACCTCCCGGCTGTCCGGCGCCTCCGTCACCACTCTGTACCTCACCTACGGCCTGATGGCTGGTCTGGGCATCGGCATGGCCTACGTGGTCACGGTGTCCACCGTAGGCGCGTGGTTCCCCGATAAGAAGGGCTTCTGCTCCGGCTGCCTGATGATGGGCTTCGGCGCCAGCACCCTGATCCTCGGCAACCTGTCCAACGCCCTGATCGCCTCCATGGGCTGGCGGAAGTCCTTCCTCCTGCTGGGTATCGCGCTGGGCGTGGTGCTCATCGTGGCTGGACTCATCATCCGCCTGCCCGGGGCCGACGTGGTCCTGCCCCAACCCAAGGCCGTCAAGGCCGCCGGCAAGGAGAGTTTCGAGGTCAAGGACTACACCACCGGTGAGATGCTGCGCCGCTTCAGCTTCTGGCGCGCCTTTGTCTGCATCGTGTTTCTCGCCGCCGTGGGCAACTCCGTCATCAGCTTCGCCAAGGATCTGACCATGTCCGTAGGTGCCTCCGCCGCGCTGGCCACCACGCTGGTGGGCGTTCTCTCCGTGTGCAACGGTCTGGGCCGCATCCTCACCGGCGCGGTGTTTGACGCCGCCGGCCGCCGCACCACCATGCTGGCCGCCAACATCGTCACCATTGCCGCCGCGGGCATCACGCTGGCCGCCACGCTGATGGGCTCCCTGCCGCTGTGCATCGTTGGCCTGTGCCTCACCGGCCTGTCCTATGGCTCCTGCCCCACCTTCACCTCCGCCTTCACCTCCGCCTTCTATGGCACCAAGTATTTCTCCACCAACTTCAGCGTCATGAACTTCAACCTCATGGGCGCGTCCTTCATCGCCACCGCCTCCAGCGCGCTGCTGACCTCCTACAACAGCTATGTGGCCCCCTTCGTGATGCTGCTGGCCCTGTCTGTGGCCGGCCTGCTGCTCAACCTGAGCATCAAGCGTCCCTGATCCACTGATGCAAAAGAGCCCCCTTCCGTCGAAAGACAGAAGGGGGCTCTTCTTTTTCAAAGCATCGCCAGAAAGCGCAGGAACCCCGCCTGCCCAGCGGCATCCCGCTTGAAGACGCCGGCGTCCTCCAGCACCCGGACAAAGACCCGGCCGGTCTCGGCCAGCACCGTGTCCCAGGCGTTGTCCGGAGTCACCGCCGCCCGGAAGCCCTCCGCCCACTCCGCGTGGGGGGCTGTACACGGGTCGGCCCGGAGGTCCCCGCCAGACGCCAGCAGCGCCGCCACGGCGGCCAGCTCATCCCGCAGGCGGGCGGGGAGCACCGCCAGTCCCATGACCTCGATGAGGCCGATATTCTCCTTCTTGATGTGGTGCAGCTCCTCGTGGGGATGGAACAGTCCCAGCGGGTGCTCCGCCGTGGTGCGGTTGTTGCGCAGGACCAGATCCAGCTCGTACTCCGGTCCCCGCCTGCGGGCGATGGGGGTAACAGTGTTGTGGGGGACACCGCCGCCCTCCGCCAGGATCCCCAGCGCCGGGTCGCTGTATCCCCGCCAGCGGCAGATCACGTGGTCTGCCGCAGCAGCCAGCCGCTGCGGGTCCGCGCAGCGCAGGCGCACCACCGGCATGGGCCAGCGCAGCCGCCGGGCCGTGACGTCCGGGAACGTGGGGAGGGTCACGTCTCCCTCCTCCACAGCCCGCTCCATGGCGAACCGGTACCGGCCGCCCTGAAAATGGTCGTGGCTGAGAATAGAGCCCCCCACGATAGGCAAGTCAGCATTGGAGCCCATGAAGTAGTGGGGAAACAGCGTCACAAACTCCAGCAGCCGATCCAGACAGGGGCGGTCGATCCGCATGGGGCGGTGGACGCCGCTGAGGCAGATACAGTGCTCGTTAAAATAGGAGTAGGGGGAGTATTGCAGGTACCACGCCTCGCCGCCCAGTGTCAGGGGCACGACCCGGTGATTCTGCCGGGCGGGGTGGTCCAGCCGGCCGGCATAGCCCTCGTTCTCCCGGCAGAGGGCGCAGGCGGGGTAGCCCACAGCCGGCCGCCCGGCCGCCGCCGCAATATCCCGGGGGTCTTTCTCCGGCTTGGAGAGGTTGATGGTTATGTCCAGCCGGCCGTACTCCGTGTCGGTCTGCCACCTCAGGTCCCGGGCAAGGCGGTCCCGGCGGATGTAATTGGTATCGCCGCTGAACTGATAGAACCAGTCCGTGGCCCTCCGGGGGCTCTGGGCGTACAGAGCCCGGAAGCGCCCAACGACCTCTCGGGGCGGCGGGGTGAGGCGGCCCATAAGGGCGGTATCCAGCAAGTCCCGGCGGCCCGCGGTGTCCGGTGCCAGCAGGCCCCGGGCGGCGCAGTCGTCCAGCAGAACGGTCAGCAGCTCCGCCAGCGGGTGCTCCTCCTCCGGGACCCCGGGGTCAGCCCAGCTCTCCAACCCCAGCGCCTCCAGCAGGCCGTTGACCGCCCATGTCCGGTCCTCCGGGGCGATAAGCCCCCGGCGCTCCCCATAGTGCAGCAGGCCCGCAAGGGCCTCATCTCTGGTCATAGCCGTCACCTCCGTCTGTTCCCTTCAGTGTAGCATCTCTCCGGCCCGATGGCAAGAAAAACCGCCCGGCTCTGTGAGCCGGGCGGTTTTTGGACCCTTTAGAAAGTCAGGCTGCCGGAGGCGATGCGCTTGCCGCTCCTGCGGTCGAAGAGCATGATGTGGTCCCCGGTGATGGTGATGGGCACCTTGGTCCCGATGGTGAACAGAGAGCTGCCGAAGATCACGCCGGTGAGCAGGAAATCGTCCACCCGGACCTTGATGGTGGACTCCATGCCGGTGGGCATGGCGCCGTAGATCTCGCCGGTGAGGCTGCCCTCGTCAGCAATGTCGAGGAACTCGGGCCGGATGCCCAGCACCAGATCCTCGTTGGTGAGGACGGGCTCCTCCCGGAGGGAGTCGTCGTTCTCCTCCACCTTGGCGATGTGGTAACGGAACACCTCGTCCTTGTTGCCCTTTTCCACGTAGCCCTTCTCGGCGGCCTTCCTCTGGTGCTCGGCTTCGGCCTCCGCCGCGCGGGCATCCCGCTGGGCGAACCAGCCGGGCAGGTCGAGGCTCTGGGCCGGAGTGAACACGGCCTTCCGCCCGCCGAACACGGTGAGCTCCACCGCGCCGTCGGCCCGCTGGGCCCCCTTGGCCTCCACAAAGTTGATAGAGGGGTTGCCCACAAAGTCCGCGGCGAAGAGGTTGGCGGGCTTGTCATACACGGTGAGGGGCGCCTCGTACTGCTGGAGGACGCCGTTGTTGATCAGGCAGATCTGAGTGGCCAGCGTCATGGCCTCCATCTGGTCGTGGGTGACATAGACAAAGGTAGAGCCGGTCTCCACGTGGAGGCGCTGCAGCTCGTACCGCATCTCCAGACGGAGCTTGGCGTCCAGATTGGACAGGGGCTCATCCATGAACAGCACCGAGGGCTCAGGCGCCAGCGTGCGGGCGATGGCCACGCGCTGCTGCTGGCCGCCGGAGAGCTCCGCGGGGTAGCGCTCCATGAACATGCCGATCTTCACCACCCGGGACACCCGGCGGACGGTGAGGTCGATCTCCTCCTTGGTGAGCTTGCGCTTTTCCAGGATCACCGCGCCGTTTTTTACCAGCTCGAACTTGTCGTTCAGCTCACCGCCGGCGGCCTGAGCGGCCTTGCGGGCGGCCTCCACCTTGGCCTGCAGGGTGGCGATCTCGCCGGAGAAGTCCTTGCCGGACTCGGGGTGATAGCCGTACAGCTTTTTGGCGGTGTAGATGGAGATGGTGAAGGCGTCGATGAGCTTCACGTAGGCCTTCTTCTCGTCCAGCTTGCCGTTCTTGTCCCGGCAGTCCTCGATGATGCGGGCGGCCTCGCCGGGGTTGGTCAGGATCTCCGCCAGCCGGGCGGCATTCCTGGCCTCAAAGTCCACCTTGGGCTGGTCCTCCTTCATGTTGGACAGGCCGAAGGCAATGTTGTCGTACACGGTCATGTTGGGCCACAGGGCGTAGTTCTGGAACAGGAAGCCTACCTTCCGCTTGTTGGCGGGGACGTTGATGCCCAGCGCACTGTCGAACACCACCTTGTCACCGATGGTGATGCGGCCGCTGGTAGGGGTCTCCAGACCGGCGATCATACGCAGGATGGTGGTCTTGCCGCAGCCGGAGGGGCCCAGCAGAGTGACGAAGGAGTTATCCGCGATGTTCAGGTCCAGATTGTCGACGCCGTAGAACTTGCCCCAACGCTTGGTAATGTGCTCCAATTTGATCTCAGGCATAGTAATTAACCTCCAATTCCCTTGTCCAGACTGGCGCCGGTGACCTTGTTGACCAGCGCGTTGCACACCAGAATGGTGACGATGAGGATCAGGTTGATGCCGCTGGAGAAGGCATACAGGCCCATCTCATCGAAGTAGTCCAGCGTGGTGGACAGGATAAAGCCTTGGGTACACAGCAGCATGAACAGGGACAGCTCTCTCAAGCAGGTCATGAAGGGGAGCAGGTAGCCGCTGATGATGGACGATTTCTGGATGGGGATGATGATGCGGGTCATCCGCTTGAACCACGGGATGTCCTGAATGATGGCGGCCTCCTCGATCTCACCGGAGAGCTGCAGCATGGAGTTCAGGGAGCTGCGGCTGGCGAAGGGGATATACTTGATGGTGCCGGTGATGATGAGCAGGGTGTATGTGTTGAACAGGTTGAAATGCTCGTTGGAGAACAGCAGGAAGAAGGCCACACCCACCGCAATGGAGGGCATCAGGTACGGCAGGAAGGCCACGCTGTTCACGTAGTTTGCCCATTTACTTCGTCGGCTCTTGGCCACGGCGTAGCCGATGAGGGTGCCGATGGAGCCCGCGATCAGCGAACAGCACACGCTGACCCAGATGGTGCCCTTGAAAGCCCGCCAGATGGTCTCGTTGTGCAGGATACCCTTCTGGCCGTACATGCCGTTCTCCGACACGTTCTCGTCCGTCACCCACCACTTGGTGGTGAGGTTGCTGGTGTCGCCGGTATAGAGGAAGGAGTAGTCGCCGGGGTTGGGCAGGAAGGTCTCAAAGGCGAAGGACACAATGGGGAAGATACTGGTGAAGAAAGTGACGATCACCAGGGCCAGCGCGATGATGTACCGGCCCACCTTGCCCAGATTGATCTTGGAGATCTGGCCGGACTTGCCGGTGACGGTGGTATAATTCTTGCGGGAGCGCAGGGACATCTGGTTCATCAACATGATGGCCACGCCGAAGATCATCATGATGATGGCCAGAATACTGGCCTCGCCGGTATATTTCGAGTTCATGGAGACGTACTTGGTGGACAGGGTGGTGAGGCCCAGATAGTGGGGCACCGGGTAGGAACCCATGGCAGAGCCGAACACCAGCAGGACGGTGGACAGGATGGCCGGCTTGACCATCGGCAGAGTCACCCGACACATGATCTTCCACTTGGGAGTGTCCAGAATGGTGGCTGCCTCCTCCAGATTGGCGTCCATGTTGCGGAAGATCCCGCCGATGAGGATATAGGCAAAGGGGGCGTAGTGCAGGCCCAGCACCACAAGGCTGGGGAACAGGCCCTTACACCACCAGAGGGGCATGTTGATGCCCAGCGTGGCCGCCAGCAGGCCGTTGGACGTGCCGGTGACGGCGTTGGAGTTGAACAGGTTCTGCCACACCACAGCCAGCGTCCACTGGGGCATGATGTAGGGGAAAATGAAAATAGAGCTGAGGTACTTGCGCCAGGCCAGATTGGTCCGGGTGATGAGGAAGGCGAACACGCCGCCGAACAGGATGGACACGACGCAGGTGCCCACCGCCAGCAGCACGGTGTTCAGCAGCGGGGTCCAGAGGTTGGTCTTGGCCATGCGGCTGGTGAACAGGTCGATGTAGTTCACCAGCGTGTAGCCGCTGGACTGGCCGGTGAGATAGGCGTCGATGGTGCCGGCGTGGATCTTGAATGTGTCCTGCACGATGGCCACGATGGGGGCCACGGTGCTCACCGTCAGCACGATGCCCATCAGCAGAAGGATCACATTATGGGGCTTGGAGAAAAAGGTCTTCAGCTTGTTGAAGAAAATGGTGGATCTGCTTGCCTGAAGGGTATTGGACTGGTTCATGGCTCTCTCCTCTTTCCATGGGGGTAGAGTGGAAAGGCGCCCTTGGACGCAGCGCCTGTGCGCGGTCCAAGGGCGCCTTTTTTCAAGTGTTACCGAACGTCAGCAGCTCCGGTTCAGCCGGCGCTGTACTTGCTCAGCATCTCGATCCAGCTGCCCACGGTGAAGGCCACGGAAGCGCAGTACTCGGGATCCTCGAGCACCAGCTTACCCTCGGTGGTCCACCAGTTGTAGCCGTGGTCGTTCTTGGCGGGGTACTCGACGGTGGTGCCGTCCTCGGCCATGCCGCCGGTCTCATGGTGATACTTCTCCTCGTTCTCAGCCGCCACGGTGGGGTTGGAGGAGTAGCCGCCCATGTCCTTGCCCCAGGCGGAGAAGCCGTCGGCGGTGCAGGTCATGTAGGCGATGAAGGCGCAGGCAGTCCAGGGCAGGGGGCTGTTGTCGGTGACAAACAGGTAGTGGCAGTAACCGTAGCCGCCGATGCCCTGATAGCCGTCGTCATAGGCGGCCACGTTGATGTTGTTGACGGACACGGAGGAGGACTCCTCCACGGAGCGCAGCTTGGAGTACACCAGCAGGCCGAACTGATCGGTGGCGGACTTATCGACCAGAGTGTTGCAGATGGGGCCGTCGTCAGTCTGGGCGTTGTAGGACTCGACCCAGAGCTTAATCCAGGCCAGCGCGTAGGCGCCGTTCTCGCCAAGGCCAAGGTCCTCGGCCTCAGACTTCATGGCGTTGATGGTGGGCTGGAAGTAAGCCTGCTCGTCGGCGGAGAGAGCCTCATAGGCCTCCTTCAGCCAGGTGGCGTAGTCATCCCGGGTGAGCATATAGAGGAAGTTCTTGCCCACGATCTCGGAGTCGATGTCCATATACAGGCCATGCTCGCCCTCGGCCACGAAGTCCCAGCAGTTGTCGTAGGTCTTGGAGCCGGTGTTATTGTACATGAAGACCTTGTTCAGGGTCTGCAGGGGCAGGAAGCCGGTGTAAGCGTCAGCGGTGGTGCCGTTGGCGTCGGCCCAGTCCTTGGGGATGAAGGTGTCCAGAATGCCGGTCTGGACCATCTTGGACTCGATCTGGTTGCCGTCCTGAATGAGGGTCATGGCGAAGGTGCCGGTCTCCTTCAGGGAGTCAGCGGTGAGCTGATCGAAGATCTTGTTGTTCTTGGGCTGCTGCCACTCGAACTCCATGGTATAATTGGGGTCGATGGTCTGCAGATACTCAATGAACAGGGGCAGGGCGCTCTTGCCGCGGCTGGAGTTGCCCACGCCGTAGAACATCTTGCCGTTGGACTCCTCAATGGCCTTCTTGGCCAGCTCCTCGAGGGTCATGCCCTCGGCCTCCTTGACGATCTGCTGGACCTTGGAGAGGTTCTCGGGCTCATTGGAGGGCTCGGGTTTCTCAGTGCCCTGAGAGGGGGTGGGGCTGGTGGTGTTGGTGGGAGTGCCGCCGCCGCAGGCGACCAGAGCAAACGCCATGGCCGCGGCCAGAAGCAGTGCAACGATCTTTTTCATGCTTGTTCCTCCTTGTTGCATTTTTCACAAATTCAGACCTGCAAGAGATGGTCTGCTTGTTACTTTCATAATACTGTCAGCAGGCCGGAAACAACAGGGGACAAAACTGCGTTTTTTTGTTTTCTTCTGCGATTTCGCAATAATTTAGTAGTGAAAACCCGGCGGGTTCTGTGGTATAATTGGGGAAAATGAAACGCTGACCGGGAGGCAATGCCATGAAAAAGCTGACAGCTCTGCTCCTGACCTGCCTTCTGCTGCTGGCGGGCTGCTCCGCCGCGGAGGACGGCACAGCCGCCTCCTTCGCCCCGGCGGAGGAGAACAGGCTGGTGATCTACACCTCCCACAAGGAGGAGGTCTACTGGCCCATCATCAAGGAATTTGAGGAGCGCACGGGCATCTGGGTGGACGTGGTGTCCGGCGGCACCAACGAGCTGCTGGCGCGCATCGAGCGGGAAAAGGACTCCCCCCGGGCGGATGTGATGTTCGGCGGCGGCGTGGAGAGTCTGGAGTCCCGTCGGGGACTGTTCACCCCCTACCGCTGCGCCGAGGCGGATTCCCTGCTGGTGCGCTACTGTTCCCCGGAGGACCTGTGGACCCCCTTCTCTGCCCTGCCCACGGTGCTGATTTACAATACCAAGCTCATGGCCCCCGGAGCCCTCACCGGCTGGGCCGACCTGCTCTCCCCGGAGCTGAAGGGACAGATCGCCTTTGCAGACCCCTCCATCTCCGGCTCTGCCTTCACCGGGCTGGTGACGCTGCTGTCCGCCCTCGGCGGCGACTGGGAAGAGACCCTCCACGCCTTCGCCCGCAATCTGGACGGCGCCCAGCTGGACAGCTCCGGCGCGGTGCTGACGGCGGTGGCCGGCGGGACCTGTCTGGCCGGCGTCACACTGGAGGACACCGCCCTGCAGCGCATCGCCGCCGGGGCTGACATCGCCGTGGTCTACCCTGAGGACGGCACCAGCGCCGTGCCCGATGGCAGCGCGCTGGTCAAGGGTGCGCCTCACGAGGACAACGCCAAGCGCTTTCTGGACTTCACCGCCGGGGCCGACGTCCAGCGGCTGCTGGTGGACCGCTTCTACCGCCGCTCCGTCCGCTCGGACATCGCGCCTGCCGGAGACCTGCCCTCCCTCTCCGACATTCCCATGACCTACTACGATGCGGCCCGGGCCAGCCAGCAGCACGACGCCATCCTCATGACCTGGGCCTTCTATCTGGGCGGAGAGGAGGAATCGGAATGAAGCGACCCCGCTCCCTCCGGTGGAAAATGTTCTTCGCCATTCTGGCCTCCTCCCTGATCCCGCTGCTGCTTTGCTCCGCCATGCTGGTGCAGATTTTCCGTCTGCGGCTGGCCAGCGATGGGGAGAAAAATGCCCGGGAGGACCTTGACCACGTGCTTCAGGCGCTGGACAGCGCCTGCACCGGCTTTGACCGGGCCGTTCAGACCCTGAGCCAGAGCTCGCTGGTGGGCGACGCGCTGGCCGGCGAAAAGGCCGGCAGCACGCAGGTATACAGCAGGCTCTTCGACTCCACCGATGGCCTGCGGGACTACGCCCGTTTTGCCCTCTATGACGCAGACGGCGCCCAGTGCTATTCCACCCGCAGCGCCGCCGGCCAGAGCCGGCTGCCCACCGACTGGGGCGCGCTGGCGGCGGCCGCCCGGACGGGCGGCCTGGTCTTCACCGCCAGCGAGGACCCGGCGGACACCTCCACCCCCCTGCTCCGGGGCGCGGCCCCTCTCTACGGACGGGACGGCGCGCTGGCGGGCTATCTGGTCATCGACCTATATCAGGGCGACCTGCGGGCCCTGCTGGACGGGACCTACGGCCTGCAGAACGAGCTGCTCCTGCTCAGCGAATACTGGCGGCCCATCTACTGCACGCAGACGGAGCAGGCCGCCGCTCTGGCCGGCCGGCTGCGGGTCCAGCTGCTGAACGGCGGCAGCCTGGACAATGCTTCGGAGGACTTTCTGTTCAGCGTGGACCGCCACAGTGCCACCGGGCTCTATGTGGTGCTGGAGCGGCCGCAGGTCTTCAATCAGGGCACCCGCAGCCTGCTGTACACCGTCAGTCTGTCCAGCGCGCTGGTGTGCGTGCTCATCTCCATCCTGCTGAGCTTCCGCCTCAGCCGCCAACTCTTCCGCCCCATCGAGCGCCTGCGCCGCGGCATGGGCCAGGTGGCCGCCAACGAGCTGGACGTGTACGTCCAGCCCGAGTCGGAGGACGAGTTGGGCGAGCTGGCCCGCCGCTTCAATGGCATGGTGGGCGATCTCCGCCGCAATCAGGAGGCACTGGTGGAAAACCAGCGGGAGCTGAACGAGGCCCAGATCCGCATGCTTCAGGCCCAGCTGAACCCCCATTTCCTCTGCAACACGCTTGACACCATGAAGTGGATCAGCAAGATCAATCAGGTGCCGCAGGTGGCGGTGATGGCCACCGATCTGGCAGATATCCTGCGCTTCTGTATCTCCCCGGAGGAGTTTGTCCCCCTGCGGCGGGAGGCGGAGCTGCTGGAGCGGTACATCGAGATCCAGCGCATCCGCATGTCCGGGGCCTTCGCCTTCCGGCTGGACATCCCGGAGGAGCTGGCAGACTGTCAGGTGCCCAAGATGATGCTGCAGCCCATCGTGGAGAACGCCATCCTCCACGGGCTGGAGGGCGCAGAGAACGGCGAGATCGTCCTCACCGCCCGGGAGAGCCCGGCGGGTACCCTGCGCATCACCGTAGCGGACAACGGCTCCGGTCTGCCGCCGGAGCTCATCGGCCCCTACTGCCGGCAGGACGAGCAGCGGGCCCGTGGCCACCTGGGTCTTTATAATGTAGACACCATTCTGCGCAAATATTACGGGGCCGGCTGCGGCCTGTATCTGGACAACCTGCCCGGCGGGGCGGGGGCCGTGGTCACCGCGGCCCTGCCGCTGGAGCGAAAGGAGGACGCGTCATGCTGAAGGTCCTTGTGGTAGAGGACGAGGAAATGATCCGCAAGGGCATCGTGCTGGCGGTGGACTGGGCCGCGCTGGACTGCGTGGTGGTGGCCGAGGCCGCCAACGGCGAGGAGGCGCTGGCAGCGGTGGAGCGGTATCAGCCCACCCTTATCATCACCGACCTGAAAATGCCCAAAATGGACGGGCTGGAGATGCTCACCCGCCTGCGCCAGCAGGGCAACCACGCCTTTGTCATCATCCTCACCGCTTATGACAGCTTTGCCTACGCCCGGGCCGCCCTCCGCCTTGGTGCAGTGGACTTCCTGCTGAAGCCATTTCACGACGGGGAACTGGAGCAGGCCGTAAGCCGCGTCCGGACCCGGATGGAGGCCGCCGACGGCGGCGAGCCCCGGCCCTCCCCCCTGCCGGAACTGAAAAAGGGAGACAAGAGCCGCTACGTGCTGGAGGCCATGGACTACATCAGCCTCCACTACGGGGACCCCGGCCTCACCGTGGGCGAGATCGCGCAGGCCATGGACCTCAGCGAGGGCCACCTGAGCCACGTGTTCAAAAAGGAGACCGACTACACCCTGCTGAGCTACCTCACCCGCTACCGGATGCACAAGGCCATGGAGCTGCTGCGGGGCGGCCGCATGAAAGTCTACGAGGTGGCGGAGCAGGTGGGCTACCGGGACATCACCTACTTCTCCTCTACCTTTAAAAAGACGGTGGGGGTCAGCCCCTCGGAATATCAGGATACCAACCGCTGAAGGCGGAAAGGAGACATCATCATGATCGAAGCGATCCTGCTGGATCTGGACGGCGTGCTGGTCCACACCGACGAATTTCACTATCTGGCGTGGCAGGCTCTGGCCCGCCGGCTGGGCATCCCCTTCACCCGGGCGCAGGGGGACCGCTGCCGGGGCGTGTCCCGGATGGAGAGTCTGGACATCGTGCTGGAGGGGGCGGACCGCACCTTCACCGCCGAGGAAAAGGCCGCGCTGGCAGAGGAAAAGAACCGCACCTATCAGGGCTATCTGGCAGGCATGACCCCGGCGGACCTCTCTCCAGAGGCCCGGGACACGCTGGCGGAGCTCCGCCGCCGGGGCTACCGGCTGGCGCTGGCCTCCGGCAGCAAAAATGCCCCCCTTATTCTGGACCGCACCGGTCTGCGCCCCCTGCTGGACGCGGCCGCGGACGGCAGCTGCATCACCCGCTCCAAGCCCGATCCGGAGATTTTTCTGGCTGCCGCCGGGATGCTGGGAACCGCTCCCGCCCGGTGTGCCGCTGTGGACGACGCGGCCGCCGGCGTGGCGGCGGGAAAGGCCGCCGGGATGTTCACCGTGGCCTTCGGCCCCACGGCAAAGAGCCTGCCCGGGGACGCCTGGGTGCAGGACATCGGCAGCCTGTTGACCATTTTCCCCGGCCCGGGAGAGGAGGCGGACGCATGACCCCCCGTCTCATCGTCTGCGACATCGACGGCACCCTCCTTCAGGGAGACGAGAAGACCATCAGTCCCGAAATTTTCCGCCAGATCGGCCGGCTGGCCCGGCAGGGCATCGTCTTTGCCCCCGCCAGCGGCCGGCAGTACAGCAGCCTCCGCCGGCTGTTCGCCCCGGCGGCGGACCGCCTCTATTACCTCTGCGAAAACGGCGGTGCGGTCTTCGGACCCGGGGACCCCGGCCCCCTGCTGGCCAGCGTGCCCATGGAGCGCTCCGCGGCCCTCGCTCTCTGCCGGGACATTCTGGCCCGGCAGGACTGCGAGGTGCTCATCTCCGGTGCGAACACCAGCTATCTC
This sequence comes from uncultured Oscillospiraceae bacterium, assembly GCA_934667095.1. GTDB lineage: Bacteria > Bacillota > Clostridia > Oscillospirales > Oscillospiraceae > Enterenecus. The sequence goes on along the minus strand of CAKULE010000009.1, from coordinate 29,918 downwards.
TGCCCCAAGGAGCCGGACATCATTGACCACATCCGGTTCTTTGTGGGCAACAACACCGCCGTACTCCCCCGCCCGGAGGACGTCCCGGAGGAAATTCTGAAGGTGTCCGCATGGTGCAAAAACGGCACAGCGGAGCCGGAGGCCGACCTCGTCCCCCGCTGGGGCGGCACGTTCCACGCCGCTGTGGCCGGGGCCAAGTGGCTGGACTTCGGCCTCGCCGACAAGGGCGACGGCCTGCGGGCCCTGTGCGCCGCGCTTAGCATCTCCCCGGCGGAGGCCATGGCCTTCGGTGACAACTGGAACGATGTGCCTATGCTCACCCTGGCGGGGCAGCCTTATCTGATGGAGGGAGCCTCCCCCGCCCTGAAGGAACGCTTTCCCCGGCGCTGCGCGCGGGTGGAGGATGTGCTCCGTACCCTGTAACGCAAAAACGCCCCGCAGCCGGATGGCTACGGGGCGTTGAATTTTCACGGTTAAGAGGCGATCTCCGCCTGAGGCTTCCTGCTGAACTTCACAGCGCCGGTGCGGTCCAGCGCGACCATCACCAGCGGGATGAATACCAGCTGGAGCACGATGCCGGGAATGGCGGTGAGGAACGCGCCGGAGAGGAACAGCTTCCAGGTGAAGGGATTGCCCGACACGCCGGAGCAGATCACCCGCACCACGCCCCAGACGATACGCCCGCCGATCATGGCCAAGATCAGGCTGCGGTACAGGGACAGGACACACTTCCACTTAGACCGGCTGTACAGCAGGCCCACCAGCAGGCCATAGGCGGCCATCTCAAAGGCCATGGACACACCGGTGGGGAAAATGGGAGGCATGCCAAACAGCACATAGCGCAGGGGCGGCAGGATGAAGCCCACCACCGCGCCGTACTGCCAGCCGCAGATGAGGCCGCACAGCAGCACCGGCAGGTGCATGGGCAGCAGCATGGAGCCGATCTGGGGGATCTGCCCGGTGACAAAGGGAAGGACAATGCCGATGGCTACGAACATAGCCGACAGGCAAAGGTTCAGGACGTATTTTCTGCTTCTGTTCTGATTCATTTTCTGTGTTCTCCTTGTAAAAGTCTTGTGCTGCCCTTCTGGGCCGCCGGCCTTCCTGGCTGTGATTCGGAAAACTGTCAAGCTTGTCCGGCGGACTTCCTGTCCGTCCGGGTCTGGTGTCGCCGGACGGGGGCAGGCGGTCGGCTCCGCCCGCCCCGCCCGGGGCAGATTGGATTCATGGAATGGAAAAGGATCGATATACAAAATAGGCGCTTGGAATTCGTGTGAACATGCGCGGTTTGGATGCGTTACGTCCCCCCGCTGTTCAAGCCTCCCGCAGATACTGGTCCACAGCGCACTGGATCATATCGTCCCAGGTGGAGAAGCGGGTGCTCTCCTGGACGAAGGAGTCCAGGCGCTCCCGTGCGTAGATCAGCACGTCCGCCTCCCAGTTGATGACCACGGCACTGGAAAACCGAAAGGCCTCAAAGGTATCGAAATTTGTGTTGGCCCGCATGAACTGGTCGGTGAATGCCGCCGCCAGCATGCCCCGCAGCTCGTCAGAGCTGCTCACCACGTCGAAGCCCCGGACGGAGCCGGATGCCATGGCGCAGCCTTCGCAGGACTGGCAGCTCTCCCCGCCGCAGTCACGCTCCATCTGCTCAGCCATTTTCTTCGTGGTACTTCTCCGCCATCTTCAGCACGTACTCACGCCAGACAGGGGCAGTGGCCGCCTTGCGGGCCACGATACGCTCGATGTCGGAGGGGGTGACGGTGTCATCATTGATCTCGTTGCGGTCAATGATGGTGTTGTACAGGCCGCCCTCGGCGGGGGGACAGCCCTCGATGAACAGGCCCCGGTCACGCCACTTGCGGGTGCAGTTGCCGTGGAGGATCAGGCTCTTCTTGGGGATGTTGTCGGGGATGGAGTTCTTGCGGCCCACCACGATGACGCAGTCGGTGTTCTTGTCGTACTCGCCCACGGCCTTCAGTGTCTCCATGTTCAGGGCCAGCAGAGCCTGGCAGCTGGAGCAGGCGTTCTCGTGCAGGATGGTGTACTCAGGCCAGGAGTCCAAGCCTGCCAAATAGGGCACCCACATCTTGATGGCATGGTCCTCCACCTTCTCGCCCACCACGATGATGTCCTCGTCATGGGCGGCGCCCAGGCCCACCTCGGCGGCCACCTTGAAGTAGCTGACGGCGTCGGGGTCGATGCCGGTCAGGTGGCAGGCCACACGGTCCACGGCCACGGGGTCAAGGGAGCCCATGATGCAGCCGATGTACTCGGGCACGGGGGTGTGGGGGGAGTAGCCGCCGGCGGCGTAGATGGCGTCCACGATGTTGATGTCGGCACGGACAGCCCACCACACGTCCATCATGGCCATGGTCAGGTTTTCCTTGTGCATGTCCAGGTGGACCTTATCCTGCACCACGCCCTTGATGTTCTTCAGCGCGCAGGAGAACACCATGCTGGCGTGGGCCTTCAGGATGGGCAGGTTGATGATGTGGTCGGCCTCCAGCAGGAAGCGGGGCAGCTTCACGTAGTTGATGTTGGAGCGGTGGCCACGGACGGGAATCTTGATGAGATCCTTATCACGCTTGATGTCGATGAGCTCCACGCCCTCCTCCTGAGCCACGGCCTCAATGCCGCAGACCTTGAAGCACTCGATGGTGTCGCAGCCGATGGCGGCGGCCTCGGCAATGATGATGCGGCCGGGCTCGGCCTTCTTCACCTCGCGGACCACGGCGCGCACCACCTCGGGGTTGGTGCAGACGGCGGTGTCGGGGGTGGCCACGTGGCCGGCGTTGGGCTTGAGCACGACGGTCTCGCCCTTCTTGATGAGGGAGGAGACGCCGCCCATCAGATCAAAGACCTTGGTGACGCTGGCCTGGATGGACTCCTCCTTGGCCAGGGCCACGATAGACTTCTTGTTAGCCAATGTATTGACCTCCTTTGTTTTGAACGGACGATGGGTTTGACGATTTATGCAGAATATGTTAAACTGATAACATATGCCACAACAGAGAAATTTGACGATAAGGGGATGACGCGGCATGGAGCCCGATATGATCTGGACCGACCGGGAGTTCCCGGAGACCATCGACATCCGGCAGATGGGCAATGCCTTCCGCATCTCCCTGGCGCTGTTTGACGACCAGGGAAAGATCGTTTACATGAACCGCTCCTTCGCCCGGGAGGTGGCGGTGGACCCGGACGACGCCGTCGGCAAGGGGGAGGACCTGTTCGCCGTGGACCCCATGCTGCCCGACGTATTTCTGTACAAGCGCATGGTGTGCCGCACGGTGCAGCGGCTGGACGGCTTCACCTTCATCAGCGCCATCCCCATTTTCAACGAGAACGGCACCGTGAAAATGGTGGGCATGACCATGGAGAACGAGGCCTCCCTGGCGGAGATCCGCCGCAGCTTTCAGGCCATCGTGGACCCCACCAAAAGCGCCATCCAGATCAAGACCATGGACCCCAGCGAGGCCATTCTCAAGCCCCTCATGGGCCACCACCGCTGCATGATCGAGCTGCGCACCTTCATCCGGCAGATCGGCCCCAGCGCCGCCAGCGTGCTCATCACCGGCGAGTCCGGCTGCGGCAAGGAGGTGGCGGCGGACTGCATCCAGGCTCTCAGCGACCGGGCGGACAAGCCCTATGTGAAGATCAACTGCGCCGCCATCCCCGCCCAGCTGCTGGAATCTGAGCTGTTCGGGTACGAGCCGGGGGCCTTCACCGGGGCCAGCAGCAAGGGCAAGGCCGGCCTGCTGGAAGCCGCCAACGGCGGTACGCTTTTTCTGGACGAGATCGGCGATATGCCCTCCGAGTTACAGCCCAAGCTGCTCCGGGCCCTCCAGCACGGCGAGGTGTACCGCATCGGCAGCACCAGGGTCCGGAAAACCGACGTGCGTATCATCGCCGCCACCAATGCGGATCTGAACCGCAGGATCGCCGAGGGCAAATTCCGGGAGGACCTCTATTACCGGTTGGCGGTGATCCCGGTGCGGATTCCGCCCCTGCGGGAGCGGCGCAGCGACATCTTCTCCCTGGCCTGCTACTACCTCTCCATCTACTGCGAGAAATACCGCAAGAATGTCCGCCTCCCCAACGAGATTGAGGAGCTGCTCCGCCAGTATGACTGGCCGGGCAACGTCCGGGAGCTGCAGAACGTGGTGGAGTACTACGTGGTGTGCTCCATGTCGGAGGAGGGGATCTCCGCCCAGCAGCTGTCCCGGATCTTCCGGCACCCGCTGCCCGGCACCGCCGCCGGGGGCGACACGCTGGAGGCCCAGATGGAGGCCTTGGAGCGGCGGCTGGTGGAGGAGGCCCTGGACGAGGAAAAGAGCCTGCGTCAGGCGGCCAAGCGCCTGGGCGTGGACGCCTCCACCCTCAGCCGAAAGGCGAAAAAATACGGCATTGAGCTCCGCTGAGGCGGGGCGCTCTCAGCAGGGACTGCCCGGATGGGCAGCCCCTGCTTTTTATATGTCAGGGTTTAGCCGAAGAAGCCCAGCATGCAGAAGATAATGCCCACGATGGCAGTGATGGTGGCGGTGAGAATGCTGCCGAAGAAGATGGTCTTATAGGTCTGCTTCACGGTGCAGTCGGACAGGTTGGACTCCACGGTGATGGCAGCGTTGGTGGGCAGGCCGCCGGAGAAGGCCACGCCCCAGGTCACCAGATTGGCGAATACGTACATGGAGACGCCGGCGGGCTCAAACACGGACAGGAACACGGGGGCAATGGCAGGCACACCGCCCAGACCGGCGAAGAACATCATCACCAGCACCAGAATAGCCAGGCCGATGATCAGCGGCAGGCTGGACCCGGCCAGGGCGCCCACGAACCACTCGAAGGCGGGGGACTGGGTGAGGATCATGGTAGGCAGCACCATCAGCATGAGCTGGATGGGAACCAGCATGGTGCCCTCGCCGGCAGCGCCGAGGATCAGGCCGATCTTGGTCTTTTTCCCCTCCTCCTTGGGGAAATAGGGGTACATGATAATCATGGTGGCGATGCAGCCGATGGCAATGGAGATCCACGCATCCAGCTTCAGCAGGTTGTAGACCAGGATGACGATAACGATGGGGACGAGCGCCAGGATAACAGGGGGCAACTTGGCATCGGTATTCATCTCGGGAAGCATCATCTTCCCGGCCTCGAACTTGGCGCCCTTCTTGTGATCACGGCCCAGGATGATGGCCATGAACAGGCAGAACAGGAAGATAAACAGCAGCCACAGGATCAGGCGGGGGATAAAGTAGGCCGTGGGGCTGTACCCGGGGATAAACTGCTGCAGGAACACGTTGATCATGGTAGGGGCGCCTGGGATGCAGGTGCCCACGGAGGCCGCAAAGGCGGTCAGGGCCGCCAGATGACAGCGGCGGACGTCCAGTTTGCGGAAAATGACGCCGCACATGGCCAGCATGGTGACGATAATGGCCTCATTGGCAAAACCGGCCAAGCCGAGGATTACCCGGAAGGCCACCAGCATCAGAATGGAGATGACCACCTGGGCAGAGTAGCTCTTGCCCAGTTTTACGGGCTTCATAAGACAGTTGGCCAGCGCGTCAATGCCGCCGCACTTGGTGTAGAGCACGCCCAGGGTGCCGCCCAGCAGGGTGACGAAAATGGTGGGCATCAGGGCGGAACCCCAGGTAGCCAGGCCGCTGGAGAAGGTAGCGGCATAGGGCAGGCCGTTGGTCCAGCACATGAGAGAGCATCCCACCAGCACAGACAGGATGGGGTGCAAGCCCTTGAGGATCAGCAGGGAAATAATCAGCATGGAGACGATCAGCGCCAGGAATTGGAATACCATAGTGTTTGCTCCTCTCTTTTATTGGTGGCGGGCCGCGGCCGGCGCGGCCCGCCGTTGATCCCCCTTCTCTGGGGAAGGATCACAAAGGGATGGGGCTTACCGCCCGATGATGGACTTCACCAGGAAAACCAGAATGACCACAAAGACGATGAGGGCGCCGATCCCCATGGTGGTCAGGCGGCGCTGCATTTTTACGCCGTTGCGCTCTCGGGTCAGGGACCAAAAGTTGTCCGCCGCCACGATGAGGCAGATGAGCATGAGCCCCGCCAGGGGCAGGGTCTCGCTGGCGGTCTGTTTCCAAATCCAGACGGACACCACCAGGATCCCCACTACCAGAAGCATTACCACGCTGTCCCGGGCGGTCATAGTCTGTTTGCGTGTCATAGTCTCAGTCCTCCTGTTGTCTGTTTAGGGGCACGGCGGTCAGGCCATGCACTCGATGATCTTGTCAGAGGGGTAGTGGGTGATGAGCTCGCAGCCCTTCTCGGTCACTAGGACGGTCTCCTTCAGGCTGGCGCCGAAGTCGGCGCCCCGGGGGCCGTACCAGGTCTCCAGAGCCAGGACCATGCCGGGCTTCAGCTCTGTGGCATCGTTGTAGGCGCAGCTGAAGTAGGGCGCCTCCTGGAAGATGAGGCCGATTCCGTGGCCCTTGGCAAAGTGCTGGCAGGCACGGATATCGTCATAGCCCCAGAAGGTGGGGTCGCTGGGCCACTGGGCGCAGATGTCCGCGGTGGTGTTGCCCGGCTTGATGGCGGAGATGGCCTTCTGCATGAGGTCGTAGGCCACGGCGTAGGCGTCCTTCTGCGCCTGAGTGGCCTTGCCCACGCAGAAGGTGCGGCCCAGGCTGGTCTTGTAGGCGCAGTAGGTGGCAGCGTCCACGGACACGTCCACCAGGTCACCGCAGACCAGCATGCGGTCGGTAAAGTCGGAGTGCATGGGGTTGGTCCGGGGGCCGGAGGCGATGTTCACAGGCAGCACCTCATCAGAACCCATGAAGTACTCCCGCCGCAGGCCCACGCTGGACAGGCCGTTCTCGGTGGCGCAGGAGTGGATCCCGGCGGCGATGTCGGCCATGGCGGCCTCGGCGATGGCGGCGGAAATGCGGATACAGGCGATCTCGTCCTCGTTCTTGATCATCCGCAGCTCGTGCATGGCCTGGGTGGGGACCACTACCTCGTAGCCCCGCTCCTCAAAGACCTCCTTCAGGGGCACGGGGGCGGGGGGCAGGTCCAGGGCCACAGGCTTACCCTTGCCGCCGTTGGCCTGGATGTATTTGTCCATATAGTCGATGAAGCTCTGCCAGCCCGCCTTGGTGAAGGCCAGCTTGCCGCCGCCGATGTCCTTGGTCACCCGGTCCTCACGGAGCCAGGGCATGGCCTTCTTCAGGTCGTCGGGGTCGAAGCTGGTGGTGGCGGAGAGGAGGGGCTCCCCGTCGGGGCACAGAACGCTGATCATGCTGGCGGACCAGCGGCAGGGCACGGTGGGGAAGCCGCCGGTCATGTAGCGCATGTTCCAGGCGTCCCAGCTGATGAGGGTGCCGTAGCCGTACTTCTCCATGATCTGGCGGACCCGGGCCAGGCGGTACTTGCGCATCCGGTCATAGTTGATGCCGATATACCGGTCAGTTCCATTGGTTCCAAAAGGCATAGTTCATTCTCCTTTCCTGCTTAGTAGGGGCACTCGATGATGGTGTCGATGGGGAATCGGGTCAGGAGCTCGTAGCCGTCCTTGGTGACAGCGATGCACTCCTCCACACGGGTACCGTAGGCGTGGCGCTCATGGTTGCGGTCGCCGAAGTAGGTCTCCACGGCGATGCACATGCCCTCCTCGAACTTGACGGGGATCTCGGTCTCGGAGGGGCCGCCCACGCCGAACATGGGGTACTCGTGGAGGGAGAGGCCGATGCCGTGGGCCAGGCACAGGCCGCCCAGGATGCGGCGGTTGTCCTTCTCATAGCCCCAGAACTCCGGGCTCTTGGGCCAGACGGTCAGGCAGTCGGCGGTGGTGTTGCCCGCCTTGATCTGGGCCATGCCGTCGTACATCATCTTGCGGGCCACCTCAAAGCCCTCCTTCTGCTCCTCGTTGGCCTCGCCGCAGATAAAGGTGCGGTAGTAGCAGGACTTGTAGCCCATGTAGGAGTTGCCGTTGATGTCGATGTCGATGTAGTCGCCGGGGCGGATGATGCGGTCGGTATAGTCGATGTGCAGAGGGAAGGTCCGGGGGCCGGAGGCCACCACGAAGTCCATGCTCTCGTCCGCGCCGCAGGTGAACAGGGCCTCCTGGCCGATGCCCTGGAGCTCGCTCTCCCGGATGCCGGGGCGGATGGCCCGGCGGATGGCGGAGAAGGCCGCATCGGCGGAGTGGCAGGCCATGCGGACGCAGGCCACCTCGTCCACGCTCTTGACGGAGCGGGCCTTGAACATGGTGAACACCGGATCCACCACCTTGAAGCCCAGGGACTTCATCCGGGCCTCATACATGTAATAGTTGGGGCAGTTGTCCAGGCCCACGGTGCCGCCGGTGACGCCGTACTCGGCCATGATCTTGCCGATCTCCCGGATGGTGTCCTCCAGCTGGTCGGGGGTGGCGGCCATCTTGCCGCCGAAGGGCACGTGGTGGATCCGGCCCTTCATCCAGGGCATTTCCTTTCCGGCCTTGTCCGGGTCGTAGCAGGTATAGGCGAACAGGTGGGGCTCACCGTTCTTGGCCAGGACCACGAACTGCTCGCTGGCCCAGCGGCTCTGCATGCTCAGGTAACCGCCGGTGATGTAGCGGATGTTCCACGGCTCCCAGGACACCAGCAGGTCCACACCGTCCTCTTCCATCAGCTTCTTGGTGCGGTCCAGCCGGTACTGACGCATCCGGGGAAAGTTGATTCCCTGCAAACGGTCGTACGCCATCAGATTAAATGGCATAGTTACTTCCTCCTTCTTGTGATCGTTTCGCGTTCAGAACTTCAACAAAAAAATGCGGGGGCTGCTTTGTACAACGTCACTGTCTTAGTGCAAGCCCGATGCCAACTCTCCCCACGGGGCCGCCCCGACGCCCCCAGGCCCTGCGGGGCACGGTCTTTTTCTCCCTTCCAGGCCGCTCGCCGCCCCCGCTTTCCCGACAAAATCTCCCGGATTTTCGTTGCTCATGCGCAACGTTTTATTGCGATATTGCAACAGAAATTTTGCCTCTCCCGTAACAAACCTTCCGGCAAAGGGCTTCGGTCCGCTGAAAACAGCGGGTCGAGGCCCCTTCTTTTTTACCGCCTGATTTGGCACGCCGTTTGCTTTCTAACAATATGGCACTCAAAGCGGGCATGCCCGCCCATCTCGTGGCGGCCCGCACTTTGTACAACACAACACCATTCCAAAAAAGGAGAATCATTCTATGTCTTTTGGAAGCATCGCCAGCGACCGCCTGCGCAACATCAACTATGAGCGCATGCGGGCCTACCGTCTGGAGCGCACCAGAAAGCTGATGGAGGAGGATGGTCTGGACGCCATCATCACCTGGGAGCCCTGGGACATCCGCTACATCGCCAGCGCCTACGTCCCCATGTCCACCCGCTGGGGCTGTCAGCAGTTCGTGGTTCTACCCCGTGGGGGCGAGCCCCATCTCTTCTCCTACACCGCCTACACCACCGAGGCCCTGCGGGAAGAAATGCCCTGGCTCAATGGCCGGGTGTGGGCGGCCCCCGAGGGCGGCAAGTTTGTCACCCGTGTGGACCAGACCGTGCCCTTTATGAAGACCGTCTGCGGGATTCTGGCCGAGTACGGGATCTCCTCCGGCCTGGTGGGGCTGGACGCCTGCCCCAGCTTCTACGTCTACGAGGACGCCTTCAAGAAGGCCGGGTTCCAGGTGGTGGACGCCGTGCGCACCATGTTCCGTGCCCGCTCCATCAAGAACGAGGATGAGCTGGCCTGCGTGCGCTACGCCTGCCACTCCGCCGATGCCGCCTTCGCCGCCATCCAGCGGGCCATTCGCCCCGGCGTACGGGAGTGCGACCTCCAGGGCCTGGGCATGGAGGCCCTGTACCAGCTGGGCGCCGACGAGACCATGGACTTCGTGGTGGCCTCCGGCCCCCGCACCGCCCCTCTACACATCGACTTTACCGACCGCATCATCCGCCCCGGCGACTACGTGGTGGTGGACATCAACGGCAACTCCTTCCAGGGCTACAAGTCCTGCTACTACCGCACCTTCATCTGCGGCACCGCCAATGACGAGCAGAAGGAGGGCTTCGAGGTGGCCCGCAAGATGATGTACGACGGTATGGCCACCATGAAGCCGGGCAACACCACCGACGACTTCCTGGAGGCCTGGCCCAAGGATCCCGCCTTCTGGGGCGTGGATGACACCAGCAACCTGGGCGGCTACGCCCTGGCCCACGGTCTGGGCCTGTCCCTCCACGAGTATCCCCAGTTCGGCGTGGGCGGCCCCAAAGGCGGCCGTCCCCCCTGCGTCACCTTTGAAAAGGGCATGGTCATGGCCGTGGAGACCTACTTCGGCGACCGTAACCAGAAGCGCCGCGCTTACGGCACCCGGCTGGAAGAGTGCGTGGCCATCACCGACGATGGCTACGAGCGCCTGACCAATTACCCGGTGGGCGAGATCATCGAGTGCCCGTTGTAAGCGTTAAAAGGAGGTTTGAATATGTCTTATTCACAGATCGGCACCGACCGCAATATCGGCGTCAACTACGCCGCCATGCGGGAATACCGCCTGGCCCGGGTACGTGAGATGATGGACCGAAACGACATCGGCCTGCTGGTGAGCTGGGACGCCTGGGACATGCGCTACATCAACGCCGGCTACCCCACGGTCCCCTGCCGCTGGGCCGCCACCATGCTGAGCATTCTCTGCCTGGGGGATGAACCCATCCTGCAGGCCACCACCGTCATGGACCCCTTCCGCCTGAAGGACTACTACCCTTGGCTCCCCGCCGACCACGTGGTGAAGAACATCAACAGCGGCAAGATTGCCTTTGAGGAGCCCATGTGGGCCACCTTTATGGACAAGGTGGATGAGTTGCTGGACAAATACAACGTCCGCCACCTAGCCGTGGGGCTGGACGCCTGCCCCCTGCCCCAGCTGGTCGCCAGCATGTTCGCCAAGCGTGGGATCAAAATCGTGGTACCCGCGGAGGAGCTGCGGGAAATGCGCTCCATCAAGAGCGCCGACGAGATCGCCTGCATGAAGATCTCCGCCGCCATTGCCGAGTCTGCCATGTACGAGGTACAGAAGACCATGCACCCCGCCATCCGGGAGAACGACCTAGTGGCCGTGGCCGTGCGGGACCAGTACTGCCACGCCACCGATGAGGTGGTGCCCCCCGCCGTGGTCTCCGGCTGGCGTACCAACCCCATGCACTGCGACTACACCGACCGGCTCATCATGGCCGGTGAGACCACCGCCGTCCACATCGACGCCGTGAGCTTCAACGGCTACAAGACCAGCCTGGGCCGCACCTTCGTCATCGGCAAGGCCACCCAGGAGCAGAAGGACGCCTACGCCGTGGCCCTCAAGCTGATGAAGGACGCCATCGCCGCCATCAAGCCCGACAATACCACCGCTGACATCCAGGCCGCCTGGCCCAACGACCCCGGCTTCTGGGGCTATGAGGATCCGGCGGACGTCCGCCGCTTCGCCCACGGCCATGGGATCGGCCTCATCTTCGAGGACGGCCCCTGGTTCAGCGCCGTGGACGGCCACGAGCCCGTGGCCCTCGAGCCCGGCATGACCTTCGCCTTGGAGACCTGGTACGGCCCCCGGGGCGCCAAGTTCGGCGCCAGCATCAAGGAGACCGTCCTGGTCACCGACGAGGGCTGCGAGGTCCTCACCCACTACCCGGTAGAGGGCATCATTGAGGTCCCTCTGGGCCAGTAAACGCCAAAACGCCCACCGGGAGTTAAAGCCCCCGGCGGGCAGACCCGCAATCTATCAAGGAATGAGGAATCAGTCATGGAACTGAAAGACGCAGTCATCGTGGCCTACGGCCGCTCCCCCTGCTGCAAGGCCCGGAAGGGCGGCTACGCCCGCACCGGCATGAACGCCATCGACTTCACCGCCCAGGTGGTGCGGGGCGTGCTGGACAAGGTCCCCCAGCTGAAGCCTGAGATGATCGACGACTTCATCTTCGGCACCGCCGCCACCATGAACGCCCTGGCCCAGAACGCCGGGCGCAACGTGGTCCACCGTGCCCAGCTGCCCGACAGCGTGCCCGCTATCACCATCAACCGCTACTGTTCCACCGGCCTGCAGGCCATGGCCGACGCCGCCAACGCCATCCGCGCCGGCGAGATGGACGTGGTGATGGTCTGCGGCGCCGAGGATATGACCAACAGCTTCGGCCCCCTAGACCCCACCTACATGAACAAGTGGCTGCTGGAGCACCGGCCGGACTCCATGGTGCCCATGGGCATCACCGCCGAGAATGTAGCCGAGCGCTACCATATCTCCCGCCATGACATGGACGAACTGGCCGTAGAGTCCCACCACCGGGCCGCCGCCGCCCAGCAGCGGGGCGACCTGGCCGCCAGCATCATCCCCATCATCCTGCCCGACGGCACCGTCCAGACTGAGGACGAGGGTATCCGCCCGGAGACCAGTCTCGAGGCCCTGGCCGGGCTGAAGCCCAGCTTCAAGGAGGGCGGCAGCGTCACCGCCGGAAATTCCTCCCAGATGACTGACGCGGCGGCCGCCGCCATTCTCATGTCCACCGACAAGGCCAAAGAACTGGGCATCAGGCCCATCGCCCGCTTCGTGGGCTTTGCCGTGGGCGGCTGCGCCCCCGATGAAATGGGGATCGGCCCCACCGTGGCCGTACCCAAGGTCATGGCGCGCACGGGCATGACCCTGGACCAGATGGACGTGATCGAGTTGAACGAGGCCTTTGCCTCCCAGGCGCTGTACTGCATCCGCACCCTGGGCATGGATTCCGACAAGGTCAACCCCTGGGGCGGCGCCATGGCACTGGGGCATCCTCAGGGCGCCACAGGTATTTTCCTCAGTATCAAGGCCCTGGACTATCTGAAAAAGAACGGAGGCAGATACGCCCTGATCACCATGTGCATCGGCGGCGGCATGGGCGCGGCCGGTATCCTGGAACTTCTGTAACAGAAAGGAAAAGATTATCATGAAGATCGCATTTGTAGGCACCGGCATGATCGGGTCCGGTCTGGCCGTCAACGCCGCCCTGAACGGGCAGGAGGTAGCTCTGTATGATGTGGCCAACCCCGCCGTGGTGAAAAAGACCGTCCAGAGCATTCTGGACATTCTGATCGAAGCCGGGGCCACCGACGCCGCCCGGGCAGAGGCGGCCCTTACCGCCATGACCTTTACCCAGGATCTGGCCCAGGCCGTCACCGGCGCCCGCTTCGTGCAGGAGTGCGTACCCGAGCGTCTGGAACTGAAGCAGAGCACCTACCGCAGTATTCAGGAACTTGTAGGGAAGGCCGCCGTCATCGCCAGTTCCACCTCCGGTATGTTCCCCTCTGATCTGTCCCGGGGCGCCATCTACCCGGAAAATATCATTGTGGGCCACCCCTATAACCCATCCTATCTGCTGCCCCTCATTGAGGTATGCGGCCCTCACGCCAGCCAGGAGACCATCGACACCGCCATGGAGGTCTACAAAGCCATGGGCAAGGAGCCCGTGCTCTGCCGTAAGGAGGTCCACGGCTTTATCGTCAACAAGCTGTCCTGGGCCGTGATGGACGGTGCGATCCAAGCCGTGGCCAACGGCGAGTGTTCCGTGGAGGACATCGACAAGGCCATCATGTTCGGTCCCGGGATGCGCATGGCCGTCACCGGCCAGCTGCTCACCATGTCTCTGGGTGTGCCCGGCGGCTTCCGCATGATGGGCAAGAAGTACGGCAATGAAGATGGCGATACCGAAAAGGAGCGCACCATTAACCTCATCGCCGACGGCGTGGACCAGGAGATTGCCAACCGCCCGGAGAACTTCGGCAATACCGTAGACTCCGTGGTCAAGTTCCGCGACCGGGCCTTTGCTGACATTCTGAAAAACATTCACCACAAAATCTGAAAGGAGATTGAACACAATGGCAACCAAAACGATCATCACCGCCTCCCTCACCGGCGCCGTCACCCCCAAGGAACTCAACCCCTACATTCCCCTGACCCCCAAGGAGATCGCCGAGGACGCCGTCCGCGTCTGGAAAAAGGGCGCCGCTATTGTCCACCTGCATATGCGGGACGAGGAGGGCCACGGCACCATGGATAAGGAGCGCTTCAAGGAAACCGTGGAGCGCATCCGGGACAACACCGATCTGGTCATCAACCTGACCACCTCCGGCGGCAGGGACTACCCCTGCGATGAGGTCCGGTTCGAGCACGTCATCATGCTCAAGCCCGAGATGTGTTCCTATGACGTAGGCTCCTTCAACTGGCTTCCCGGCCCCATTTTCGATAATACCCCCGAGTTCCTGCGAAAACTGGGCAAAGTATGCATCGAAAATGATGTAAAGCCTGAGATTGAGGTCTTTGACTATGGCATGATCAACGCCGCCGTCTACTTCCAGGAGAAGGAGAAGGTCTTGCCCGAGGGCTCCCTCCACTTCCAGCTGTGTCTGGGCGTACTGGGCCAGGCCAAAGCCACGGCCTACAACGTGGCGGAGATGTCGCGCCTGCTGCCCGCCGGCTCCACCTGGTCCGCCTTCGGCACCGGTGCCGGCCATCTGCCCGTGCTGTACACCGCCCTGGCCTGCGGCGGCAACGTCCGCGTGGGTCTGGAGGACAATGTATACTACAAGAAGGGCGAACTGGCTTCCAACGAAATGCTGGTGGAGCGCGCCGCCCGCGTCATCCGCGAGTTCGGCAACGAGGTGGCCACGCCCGATGACGCCCGCGAGATCCTGAAGCTCAAGAACTGCAATTCCAAGCACTAAGGAGGTCCAATCCATGGAAAAGAAAAAGATCCAGGTCATGGTTCAGGCCTCCGGCCGCCATGTCCATCTCAGCGATGCCGACCTGAAGGCCCTGTTCGGCCCCGACGCCGAGGTCAAGCCCAAGCGGGTGCTGGGTGCAGACGGCAAGGGTGACTTCCTCAGCGACCTGAAGGTCGAGGTGGTGGGCCCCGATGGCAAGAGCTTCGTCTGTTCCGTGCTGGGCCCCACCCGGAAGGAAACCCAGGTGGAGGTCAGCTTCACCGAGGGCCGCATGATCGGCGTGGTGCCCCCCCTGGGGGACAGCGGCAAGCTGGAGGGCACCATGGGCGTCACCCTCCGGGGCCCCAAGGGCAGCGTTGACCTGCCCCGGGGCATGTTCGTGGCCCGCCGCCACGTCCACCTGACCCCCGACGATGCCGATGCCATCGGTGTCAAGAACGGCGAGGCCTGCGACCTCTACATCGAGGGCGAGCGGCCCACCACCCTCCACGGCGTCATCGCCCGAGTCCCGCCCCGTGAGGTGGGCATGGAGGTCTCCGACGTCCATCTGGACTACGACGAGTGGAACGCCTGCTCCCTGTTCAAGATCAAGCGGGGCTGGCTGTCCAAGGGGGAATGAGGTGCGGCATGAAAAATATTCTGACCATCAATCCCGGCTCCACCTCCACCAAGCTGGCCTACTACCACGACGATAACCTGGTGCTGGAGCAGTCTCTGGTCTTCCCCAAGCCGGAAAACCACGGCTCCGTCCACGTGCTGGACGAGTTTGACGCCCGGATGGAGAGCATTCGGGACTTTCTGAAAGAGAACCACATTGACCTGGCGGACATCGACATCTTTGTCTCCCGGGGCGGCGCCCCCGGCCGGGTGGACTACGGCGCTTATGTCATCGACAAGCGGGTGGTGCAGGAGCTGGCCTTCTCCGACGCCGGCACCTACCACGCCTCCAACCTGGCCCCCATCCTGGCCTTCTCCCTGGCCCAGGAGGCCGGCGGCAAGCCCGCCATTTTCTATGACGCCGTGGCCGCCGACATGGCCGGCCCCCTGGCCCACATGTCCGGCATCCCCGGCGTGGAGCGCCACGTGGGCTGCCACAACCTGAACACCCGCATGGTGGGCCGGGAGGCCGCCCAGCAGCTGGGCAAGAAGTACGAGGACTGCAAGCTGGTCATCGCCCATCTGGGCGGCGGCATCTCCGTCTCCGCCCACGACCACGGCATCATCCAGGACTCTGTCATGTGCGACGAGGGCCCCATGGGTCCCCAGCGGGCGGGCCGGGTGAGCTTTATCAAAATGATGATGATGTGCTACAAGGAGGGCAAGACCCTTCAGGACATGCAGCGCATCACCGACGCCGGCGGTCTGCTGTCCTACTTCCATGTGGACACCATGATCGAGCTGGAGAAGCTGATCGAGGCCGGCGACCTGGATGCCGAGTTCATGTATCAGGTCATGGCCTATCAGGTGGCCAAGGCCATCGGCGAGATGTTCACCGTCCTGATGTCCGAGGCGGACGCCATCGTCCTCACCGGCGGCGTGGCCAACTCCAAGCTGTTCACCGGCTGGCTGAAGGAACGGGTGGGCAAGCTGGCCCCCGTGCTGGTCATCCCCGGTGAGCGGGAAATGCTGGCCCTGGCCCGGGGCGGCCTGCGGGTGCTGAACGGCGAGGAGGCCGCCAAGCACTATACCACCCTGCCCGAGGGCTTTGACAGCATGGACGCCTACATCACCCACTTTAAGGCGGCCCGGCCCGAACTGCTGGACCGTCCGGCGGTCAAGCAGCTGCTGGCTCTGTAAGTTCCTTTCCTTGCCCTTTTCCGGGCCCTGTGATATACTATATAAAATGAAAAACGGCCCGGAAAGCAGAAAAATCCAGCGACTCCTGGGCGGCAGCCATCCCTGCCGCCCAGGGCAGTCGTTATTTTAGCAAGCAAAGCAGATCCGCGTTTCCCTGCCTATCCTTTGCGAAAATAGGACTGAAAAGAAACGAGAGGAGAGCATAACATGCTGTTTCAAGCCTGCGCTTTGATCATTTCCCTGCTGCTCATCGCATTCCTGATCTACAAGGGGCTCAGCCCCATCTACTCGGTGGTCATCGGCTGTTCCCTGATGATCTTCACCAACGGCATGGACTTTGCGGACACCTTCCAGCAGGCGCTGTCCATCTGGGGCTCCGTGCTCATGCCCGCCGTGTTCGTCACCCTGTTCGGCGCCGCCATGGGCGTGCTCTACAGCAAGGCGGGCGCCATTGACAGCATCGCCAACTTCCTGCTCAAGCCCGTAGAAAAGGTGAAGAACGAGAGCTGGAAGGTAGTCCTGGCCATCCTGCTGTTCATCGTGTTCCGTATCATCTTGGGTCTGGCCGGCTTTGTCAACGACGCCGTGATGGTCACCATGTTCCTGGTGGGGGCGGAGGTCTTCCGCAAGGTGGACATCGACCGGCGGCACCTGAACGCCGTGCTGGTCATCGCCGGCACCATCGGGATCATCCTCCCCGGCGCCCCCACGCAGGCCAACGTGATGTTCGGCCTCTACCTGCCCGGCTACAGCGCCACGGCCTATTTCTTCCCCCGGCTGATCCTCATGCTGGTGTACATCGTCATCGTCTGTCTTATCATGCTCCGCTATGCGAAGAAGGACCGGGCCGCCGGGCGGCACTTTGAGCCCGGGAACATGATGATCGGCCAGCTGGCGGAAAAGCTGCCGCCGGTATTGCTGTGCTTCCTGCCCATCCTGGTGGTCATCGTCAGCTACTCCATCCTCCACGTGCGGGACTGGATTTCCATCACCTTCGGCCTCATCGCCACGGTGATCTGTCTTTTCCCCTACTTCCCGGTGGAAGAGGGGAAAAACCGCTTTACCTCCATGATCCATTACGCCAACGACGGCGTGTTGCTCATCCCCCTGCAGTTCATGCTGATGGTGCTGCCCACCATGGTCATGTCCCTCAGCCCCGCCTTCCAGTGGGGGGTGGACGCCCTGGCGGGCTCCGGCATTCCCCCGGTGGTGAGCTTCACCATCCTGGCGGTAGTGCTGGTAGCCTTCTCCGGCGCCGGGGCCATCCCCACCATCTGTACCATGGCCCTCACGGGCTACATCGGGCAGAGCATGTCCATGTACGCCTGCGTCATCATCTGTACCTGGGCCTGCACGGTGTTTGACTCCCTGCCCACCAACGCCTCCATCGTCATCCAGACGGAGCTGTGCGACTGTCCCATGAAGGATGCCTATCCTACCATCTTCACCACCACCATCGCCGCCACGGGCATCGTCACGGTGCTCGCCGCCATCGCTGCCGCCATTGGGATCTTCGACTGACCGGCAAAACATAAAAAAGCTCCCTGCTGCCGAGGCAGCAGGGAGCTTTTGCTTGCTTTGATTACCGCTTGAGGCTGAGGATCTCGCGGGCCTCGTCGGGGGTGGCGACATCGTTGCCGTACTCGCGGATCACGCGGGCAGCGCGCTCCACAAACTGGCGGTTGCTGGTGGCCAGCTGGCCCTTCGCATACATCACGTTGTCCTCCATGCCCACGCGGATGTGCCCGCCCAGCGCCACTGCGCCGTACAGGGTCTCCAGCGCGGAGTGGCCCACGCCGAAGCAGCTCCAGGTAGAGCCCGGGCACAGCTGATCCATGGTCTCCTTCATGAACAGCAGGTTCTTCATGGACCCGGGAATGCCGTTGGCGCAGCCCATGCAGAACTGGAAGTGCAGGGGGGCCTTCAGCACGCCCTTCTTCAGGTAGTACGCCGCGTTGGCGATCATGCCCGGGTCAAAGGCCTCGATCTCGGGCTTGATGTTGTTCTCGTTCATGACCGCGCCCAGCTTCTCCAGGAAGGCGGGGGGATTCAGGAACAGAGTGGTGTGCAGCCAGTTCATGGAGCCGCAGTCATAGGAAGCCATCTCCGGCTTCAGCTCCACGATGTGGGCCCAACGCTCCTCCTCGGAGGCAGTCAGGGCGCCGGAGGTGGTCATGTTCAGCACGATGTCACAATCGGGGTGGTTGGTCCGCAGCAGACGCACGGTCTCAGCGAACTTCGCCTTGTCCATGGTGCCGTTGCCCTGATCATCGCGCATATGCAGGTGGGCGATCGCAGCGCCGGCCTGCCAGCAGTCATACACGTCCTCCGCGATCTCCGCGGGGGTCATCGGCACGTTCGGGTTGTTCTCCTTCTTCGGCCATGCGCCGGTCGTCGCGATGGTAATGATCGTCTTCTTAGCCATAATAATAAACTCCTTTCAAAATTTCAGCAATGAGTGGGAATGATCTCAGTTGAGCGCTTCAAACACCACGGCCATAGCGGGGCCGCCGCCGGCACACAGGGAGCCGCAGCCGTACCGGCCGCCGCGGCGCTTCAGCTCATAATAGCCGCTGATCATCAGCCGCAGGCCGGTCATGCCCACGGGGTGGCCCAGCGCGATGCCGGAACCGTTGGCGTTGACCTTGTCCAGCGGAATGTTCAGCTCACGCAGGCAGGGGACCACCTGCGCGGCAAAGGCCTCGTTGATCTCGTAGTAGTCGATGTCGGCCTGCTTCAGGCCGGCGTCCTCGATGGCCTTGGGAATGGCATAGATGGGGCCCACGCCCATGATCTCCGGGGCCACGCCCACCGTCGCGGTGGACAGAATGCGCACCAGCGGCTTCAGGCCCAGCTCCTTGGCCTTGTCCGCGGACATGATGACCGCGGCGCTGGCGCCGTCATTGATGCCGGAGGCGTTGCCGGCGGTGACAGTGCCGTCCTTCATGAAGGCGGGCCGCAGGGCGGACAGCTCTTCCATGGTAGTGCGGCGGGGATGCTCGTCGGTGTCCACCAGCGTGACGCCCTTGCGGGTCTTCACCTCGATGGGGACGATCTCATCCTTGAAGCGGCCGGCCTCGATGGCGTCCGCCGCCCGCTGCTGGCTGAGCAGGGCGTACTCGTCCTGCGCCTGACGGGAGACGTGCCAGCGCTCGGCCACGTTCTCAGCGGTGCGCATGATACTCTCGCCGCTGAACACGTCGATGAGCGCGTCATACTGCAGGGCGTCCTCCACCTTGGTGGGGCCCAGCTTCACGCCCTTGCGCAGGCCCAGCATCAAGTGGGGCACATTGGACATGCTCTCCACGCCGCAGACCAGCGCGGCATTGGTCTTGCCCAGCTGGATGGACTGGACAGCGATCTCCAGCGCGCGGAGGCTGGAGGCGCACTGCTGCTCCACGGTGCAGGCAGCTCCCTCCACAGGGATACCCAGCGCGACCTGCACCTGACGGGCGGGGTTGCCCTTCATGCCGTGCTTATAGACGGTGCCGAGCGTGACCTCGTTGATCTCCTTGGGGTCCACGCCGGCGCGCTCCACAGCGGCGCGGGCCACGGTGGTGGCCAGTTCCACGGCGGGAACGGAGGACAGAGCCCCGCCGAAGTTCCCGATGGGGGACCGGGCCATGCCCACTACAACAACTTCTTTGATTTCCATAGTATCGACCTTTCTCCCGCGGCTCATTCTGCGCCGTAGCGGATCTTTTGATATTCCTCCTCCAGCCAGGGGCGGAAGTCGGGATGGGCAATGGAGATAAGGGCCTTGGCCCGCTCCGCAAGGGTAAGTCCCCGCAGGCAGACCACGCCGTACTCCGATGCCACAAAGTGAACATTGTTCCGGGTCAGGGTCACCACGCTGCTGGGGGACAGCCGGGGGACGATGCGGCTGCACAGCTTCTTTTCACCGGTGGCGCGGTCCTTCACCGTATAAGTGGAGCGCACGGTGATGATCGACCGGCCGCCCTCGGCCATCTGGGCGCCGATGGCGGTATCCACCTGCCCGCCGGCACCGGAATACTGCTTGATGCCGATGGCCTCGGATGCGCACTGGCCCATCAGGTCCATCTGCAGGGTGGCGTTGATGGACACCATATTCCGGTTCTGGCTGATGACCCGGGGATCGTTGGTGTAGGCCAGGGAGCGGTGGAGAATGGCCATGTTGTCGTCCACATAGTCATAGAGCCGCTCGCTGCCCATCGTGAAGGAGGTCAGCACCTGCCGGGGATAGAGGGTCTTGCGGCTGTTGTTCACCGCGCCGCACTCCATCAGCTCCATGGCGGCGTCAGAAAACGCCTCCGTGTGCATACCCAGATCGTGCTTGTTCTTCAGCTGACCGGCCAGCGCGTTGATGGTGCCGCCAAAGCCCAGCTGAATGGTGTCGCCGTCGTTGACCAGCTCGGCCACATAGCCGCCCAGCAGCTCGTCCTCATGGGTGGGGGCGGGGTTGGGCAGGACACAGGGATGGCGGTCCACCTCGTACAGGGCGTCTACCTGCGAGATGTGGATGAGGGTGTCGCCATAGGTGCGGGGCGCGCGGGACGCCACCTCCAGCACCAGCTTTTTCGCCCCCTTCATCATCTGCCATTCCACCAGAGAGGAACCGGCCATGGTAAAGTAGCCGTGCTTGTCCATGGGGGAGACAGTGATCACCATTACGTCATACTCCGGCACACGCTCGCCCCAGTCCCGGGCGGCGTTGCGCAGGTGGACGGGCACCACATCACAGAAGCCGTGATCATCAGCGATCCGCTGGGGGCCGCTGTAAAACAGGGACTGGATGTCAAAGTGCCCTTTGCACTCCGGGTCCATCAGGAAATCCAGAGCCGCCAGGGGAAGGTAGTTGAGCATGCGCACATGCTCCAGCTCGTCCTTGCGGGCGTAGAGCGCCTTGGCAAAGGACAGTGGCGTGAGCGCGCCGCCGGGAACGAAAATGGTGTCGCCGCTCTTCACCCAACCCGCTGCATCCTCGGGGGTGCAGCGTTTTCTTTGATACTCGTTCTCGTACATGATCCGGCTTCCTTTCCTCGGAAAAGCTAACCGCCGGAGCCCGGTGTGCGGGCTCCGGCGGGCAGTATTGGAGGGAAATTCAGTTGTTTGCGGACGCCTTACTTGGCGTACTTGGCCACGATAGCAGCGCCCTTATCGGTGATGCGCAGCTTACGCTTGAACAGACCGCCCTCAATGATGTAGCCGCGGCGGGTCAGGTGAGAGGAGATAGCGGCCATCTGCATGGACTTGATGCCGTACTTCTTCACGAACTCAGCCTGCTTGTCGGGGTTGTTCTTGACGATGGACAGCAGCTCCACATACATGGGGTTGACATAGTCCTTGGCCATCTCAGCCTCGGTGCCGGACAGAACGCCCAGAGCAGCCTCGCCCTTCTCGGTGATGGAGAAGGTGTAGAACTTGGTGCCAGTCATACCGGCGCGGACGATCAGACCGCCCTGATCCAGCTTCTCAACGGAGCCGGCAGCCTTGGCGGAGTCAACACCCATGTAGTCGGTGATGTCGGCCTGATAGCAGTGGCCCAGACGGATCAGGCCCAGAACCTGCTTGTCGAAGTCGTCCAGCTTGACGTCGATACGGTTGGTAGCGGTGGGAACGCGCTCCCAACCCTTGCGGCCGTAGTACTTGGGCTTGCCGAAGAAGCTGCCGATGATGGCGGCCAAGAGAGTGATCAGGAAGCCGGCGGTAGCCATGTAGATGTAGCTGCCGATGTTGAAGATGTGGAGCACGTCATTCAGCAGGGTGAACAGGCACATGGAGATCATGCCGGCCAGAGCGCCAACGAAAGCGCCGGCGTTGTTGAAGCGGGGCCAGATAGCGCCCAGCATCAGCAGGATGGCGGGAGGCACCAGCCAGCAGTTGGCGAAGGCGAACAGGTAGGTAGCGCCGCCGGGGAACTGGCAGAGGATCCAGGTCAGCACGCACAGACCGAGCATGATGAACTTGGAGGCCTTCAGGACCTTCTTGGCGTCAGCCTTGGGGTTGATCAGACGCTGATAGATATCGCGGCTGGCCACAGCGGAGGCGCCCAGAGCGGAGGTAGAAGCAGTGGAGATAGAAGCAGCGCAGGCGCCCACCACGAAGAAGGAGCCCAGCAGAGGCACGAAGGTGCTGGACAGGAAGCCGTAAGCACCGGTCGCGGCCAGCTTGCCGCCGCCCTGCACGAACATCTCGGGATAGAAGCCGCCGGCATACAGACCGATGATGCCAAAGGGGATGGTGAAGACGATGGTCAGGATGATAGCAGCAAGCACGAAGGACTTCTTGGCGACCTTCTCGGAACGGCAGGAAGCTATCTTCATCCAGTAGTAGTTGTTGCCCCAGACCAGAGCGGCCGCGAAGCAGATCACGAAGTTCAGCCAGGAGGGATAGGTCAGAGCCAGCTTGGGCACGGTGCCGCCGGCAATGCCGTTGTTCATGAAGTCATTGTTGAGCCAGTTGGCAGCAATGGCCTCGAAGCCGCCGAAGCGCTTCACCAGCAGGGAGAGCATCAGGGGCACGGCGATAACACCAAGGCAGACCTGGAAGAAGTCAGTGATGGTGGCGGCCCACAGACCGGAGATGAAGGTGAAGGTGATGATGACCAGGAAGATCACGATGGTGACGACGGTGGTGTCCCAGCCGGTGTAGCCCACGATGGAGGACACGCAGGACACGATGTTGTTCGCCAGAATGCCGCACATACCAATGACGGAGGTCACGGCCACGACGGGACGGATCTTCGCGGAGTAGCGCATCTCAAGGAACTCAGGCAGGGTCTGAGCACCATTCAGACGGACGAACTTGCCCCACAGCACGCCATAGAGCAGCAGGCCGCAGACGCCATAGATGATGCCCCAGGCCATGGAGTTCTTCAGACCATACATGATGGAGAAGCCAGGAGCCAGAGCAACGGTGGTGCCGGCGAAGCCGATGGCGATAACACCCATCATGTTGATGAAGGTGGACACCTCACGGCCGGCCAGAACGTAGTCGGATGCATCGGATACCCAGCGCTTGGCATAGAAGCCGCAGCCCACAAGGATCGCGATGAACACGATGAACATAACAACAAATACAGTACTGCCCATAAGTTCAATTCCTCTCTTTTCTTTTTACTTCAAACAAACTCTCACTCAAAACGAAGATTACTTCTCGTCCAGAACGGCGATCACACGGCACCAGCCAGCGCTGCCGCCCTTGACGGGAATGGGCAGAGCGTAGACGGTGTAGCCGTCGTCGGGCAGGTTCTCCAGGTTGGCCAGCTTCTCGATGTGGCAGTAAGCGCGGTTGCGGCCGGCCCGGTGGGCCTCCCAGATGATGGACTTGTCGTGGGTCTTCTCGAACTCCTTGGCCTCGATGGGCAGGGGGACATCCCAGCTCCAGCCGTCAGTGCCCACAACATGGACGCCCTGCTCAGCCAGCCAGACGGTGGCCTCGTGGCTCATGCCGACGCCGGCAACCAGATACTCGGCAGTGCCCCAACGATCGCCCACATGGTTGTCGCCGGTGCCGCCGCGGGCGCCGCTGCGCAGCAGAACGATGTCGCCGGGCTTCAGCTCATGGCCGATCTTGGCCAGATAGTCCTGAACGTCCTTCTTGCTGATCTTGTAGCCATCGGGATGGTCAGAGAAGTCCAGCTTCACGCCGCGGCCAATGCACCAGTCCAGAGGCACCTGATCGATGGTCCAGGCCTTCTCACCGCCGGGGATGATGTCCTCGTTCTGGGTGGGATAGTAATGCCAGGGCGCATCCAGATGGGTGCCGGAATGGGTACACATCTGAACGAAGTCGATGGCCCAGCCGTTGCCGCCGGGCAGGTCGTCCACAGTGGTGCCGGGGAAGTAGTTGGGCATCTGATTAGCAGTGTCCTTGTGGTTCAGGCGCTGGATCTTGGGGATCTGGATCGGGGGATCGCAGGGCAAATCTTCTTCCAGTGTTACAGTCAGGTCAATGATCTTCATACAAAACACTCTCCTTATTAAGATGATCAAATGGACCTTAAACGCCGGACAGCCCGACGTTTCTCGAACAGGCTATGTATTTAGCAATTTGCATGCCAACTTGCCCCAAAGCCCTCTTTCCGCTGCGGCCCAAGTCTTTCCCGACTTTTAGCCCACTTTTGCCTCCAAAATTTATGTATCAATAAAATTACACTTCACCTTTTTCCACCCGGCCAGCCCTTGCAATTCCTCACCTTTTTGGTCGTGCAAGCATTTCGTTACATGGCATAAATAGATTACACTTTTTCAGAAGTTGCTTGGCGTTTCATCCATAGTGCAATACCGGAACCCACAATTTTTGTCTAACTCTCACAAAAGGCAGCGTCACATTTTGGCAAGACCGCGGATTGCGCAGTTTCGCTCCCATGTCTATAATAAAAAACTGGTATGAAAGGACGGTGACGCAATGGAGCCCGGATTGAACCGCAAGACCGCCAGCCGCTGTCTTGACCAGCTCACTTGTGCCCTGCTGGATCGGGACGGCCGTTACCTCTACGTCAGCAAGCCGTGGCAGGAGTGGACCCACTGCCCCGCGGAGAAGGCCATCGGCCGGCGGGTAGACGAAATCGTGTCCGACACCCATGCGTTGCTGGCGCTGGAAACCGGGCAGCCGATTCAAGCCCGGCCCGTCGTTCAGGATGACATTCCTCTGTTCACCACCTATATTCCCCTGCGGGATGCAAAGGGCAATGTGGAGGGGCTGTTCCTCTATGTGGTGTTCAACGGCGTGCTTAACGCCAAGGAGCTCATCCAGCAGGCGGAGGAACTGCGCACCGAGGTGGACTTCTATCAGCAGGAGCTCTCCCGTGAGCGGGGCGCCCGCTACCAGCTGGACAACATCATCGGCCACAGCAAGGCCATCACCCAGCTGAAGGCCCAGATCGTGCAGGCCTCCAGCTCTGCCTCCACCGTCCTCATCGAGGGTGAGACCGGCAGCGGTAAAGAGCTCATCGCCCACGCCATTCACTCCCTCAGCACCCGCCGGGCTGCCAACTTCGTGCGGGTCAACTGCTCCGCCATCCCCGCGGAGCTGATGGAATCCGAATTTTTCGGCTACGCCCCCGGCGCTTTCACCGGCGCCTCCAAAAAGGGCAAGATCGGCCGCTTTCAGCTGGCGGACCGGGGCTCCTTATTTTTGGATGAGGTGAACCTCCTCCCCGCCACCATGCAGCCCAAATTCCTGCGCGTCCTGCAGGAGCGGGAGATCGATCCCGTGGGCGGCGACGGCGTCATCCCCGTGGACGTGCGGGTCATCGCCGCGTCCAACATCCCGCTGGAGCAATTGGTCCAGCAGGGCGATTTCCGCAGCGACCTCTACTACCGGCTCAACGTGGTCCACATCACCGCACCGCCGCTGCGCAACCGCAAGGAGGACATCCCCCTGCTGGTGGAAGACATCATCCGCCGGCTGAACAACCAGCTTGGCATGGCCATTCAGGGCGTCGCCCCCGGCGTGCTGGAGCTGCTGGAGAACTACGACTGGCCGGGCAACGTCCGCGAGCTGCAGAACGCCATCGAGTCCGCCATGAACACCACCAAGAGCTTCTTCCTGCAGGAGTCAGACTTCGACCGCCTGATGCTGCGGATGAACGCCCGCTCCCGCCGGGCCATGACCGGCGTGTCCGAGTTCAATCTGCGCAACAACAAGCAGGACGTGGAGCGCAGCCTGATCCGTCAGGCCCTTCAGGCCACCGGCGGCAACCACGCGCAGGCCGCGCGGCTGCTGGGCATCTCCCGCACGGTGCTCTATAAAAAGTTGGATCTGTACCATATGAAATAAGGAAGCAAGTCACAAACAGATCATGGAGGTAATTTTTATGAAAAATCCCAGAGACGCAGTAGTCGTGGCCTATGGCCGCACCCCCCTGGCCCGGGCCAACAAGGGTTCCTTCGCCAACCTGCACCCTGTTGAGTTCGGCGGCCAGTGCCTGGCCGGCGTGCTGGACCGTCTGCCCGGTCTGGACCGCAGCCTCATTGACGACGTGGTGGTGGGCTGCGCCATGCCCGAGAAGAAGTGCTTCTGGAACATCGGCCGTCTGGTGGCCCAGCGGGCCGGTCTGCCCGACTCCGTCACCGGCGTCACCGTGAACCGTTTCTGCTCCTCTGGCCTGCAGGCCATCGACTTCGCCGCCAACGCCATCAAGGTCGGCGAGATGGACATCGTCTGCGCCGGCGGCGTGGAGTACATGACCGGCATGGACATGAACCCCGACGTGCAGTACGCCGACGAGAAGCTGGTGGAGATGAAGCCCGACACCTACATCTCCATGGGCATGACCGCCGAGAACGTGGCCGCCCAGTACAACATCAGCCGCGTCGAGATGGAGCAGGAGGCCGTGGAGAGCCACGCCAAGGCCGCCGCCGCTCAGGCCGCCGGCAAGTTCAAGGATGAGATCATCCCCATCCACGCCGAGATCGATGGCAAGGACGTGCTGGTCACCGAGGACGAGGGCATCCGTCCCGGCACCAACCTGGAGTCTCTGGCCAAGCTGAAGCCCTGCTTCAAGGAGGACGGCCGCGTCACCGCCGCCATTTCCTCTCAGATGACTGACGGCGCCGGCTTCGTGGTCCTGATGGCCCGCGAGACCGCCGAGAAGCTGGGCTACACCCCCATCGCCCGCTTCGTGTCCTTTGCCGTGGGCGGCGTGCCCGCCGGCGTCATGGGCCTCGGCCCCATCAAGGCTGTGCCCAAGGTCATGGCCCGCACCGGCCTGACTGTGGACGACATGGACGTCATCGAGCTGAACGAGGCCTTCGCCTCCCAGATGATGGCCTGCATCCGCGACCTGCACCTGCCCAAGGAGAAGGTCAACCCCAACGGCGGCGCTATGGCTCTCGGCCATCCTCTGGGCGCTACCGGCGGCGTGCTCTCCTGCAAGGTTCTGAGCGAGCTGAAGCGCACCGGCGGCAAGTACGGTCTGGTCACCATGTGCATCGGCGGCGGTCAGGGTGCTGCCGGCATCTACGAGATGGAGTAAGCTCCGCCCCGCAGAAGATCAACTAAAGCGAACCGCCCCGGAGGCAGCTGCCTCCGGGGCAGTTTTTTCGTTGGGTGGGCACAGGCGGTCCTTGTTCCGGAGAAAAGCGGCCGAAGAGAATATCTCTGCGGCCGCTCTGTTCATTTTACCGCCCACTGCCTGCCGGTATGGTCGATGGTGTACTCCCCGGTGCAGATGAGCTCCGAAATGGGCACGAACTCGTACCCCTGCTGCAGCAGGCTCTCGATAATGCCCGGCAGGGCCTCCGGCGTGTGGAGCCCCGCGTTGTGGAACAGCACGATGGATCCCGGCCCCACCTTGCTCAGCACCCGCTTCTCGATCTCCGCGGCGGAAATGTTCTTCCAGTCCAGGCTGTCCACATCCCACTGGATGGGCTCCATGCCCATGGAGCGGATGGCGTTGATGACGTGGTCGTCATACTCTCCGAAGGGGCAGCGGATGAGGGTGGGCCGGGCGCCGGTGAGGGCCTCGATCTTGTCGCTGCACAGATTCACGTCGGCGACGATCTCCTCCGCCGAGAGGGAATTGTAGTGGTCGTGGGCGTTGGAGTGATTCATCAGCTCGTTCCCGCTGTCCACGATGGCCTTGGCCTGCTCCGGGTACTGGTCCGCCCAGTTGCCCACCACGAAGAAGGTGCAGCGCACGCCGTACTTCGCCAGAATATCCAGAATGGCCTGCGTGTTGTCCGCGCCCCATGCCGCATCGAAGGAAATCGAGAGCACCTTGTAGTCCTTCTCCACGCAGTAGATGGGCAGCTGCCGCTGGGTGGCCGAGGCCCCCACGGTCAGCGGGCTGCTCACCGCCCAGAAGATGGCGGCGCAGGCCGCCGCCACCCCTGCCAGCGCCAGCCAGCCCCGCCGCACCAGTATGGTCCGCGGCCCGATCAGCCGCCGCAGTCTTTTCCAGTTCATCTCTCCGCGCCCCCTGTCCCTTGATCTGCAACAGGGTATGCATCTGAACGAAAAAAGAGAACCCGGAGCAGCGCCGGCATCCAATGGGTGCCAGTCCCGCTCCGGGTCTTATGGTTCAGCCCTCTGTCTCGTCCCTGCTGAGCTGCTGGACGATCTCCTGAATGGTCAGCTTTTTCCGGCCCAGAACGGATACGATGAAGCCGTTCTGCTGCAGGATCTTCTCCGTGTTCTCGTCCGACGGCTGGCCCACCGACAGCACCCCTGCGGCGAACATCCGCCGGTACTGCCCCGGCGGGATGCGGGTCACCTTTTTGAAAATGCGGTTGAAGTGGCTCAGGTTGGTAAAGCCCGTAGCGGAGGCTACCTGCGCCAGACTCATGTCCGAGAAGGAGATGAACTCCGCCGCTTTTCGGATGCGGATGGCGGTCTGGCAGTTGCCGATGGTCATGCCGGAGTCCCGCTTGAACACCGCGCAGATGTAGTTTTTGTTGAAGCCTACCGCGTCGGCGATCTCCTGCAGGGGCACCTCGCGGTCATAGTTCTGCTCCAGATAGCGGATGATCTCCCGGGACAGGCCGGAGTAGCCCACCGTGTCCACCACGCCGTCCTCCTCGTCCTCACCGCCGGCCTCACCAAAGTGGCGGAACAGGTAGTTCACCAACGCCACCAGATAGTCCGAGGCAAAGGTGAGCGTAGAGGCCCGGGCCCGGGCACTCTCGGCCACCAGCTCCCGGATCAGGCCCAGCACCAGCTCGTCCTCCGGGAAGAAGGTGGGCAGGGCGGCCAGCAGCGCCTCCAGCCGGGCGGTGGAGGCGGTGAACTTCACCTCGTAGCAGCGGCAGATCTCCCCCGAGATGTTCTCCATCCCGTGGAGTTCGTTGGGGCGCACCAGTACGCACTCCCCGTCCTTCAGGGTGCGGGTCTCCTCCCCGATGGTGTACCGCTGGGGCCCCACGCGCACCATGAAGATCTGGTAATAGTCGTGTGAGTGCGGCTTCAGGCCGCCCTCCGGCTGGAAGTTGGACTCCGCTACCCACAGAATGGTGGCCTCCTGCTCCGGAACAAAGCTCATAGCTCTCCCTCCGACTCGTCAGTCTTTCTTAACATCTTAACGGCTTCGTGAAGAAAAATCAAGCATAAATCCCATTTTATTATCTTATTTTCTGTTCCAGTGCAAATTCTCTCCCTCTTTTTGTTTTCCAAAATACAGTTTCTGCATCCATTCCGAATCATAATTCCAGATAATTTATGCTGAATTTTAAGATATTTATATTGACATTCCCGCCATAACCCTGTATCTTATTGGTGTAAGTTCACTGTCAGCGCACTGCCCGGAAGATAATTTTAGGCAAAACTTTCAGGAGAGAATTTCAGAACATTTCGTGAGCCATCCACTACACGGGTGCGGATCGGCTCACACGGAAACGAGGAGGAAGATCCACCAATGCGAGAAGTAGTATTTGTAGAAGGGGCGCGGTCGGCGTTCACGAACATGGGCGGAGGACTGCGGGATCTGG
>CAKULE010000008.1 GCA_934667095.1 uncultured Oscillospiraceae bacterium | reverse complement strand
GGCGGCGGCGCATCGCTGGAGTTTCTGGAGGGCATCGAGCTGCCGGGCGTGGCCTGCCTGCTGGATAAATAAAGGAAGAACAATATGGGGCGCTGCGCCCCGCAGGAAGAGTGTAAAGTAGAAAAAGGAGCACAAACACTATGAATTTGAAATATCGCAAGACTATCATCGCGGGCAACTGGAAGATGAACAAGACCCTCACTGAGACCCGCGCCTTTGCTGAAGAACTCAAGCCCATGCTGGGTAAGCACCGCTGGTGCGAGGTGGTCCTGTGCGTCCCCGGCGTGAACGTCAGCGGGGCCGTGAAGGCCTTCAAGGACGCCAAGCTGGAGATCGGCGGCGAGACCTGCCACTATGCGGACCACGGTGCCTTTACCGGCGAGGTCACGGTGGAGATGCTGAAGGACGTGGGCGCCAAGTACGTGATCGTGGGTCACTCCGAGCGCCGCCAGTACTATAACGAGACCGATCTGGACGTGAACAAGAAGGTGAAGGCCGCGCTGGACGGCAATCTGCGCCCCATCGTCTGCGTGGGCGAGAGCCTTGAGCAGCGGGAGCTGGGCGTGACCGAGGAGCTCATCACCTATCAGGTGAAGACCGCCGTGGCCGGCCTGAGCGACAGCCAGATGCGCAGGGTGGTCATCGCCTACGAGCCCATCTGGGCCATCGGCACCGGCAAGACTGCCACCGCTGAGGAGGCCGGGGCCGTCTGCACCCACATCCGTGCCATCATCCGCAAGAAGTACGGCGCCCGTGTGGCCCGTGCCGTCACCATCCAGTACGGCGGGTCCATGAACGCCAAGAACGCCGCCGAGCTGTTGGCCCAGCCCGACATCGACGGCGGCCTCATCGGCGGTGCGGCCCTGAAGCCTGAGGACTTCATGGCCATCATCAATGCCGCGAATCAGTAAGAAGCGCCGAGCGCCCGGGAGCAGTCCGGATGGACCGGAGTCCCGACCGCTTGTGAAACGTGCTGCCTGTATAAGAGGATGAATCTATGAGCAAAACACCAACAACGCTGATCATTATGGACGGCTTCGGCATTGCGCCCGCAGACCGCCCCGGCGACAACGCCATTGCCGCCGCCAGAAAGCCGAACTTAGACCGCATCTTTGCGAAAAATCCCTGCTGCCGCCTGTCCGCGTCCGGGTTGGACGTGGGTCTGCCTGAGGGCCAGATGGGCAACTCCGAGGTGGGCCACACCAACATCGGCGCGGGCCGGGTGGTATTTCAGGACCTGCCCCGCATCTCGCTGGACATCAAAGAAGGCGGCTTCTTCCGCAACCCCGCCTATGTGGCCGCCATGGACGCCTGCAAGGCGAAGGGTACTGCCCTCCACCTGTACGGTCTGCTCAGTGACGGCGGCGTCCACTCCCACATCGAGCACCTGTTTGCCCTGCTGCGCATGGCCAAGGAGCGGGGGCTGACCCGCGTATACGTCCACTGCTTCCTGGATGGCCGGGACGTGCCCCCCGCCTCCGGGAAAGGGTTTGTGGAGCGGCTCCAGTCCTATCTGAAGGAGTTGGGCGTGGGGCAGATCGCCACCGTCATGGGCCGCTACTACGCCATGGACCGGGATAACCGCTGGGACCGGGTGGAGAAGGCCTACAACGCCATCGCCCTCGGCGAGGGACCCTTTGAGGCCGACCCCGCCGCCGCGGTGCAGCGATCCTACGACAACGGCGTCACCGACGAGTTTGTGGTGCCCGTGGTGTGCCGGAAGGACGCCGCCGTGAGCGAAGGCGACAGCGTGATCTTCTTCAATTTCCGCCCGGATCGCGCCCGGGAGATCACCCGCGCCTTTGTGGACCCGGACTTCTCCGGCTTCCTGCGGCAGAAGGGCTTCTTCCCCGTGCAGTACGTCTGCACCACCGAGTACGACGCGGCCATGCCCAACGTGTCCGTGGCCTATCCTCGGGAGGAACTTCACGACATCTTCGGCGAGTATATTGCCCGGCTGGGCATGACCCAGCTGCGCATCGCCGAGACCGAGAAGTACGCCCACGTGACCTTCTTCTTCAACGGCGGGGTGGAGCGCACCTTCCCCGGGGAGGACCGCTGCCTGATTCCCTCCCCCAAGGTGGCTACCTACGATCTGCAGCCCGAGATGAGCGAGCCCTCCGTGGCGGAGGAGGCCGTCCGCCGCATCGAGAGCGGCAGGTATGACGTGGTCATCCTGAACTTTGCCAACTGCGACATGGTGGGCCACACCGGCGTGTTTGACGCGGCGGTGAAGGCCGTTGAGGCCGTGGACGACGGCGTGGCCAGGGTAGTGGCCGCCACGGCGGCGCTGGGCGGCGTGTCTATCATCACCGCCGACCACGGCAACGCCGAGCATATGCTCAGCGAGGACGGCACTCCCTTCACCGCCCACACCACCAATCTGGTGCCCTGCTGTGTGGTGGGCGCGGACGTGAAGCTGCGGGATGGTCGTCTGGCTGATCTGGCCCCCACCATGCTGGACCTGATGGGCCTGCGCAAGCCGGAGGCCATGACCGGCGAGAGCCTGATCGTAAAGTAAACCCCGTTCCGGGTCTGCCGGAACTGTCTGTCTGACCTGAGAGAATGTGTGAGAAAGTGAAAAGGAGATAGAATTATGAAGAGTATGATCGAGATCGTTGACGTGATCGGCCGTGAGATCCTGGACTCCCGGGGCAACCCCACCGTGGAGGTGGAGGTGGTGCTGGATGACGGCACCATAGGCCGCGCGGCGGTGCCCTCCGGCGCTTCTACCGGCGTGTACGAGGCCTGCGAGCTCCGCGACGGCGACAAGGGCCGTTATCAGGGCAAGGGCGTGCTGAAGGCCGTGTCCAATGTGAACACCGAGATCGCCGAGGCCCTCATCGGCATGAACGCGCTGGATCAGCCCGCCATCGACAAGCTGCTCATCGAACTGGACGGCACCCCCAACAAGGCCCGTCTGGGCGCCAATGCCATTCTGGGCGCGTCTCTGGCCTGCGCCAAGGCGGCGGCCGAGAGCCTGGGCACCAGCCTCTACAACTATATCGGCGGGGTGAACGCCAAGGTCCTGCCTGTGCCCATGATGAACATTCTGAACGGCGGTGCCCACGCCACCAACAACGTGGATATTCAGGAGTTCATGATCATGCCTGTGGGTGCTGAGAGCTGGCACGAGGCCCTGCGGATGTGCGCCGAGGTGTTCC
Source organism: uncultured Oscillospiraceae bacterium (assembly GCA_934667095.1). Taxonomy (GTDB): domain Bacteria; phylum Bacillota; class Clostridia; order Oscillospirales; family Oscillospiraceae; genus Enterenecus. The sequence continues at coordinate 101,816 of CAKULE010000008.1, read as the reverse complement.
ACACGCTCAAGACCGTCCTGAAGGAGAATGGCACCCCCGCCGCCGGCGTGGGCGACGAGGGCGGCTACGCCCCCAACCTTGAGAAGGACGAGGACGCCTTCAAGTGCATTGTTGCCGCCATCGAGCGGGCGGGCTACAAGCCCGGTGAGGACTTCAAGATCGCCATGGATGCCGCCGTGTCCGACTGGTACAACCATGAGGACGGCACCTACACCCTGCCCAAGGCCGGCACCACCATGACCCGTCAGGAGATGGTGGCCATGTGGAAGAACTTCGCCGACCACTACCCCATCATCTCCATGGAGGACTGCATGGGCGAGGACGATTGGGAGGGCTGGGCCATGCTCACCGAGGCGTTGGGCGACCGGGTCCAGCTGGTGGGCGATGACCTGTTCGTCACCAACGCCGCGCGGGTGCAGAAGGGTCTGGACCTGAAGGTGGCCAACTCCGTGCTCATCAAGGTCAACCAGATCGGCACCCTGACCGAGACGCTGGACACCATCCAGAAGGCCAACCGGGCGGGCTACACCGCCGTGGTCTCCCACCGCTCCGGCGAGACCGAGGACACCACCATTGCCGACATCGTGGTGGGCGTGAACGCCGGTCAGATCAAGACCGGCGCCCCCAGCCGCACCGACCGGGTGGCCAAGTACAACCAGCTGCTCCGCATCGAGGAGGAGCTGGGCGAGGCGGCGCAGTACCTTGGCAAGGACGCGTTCTTCAACCTGAAGTAAGCAGAGAAAGAACAGGGCCCGCCGTCCGATGGACGGCGGGCCCTGTTTTTTGGTTTACTGGGGCCCCTCTGGGGCCAGATGCCGCGCACCGTCAAACACCATCCGATGGATGAAGGCCTTGGTGCCGGGGTCCCGGGGCAGATAGCCGTGGAGAAATTTCTCTGCATAGCCCATGGCCATGGAGTTCACATAGTCCCACAGCAGCAGGACCTGACTGTCGGTCAAGTCTTTGGCCTGATCGGCAAAGACAGACCGGGCCAGCGCGATGGAGTCCGCCGAGGGAGCCTCCTGCGGCTTGGCGACGGGGCCGAAGAAATTGGTGTACGAGATGTAGTACAGCGTGCCGGAGGGATCAGCCAGCAGGTATTCCAGCATCCGGTCGTAGATCTGGTCGATGGCCAGATGCTCCTGCGCCATGCGCAGGACGCTCTCCCGGCGGGGCTTGGAGACAGACTGAGCCGCGGCGTCCAGCGCGTCCCGCATGGTGGGGAACTTGTTGAAAATAGTGCCGCTGGAGATGCAGAGCTCTTTGGCGACCTTCTTGGAGGAGATATTTTCCACGCCCTCTCTGGCACCCATCTGGATGATGGTGGTCAGGATGCGTTCATCAATGTTTCCGAGCTCACGATAGCCCATACCGGCCTCCTGTCTGCCGCACCTGCGCGGCGGTATTGGTGGAAAGTATAGCGGGGTGCCGGACCGCCGGGAGGAAGAGGGAAGTCCTCCCGGCGGCGCCCCGGCCGGTTTAAGGAAACGGAGCGTTCCGGCGGAGGGGGAAGAGCAGGAGGGAACTGCTCTCTGGAACGCTGCTGAAAACAAAAAAATAGACTGACCGCGTAGAAGTGCGGTCAGTCAATCATACGGGTTGGCCCCGGTTAGACACTTAACTTTGCGTCCCCGTCTTTCGGCGGGTTTGCCAAAGGATGCTATGAAATTTTAAACATTTATAACATTTTAAGCAAATGTAATATAGCACACCTGCCATCGCTTTGCAACTGCAAAAATGCACAAATTTTCCAAAATTGTTTTGGCAGGTTAAGGGCATGGATCAGCGCGGAAAGCTGACACTGCGGGCCTTGGAAAGCAGAGGGCTGCGGGCGCAGACAGCAGCGGCGCAAGCGCGCTCTGCCGATTGAAAAACGTCGGAGCAAGCGATACATAGCTTGCTCCGACGTGGTACCGGTGGTGGGACTCGAACCCACACGGAGTCGCCCCCGGCGGATTTTGAATCCGCTACGTCTACCATTCCATCACACCGGCATGCTGCAATCCTTACTATACTACATTTTTGCCCGTCTGGCAAGAGGCAAATCGGCGGGAGTATGCCGCGGTGGAACAGGGCGTGCGGACGCTCAGATGGCCCATTGGGCCTGCGCCCGGGCGAAGGCCTCGTCCACCGAGGGGAAGTAACCCCGCACAAAGTCCCGGAAGCACAGCCCCTCGGCGGACAGCGGGCGGAGCCTGTTCCACGCGATGCCCCAGTGGGCCGGCGGGGTGCCATCAGGCAGAGCCACCCGGGTGACGGAGGGGTAGCTGTTTTCCAGCAGCAGCTCCTTCAGAGTCACCTCGGGCAGGTGGGTGATGCACCGCCCTGTCTCGATCATGGAGAGGAGCACGCCGGAGTCCTGCACGAAGGAGTCCACCTTGGATCGCACGCCCTGGGCCCGCATGTTCCGGATAAAACTGTCGGGCTCCACCCGGGAGGTGTCGATAATGAGGCGGCGGTCCGCCGTGTCGTCATAGCTGGGGCAGGGGACGGCGGCCAGCGGGTCGCTTTTGTTGAGCACCAGTACGAAATCGCAGGTGTACAGCCACTCGTATTCCAGCTGATCTCCCTGAGGCTGCAGCTCGGTCAGGGCCAGATCCACCTCGCCCCGGGCCAGCAGGCCGGAGATGCTGTTCAGGTCTGCCCGGCGGTGGTTGAAGCTGATCTCCGGGTGGGCGGTGACGAAGGCGGACAGCAGCCGGGAGTTATCCTCCGTGCAGGCGATGGACAGGGGGCGGCGGTGGCCGCGGTACTGGCTCCGCACGTTTTTTATCCCATCGTCCAGCAAAGTCAGGACCTGCTCCACCTGCGTCAGAAAGGCCTCGCCGTACTCGTTCAGGGTGATCTTGCCCCGCCGCCGGTCGAACAGGGGCACGCCCAGCTCCGCCTCCAGCCGGGTGATGCTGGTGCTGATGTTGGGCTGGGAGACGAACAGCTCCTCCGCTGCCCGGGACATGGTGCCGCAGCGGGCGGCGGCGACAAAATAGCGCAGCTGGGTCAGCTCCATAGGGTGGGCTCCCTTCTGATATAAGTTTTGTTTATACCACAGTAAATATTATATATTTTTCTATGGAAGATGTAAAGGTTATAATTTTTATCAATACCGTAGCATTGAACGGCAACTTTGAACAAGGAGGTATCCCCATGAGCAAGAAGTCCATCGTTGCGCTGGCCCACGGCAAGGACGTGCAGGAGAACGTGACCCGGGTATTCGACCTGATGGGCGGCGTCAGCCACATGATCGAGGAAGGGTCCACCGTGGTACTCAAGCCCAACGCGGGGCACGCCGCGCCGCCGGAGCTGGCGGTCTGCACCCATCCGGAGACGGTACGCGCCGTGATCCGCGAGGTGAAGAAGGCCAACCCCAAGCGCATCATCATTGCCGAGGCTGCCGCCATCGGCTGCGACACCATGCAGTGTTACGAGGCCAGCGGTATTGCTGACGTGGCCCGGGAGGAGGGCGTGGAGCTCATCGACATCAAGCGGGACAAGGACCTCATCAACATCCCTGTCCGCGGCTACCGCTCCAACATCTCCCACGTGAAGCTCCCCCGCTTCCTCATCGAGGCGGAACACATCATCAACCTGCCTATCCTGAAGGCTCACGCCAGCATGGTCTTCTCCTGCGCACTGAAGAACATCAAGGGCGTGGTGCAGGACCGGGTCCATATCGAGATGCACCAGCAGAACCTGACCATGGCCATGATGGATGTGTGGTACGCCGCCCGGGCGGACATCAACATCGTGGACGTGATGAACGCTGCCAGCGGCTACTCCCCCCACACCCCCGTGCCCATCGAGCTGGACTGCATCATGGGTTCTTGTGACCCTGTGGCCGTGGACCGCGTGGCCTGCGAGCTGGTAGGGATCGACCCCGAGGGCGTGGACTATTTCCGCGCGGCGGAGGCCGCCGGCCTCGGCACTACCCGGATGGAGGATATCGTCGTGGTGGGCGAGAAGGTGGAGGACTGCAAAAAGAAGATGTGGGTGCCCTATCTGGGCGACATCCGCAACCGCTGGCCGGAGTACGACGTGCGGTGCGAGGGCGCCTGCTCCAGCTGTCAGGCCCTGCTGACCCTGAACATGGAGACCCTGAAGGCCATCGGCGAGTACGATAACCACTCCTACCTCACTGTGGTGGCCGGCGGCAAGAACACCATGCCCGAGGGCAAGCCGGACGACCAGATCGTCCTCCACGGCAACTGCACCCGCAAGTACCTGAAGAACTGTCCCGGGGCGAAGTTCATTCCCGGCTGCCCTCCCGGCGAGGGGAGCTTGTACATGACCGTCATCCGGGACAAGGTCATCTGCGGTCAGGACGATGAGATGGTTTGGATCCGCAAACGGATGGATGACGACGCCCCCGCATGGCGGGCCTACGTAGAGAAAGAGGCGGAGAAGTTCTATGGCCCCAAACACTGAGAACCGGGACCTGCAGGTCCTGCCCGATGGGCAGAAGCTGGTGGCCCTGCTGGCCGATATTTTTACGGACAGCTTCATGGCGGAAAACACCCGCTTTGAGACCTTTGTGGGCTTCCGTTATTCCAGCGCGGTCATCCTCAACTGGGAGGCGGACACCCTGATCTTTTCCCAGACGCTGCTGGACAGCTTCGTCCGGGAGAGCACAGATTTCTCCAGCTGGGACGAAATGGTCCGTCGGGCCACCGATCTGCGCTTTCGGCAGTGAGCCTGAGCGGTGTATTGTAAAAAACGGAACGAGCCCGCCGTGTTTCCACGGCGGGCTCGTTTTGTCCTTTTCAGCGGTCCCAGCGGTTGATGAGGGTCTTGATCTGGTCGGCGAAGCGGCCAACGTCCTTGTTGGGCGCGCCCTTGTAGCGGCCGATGACCTGCAGCAGCTTGCGGCCAAGCTCCTCCAGCCGGGTGTAGGCGGGGGAGGGGGTATAGGCCTTTTTGCCGGTCTCCGCGCCCTCGTCGGTGGCGGCGCCCTTTCTGGGCTGGGGCGGGATGCCGGGGGCCAGCAGCTTGTCCGCCAGCAGGTCGTAGACCTCTTCGTAGTTGGGGGCATGGGCGGCAAAGCCCCGGTCCCGCAAGGTTTGGGCGTAGATCTCGGTGACCTCGGCGTCTCCATGGACCACGAAGACCTGCCTGGGCTTGGTGGTGTAGGCGTCGATCCAGCGCAGCAGACCGTCCCGGTCGGCGTGGGAACTGAGCCCATGGAAGCGGACGATCTGCGCCCGGACGGCGATCTCCTCGCCGAACAGCTTCACGCTGGAGACCCCGTCCAGCAGCCGGCGGCCCAGACTGCCTTCCGCCTGATAGCCCACAAAGACGATGGAGCACTCGGGCCGCCAGAGGTTGTGCTTCAGGTGATGGCGGATGCGGCCCGCATCGCACATGCCGGATGCGGAGATGATGACCTTGGGCGTGGGATCCAGATTCAGGCCCTTGGATTCCTCGCTGCTCTCGGTGATGCAGAGGTTGTGGAACAGGAACAGGCTGCCGCCCTTCAGGGCTTTGATGGCGTCCTCATCCAGATAGCCGTGGAGATCCCCGGAGAAGATGCGGGTGGCCTCTCCCGCCAGGGGGGAGTCCACATATACGGGGAAGTCGGGCACACTTTTCACCATGCCCTGCTCCTTCATCTCCCGGATGAAGTACAGCAGCTCCTGCGTGCGGCCCACGGCGAAGGAGGGAATGACCACATTGCCGCCCCGGCCCAGCGTCTCGTCAATGATTTTGGCCAGGTCGGCGGCGTAGTCCGGCTTCTCGTCCACGTTGTGGAGCCGGTCGCCATAGGTGGATTCGGTGAGAACGTAGTCCGCCTCGGTGATATACTGGGGGTCGCGGATGATGGGCTGCTCCTTGTTGCCGATGTCGCCGGAAAAGACGATCTTGCGGGTCTCGCCGCCCTCGGTAAGCCACATCTCCACGCTGGCGGAGCCCAGCAGGTGCCCGGCGTCCACAAAGCGCAGGCGGATGCCGTCCCCCAGGTCCAGCTCCTGCCCATACTCGGCGGTGACCACGTGGCGCATGGTCTTCTCCACGTCCTCAAGGGTATAGAGCGGCTCCACCGGGGCCCTGCCCGCCCGCTGGCCCTTCTGGTTCTGCCATGCGGCGTCGCTTTCCTGAATGTGGGCGGAGTCCCGCAGCATGATGGACAGCAGATGCCCCGTCAGGCGGGTGCAGTAGATGTTGCCGGCGAAGCCCTGCTTGATGAGCAGGGGCAGGCGGCCGGAGTGGTCGATGTGGGCGTGGGTGACCACCACGTGGTCGATGTTGCCGGGGTGGAAGTCCAGCACGGCGTTGTCCACCTCGTCCCGGCCCTGCTGAAGGCCGCAGTCCACCAGCAGCTTTTTCCCGCCGCACTCCACACAGTGGCAGCTGCCCGTGACGGCCCGGGCCGCACCGAAGAATGTCAGTCTCATGGAATACCTCCCGGTACATTTTTCGAGTCAACCCTATTCTATCCCATTTTGCCTGCGGTGTAAATAGAAAAAGCGCGTCCCGACGGGGACGCGCTTTTTGGGGATTCATTTGCGGCGGTCGGCCACGCTCTCTCCCTCCATCAGGAGGAAGGGGACCTGCTCGTGGACGGGGGGGAGGCCGTCGTGCTCCATGCGTTCCAGCAGAAGCTCCACGCCCCGGCGGGCGATGCGGGCGGTGTCCTGCCGGACGGTGGCGAGGCAGGGCGTGAGGAAGCGGGACAGGGGCACCCCATCGAAGCCCACCACGGAGACGTCTTCCGGTACCCGCAGACCCCGGTCCCGCAGGGCCCGGATGGCGCCGATGGCGATGACGTCGGACAGGGCAAAGAGGGCGGTGAGCTCCGGGCAGCGGTCCAGCAGGCGGCCGACGGCGGTATATCCGCCATCCATGGAGTAGCGGCAGGGCTCACCGATGCGGTCGGCATCGAAGGGGAGGCCGTGCCGCTCAAAGCTGCGGCGGCAGCCCTGAATGCGGCTGAAACCGATCTGGCTGCAGGACCAGTTGCCGCCCAGAATGCCGATGCTCCGGTGGCCGTGGTCCAGCAGGAGGTCTACGGCGGTTTCGGCTCCCGCGGCGTCGTTGGTGGTGACGCTGGAGAGGTTGGGGTAGTCAAATTCCTCCGCCGTATTGGTCAGCAGGGCGCAGGGGACAGTGATGGAGTGGAAATCCTGCCGGAAATACTCCAGATCGCCGCCCAGAAACAGAATGGCAGGGGGCTTGAACTCCCGGCAGACCTGCCGGGCGAAGGCCACCTCGTTGGCCTCCTCATCCAGATAGTAGAGGGCGGCGTCCAGCCCGTGGGCCTGCAGGTGCCGCTGCACGTGCTCCACCATGTCGGCGAAGAGCATGTTCTGCCGGCCTTTGAGGATCACGGCCACCCGGCGGCCAGACTGCTGCTTCAGGTTGCGGGCGTTGCTGTTGGGCTGGAAGCCATACTGCTCTACCACCTCCAGCACCTTCCGGCGGGTGGAATCGCTGACATCGGGGTAGTTGTTCAGCACCCGGGACACGGTGGCCACCCCGCAGCCGGAGAGGCGGGCGATGTCCTTGATGGTCATGTCTGCCATGAGCTCAGCCCTTCACGGCTCCTGCGGCCACGCCCTTGATGATGTGCCTCTGGCACAGCAGGTAGAAGATGATCACCGGCAGGATGGACAGCAGGATCAGGGCCATGGTGGCGCCCATGTCTACGCTGCCGTAGCTGCCCTTCAGGTACTGGATGAGAATGGGGATGGTCATATACTGGGTGCGGTCCAGCACCAGATAGGGCAGGAGATAGTCGTTCCATACCCACATGATCTCCAGCACGCCCACGGAGATGAGGGTGGGCTTCAGCATGGGCAGCACCACAAGAAAGAAGGTGCGGATGGGCCCGCAGCCGTCGATGGCGGCGGCCTCTTCGATCTCCAGCGGGATGGACTTGACGAAGCCGGCAAACATGAACACCGCCAGCCCCGCGCCGAAGCCGAGGTAGATGATGGGGATGGTCCACGGGGTGTTGAGCTTCAGGGTGTCCGCCGTGCGGGAGAGGGTGAACATCACCATCTGGAAGGGGACCACCATGGAGAACACGCAGAGATAGTACACGAGCTTGCTGAATCTGCTGCCCACCCGGGAAATATACCATGCGGCCATGGAGGTACACAGCAGGATCAGGAAGGTGGAGACCACCGTGATGAACAGGCTGAAGAACACTGCCTTGGGGAAGGGGTAGTCGCCGAAGGTCATGCCCTTGATATAGTTCTGCAGGCCCATGAAGGTCTCTTCATTGGGCAGGGCAAAGGTGTCGGTATTCACGGCGGCGTTGGACTTGAAGGAGTTAACGAGCACCAGAAAAATGGGCATCAGGTAGACGATGCAGACGAAGGCCAGCACGATGCTCAGCACCGTCTTGCCCCATTTGTGCTTCTTGTGGAGTCTGGGTCCGCTCATTACTGCTGCACCTCCTTCTTCCGGGTGGCCCGGAGCTGGATGAGACTGATGACCGCCACGAGGATGAAGAACACCACGGCCTTGGCCTGCCCCACGCCGCGGTTGTTGCCGCCGCCGGAGTAGAAGGCGTTATAGATGTTCAGGGCCAGCATCTCGGTGGTCTTGATGACGGAGCCGTCCGCCTGCTGGAGGAAGGGACGGCCGCCGGTGAGGGCAAGGTTCTGGTCGAAGAGCTTGAAGCCGTTGGTCAGGCTCAGGAAAGTGCAGATGGTGATGGAGGGCATCATATTGGGGATGGTGATGTGCCACAGGGTCTGCCAGCCGTTGGCGCCGTCGATCTGGGCGGCCTCGATCATGTCCTCCGGGATGGCCTGCAGGCCGGCAATATAGATGATCATCATATAGCCCACCTGCTGCCAGCAGATGAGGATGATCAGGCCCCAGAAGCCGTACTTGCTGTTCAGCACCACGGAGGTGCCGTACTTCACGAGAATGCCGTCAAAGATAGTGGACCAGATATAGCCCAGCACGATGCCGCCGATGAGGTTGGGCATGAAGAACACTGTACGGAAGATGTTGGAGCCGCGGATGTTCCGGGTGAGCAGGTAGGCCACCAGAAAGGCCAGCAGATTGATGAGCACCAGCGACACAAAGGCGAACAGGGCGGTGAACCAGAAGGCATGGACAAAGCTGTTGTCCTGAAAAGCCTTCACGTAGTTCTGGAAGCCCACCCATGTCCACTTGCTGGTGAGCTTGAACTTGCAGAAGGACAGGAACACGCCCTTCAGGAAGGGGTAGAGAAAGCCGATGCAGAAGGCCGCGAAGGTGGGCAGCAGGAAGAGCCACACCTTGCGCTGGATAGGCCGGCGAATCAGCTTGGAGTTCAGGGCGGCGGGGTCGCGGTGTTTGCGGCGGACGGCCATGAGGATTCACGCTCCTTTTTTCGTTTCCGATGGATGCCAACGGTGTCCGGAGAGCCGGACCGGAGGTGGAGTTCCGGCCTGCCTCTCCGGGCACTGTGATAAAAAATATGTGGGGCGGGCGCTTCGCCCGCCCCACATAAACTTACTCAGGTGATGTTCAGCTCAGGGGAGCTTTTAGCCGTTCTCGTTGGCGTACTGGGTAGCCCAGCCCTGAACGAAAGCGGTCTCAACATCGGCCCACTCACCGGTGCCGGAGGTGTACTTGCTCAGAGCGTCCACGACGGCAGCGCGCCAGTCGTCAACGGCGGGGGTGTAGTTGAAGGCCCAAGTGACGGTGTAGTTGCCGTTGGCCACGTACTCGTTGGCCTGAGCGAAGAAGACGTTCTCGGGCTCCTTGGCCTGCTTGAAGGGGCAGGGGCCAAACTGTTCGGCCAGCATGGTGGTGCCCTCCTCGGAGGTGACGACCCAGTACATGAAGTCCAGAGTGGCCTTGATGTCTTCCTCGGAGGCGTCCTTGTTCACGGCCCAGCAGTTCTCGGTGCCGCAGCACAGGCCGGCCTTCTCCTCGCCGTCAACGCCGCAGTAGATGGGGATCATGGCCAGATCATCGGGGTTCATCAGGAAGCCCTTGGTCTCGTCGGTGACGAGGTTGGAGTACTCCCAGGTGCCGTTCTGGAAGAAGACGGCCTTGCCCTCACCGAACTCGGCCTCAGCCTGATCGCCGGTGGCGGAGTTCAGAGCGGCGCCGGTGGTGGCGGAGTCAGTGATGTAGAGGTCCCAGATGTTCTTGAAGTTCTCCAGATAGGTGCCCTTGATGGTAGCGGGCTGGCTGGTGACGCCGTCGTCCCGGAACTCGTAGTACAGGGGCATGTTGGCCAGATGGCCGGAGAAACGCCAGGAGGAGGAGCCGTCCAGACCGGCGGAGGTGAAGGCGTCGAAGCCCAGCTCACTGGCGCGGGCGTGGATGTCGTCAGCCACGGCCTTCAGGGAGGCGAAATCCTTGATCTCGTCCAGAGAGTGGCCGGCCTGCTCCAGCAGGGCCTTGTTGACAATGATGCCGAAGGCCTCATAGCAGTAGCCGATGGAGACGGTCTCACCGTTCTCGTTCTTCAGGTTGAAGTCGGTGGTGGTCATCTCGTTGTAGACGTCGGTGCCGGTCAGGTCATAGCAGAACTCGCCATAGCTGTTCACAGCGCCCTGATTGCCCACCTGGAACATGGTGGGGGCGGCGGTCTTGTCCAGCTCGGCGGTGAGGGTCTTATCGTACTCGCCGGAGGCGGCGGTGACGACCTTCACGGGCACGCCGGTCAGGTTGGTGTAGGTCTCGGCCAGCTTCTGCCAGGCATCGTTGGCCTCAGGCTTGAAGTTCAGATAGTAGACAGAGCCCTTGACTTCGGGATTGGCGGACTGGGACTCGCTGGGGGTAGGAGCAGTGGAGCCGCTGGGGGTGGGTTTGTTGCTGGAGCAGCCGGCCAGAGCGGTCAGCGCCATTGCGCACACCAGCAGCAGCGCAAAGATCTTCTTTTTCATGACTGTTTCCTCCTGATTCGTAGTTTGTTTCCTTCTATTCCCCGGGGCCGAAATCGTTTCCGGTCCCATATTCTTATTATAACCCCGGGGAGGGAAAATACAAGTAAAATTTGTCGAAGCGTTGAAGAATCGTACAAAACAGCGAAGCGGTGCTGTGTAATTTGAATAATTTGACGAAGAGGAGAGAAAAACACGGCCGCCTCCGGAGAGACGGCCGTGTTCGTCAAAAAAGTGACAAATGGTTTTTGGGGGAATCGGTCCGCCTGGCGGTGCGGGTCAGAGCGGGAGGCCGGTGCGCCGTTCTCCGGCGAGGCTCCGCTCGAAGCAGGCGCGGACGTCGGCCAGATCGTGGTACTGCCCCAGCGCCCACATGAGCTTGGTCACGGCGGCCTCGGTGGTCATGTCATAGCCCTGAATGACCCCCTGCGCCAGCGCCTTCTGCCCCGCCTGATAGAGGGAGAAGTCACTGCTCTCGTACAGGCACTGGCTGCACACCACAACGGCCATGCCGGCCTTGGCGGCCTTATGGAGCTTTTCGATGAGGTTGCGGCGGATGAAGTGCAGTCCGCCTGCGCCGAAGGCCTCGATGACCACGCCGCGGTAGTGCATGTCCAGCAGCATGTCGAAGATCTCCGGGTTGAGGCCGGGGGTGAGCTTGATGAGGAAGACCTCCTGACAGAGCCGGTCCCGGAGGGCGCAGGTCCCCTCAAAGGCGGGGATGGCCCCGTCGTGGATGGTGAGGCCCGCGCCGCTGACCTCCGCGGCCAGGGGCCAGTTGACGCTGTCGAATGCGCCGAAGTCGGTGGTGTGGGTCTTCACCGCCCGGCAGCCCAGCATGACCTTCCGGTCAAAGGCCAGAAAGACCCCCCGCCGGCCGGAGGCGGCCATGGCGAAGGCGGTGCGGAGGTTGTCCAGTCCATCGGTGAGGGGGTGGTCGATGGGCAGCTGGGCCCCGGTGAGCACCACGGGGATGGGAACGCCCAGCACCATGAAGGACAGCACCGAGGCGGTGTAGGCCATGGTGTCCGTCCCGTGGGAGATGACGATGCCGTCAAAGTCGTTCCGGGCGTCGAACACGTGGCGGGCGATGAGCCGCCACTCCTCCGGCTGGATGTTGGAGGAGTCCAGATGGAGGATGTCCCGCACGGTGACGTCGTAGCTGTCCATCAGGCCGCCCAGATAGTGGGCCAGACCGCTGCCGTCCAGCCCGGGGGCGAGACCCTCCGCCGTCTGCCGGCTGGCGATGGTGCCGCCGGTGGTGAGCAGTAAAATGCGCTTTTTCACGGAGAACGCTCCTTATAATATATAGATCAGATGCAGAAGCCTACGGCCAGCAGGGTCTGGGCCAGAATATAAGTGGACATCACCGCCGTGTCGTACCGGGGGCAGGGGTCGCCCACAGTGAAGAACTGGCGGCAGAGGATGGTGTCGGATACGAGAAACAGGAGTTCGCCCAGCAGGAGGGCCCATCCGCCGGGACAGCCGGAGAGGAGCACCAGCCCCGCAGTGGCCCCCATAGCGGCCAGTACGCCGATGTATACCCCGCCAGTGATCTTCATCTCCCGGGGGAGCAGAGGGTAGAGACTGCGGTAGATGAGCGCCGCGGCGGCCAGAAAGACCAGCGGGGCGGCGATCCGGCCCCACAGGGCGGGGGCGATGGGAAACTGGCGCACCATGGCGAGGAACCAGCAGATGTGTCCCAGCAGGAAGCTGGCGATGCCCAGCGTCCGAGGCAGGCCCTGATGGGGCGCAATGAGGAACAGGTCCCCGATCCAGCCCAGCAGCAAGGCGGGGATGACCCACGCCTGCACCTGCCGGGCACAGGTCAGATAGATGGCCAGCAGCAGGGGCATGAGAAGGACCTTGGCGATGCGGCGGGGGAGCTGGCAGCCCCGGGCGCAGGCGATTACATTGGTGAGGGCGGCGGCACAGAACAGCAGGATGAACAGCGGCTTCATGGCAGAGTCCTCCCTTCCTCAGTCGAGCACAGTATACCACAGATCGGGGGCCGAGACAATGGGCATGTGCGGGGCCGCGCCTCAGCAGAAGGCCGTGCAGCCCTTTTCGTACAGCTCCGCCGGGATGGGCCGCGCGGAGGCGCAGCATGCCTCGAAAAACTCCACGTATTTCTGGTGATAGCTGAACCGGAGCCCACCCATCACCTGCTTTATGTAGAACTCTGCGAGGCCCTCAGTGATATTCCACGTGGCCTGTGTCTGAAAGGCGGAGGTCTCCTTCAAAGCCTCGAACAGCAGATAGATGATGAACTCGTGCCCGATGAAATAGAAGGCGTCGAGAGGTGTCCGCTCGATGCCGAACACGTCCTGCTCGTCGGAGATGTCGATGGCCTCCGGGCCGTTCTCCACGGAGGTGACAAGGGTGGCGGTGAAGGCCTCCCGGGGCAGCCTGACCCCGATGGCGGCCTCCGCCTTCTCCGTGAAGTCTGTGTCCTCAAACAGGCGGCGGACCTCGGGGATATATGCGGCGATCTTCTCCCGCTCGGCCGGCCAGATATCCGTAAGATAGGACCCGCAGTGGCGGAGCATCACCCCGGAAATCTGCCGGATCGCGTCGGCGTAGCCCTCAAGGTCCGCCGGCGTCCCGCGGAGCAGCCCGGCATAGTACACCTCGGCGGGCTGTTCGGCCCGGGCCGCACCCCTGACCAGCATGGGATAGAGGGCTCCGCAGTGGGTACCGCCGCAGATGGTGAGCAGGTCCTCGTGCTCCTTGAGCACGGCCAGATTCTCCGCAGGGTAGAGGGAACGGTATGCTTCGCCATAGGCGTTGTCGTAGCCGCACTTGGCCACAGAGAGCATGTGAAATACGTAGTTTGTGGTCTCGTTCGCGGTGAATCGGATCTTGTTCATTCGGGTTGCCCTCCGCTTCTTCGGTCGATCACAGGAACATTGTACCATGCCCCCGCGGCCCTGTCTACTCCTTGGGTGCAGCGGCCGCAGGGGAGTGAGACCAAAAAAATAAAGACACCGCAAAGCGGTGTCTTTATCGTGGTGCGGATGACGGGACTCGAACCCGTACGGCCGTGGGCCACTAGCACCTCAAGCTAGCCAGTCTACCAATTCCAGCACATCCGCATATTCTGTTGACAGCTTAGCCATTATATCGGACAAAACCGCTTCTGTCAAGAGCCAAACCGCCTCTGCCGCGAAAATTCCCCGGTGGAAATCTCCGCGTCCCTGTGGTATCATCTGGGTATCTGATTATAAATAAATGGAGGATACCATGAAATTCGTATCGTGGAACGTCAATGGCCTGCGGGCCTGTCTGAAAAAGGGCTTTGCGGAGTCCATGCTGGGGCTGGACGCCGACTTCATCTGCCTGCAGGAGACCAAGATGGAGCAGGGTCAGGCGGAGGTGAAGCTGCCTGGCTACCATGAGTTCTGGAACTCTGCCGAGAAAAAGGGCTATTCCGGCACGGCGGTCTTCGCCCGGCAGGAGCCCCTGTCCGTCTCCTACGGCATGGATCTGGACCGGCATGACCATGAGGGCCGGCTCATCACGCTGGAGTACCCGGACCTCTGGCTGGTGAACTGCTACACCCCCAACGCACAGGAGGGGCTGGCCCGCATTGGCTACCGCATGGAGTGGGAGGACGATCTGCGGGGCTATCTCCAGAGTCTGGACCGGACCAAGCCCGTGGTCTACTGCGGGGACCTGAACGTAGCCCATGAGGAGATCGACCTGAAGAATCCCAAGACCAACCGGGGCAACGCGGGCTTTTCCGATCAGGAGCGGGGCAAGCTCACCGAGCTGCTTTCCGCCGGCTTTACGGACACCTTCCGCAGCCTGTATCCCGACCAGACCGGGGCCTATTCCTGGTGGAGCTACCGCTTTCATGCCCGGGAGAAGAATGCGGGATGGCGCATCGACTACTTCATCGTGTCCGACCGGCTGGCACCCCGGGTGCGGGAGGCGGCGATCCACCCGGACATTGCCGGCAGTGACCACTGCCCGGTGTCGCTGGTGCTGGAATAAAATTTTGGTACGCAAAAGATCCTGCCTTCGGGGAAAGCTACCCACGAAGGAGGGATGAAGATGAAGCTGGATAAAAAGACCGTGCTGCCCGCCATGGGGGTGAGCATGGCCGCTGGGGCCGCCATGCTGATGCTGGCCAAGCCCAGCAAGAAACGCAGGATGCAGAAGACCGCCGGCCGGGCCATCCGGGCGGTGGGGGACGCCATCGAGCACGGACGGTTCGACTTCCACATGTGAGCATTTTCGGGCCATTTTGAGGCTCCGGAAAAAATCTTCGAAGAATCTGAAAAAAGGTGTTGACATTCTTCCCCCCGTCTGTTATTATACTCCTCGCGCAGGGCCAATAGGCCCAGCGTAAACGGGGGTATAGCTCAGCTGGGAGAGCGCTTGAATGGCATTCAAGAGGTCAGCGGTTCGATCCCGCTTATCTCCACCAAAAGCGAAAAGCCTTGAAAACACTACGTTTTCAAGGCTTTTTCTTTTTCCCCAAAACGCCAATCAAAAGCCAGACAAAACGGCAAAAGCGCACAAAAAAGCGCACAGCCGGGAGAAGTCGGGCCGGAAACCGTTGGTACGCCGGAAAGAATGGTGTATCAAAATGGCAAATATCCGGGAAAACAAGAAAAACGGCAAAATTATTTCCTTCCGTTTTACGGCCTGCTTGGAGCGGGACGCAGAAGGCAAACAGGTGCGGCGGTACACGACATGGGAAGCACCGGCGGGGCTGTCCCCGTCCAAAATGAAAAAAGCCGCCGAGCGGGCGGCGGACGATTGGGAGCAGGAGATCAGAGCCGAGTATCAAAAGGAAAAGGAACTGGGGCAGGCGTACATACTCCCGCCCGAAAAGCGCCGGGACAGCTTCCGCAGCTTTGTCAATGACGTGTGGTTTCCGCTCCAAGTCTGCAACGGCAACGACAAGCAAACGACCGTGACGTTTTACGGGAACATGAAGAAGCTGATTGTGGACTACTTCGGCGGGGCCGTCTTGCAGGAGATAGGCCCCATGCAGATACAGCGGTTTCTTGCCTATCTGAGCCGGGAGTACAAGACCCAGCGGGGCAAGCCCCTTGCCCCCAAGACGATACGGCACTATTATAATGTGCTGGGCATGATTTTCGCATACGCCGATAAGCAGGGGCTGCTTGTGACCAATCCCATGCTGCGGGTGGACGCGCCAAAGAAGGACAAGAAGCCCGTGGACGCCTTGACGGCGGAGCAGGCAGCGCAATTTTTCCGTGCCCTCGCGGACGAGCCGCAGGACTTCCGCTGCATGATGTTTCTCCTGCTGACCTCCGGTATTCGGCGCGGTGAGTGCTTGGGGCTGAAGTGGAAGGACATTGACGAGAAGGACGCGACCATAACCATCGCCCGCAGCGTGGTCTACACACCGGAGAGCGGTATTATGGTCAGCACTCCGAAAACGGCGGACAGCGTCCGCACCATTCCCATCATGCCCTCTGCCCTGCGCCAACTGCAAGGCTTGAAGCGGCGGACGATGGCGGAAAATAAGAGCACGATCTTGAAGGACGCCTTTGTCTTTCCGGGCAGCGGAGATATATTCAGCCCCCGCGACCCGAACGCTGTCACCCGCCGGGCCAAACGGTTTATGAAGCGCAGCGGCCTGCCCGACCTCTCTCCCCACGACCTGCGCCATTCCTGCGCCACGCTGCTGCTGGCACAGGGGGCGGACATCAAGAGTGTGCAGGAGATTTTGGGGCACGCAGACGCCAGCACAACGCTGAATTTCTATGTGAGGTCTGACATACGGCAAATGCGGGCGGCGGCAGAGAAATACGCAGCGGCGTTCAACTTGTAAGAATGGCAGGACAGGGCTTTGCCCTGTCCTGCTTTTTATTTTAGCAGGTCTGCGAGGGCCTTTTCTACGGCCCGCTGCACAGCCCTGTCAATTTCCTGTTCCAGCGCCTGCTGCTGGGCCTTGCGCTGCTATTCTTCGGCGCGCTGCCGCAGGAACTGTAAGCCCCGCTCCGCCATGTCGCGGAAATGGTCGCGCTCATTTTCTTCGGCGGTCTTATAGTGCTGCCTGTACCACCACTCCGGCATTTTGCCCTCTTGATACAGACGGTCGGCCTCCTCCTTCGGAAACATCGGCATGGGAATCACTCCTTTCACTTTTTCTGATACCATTATACCAAAATTTTCATCTTAACTCAAAAAGCCCGGAGGGCCGGGGGCTGCCATTCGGGCAAACGGCAGCCGCACGCAGCACCGCGAAAAAAGGTGCCTGCGGCGGCAAGGAAAATAGGGCAGAATCACCGTCCCCGCTGCCGCAGCAAGAGCGCAGAGCCTGCGGAGGGGTCAGCGCAATGTCTTTTGTTCGCCCCGCGGCGGCCGCTTTGTTTTTACCATAAAATTTTGGTATTATATTTATAGAAATAGAGAAACAGGAGGGCTATTTATGCCAAACACAGTGAAAAATTAGAAAACCGTCATCGTCCACAGGGAGAAGCCGGAGCGGGACTTCCTGCAAATCAAAAATGAAAACTGGATGGCCGTCAACAAGAGGTTTGGGCCGTATGCCTTGCAGCTTTATCTGTACCTTGCGAAAAATGCGGATGGGTATACCTTTGCGCTGTCCCCGCAGGCGGCGGAGAACGAGGCCGGGATCACAAAGACCACCTTCCACAAGTACATCAACCTCTTTATTGCCGAGGGCTATCTGGTGCAGCGGGGCGGGAATACCTATGACTTTTACGAATCGCCCCACAAACAGCAAGAGGAAAAACAGAAAATGGGGGAGCCGTGGTGCGGACAGCCCGGTTCGCAGGACAAACTACAAAATTTGCCCCACGAACGCCGCAGTTCGCCGGAGACAGCAAAACCTCCGCTGGGCAATAGAGAAATAGATAATAGATATACAAATAAGACAGATAATGCAAAGGATAGTTTATCATCAAAAGCAGAACGGTTTGAATTCTGAACGAATCTGAACGGAACGCAACGAATTCTCACAGAACTTCATAGAATCAGTCTTATTTGCTATTGATTCAGTCTAAAATCAAGTGAATTTCGGCAGATTCTGAGCAAATCCACGCAAAATCTGAGCAAATCAGAGAAATTTCAGCAAAACCCTTGACAATATATATATATATATAATTGAGTGTGCAAAAAGTTGTGCAATACGCCGACTTTTGCACACTTTTCTTTTTTAGGAGGAATGAACTATGCGCTTTACCATCGACACCACACTGGAGAGAATCATTGTACCCGACACCTTTTTCAACCAGATCGACAAGATGAACCAAGTGCTTGCCGAGCATGGGTCCGGCGATAAGCAGATCGATTATGTTGAGTACATCAATGAAGCAATCGCCAAGGCACAGAAGCACCCGCTTGCCAGAAAAGCGGATATTCCCGCCATCAAAAGAGAATTGAGTTTGAAGTAATGGCGGCAAGAGTAACGCCCGCGGAGATCGTGGAAATGCACCGGCTCTATAACGAGTTGGGCAACGCGGCGGAGGTCGCACGGCGCATGGACCGCAGCGCCACCACAGTCCGCAGGTATCTTCAAATGAAGGACTGCCCGGCGGTCCTTCGGCATACTACTAAAGAATTGATAAGGATGGTGTAACATGAAAAAGCGAATCTTGGCTTGTATTCTGGCTCTTGTTTTGGCAATCTCGCTTGTGCCCGCCGCTTTTGCAGCTACGGATGAGGCCACCGAGGCGGCGCAGGCGCTGTATGAAATGGGGCTGTTTAAGGGCGTCGGAAAGGACGCAAATGGCAATCCCAACTTCGACTTGGACAGAACGCCCAGCCGGAATGAAGCGGTGACCATGCTGGTCCGTCTGCTTGGCAAGGAGCAGGAGGCCAAGGACGGAACTTGGGTAACGCCGTTCACCGATGTGACCGGGTGGGTAAAGCCGTATGTCGGCTACGCCTATGAACATGGGCTGACCGCAGGCGCTTCCTCGACCACCTACGGCGGGGACGCAGATGTGACCGTGTCGCAGTATCTTACTTTTGTTCTCCGGGCCCTTGGGTACACGAGCGGGACGGACTTCAAGTGGAACGCAGCGTGGGAGTTGTCCGACAAAATCGGTTTGACAGATGGGCGATACAATGCCAGCACCACGCATTTCACCCGTGGCGATGTGGCGATTATCTCCAAACGGGCGCTTTCAATTAAGATGAAGGATTCCGAGCGGACGCTGCAAAGGCACCTCGGCATTGGCGTAGTTGCTGCAACTGACAATGCGTTGAACTCCTATGGTGCGCGGTATCTGCTTATGGATGGTAAATACTATCAGAATCTTGAATTCAACTATACAATGATTCAAGAAGTCGAAATGAATGGAGAAAAGGAACTGTTTATTTCCTTCGTGGGGCTTGGCAAAATACTCAGCGTGGTTACTGGTTCTTATGAGATCATAGAAGGGAACTCCAATCCTTTCATCAGCGGCAGCATAGAAACGCATTACAAGGCGGACTATACTACTGACAACGTTGAAACTGTCGACTGGGGCGGGTATTCTACGGAATCTTGGTATGAGTATTCCAGTATCAGTGAGAGCGTATATTGGCGCAGATATCATTATAACGGTATAGAACTTACCATGCCAGCGATGGATGACCCCCACGAGGAAGGAATGTTATATGTGGATAATGACATCCGCTGCTATAACCGCACCGGTGGTTGGGGTCATACAATGGTTAGTGTAAACGATGTATTTAAGGTGCTTGGCATTGAGGGCACATTCTCTGTTACGCAAATTGATGACTCTACCTTTGCGTGGAGTTATACCGAAAAGTAAGCAGCTTTGTTGAGCGCACAAAAAGCGCACAGATTCTCAAAATCTGTGCGCTTTTTCTTTTGCTGGGGTAAAAAGTCCTTGTCCAAACCGAGCAGGTATGGTATAATAAAGGTGCAAAAAATATAGGTATATCAATGGTTTGACGGGTTTTCTCCGTGGCTCTGGTGTGACCGCGAAGCGGGCACAGAGCTGGGAGAGCGCTTGAATGGCATTCAAGAGGTCAGCGGTTCGATCCCGCTTATCTCCACCAAGAACCCGAAATCGTAAGATTTCGGGTTCTTTTTCTTTGTTCAGACATAAAAGAAAACGGCAGCGCGGCCTGGACACAGGCACTCTGCCGTTTTTCTCTTTAAAAACGAATGATCCCCAGAGACTGCAGCAGCAGGAAGAACAGCAGCAGGGGAGTTACCATCTTCACCATGATGACATAGAGTTTTTCCCGGCGAAACCTGCGGCCCCAAAGCGTAACCTCCTCAATAATCGTCTTGGGCTTCACAATCCATCCAATCAGAATGCAGGTGCCGATGGAGAGCACAGGCATCATCACATAGTTGCTGATATAGTCCAGGACGTCCAGGATTTGCGCATTTTTGCCGGCAGGGGTATTGGGCAGGATCCATTCAAAGTAGAATAGATTGTAGCCCAGACAGACTACCAGACCGCCAGCCAAAGCGATCAGCGCCACCGCAATACAGGCCTTTTTGCGGCTGATATGGAATTGGTCCATAGCGCTGGATACGATGGCCTCCATAATGGAGACGGAGGAGGTGAGGGCGACAAAGGCCACGGCCAGAAAGAATACGACGCCGACCACACCCCCCACGCCGCCCATGGCGCCGAATACCTTGGGGAGGGAGCGGAACATCAGGGTGGATCCGTCTGACATGCCCTGCGCGCCTGAAAAGACGAAGACGGCGGGGATAATCATCATACCGGCTAGTAAGGCCACAACAGTGTCAAACAGTTCAATCTGGTTGACGGATTTCACTAGGTTGGTCTCCTTTTTTACATAAGAGCCGTAAGTGATCATGATGCCCATGGCCACGCTGATGGAATAGAAGAGCTGTCCCATGGCGTCGGTCAGCACCATAAGGAATTTGCGCAGGGTCATTCCCTCAAAGCTCGGCACCACGTATACAAGCAGACCCTGCAGCCCGGTGCGGGCGACGCCCTCTTCGTCCGTATGGGACAGAGTCAGAGAGAAGCAGACGATACACAGCATAAGCACCAGCAGGACCGGCATCAGGATCTTTGACATCCGCTCGATCCCGGAGACGACGCCGCTGTACACAACAAACACGGTCGCGCCCAGAAAAAGCAGGAACCAGAGGATAGGGCTCCAGGTAGAGGTAATGAAGCTGGTAAAGTACTGGCTGTCCACAGCGGCCTGTGCGCCGCCGGTCAAGTAGGCGGCCAGATACTTCAGCACCCAGCCGCCGATGGCGCTGTAATAGGGCAGGGGCAGGATCAGCATGGGGATCACGCAGGCCAGAAGGCCCAGCCAGCCCATTTTGGGGTAAAGCACGCGGTAGGCGGTCAGGGGGCTCTGGCCTGTCCGGCGGCCGATGGCGATTTCCGTGGTCAGCAGGGTAAAGCCAAAGGTAAGCGCTAAAATCAGGTAAACCAGCAGAAACACGCCACCGCCGTCCTTTGCGGCTAAATAGGGAAAACGCCATATATTTCCCAGTCCTACGGCACTGCCGGCAGCGGATAAAACAAATCCCAAAGAGCCGGTAAAACTGCCGCGATTTTGCTTTTTTCCTTATAATCTCCTCCCAATGAACCAATGCACACGCGGAATAGTATACTGTGAAATGCCGCGGCTGACAAGGCTATGTTGGCTGGGCGGATGAGGCGTCATACAGAACGTAAAAAGGACCCGCCGCGCCCAAAGGCGCGGCGGGTCCTTTTGTGTATTGAAGAAATAAGGGCTTCCCCCTGCTCAGAGAATGCGGAAGCGCTCGGCAGCCTCAGTGAGCTCGGCCTGAAAATCGGGGTGGGCGATGGAAATCAGAGCCTTGGCCCGATCCCGCACGGTCTTTCCCTTGAGCTCCGCCACGCCGAACTCGGTGACCACGTATTCCACATCGGAGCGAGCGGTGGACACCACGGTGCCAGGTGTCAGGCCGGGCACAATTTTCGACACCAGTTTGGTGCTGCCGTCCTTTTGGCGTACCGTGCCGGTGGAGTGCAGGGTCATGATTGATTTTCCACCGGGAGACATCTGGGCGCCCATGCAGGTCTCCGCCTGGCCGCCGATTCCGCTGATCTGAGAGCCGGCCACCGACTCGGAGGCGCACTGGCCGAACAGGTCTACCTGCAGCGTGGTGTTGATGGAGGTCATCTTGTAGTTCTGGGCGATGACATAGGGGTCGTTGGTGTAGGGGGCGGCCCGGTGAAGTACGCCCGGGTTGTTGTCGATAAAGTCATACAGCCGCTGGGTGCCCATGGTAAAGACCGTCACAATCTGGTTGGGGTGAAGGGTCTTGCACCGGCCGGTGAGCACGCCGGCCTCCACCAAATCCACCGTGCTGTCCACCAGCATCTCAGTATGCATGCCTAGATCTCTTTTGTGCATCAGCGACTGGGCCACCGCGTTGGGGATGGAGCCGATGCCCAGCTGGATGGTGGAGCCGTCCTCCACCAGGTCGGCCACATACCGGCCGATGGCCAGGTCGGCCTCGCCGATGGGGGCGGGCGGCATTTCCACCAAGCCACGGTCGCACTCTACGATGTGATCCACCCGGCTGATGTGCAGCGTGGTGTCCCCGAAGGTGCGAGGGGCCTTGGCGCACACCTCCACCACCACGCGCTTGGCGCGCTTAAGCACCTCGGGCTCTACCAGACAGCCGGCGCAGATGGAAAAATAGCCGTGCTCATCCATGGGGGAGACGGAGGTGACCAGCAGATCCGGGTCTGCACGGCCGCGCAGCACCACGGAAGGTGCGGCGCGCAGATGAGAGGGGAGATGGGTACACTCGCCCAACCGGTCAGAAATGCGCTGGACCGGGCTGTAAAAGAAGCTCTCCTGCTCCAGGATTCCCCTGTATTGGGGATCGGTCATGACCGGATAGGGTTTGAGGGGCAGAGCGGTGCTGAGCCGGATATGGGAAGCCCGACCCTGCAGCTCATGCAGGCGGCTGAGCAATCCAACCGGAGATTGGGGACCGGAGCCCAATACTATGAAAAGATCGGACTGAAACAGCTCTAGCAGCTGGTCCATAGAGATGCGCTTGCGTTGGTATTCCTGTTGATACATGATGTTACCTCCTGCTTGTTGTGTTTCCACTGACCTGGACAGATAACATGCAAGTTTGATGCCAGACCTTTAAGCGGGGGATTGGGGGGATCTGGTCGCAGACCCAGAAAAACAGGCCCCGGCAAGACGGAATGGAGGGGGCAGGCCAGTGAGAAGCCCCCATGGCTAAATCAAGATTGACTTAACCATGGGGACTTTCCTCACAGGTTATATTTTGCCTTGCGCCGGGCGATGCCGGACTGGCTGGTTTTGAGATATTGGGCGGCTTTATAAGTGCTTCCGCAGCGCTTCAGGACCTGCTGCAGCAAAGCGCGCTCACATTGTTCCATATAGAAATTCAGGGAAAAGTCCTCCGGTACGTCGTCCAGCAGGAGAGAGGGAGGAAGAAAATAGCTGGCCTGTGCCGGGTGGCTCTCCTCCGGCAGGCTGGGATTCAACGAGCTGCCCGGAATTTCGGAGATCTCAATCACCTCGCCGGAGCTGGTGATGATCATGCGCTCAATGAGGTTTTTTAGTTCCCGCACGTTGCCGGGCCAGCTGTGGGATTTGAGCTGAAGCATGGCCTTGGCGGACAGATAGCGGGGACGGCCATATTTGTCTCCGTAGTGGCGGAGAAAATAGTTGGCCAACGGCTCAATGTCCTCCTGGCGTTCCCGCAAAGGCGGAATGTAGACCGGCATAACGTTGAGGCGGTAGTACAAATCCTGGCGGAAGCTGCCGTTTTGGACACAGGCGGCCAGGTCCTGATTGCTGGCGGCCAGCACACGGAAGTCCACTGTGGTGCTTTTCACCGACCCTACTTTGGTAAAGCGCTTGGTCTCAATGGCCTGGAGAAGCTTGCCCTGAAGCGCCAGCGGCATGGAGTTGATCTCATCCAAGAATAGGGTACCGCCGTCGGCCTCTTCGAAGAGGCCCCTTTTACCGGCGCTGGAGGCGCCGGTAAAAGCACCTTTAGCATACCCGAAGAGCTCTGCCTCCAGCAACGTTTCCGGCAGGGAGGCGCAGTTGATGGAGACAAAACGACCCTTGCTCCTGTGGCCCAAACTATGAATGAGATGGGCCACCACATCCTTGCCGCAGCCCGTCTCGCCCGTGACCAGGACGGCGGTGTCCACTTCGGACAACGCCCGGGCCAGCTCCAGCACCTGCCTCATGGCGGGACTCTCGGCAACGACCTCCCGGTTGTCTACCCGCATACGGCTGGGGTCCAGCGTGTTGTGCCTGGAGCCGGAATTGGCCGAGTGTATCTGCTGGGTGAGCAGGTTCAGGGGGAGGAGCACCGCTACGATAAACTCCACATTGCCGTTGCTGTCAAAAATGGGGCTGGTCATGTTCAGCTGCCTGTGCCGCTGACCGCGGAAATTGACCACATCCTGGAAAAAGGAAAAAGCGTGCTTGTACTTGAGCACATCTTCGGAGACAGCGCGCTCAATAATACCTTCCTCCGCCATGCGGTACATGGTGTAGGTCAGCAGGACTTCCTTGGTGGAACCAGACAGATCAATCAGGGCTCGATTAACGTAGATGAATTTCCCGTGCTTATCCAGCACATAAATGGGCTCCTGCATGTTGTCCAGAATGGTTTCCAGAAATTTCACCTGTCTGTAAGCTTTGTCCAAGATTACGACCTCCCCCTCTGTTTATCTATCATCTGACGCAGCGATTCTTATAATGATTATACTAACATACGGCGAAGAAAAGCACAAGTATTTTGTAAAGAGTGACGATAAAACCGAAAAATAAGTCAATTTAGACTTGCTAAAAAAGAAAATAAGTCAAAAAAGACTTATGCGGTGGGACATAAAAAAACGAAATGCAGCGCTGGAGAGGGGTTGGGGGCTTTCTTGATTTTGGCACGTTTTTTGCTTAATTTATCAGCATCGCGATATTTTTTGGAAAGTGAGTGAGATAAGCGGATGAGATTTGCCGATCAGGTGGTACTGGTGACCGGCGCTGCCCGGGGAATTGGATTTGCAACGGCCCGCAGATTTGCAGCGGAGGGGGCCAGGGTCGTGCTCACCGATGTGAGCGCTGACTGTGTCCAGGCGCGGGACAAGCTCCTGGCTGAGGGATTTGCGCAGGTCATTGCCGTGCAGGGAAGCGTATCGGACCAGGGCGATGTGGAGCGTATGTTTGAAGAGGCCGTGTCCGCCTTCGGCGGCATCGACGTGCTGGTCAACAACGCGGGTATTACCCGGGACGCACTGTTCCACAAGATGACGGAGGAGCAGTGGGACCTGGTGATGAATGTGAACCTGAAGTCGATGTTCTTCACCATTCAGGCGGCGCTGAAGCAGATGCTGCCCAAGGGAAAGGGGGCCATAGTCAACGTAGCTTCCATTACCGGGCAGATGGGCAATGTGGGGCAGAGCAACTATGCTGCCTCCAAGGCCGGCGTCCAGGCGTTGACCCGAAATCTCTGCCTGGAGTACGCGGGCAAGGGCATCCGGGTCAACGCGGTGGCCCCGGGATTCACATTTTCGGAGATGACTAGGGCCATCCCGGAGCCGATCATTGAGCAGATGGTAAAGAAGATCCCCATGAAGCGGGGGGCTGAGCCCAGAGAGATCGCCTCGGCCATCCTGTTCCTGGCCTCGGAGGACGCCTCCTTTGTCAACGGACAAACCCTGGCGGTCAACGGCGGAATGTATCTCTATTGATCACAAAGGACTGCTGCGTGCGGTAAGAAAGGAAGAGATAGATGGAAGTGAGAGACGCGTATATCGTGGCCTTTGGCCGCAGCCCCTACTGTAAAGCGTTTAAGGGCGGGCTGTCCAAGGTCCATCCGGTGCAGTATGGGGGCCAGACACTGGCGGGTGTACTCAAGCGCGTTCCCCAACTGGACCCCATGGAGATCGACGACGTGATTGTGGGCTGTGCCATGCCGAAGGGCGTCCAGGACTTTAACCTGGCCCGTCTGGTGGCCCAGCGGGCCGGCCTGCCGGACAAGGTGACCGGCATGACCATCAACCGCTTCTGCTCTTCCGGCCTGCAGACGGTGGCGACTGCCGCAAACGCCATTATGTGCGGACAAGCGGAGGTCCTTGTGGCTGGCGGTGTGGAGACCATGTCCATGGTCTCCATGGCGACCGATCCCAGCATCATGGAGCCCTACCTGGCCAAGCACGCGGTGGATAACTACATCAGCATGGGAATGACCGCGGAAAACGTGGTGACCGATTACAACATCTCCCGTGAGGACATGGAAAAGATGGCCTGCGAGAGCCATGCCAAGGCGGCGGCGGCCCAGGCCGCCGGCTGGTTTGAGGACCAGATCGTCCCGGTGGACGGACTGGACGCCGACGGACATCCAGTGGTGCTTACCCGGGACGAGGGAATCCGTCCCAGTACCACGATGGAGAGCCTAGCCGGTCTGAAGCCCTGCTTCAAGCCGGATGGTGTGGTGACCGCAGCCACCTCCTCCCAGATGACCGATGGCGCTGGCTTTGTGGTGCTGATGTCCGGGGAGAAGCTGCGGGAGCTGGGACTCAAGCCTCTGGCCAGGTTCGTGGGCTTTGCCGTGGACGGCGTGCCCGCCCGGGTCATGGGGATCGGCCCCATTCAGGCGATTCCGAAAGTGCTCAGGCTGACCGGCCTGACGCTGGAGGATATGGATGATATCGAGCTCAATGAGGCCTTTGCGTCCCAGGCGCTGGCCTGTATCCGGACCTTGGGCCTGGATACGCAGAAGCTCAATCCAGAGGGCGGCGCCATGGCCCTGGGCCATCCGCTGGGCGCCTCCGGAGTGATGCTGCTGTGCAAGGCCATTTCCCACATGAAGCGATGCGGCGGCCGCTATTTTATGGTCACCATGTGTATTGGCGGCGGCCAGGGCGCGGCGGGTATTTTTGAGATGTGCAGCCAGGCGTAGGAAAGCGCCTGCTGATACAAAGACAGGCGGGCGTGCCATAGTCCCGCCGGAAAGGATGTGCGGTATGAATATCGGAACCTGGCAGGTGGGGATCGCAACCCAACTGGGGCTTCTGCTGGTGGTTATGGGGCTGCTTTGTGTGGCAAAGCCCTACCAGACGGCAAAATGGCACAAGAATGACCCCGACATCCAGGAACGGGAACATAAACGGGAGCAGTCCCACCGCCGCAAAAAAGATCGGGTTGAATTCGACGCCAGCATTCTGGAGACCGAGCGGGAGCCCTCCAATCTGGCGGTGCGCGCGGTGCGGGTTCTGGGCGCTATTGCCCTTGTGGCCGGCGCCGCCCTGATGCTCTGGTCCTTCCTGTAATCCGGCAGCACCCGCTGGTTGGGGAAATGGGGGCTCCTTAACCAGTGGTTTGGAAAAGCTGTAAAAAAGAGAGGAGAATTATTGTGAGTAACAACGAAACTACCACAAAAAAGACGTTTAACGATCGTTTTATTCGATTCTTTGATCGTTGGACACCCAATGCAATGGTCTTTGCCATCATTCTGACCATTATCGTTGCAATCCTTGCGATTATCTTTACCGGCTGCCCCATCATCATGGATTCTGCAGAAGGGCAGATGAGCCTGATGAACAGTTGGGTAGGCGGCTTCTGGAGCCTGCTGACCTTCGGCATGCAGATGAGCTTGATCATGATTACCGGCAACGTGATTGCTATCTCTCCCCCGGTTCAGAAGCTTATCCGCAAGCTGGCCATGCTGCCCAACAACTGGTTCCAGGCCTATGCCATGGTCCTTGTCATCTCTTGGATCCTGATGTACATCCACTGGGGCATCGGCATGATGGTGTGTATCGCGCTGCTGCGCAATACCCTGGTTGCCGCCCGCGACAAGGGTTATTCCATCCATGCGCCCGCCTTGATCGCCTGCGCCTACTGCACAGCTATCCCCGCCGTGGGCATCTCCCAGGCCGCACCCCTCCAGGGCGCCACTCCCGGCTTCCTGAAGAGCATGTGCACCACCGAGGTCGCCGCCAATTATGTGGCCGAGTCCTATCCTCTGTCCGCCAGCGTCCTGACCTGGTGGAACCTGCTGCAGTGTGTCATCCTGTTCGCCATGGTCTTCCTTGTCGGCTACCTGATCATGCCCAAGGACAAGGCCAAGATGGTTGGCTGCTCGGACGAGCTGTACGAAGATGTCAAGCACACCCAGTCCATGTATGCCGATAAGGGCGACCGCTCCACTCCTGCCGGCTTCATGAACAACACCCCCATTTTCTCTTGGATTATCGGTATCTTCGGTCTGATCTGGTGCGTAATGCTGTACGTCAAGAACGGTTTTAACGGCCTGACCATCAACAACTTCAACTTCACCATGCTGATGCTGGGCATCGTGCTCTGTGGCACGCCGGAGCGCTTCTCCAAGGCCTGTATCGCTTCCGTCGGCTCTGTCTGGGGCGTTATCATTCAGTTCCCCCTGTACGCCGGTATCTTTGGCATCATCGCCAACACCGGCCTCGCCGACGTGATTTCCAACGCGTTCATGGCTATCTCCACTACCAAGACCTTCCCCGAGGTCGCTTACCTGTACTCTGCCGTTCTGAACATGGCCGTGCCCTCCGGCGGTTCCAAGTTCGTCATCGAGTGCCCCTATCTGCTGGACGTGGCCGCCAAGCTGAATGTGGATGTGCCCAAGCTGCTGTGCGCCTATACCTATGGCGACCAGACCACCAACATCATCCAGCCCTTCTGGGCGCTGCCCTACCTGACCCTGTGTCACATCGACTTCAAAAAGCTGCTGCCGTACACCCTGGTCATTTGTGTCGGTGCGCTGATTGTCTGCTCCATCTTCTTCCTCGGCGTATATTAAATCAAGATTCCCCATAAAGCCCTCAAAGCCCCCACATCCCATGGCAAACCGAGAGGGCAGCATCGGCTGTCCTCTCGGCGGAATCAACACTTTTTCAACATAACATGAGGAGGCCTTTTTATTATGGCAAAGAAAACAATCATCACTGCCGCCCTCACCGGCGCGCTGACCCCAAGGGGCTACAAGATTCCTGAGACCCCTGAGCAGATTGCTGCGGACGCCTATGCCTGCTGGAAGGCGGGCGCAGCAGTAGTCCACCTGCATATGCGTGACGATGAGGGATTGGGCACCATGGACCGCGAAAAGTTTGCTGAAACGGTTCGCCTGATTCGTGCGCATGAGGACTGTGACGTGGTCATTAACTGCACCTCCTCTGGCGCTGTGAAGATGCCGCCGGATGAGGGCCGTATGGCGCATTTCGAAACCATCCCCGAGATCGAGATGGGTTCCTTTGACGCCGGTTCCATGAACTGGGGTTGCGCCCATGTCTTTGAAAATTCCCCCCGCTTCCTGGAGAAGCTGTGCGACTGCTATCTCCGCAATGACGTGAAGCCGGAGATGGAGATCTTCGACCGCGGCATGCTGGGCAATGTGAACTATTATGTGAAAAAGGGTCTGGTCAAGACCCCTGTGTACTATCAGTTCGTGCTGGGCGTGCTGGGTGGTCTGGAGGCCACCCCGGAAAACCTGCTGAACTTGGTGCAGCACATCCCCGAGGGCTCTCTCTGGTCCGCCTTCGGCATCGGTGCCGGCCATATGCCCATTATGTATACTGCCTTGGCTCTGGGCGGCCATATCCGCGTGGGCCTGGAGGATAACGTGGTTTACGGTAAGGACGAAAACGGCGAGAAGATCATGGCCACCAACGTGATGCTGGTGGAGCGCGCGGTGCGCGCGGTCAAGAGCTTTGGCAACGATGTGGCTACGCCCGCCGAGGCCCGTGAGATTTTGGGGATCAAGCCCTTTGTGCGCTGATTCTATACCCTGTTGAAAAAACTGATCTCCGGCGGAATGCCTTACCAGGAGTTCCGCCGGGGATCATACAAAATTTCTTCAAAACAGGGTTGACAAAAGGAAACGATTTTGTTAATATAATCTTCGCCTAATACGGGTATGAAGTTCAAATGGGGGTATAGCTCAGCTGGGAGAGCGCTTGAATGGCATTCAAGAGGTCAGCGGTTCGATCCCGCTTATCTCCACCAAAACCGCTGGAATCCTTGTGATTCCAACGGTTTTTCTTTGTTTTTGCGTGAAAACCTGTACGCTTGATTTTTGGCATAAATTTTTGAAATCAAGAGGTCAGAAACTGTGAAACGGCAAAACTGTTTCCGCCCATACGGGGCCTGAAAAAATCAGAAAAATCCAGCAAAACCCTTGACAATATATATATATATATATATATATATAATCAAATGTGCAAAAAACTGTGCAATATGCCCGCTTTTTGCACATTTTTCTTTTTCGGGAGGATAAACGATGCGCGTTCCGATCGACATCACAGAGGTTCCCACCATTAAAAAGGACTTGGGTCTGAAGTAATGGCAATCAGAGTATCGCCCCCTGAGATTAAGGAAATGTACCGGCTCTATGACGAGCTGGGCAGTGCGGCGGAGGTCGCACGGCGTATGAAACGCAGCGTCACCACCGTCCGCAGGTATCTTCAGATGGAGGACTGCCCCGAGGCCCTTCAGTATACGGCAGAAGAATTGGTAGGAAGTATGGACCGCGGATGAGGCCGCTGCAGTGAATACGGGGTTTGAGCGGCGCACGTCAGCGGGACCGCCGGGAGAAACAGCGGAAGCTCGGGAGCGGGGCTCACGCCCCGCTCCTTTTTTGCCCGCCCGGAACGACCGCCGCGCGGCTGTATGCCTTCCAGCTCAGGGCCTGCCCGCAGCGGTCGCAGTAGGCCTGAAACTCCCGCTCCAACGTGACGCCGCACCGGGGGCAGAGCGGATAACAGTCCCCGTTCTGAAACACACGCCGCTGGGTCACCCGCATGGGTGCGCGGAAGGCCCGCGCGGACCTGCCCCGGTTCACAGCACGTCGGCCGCCGCGGAGAAGGGATTGCGGAGCTCCACCTCCAGCGCCTCCGCGATGCGCCACAGCTCGTTGATGGTGGGATTGGCGTTTCCGTGCTCAATCCGCCGCAGGTAGGAGACGCTGACCGCGCACTCCAGCGACAGGCTCTCCTGCGTCAGGCCCCGGAGCTTTCGCAGATGCGTGATGCTCTCTCCTATTTCGTTATAAATCGACATACCGCACCGCCTTTCGACAAATACGATAAAGTATATCGATTTAGCGTGCAAGACGATATAGAGGCGGTGGAGGCTCTTTTGGGTGCTTTTGATGATTTTTTCGTATTTTTCTGACCGATTATGGGGAATCAGCCGGCTTGAAACTGCCACAAAAATACTGCAATTTCCAAGGCTGGAAAACACATCCTGCCCCAGCCCGGTGAACACAGCTACGGACAGCCCTCCGCGCCGAACAGAGCCGGCGCGGAGGGCTGCGTTTGTCGGCGCAGGCTATACAGGTTGCCTGAAAACGGATTGTGAAAATCGTAGAATCGACGGGGGTTTGCAAACTGAAAACTGTTGACACTGTTGGTCTACTGTGATAGACTGTTTTCGGAAAGGTCTATTACAATAGACCAACGGAGGTGGTCAGAATGGAGCAATACAGACTGGCGGAGGGCGAGTACCGCTTCGCCTGCATCGTGTGGGATTACGAGCCGGTGTCCTCCGGCGTGCTGGTGGACCTGTGCCGGGAGGAACTGGGCTGGAAGAAGTCTACAGTGTACACGGTATTGAGGAAGCTGATGGACCGGGGGGTCCTGCGTAACGAGGGGGCGGTGGTCACCTCGCTGGTGTCCCGGGAGCAGGTCCAGCGCTATGAGAGCGAGCAGCTCATCGACCGGACCTTCGGCGGGTCCCTGCCCTCGTTTCTGGCGGCCTTTATGGGCAGCCGCACCCTCAGCGACGGGGAGGCGGAGGAGCTGAAGGCCCTCATCGACCGGCATCGGAAGGAGGATGGGCATGGTTGACTTCCTGAACGGACTGGCAGGCTGGCTGGGCGGACTGGTGGGCATGAGCGTTACCGCCGCATGGGCCGCCGCCGTGATCACACTGCTGTGGCTGGTGCTGCGGCGGCGTGCGCCCCGGTGGGTGTGTGCTGTGCTGTGGCTGGTGGTGTTTGCCCGGCTGCTGGTGCCCGTGAGCTTCCACAGCCCCGTGTCCGCGGTGCCCTCCGTGGTGGCCGGGCTGGAGCTCCCTGACGGCGCCGGGCCCGCCCCTGACCCTGCGGCCTCTCAGCCCGCAGACCCGGGGGAGACCGTCTCCGCGGTCCCCACCGCCCCGGCAGCAGAGGACCCGGCGGCCAGCGCCGGCCCTGGCCCGGGGAGCTCCACCGCCCCGGCGGAGTCCCGCCCCTCTGAGGAGCCGGTGAGCTCCACGAACCCCGTTGCCCCCATCCCGGACCCTGCCGCCGCCCCGGCTTTCACGTGGCGAACGGCGCTGGCAGGGCTGTGGCTGCTGGGAGCGGCAGCCATGGTGGGCTATGCCCTGTTTTCCTATTTCCGCCTGCGCCGCACGGTATATGACGCTGTGCGCACTGAGCCCGGCGTGTGGGAGCACCCTGCTCTCCGTTCCCCCTTCCTGCTGGGGGCGGGCAGGCCGAAGGTCTACCTGCCCACGGGCCTCACTGGGGACACCCGGGCCTTTGTGCTGGCCCACGAGCGGGCCCACATCCGCCGGGGCGACTGGCTGGTGAAGCCCCTGTGCTGGCTGGCCCTGTCCCTCCACTGGTTCAATCCCATGGCGTGGGTGGCCTTCGCCCTCATGGGCGCGGATATGGAGGCCGCCTGCGATCAGGCGGTGCTCCGCCAACTGGGGGAGGGAGTCAGGGCGGACTACTCCGCCGCCCTGCTGGCCTTTGCGGTGGACCGCAGGAAGGTCCCCGCGCCCTGCCCGCTGGCCTTCGGCGAGGGGAGCGCCAAGGGGCGCATCAAGGGCGTGCTGAATTACCGCCGGCCCGCCTTCTGGGTGGTGCTGCTGGCGGTGGCGGCGGCTGTGGCCGCCGCGGTCTGCCTGCTCACAGACCCCATCGCCCGGAAGGCGGATGAGCCGACTCCACCCCCGGAGCGGCTGCCCCTGCGGGAGGCCTCCATCGTCGGCAGCCTTGACCGGGGCGCAAAAGTCTGGGTCATCCGGGCGGACGGTATGCTGGTCACCTGGGGCGAGCCGGAGTACGGCGAGGCGATCCCCATGGAAGAGCCGCTGGAGGTGCTGGAGAATGCCGCCGCGGTGTATTCCGGCGGCGACTTCACCATCCTCTGCATCGACCGGCAGGGCCGCCTGTGGACCGTCGGGCCAAGCGGTCTGGAGAGCGACGGGGACTTTGACCGCTACCGCGTCAGCTACATCACCGACAACGTGGTGGACGCGAGCTTCTTGGCCGGGGTAGGGTACGCCCTGAAGGCGGACCGCTCCCTGTGGATGTGGGGGAAGGACCCGGTACTGCCCGGCGAGTTCCGGGAGGGCTATATGGCCCCGGAGAAGGTCATGGACGACATCATCGACATGCAGATCTTTACACCGGGCAGCCTGTGCGTAGTGAAGTCGGACTACACAGTGTGGGCATGGTCTCCCTTTCATCTGGAGCTCCTGAAGCTGTGCGAGGGAGTCAGGGAACTGGGCGGTTCTTCTGTGCTGGGCGTCGATGGTGTCCGGTATCAGTGGGACCCCGGCGCGTACGATCAGCCCGTGACTCTGGGTGAGCCCGTGGAGGACAGGCCAGGCGGAAACTCCCTCGACTTCCGCCTGGAGGACGGTGATCTGTGGGCATACGCGGAGGACGGCCGGGAGCCCCGGCTGGTGGCTTCCAACGTGGCGGAGGTGACCTACAACGAGGAGGAGTACATTATCCTGAAGCGCGACGGCACCCTGCTCCGGGTGGCCATAGAGCCCGGGGGATCCCTGGGGTTCCCCTACGACGGTGTTGTCGAGCTTCTTCCCATCAAGGGCCTCGGCTGGGAGGGGAGAATGACCTACGAGAGCAGCCTGCTCTACGAGGGCCGGGGCGTGCGGGTGGCGGACACCGGGCTGGGCAGCTTCACCCTCTATGACGAGGCGCTGGGCCGGACCTTCTATGTCCCCTACCCGGACACCAGCACCCCGGGCGCTGCCCGGACCATGTACCCCGCGGCCTGTGACCGCTTCTACTGGATGGATCTGGATGGAGACGGTGAGGATGAGCTGGCCTGCGTGGGCAGCGAAGAGGTGGGCAGCCTCATCTACGACGGCGTGGTGGTCTTCGATCGGCAGGACGGCGGCTGGACCGGCTGCGCCCGGGATGGCCTCGGCCTTCTCCCGGCGGGGACTGTGACGTCTGAAGAGGGCTCGGGGGCTTACCTCTACACCGACGGCGCGCTCTCCTGCCGGATCGTCCGGGAGGAGGACTCCCTCCGTTTCACTGCGGACCGTATGGGCGCCGAGAGCGTATGGACGGAGCTCCGGAACGGCGTCAGCATGGGCGTCAGCGCCTATCGGGGCAATTACAGCCTCTACACCAACGGGGAGGGGCGGCAGTATCTGCTGCTGCGCTCCACTGTGGCGGTGCTGGCCGGGGACGGCAGTACGACCGACCCTGATTCGGAGGAATTCCGGCAGGGATTTCTGGGGCGGTTCTGGCTCTATTTCGCCGTGACATGGGATGGGACGGACCTCGTCCTCATCCCCGTGGGCGCGCAGGATACGGCGGAGGACAGCCTGTACCTCCCGGCGCTGGAGCCCGGGCAGGAGCCGGCCCCGGGCTATGAGGTGCTGGCCACTTATCAGATGGACCTGAACGACGACGGCAGGGAGGACGGGCTCTCCGTCTTCCGCCAGGCCGGGGAGCAATTCGGCTGCCGGCTGGGCTTTCTGGTGGACGGCCAGTGGGACACTGTGGAGCTGCCGGAGGAGGACGGCGCGCCTGCCCTCTCCACCGTCACCGACACCGATGGCCGCACGGTGGTGCTGGCTATCTGGCGCTATATCGGGACCTCTGCCGGCATAGCCAGAGCTCACCCTTTCCGCTGGGAGGACGGGAAGATCGTGGAGCTGGCTATGCCAGAGCTGGACGGGCCGGACGGCTTTACCGGGCAGGCCGAATATCTGGCGGACCGGCAGGTGCGGGTGACGGTGCCCGCCACCGGGTTCGTGGCGGAGTTCATCCTCCCCGACGGACAGTTGGACGCTGCTGCCGCCCAGCCGGAGTTCCTCTACGCGGCGCAGGAGGCTGTCCGCACCGTGTACGACGGGAAGTCCGGGCTGCTGCTGACTCAGGGCCTGTTCGGCGGCCATCCGGGCGACTACACCGAGTTGGGCCGGCTGTACTCCTTCCTCACGTGGAGCGGGAAGAATTTTGTGGTGCTGTCCCAGTGGTTCCGCCCTGTCAGCCAGACGCAGGCGTGACCTCATGTTTGCAGAAACCGGATGAGATGAAAGGATGAATACAGATGAAAAAGATGGCCATTGCCTTGCTGATGTTCCTGTTCCTGCTGCTGACCGCCTGCGGCGGCCCGGCGGCGGAGAGCCCCGGTCCCGCGCCCAGCGAAACGCCTGCACCCACCGAGCCCGTTTCCACCGGCGAGCCCGCATCCCCCGCGCCCACGGAGAGCGTGCGGCCCGGACTGCCCTGGGAACTCTCCAACGGGGAGAGCCTTGGCTATGACGAGTTCTTCGCCCAGCAGGTGATATATATGCTGGAGGAGGTCACCAACGGCTGGATAGGCAGCAAAAAGCTGATGCCCGTGGGGGTCGGATTTACGGGCTATGGCGTGGCCCGGAACGGCGACAGGCTGGAGCTGTGGAGCTCCGGTATGGAGGACACCTTCCTGTGGACCATCGCGGAGATCCCCGGTGCCCGGCCCGCGGCGGGCACCACCCGCTGGCTCTACGCGGTGGTGGACGGCAGGGAACTGGTCCGCATGGACTACTACGGCGAGAACTGTACCACCGTGTTCACCGACGATACCGGCCTGCTGGGCGAGCTGATGTTTGCGGAGGGGGACGGCGGCTTCTTCCTGCTGGGGGAGGACCTGACCTACTTCCTGGCGGGCACGGAGGACGGCGGCGTGGGGGTCTACCGCCTGTATCTGCCGGAGGACCGGACGGACCTGCTGTACCGCTACACCCCGGAGCAGGTGGAGGGACTGACCTTTTCCACTTATCTCAGGGGGGAGCGGCAGGAGCCCCGCATCCAGATCGGCGCGCCCATCCCCTGCTTCCGCCAGGGGCTGACCACCAACCAGTGGGTGCGCTGGGAGACTAAAAATCAGGAATTTTACGCCAAGTATGCCGCCATGTTGGCTGATTCGGAAGGAAACACCGGCGAGATGGAGCAGTTCATCGAAGAAAAATTTGATGCCGCCCACGCCACCCTCTACTACGCCGACCTGGGGGAGGATATGCTGTACACCATGCCCATGAGCTGGCTGGACATGACGGGCACGACCCATGCCAGCCCCTTTGGCGGCTGCTGGTTCGACCTGTATCTGGACCAGGAGCGCACCCACCGGCAGAGCCTGGGCCTGGCCAACATGGTGTAAGACGCCTCCCGGCGGCATGAAACAGCCGGATAACCCCCTCCCCGGTATGGCTTTTGTCCATACCGGGGAGAATTTTTAACACATCCTTCAAACTTTCTGCCTTTACGGAGGGCGGGAAAAGGGTTATACTATCGAAGAATGATGAAATACAGGGGGTGTCTGACCATGCAGCAGGCACAGCAGCTGCCGCCGGACGAGCGGGAGGAGCAGGCGGCCCGGCAGGCCGCGGGCGCAGAGAAGACGGAGAAAAAGACGAAGCCCCGGAAGGGCGCGCCTCAGCCGGAGGAGGAACGGCCCGAGCTGCCGCTGCTCCACCCGGACGCGGACCGGGGCCTCACCGCCGCGCAGGCGGCAGAGCTGTCCGCGGCGGGGTACACCAACAAGCCCGCCGCCTCCAACACCAAGGCCACCGGCCAGATCATCCGGGAGAACACCCTGACCTTCTTCAATCTGGTGTTCGTGGTGCTGGCGGTGCTGCTGGTGCTGGCGGGCAGCTTCAAGGACATGGCCTTTCTGGTCATTGCCTTCATCAACTCCCTCATCGGCATCATCCAGCAGCTGCGCTCCCGCGCTACGCTGGAAAAGCTGAACCTGCTGAACGAGGGGCGGGTAAAGGTGGTACGGGACGGGCGGCTGGGTACCGTGGCTCTGCACAATCTGGTGCGGGAGGACGTGGCCGAGCTGTGCACCGGCGACCAGATCCCCGCCGATGGCCCGGTGCTCACCGGGCAGGTGACGGTGAACGAGGCCCTCATCACCGGCGAGGCCGACCCCATCACCAAGAACCCCGGAGATCAGCTGCTGTCCGGCAGCTTCGTCATCTCAGGCAAGTGCCGGGCCCGGATGGAGCACGTGGGGGAGGACAGTTATGCCTCCCAGCTGGCGCTGGAGGCCAAGGCAGACCGGGGCGCCGCCCGCTCCGGCATGATGAAGAGCCTTGACCGACTCATCAAGGTCATCGGCTTCGCCCTCATCCCCATAGGGGCGGCCCTGTTCTGCAACGAGTATCTGGCGCAGGGGGAGACCTTCTCCACCGCCGTCACCTCCATGGTGGCCGCCCTCATCGGCATGATCCCCGAGGGGCTGTATCTGCTGACCAGCGTGGCACTGGCGGTGTCTGTCATGCGGCTGGCCAAGCAGAAGACGCTGGTGCATGAGATGAGCGCCATCGAGACGCTGGCCCGGGTGGACGTGCTCTGCGTGGACAAGACGGGCACCGTGACCCTACCCGACATGTCCGTGACCGATCTGGTCTGTCTGGATGAGCAGAACTGGCCCCAGAGCAGGGTGGAGGACGTGCTCAACGCCTACTACCGCAATATGGACGCGGACAACGACACCGCAAAGGCCATGGCCGCCCGGTTCGACCGGGCCTCCTCCTGGCAGGCGGCGTCCACCGTGCCCTTCACCTCCGCCAACAAGTGGTCCGCCGTGACCTTCCGCAACGGGAACGGCTCCTGGGTGGTGGGAGCCCCGGAATTCGTGCTGGGGGACGGCTACACCGCCGTGAAGCCGTTGGCGGAGCCCTATCAGGCCGCGGGCAGCCGGGTGCTGCTGCTGGGCAGATGCTCCGGCACGCCCACCCAGGCGGGCCTGGGCGGCGGAGTGGAGCCTGTGGCCCTGGCTGTGCTGTGCAACCCCATCCGCCCGGAGGCCAAGGAGACCTTTGAATACTTCGCCAGGCAGGGGGTCGCGGTAAAGGTCATCTCCGGTGACAATCCGGAGACCGTGTCCAACGTGGCCCTTCAGGCGGGCATCGCCGGGGCGGAGCGGTACATCGACGCCGGCTACCTGAAGGAGGGCGTGGACTATGCGCAGGCCGTGCGGGATTACACTGTGTTCGGCCGGGTGACCCCGGACCAGAAGCGCAAGCTGGTGAAGGCCCTCCAGCGGGAGGGCCATACCGTGGCCATGACCGGCGACGGCGTCAACGACGTACTGGCCCTGAAGGATGCCGACTGCGGCATCGCCATGGCCTCTGGTTCCGAGGCCGCCTGTCAGGTGGCGGAGCTGGTGCTGCTGAACTCCGATTTCGCCGCCCTGCCCCACGTGGTGGAGGAGGGCCGCCGGGTCATCAACAACATCCAGCGCTCTGCGTCTCTCTATCTGGTGAAGAACATCATGTCCTTCTTCCTTGCCCTCATCACTCTGTTTGCCGGCTTCCCGTACCCCTTCGTGCCCATCCAGCTGTCCCTCATCAGTGCGCTGACCATCGGCGTGCCCTCCTTTGTGCTGGCACTGGAGCCCAACCACGAGCTGGTCCGGGGCAGCTTCATGCGCAACGTGCTGCGCCGGGCCCTCCCCGGCGGGCTGACCAATATTGTGCTTATCGTAGGGATCGAGCTGTTCACGCTGGCCTTCACCTTTCAGCGGGCCACCCTGTCCACGCTGGCCACGGTGCTGATGGGCTTCGTGGGGCTGCTGGTGCTCTACTACGTCTCCCGCCCGCTGGACGGCAAGCGCTGGGCCCTGCTGGGCACCATGACCGCCGCCATGCTGGCCGCCGTGCTCTTCTTCGGCTCCTTCTTCGATCTGGTTCCGCTGGATTTCCAGTCCGCGCTGGTCATCGTGGTGTTCCTCATCATGGCCCCGTCGGTGATCTGGGTGTTCGAGAGCCTGTTTGAAAAGGCATCCCAGCTCATCCTCCGCCGGGAGGGCGCCCGGGGGGCGAAAAAGAAGCGCCGCAAGGGCTGAGCGCCTCAGTCCGGGGGAAAGACTTCCATAAAATAGACGGGAGCGGCCGCAGGGCCTCCCGTCTATTTTGTTGTGCATTTCAGTTGCATTTTACTGCGCTGTCGTGTAAAATAGGAGCCTAGGAGAAAAGAAGAGGAGGCTAGTATTATGAATTATCAACGGGCACAGCTCAAGCAGGAGGTCAAGCAGGCCATCCGATCCACCACGCCCCGGCCCATGTGGGTCACGCTGGTGTACACCGTGCTGGTGGCGGCGGGCTCGTGGCTGCTGGACCTGATCATCCGCGCGGTCACCGGCACCGGCCGCATCACCACCCAGCTGACCCAACAGTTCGCCTACCTGCTGGAGCGGGGCTATGACCCTACGGAGGCCGTGCAGGAGCTGTTGCTGACCTTCGGCCCCCAGCTGGGCCAGCTCATCGCCGTGCTGTCCATCGGGAGCCTGCTGCTGTCCGCCCTCACCGCCCTGTGGAGCGGCCTGATGGGCATCGGCTACCAGAACTACTGCCGCCGGGTGGTCCGTTTGGACCAGCCTAAGATGAGCGCCCTGTTCAGTGGCTTCCCCATGATCGGCAAGGCCATTCTCACCCGGTTCCTCGTGTGGGTGTTCTCCACCCTGTGGACCCTGCTGTTCTGCGTGGGCCTGGTGCTGGTGGTGCTGCTGGGCGGCGTGTTTGCGGAGAAGGCCGTCTGGCTCTCCCTGATCCTGTGGATCGTGGGCTATGCCGCCTTTATCGCGCTGGAGTTCTGGCTGGCTCTGCGCTATTCCATGACCAACTATGTGCTGCTGGACACCGGCGACTACGGGCTGGACGCCATCACCGCCAGCAAGACCATGATGAAGGGCCACAAGTGGAAGCTCTTTGTGCTGCACCTGTCCTTCATCGGCTGGTATCTGATCCAGGCGGCGGTATTTCTGGCGGCGGGGCTCATCTGCTTGGCCCTGTCCGCAGGGGCCATCATGCCCATCCTCGGCTCCCAGGCCGGCGCCGGCACCCCCTCCTTCGGCGCACTGGCCGGCCTGCTGGGCGGGCTCATCGCGGTGTGGGTGGTGGCCGGGGTGGCCGTCTGGCTGCTGAACCTGTGGCTCCGGCCCTATGTCAGCTGCTGCGAGGCCAAGTTCTACTACTGCCTGAAGGGCGAAGAGAGCCAGCCCGCACTGGACAGCTTCGACCCTGAGAACTGAACCCATCTGACAGGAGCGGGGAACGCGCGCCGTTCCCCGCTTTTTTCCTCCCGGCGCTTCGGCGCTTTGATTTGAAAAACTTCTGCCGCCCTGCCGGCAGCATCTGAAAGGAGAGACGATCATGGAGAAGATCCAGATGAAGACCCCGTTGGTGGAGATGGACGGAGATGAGATGACCCGCATTCTCTGGCAGCAGATCAAGGAGGAGCTGCTGGAGCCGTACATTGACCTGAAGACTGAGTACTACGACCTCGGCCTGCCCCACCGGGATGAGACTGATGACAAGGTCACCGAGGAGGCGGCTTATGCCATCCAGCGGCTGGGCGTGGGCGTCAAGTGCGCCACCATCACCCCCAATGCCCAGCGGGTGGAGGAGTACAAGCTCAAGCGCATGTGGAAGTCCCCCAACGGCACCATCCGCGCCATTCTGGACGGCACGGTGTTCCGCGCCCCCATCATGCTCAACGGCATCAGCCCCGTGGTGAAGCCGTGGAAGGCCCCCATCACCATCGCCCGCCACGCTTTCGGCGACATCTACCGCGCCACGGAGTACCGCGTCCCCGGCCCCGGCACGGCGGAGCTGGTATTCACCGGCGCCGACGGGGCGGAGGTGCGCCAGACCATCAACGTCTTTGAGGGCCCCGGTGTGCTTCAGGGCCAGTTCAATGTGGACAAGTCCATCCGGTCCTTTGCCCACTCCTGCTTCCAGTACGCGCTGGACACCAAGCAGGACCTGTGGTTTGCCACCAAGGACACCATCTCCAAGCAGTATGACCACACCTTCAAAGACATTTTTCAGGAGATCTTCGACGCCGAGTACAGGGCCAGGTTCGACGCGCTGGGCATCGAGTACTTCTACACGCTCATCGACGATGCCGTGGCCCGGGTCATCCGGTCCAAGGGCGGCTTCATCTGGGCCTGCAAGAACTACGACGGCGACGTCATGAGCGACATGGTCTCCACCGCCTTCGGCTCGCTGGCTATGATGACCTCCGTGCTGGTCTCTCCGGACGGGAAGTACGAGTACGAGGCGTCCCACGGCACCGTCACCCGCCACTACTACCGCTGGCTGAAGGGGGAGAAGACCTCCACCAACCCCATGGCCACCCTTTTTGCGTGGACGGGGGCGCTGGCCAAGCGGGGCGAGCTGGACGGCACGCCGGAGCTCACCAATTTTGCCCATAAGCTGGAGAAGGCCGCCATTGAGACCATCGAGAGCGGCGTCATGACCGGCGATCTGGCCGGCCTGTGGGAGGGGGAGACCCCCGCCCACACGGTGGACAGTCTGGAGTTCCTCTGGGCCATCAGGGAGCGGCTGTAACATGGAATTCCGAAAGGCGGTCCCCGCCGATCTGGACGCCATCGCGGCCATTTATGACCGCATCCACACGCAGGAGGAGGCGGGGGAGACCCACATCGGCTGGGTGCGGAGCATCTACCCCACCCGGGCCACCGCTGAGGCGACC
This sequence comes from uncultured Oscillospiraceae bacterium, assembly GCA_934667095.1. GTDB lineage: Bacteria > Bacillota > Clostridia > Oscillospirales > Oscillospiraceae > Enterenecus. Next base: position 60,281 of record CAKULE010000008.1, on the reverse strand, counting down.
TTGGCGGCAGGGGAGCTCTTCGTGCTGGAGGACGGCGGGACCGTGGCGGCTGTTGCCCGCATTAATCAGGTGCAGGTGCCGGAGTACCGGTATGCCCACTGGCTGGCCGATGTCCCGCCGGAGCAGGTCATGGTGCTCCACACCCTGACGGTGGACCCGGCCCGCAATGGCGGCGGATACGGCACGGCCTTCGTGGCCTTTTATGAAGACTGGGCCCGCAGCCATGGCTGCACCCATCTCCGCATGGACACCAACGTGAAGAACACCCGGGCCCGGCGGCTGTACGCCCATCTGGGCTTCCGGGAGGCCGGGGTGGTGCCCTGCGTGTTCGAGGGCATCACCGGCGTGGAGCTGGTGTGTCTGGAGAAAGAGCTGTAAATCAGAGCGGCGCGCCCGGCGGAGAGTTCCGCCGGACGTGTTTTTTCCTGCGTGAGGGGGGAAATCACGGCGGCCCGTCCATTTTGCCAAACTTTAGCGCAGAAAAGGGATGAAAATATCCCTTTTGCGCCGGGTGGGGGCGCGCAAGGGGATTGCCAAGCGTTCCGCCAGCGTTTATAATAAACATAGGACAGAGGGATTTGCGCTCTGCTCATGCGCCCCGACGCCGGGGCGGCCAAACCGACAAGGAGGACTTTCTGATGAAAAAACTGCTGCAACTGCTGGAAAACGACTGCACCCTGACCCGAGCACAGCTGGCATCCATGACCGGGATGACCGAGGCAGAGGTGGCGGCAGCCATCGCAGAATATGAGAATGAGAGGGTCATCCTCGGCTACAAGGCCATCGTGGACTGGGACCGCACCGAGCGGGAGTCTGTCACCGCCCTCATTGAGGTGAATGTCACCCCCCAGCGGGGCGAGGGCTTCGACCGCATCGCCGAGCGCATCTACCAGTATGACGAGGTGGAGTCTGTCTACCTGATGAGCGGCTCCTTCGACCTGACGGTGATCATCTCTGGGCGCTCCCTGAAGGAAGTGGCCCTGTTTGTGGGCGAGAAGCTGGCCCCCCTGGAGGACGTGACCGGCACCGCCACCCACTTTATTCTGAAAAAATACAAGGAAAAGCACCTGATCTTTGAGCGTCAGGAGCTTCAGGAAGAAAGGTTCGTGCTTGACTGATGGACTACGAAAAGCTGCTGTGCAAGCGGGTGCAGGCCATTCCGCCCTCCGGCATCCGTAAATATTTCAACCTTCTGGAGGGCATGAGCGGGGCTATCTCACTCGGCGTGGGCGAGCCCGACTTCCAGACCCCGTGGCACATCCGGGACGCGGGCATCTACTCGCTGGAGAAGGGCTTTACCAAGTACACCCCCAACGCCGGCCTTTCCGACCTGCGGCGGGAGATTTCCAATTATATGAAGCGCCGGTTTGATCTGGAGTACGCCCCTGTGGGGCAGATCCTGGTCACCGTGGGCGGCAGCGAGGGTCTGGACCTCTGCTTCCGCTGCCTGCTGGAGCCGGGGGATGAGGTCATTGTGCCCACCCCCTCCTTCGTGTGCTATGGTCCTCTGACCTCCATGACCTACGGTGTGCCCGTGCTGGTGGAGACCAAGGCGGAGAACGACTTCCGTCTCACTGCCGACGAGCTGCGGGCTGCCATCACCCCCCGGACGAAGGCGGTGGTGCTGCCCTATCCCAACAACCCCACCGGCGGCATCATGGGCCGGGCCGATCTGGAGGCGCTGGCCGAGGTGCTGCGGGGCACAGACATCATGGTCATTTCCGACGAGATCTACGCCGAGCTGACCTACGGCGGCGCGCACCATGTGTCCATGGCCAACATCCCCGACATGTACGAGCGGACGCTGGTCATCAACGGCTTCTCCAAGGCCTATTCCATGACCGGCTGGCGCATGGGCTATGTCTGCGGCCCCAAGGAAATGATCGCCGCCATGACCAAGCTGCACCAGTACGGCATCATGTCTGCCCCTACCACCAGCCAGTACGCCGCGATCGAGGCCATGCGCAACGGCGACCGGGACATCGAGGCCATGAAGCAGGAGTACGATGGCCGCCGCCGCTTCCTTGTGGACGGCTTCCGCAAGCTGGGGCTGGACTGCTTTGAGCCCCGGGGCGCCTTCTACACCTTCCCCTGCATCAAGTCCACGGGCCTGACCTCCGAGGAGTTCTGCGACCGCTTCCTTGCGGAGCAGAAGGTGGCGGTCATCCCCGGCTCCGCCTTCGGCCCCGGCGGCGAGGGCTATGTCCGCGCCTGCTACGCCGCGTCCATGAAGAATCTGGACGAGGCACTGAAGCGGCTGGCGGTCTTTCTGGAGCAGTTCCGGACGTAACGGACGAGCGTCTGCTGTCAATGTAAATTCAACATAAAAAGGAGCGAAAGCGCTATGTACATCACCTGTCTGGATATGGAGGGCGTGCTGGTCCCGGAGATATGGATCGCCTTTGCTGAGGCCAGCGGTATCCCCGAGCTGCGCCGCACCACCCGGGACGAGCCCGACTACGACAAATTGATGGCCTACCGTCTGGCCATCCTGAAGGAGCACGGCCTTGGCCTGAAGGAGATCCAGGCGGTGATCGCCCGGATCGACCCGCTGCCCGGCGCCAAGGAGTTTCTGGACGCGCTGCGGGCGGAGACTCAGGTCATCATCCTCAGCGATACCTTCGAGCAGTTTGCCAAGCCCCTGATGGCCAAGCTGGGCTGGCCCACCATCTTCTGCAACACCCTGACCGTGGCGGACAGCGGTGAGATCACCGGCTATCAGATGCGCTGCGAGAAGTCCAAGCTCACCACCGTGAAGGCCCTGCAGTCCATCGGTTACCAGACCATTGCCTCCGGGGATAGCTACAACGACCTGGGCATGATCCAGGCCAGCAAGGCAGGCTTCCTTTTCAAGAGCACCGACAAGATCAAGGCGGAGCATCCGGAGCTGCCCGCCTATGAGGACTTCCCAGAGCTGCTGGCGGCCATCCGGGCCGCCATGGACTGAGGAGGGCGCGCTATGGCTGACTTTGACAAGCTGCCCTTCCGCCCGGCGGACATCCTCCTGCCCAAGGACTGCGACCTGTCCCTCTGGTCCGTGGTGGCCTGCGACCAGTATACCTCCCAGCCGGAGTACTGGCAGCGGGTGGCCGAGCGGGTGGGCCGGGCCCCCTCCGCCCTGCGGCTCATCCTGCCGGAGAGCAGCCTGGAGGGCCCCGATGTGGAGACCGACATCATGGAGATCAACTCCACCATGGCCCACTACCTGAGGGAGGACCGCTTTCGCACTCTCCCCGGGGCCATGATCTATGTGGAGCGCACGCTGGACAGCGGCGCGGTGCGCCGGGGTCTGGTGGGCATGGTGGATCTGGAACAGTACGATTACGAGCCCGGCTCCGGCGCGGCTGTCCGCGCCACGGAGGGCACGGTGCTCTCCCGTATCCCGCCCCGGGTGGCCGTGCGCAAGAACGCCCCCATCGAGCTGCCCCACGTGATGCTCCTCACCGACGATCCCGACCGCACGGTCATTGAGCCGCTGGCTGCCCGGAAGGACGCGCTGGAGCAGGTATACGACTTCGACCTGATGGAGCGGGGCGGCCACATCACCGGCTGGCTGCTGGATGAGGCGGCCCTCGCCGGGGTCTCCGCCGCGCTGACGGCACTGGCCGACCCCGCAGCCTTCAATGCCCGCTACGGGACTGAGAACGCCCCGGTGATGCTTTTTGCCGTGGGAGACGGCAACCACTCGCTGGCCACCGCCAAGGAGTGCTACGAGCGGCAGAAGAAGCTGGTTCCGCAGGACCAGTGGGACACCCTGCCCGCCCGCTTCGCCCTGTGCGAGCTGGTGAATCTCCACGACAGCTCGCTGGAGTTCGAGCCCATCCACCGGGTGGTGTTCCGCACGGAGCCGGAGGAGCTGCTGAACGGCCTGATCCACGCCTATCCCGGCGCGTACCGGGGCGTGGGGGAGGGCCATGTGCTCCACTACGTCACCGCCGATGGCGAGGGGGACATCACCGTGCCCAGCCCCGCGGCGCAGCTGCCGGTGGCCACTCTCCAGAACTTCCTTGACCAGTGGCTGTCCGGCCATGAAGGCCGGGTGGACTACATCCACGGGGACGACGTCACCCGGGAGCTGGGCACCAAGCCCGGCAACGTGGGCTTCCTCCTGCCCCCCATGGGCAAGGAGGAGCTGTTCCCCACCGTCATTCACGACGGCGTTCTCCCCCGCAAGACCTTCTCCATGGGTGAGGCCCATGACAAGCGGTTCTATCTGGAGGCCAGAAGGATCCGCCAGTGACAAACCGGGAGGTGAGACCCCGTGCTCGTTAAGGCGTATGCGAAGCTGAACCTGACGCTGGACATTCTGGGCAGGCGGCCTGACGGTTATCACGACCTGCGGATGGTCATGCAGAGCGTGGACCTGGCGGACCTGCTGGCCATCAACCCTGCGGAGGGCGCGGGGCGCATGTCCACCAACCTGAGCTACCTGCCGGCCGACGGCCGCAATCTGGCCCAGCTGGCCGCCGCCGCCTTCCGGGAGGCCACCGGAAAGGGCGGCGCGGTAGACATCACCATCGAAAAGCACATCCCCGTGTGCGCGGGCATGGGCGGCGGCAGCTCGGACGCGGCGGCGGTCCTCCGGGCCATGAACGAGATGACCGGCGCTGGCCTGACCCCCGCCCGGCTGGCGGAGCTCGGCCAGCAGGTGGGCTCCGACGTGCCCTACTGTGTGCTGGGCGGCACCGCGCTGGCCGAGGGCCGGGGCGAGCTGCTCTCCCCGCTGGCCCCGCTGCCGGCCTGCACTGTGGTGATCTGCAAGCCGCAGTTCCCCATCTCCACGCCGCAGCTCTTCGCCCAGGCGGACAGCAAACGCCTCACCTGCCACCCGGACACCGACGGCCTGCTGCGGGCGCTGGAGGCCGGGGACCTGATCGGGGTGTCCCGCCGGCTGTACAACGTGTTTGAGGACGTACTGGACTCTCGCCGCCGTCAGGAGGTGGACGCGATCAAGGCCGCCCTCATCGACTGCGGCGCGCTGGGTGCGTCCATGTCGGGCAGCGGGCCCACGGTCTTCGGCCTCTTCGACCGGGAGGAGCCCGCCCAAGAGGCCTTTGACCGCCTCTCCGGCCAGTACAAGGACGTTTTTCTGACCAAAACTGTATAAAAAACGAAAGCACCGTCCAGAATGTAGTCATTCGCTACATAAGGACGGTGCTTTTTTATGACGACGAACAAGCTTCGCCGCTGGGAGGCGGCGCTGATGACGGCCTTTGCCCTATTCCTGACGGCGGGCATGGCCGCTGGAGCGGAGGAGGCCGCGCTGGCGGACCGGGTGGTACGCCTCCATGTGATCGCCAACTCCGATGCGGCAGAGGATCAGGCCCTGAAGCTGCAGGTACGGGATGCGGTGTTGGCGGCGGCAGAGCCCCTGCTGGCGGGGGCGGACAGCCGGAAAGCGGCCGAGGCTGCTCTCTCTGCCCATCTGGACGAACTGGCTGCGGCGGGCCGGTCCGTGGTGGAGCAGGCGGGACGGGACGATGCCGTCACCGCCGCCTTGGAAGAGGTGTGGTTCCCCACCCGGGTGTACGGGGAGGGCTTCGCCCTGCCTGCGGGGCGGTACCGGGCCCTGCGGGTGGTCGTCGGCGCGGGGCAGGGGCGCAACTGGTGGTGCGTGGTGTTTCCTCCCCTGTGCCTCGCATCCGTGACGGAGGAGGCTGCTGCCGCGGCGGGCCTCACCGACGGACAGATCGCACTCATCACCGGCCGGGACGGGAGCTATGTGCTGAAGTTCAAGGCTGTGGAGTGGTGGGCCCTGCTGCGGGAGAAGCTGGGCCTGAAATAGGCGGCGGCCCGCGGGACCGCCCGCATTGGGAAAGCCCCCGGCGCACCTGCGCCGGGGGCTTTTGTGGAAAATTCAGCGGGATCTCTCAGAGTCTGGCGTCATATCTAGCTTTTTTGAGGCGCAAACGTCCTTGTGAGCGAAAGCTGAAAAGAAGGCATCTGCTTATGCAGATGCCTTCTTTTTGGAGCTGGTGGGGTGACTCGAACACCTGACCTGCTGATTACGAATCAGCTGCTCTACCGACTGAGCTACACCAGCTTATTCACTTGAGCCGGAAAACCAGCTTGCTTATTTTAGCACAGCTGCTGCCCCGCGTCAAGAGCCAAACCGCCGCCTGCCTTGACAGAACCGGGCGGAGCGGGTATCATGAAGCAAAGACTGCGCCGGGCGGGGCCCGGCAGGGGAGGGGACGCCTGTGGCGCGCATCGTGGAGCTGACTGGGCTGGACGGACCGGAGCTGGATGTCTATGCCCGGCTGACGGAGGGGGAACTCCGCCGCCGGCGGGAGCCAGAGAAGGGGGTGTTCATCGCCGAGAGCCCCAAGGTCATCGAGCGGGCGCTGGACGCGGGGTATGAGCCGCTGTCTCTGCTGGCGGAGCGCCGCCTGCTGGAGGGCCCGGCGGCGGGCCTGCTGGACCGCTGCGGGGACATCCCGGTATACACCGGCCCCCGGGAGCTGCTGACTGTCCTGACCGGCTACACCCTGACCCGCGGGGTGCTGTGCGCCATGCGCCGGCGGCCTCTGCCCACGGTGGAGGCCCTCTGCGCCGGTGTCCGCCGGGTGGCGGTGCTGGAGAGTATCGTGGACTCCACCAACGTGGGGGCCATTTTCCGCTCGGCCGCGGCGCTGGAGGTGGACGCTGTGCTGGTCACCCCCACCTGCAGCGACCCGCTCTACCGCCGGGCGGTGCGGGTGAGCATGGGCACGGTGTTTCAGGTGCCGTGGACGTACATCGGTGGCCGGCCCGACCAGTGGCCCGGGGAGGGTCTGGCGCGGCTGCGGGCGCTGGGCTTCAAAACTGCCGCCATGGCCCTCAGCGACGACTCGGTTCCCGTGGACTACCCGCCCCTGCGGCAGGAGGAGCGGCTGGCCATCGTACTGGGCACCGAGGGAGACGGCCTTGCGCCGGCTACCATCGCTGGCTGCGACTATACCGTCCGCATCCCCATGCGGCCCGGAGTGGACTCCCTGAACGTGGCGGCGGCCAGCGCCGTGGCTTTCTGGGAGCTGAGGGCGAGATAAGGAAATCAGAACAGGAAAGGAGCCCCGCCGGCATAGCCGGCGGGGCTCCTTCTGCTTTTCAGGTGCAGTATTCCTGAATGGCTTTCGCGGTGGCCAGTGAGGTCACGAGAATGTCCACCCAATGGCCCCGCAGGGTGGCGGCAATGGCGGGCACCTTTTCCTGGCTCCACGCGATGCCGATGACCTTGGGGATCTGCTTCATCTCCTCCACGGTCATGCCGATCATCCGCGGGCAGGCGGAGAAGTCGATGACGTTGCCGTTGGCATCGAGGAAGGAACTGCAGATGCTGGCCACGGCGCCCTTTTCCAGCAGCTCGCCCATCTCCGCCTGAGAGAACACGTTGGTGCCAAAAATGGTGGCAGAGGAGGACACCTGACCGATGCCCACCAGCGCAGTGGTGGACTTGCGGCCCTGTGCCAGCACGTCAGCGATCTCCGGCTCGTTGACCAGCGCGTTGCGCAGCTCGAGCGAGTTCACCACGTGGGGCGCGTTGAGGGACATGTACTTCGCGTTGAATTTCTCCCCGAAGTTGCGGGCGTTCAGGTTGGCCTGCCAGTTCCCCTGTGAGCCGACTCCGCCTACCAGCGGGATCACCTGAAGGCCCTTGCGGTCGATGGGGCCGATGTTCTCGCTGATGCTGTTGATGGCGGTGCCGGCCATCACGCCGAAGGTGGTGTTGTCCTTTAGGGCGGCGCTGAGCAACTCCGTCATGGCCTGCGCGGCCCGGCGGCCGAACTCGTAGGGGGCGGTCTCCGGCGCGTCGATGACGATGGCGTCCAGCAGGTTAAAGCGTTGGGTAAGCCACCGCTCATACTTCTGCTCCTCGGAGAAGGGGTTCTTGATGGTGATGTTGACGATTCCCGCGGCCTTGGCCTGGGTGAGCATGCGGCTCACCTGCGAGCGGGACACGCCCATTTTCTCGGCGATCTCCTGCTGGCCCAACTCTTCGATGTAGTAGTAGGTGCAGGCTTTGATCAGCTGCCGGGTTTTTTCCAATGACAATTCAGGCATTTTTGTGAAACAGCTCCATTTCTGCTTGTAATCTCCGGCATCGGAGGGCTGGAAGGGATGATCGTTCAGGGCAGGTAGGGCTTCAGGAAGGCGCAGAGATCCTCCTCTTTGTAGCCATAGAGCATACCGGCCTGAATGGGCACCCATTGCAGGACCTCCTCCGGCGTGACGCCCATCAGTTGGCAGTATTTGTTCAGATAGACCTCCATCAGGTTGGGTTTGTCCTTTGCGGCGGCCAGCTTGACGGCGATGTCCCGGTAGGTGTCGGAGGCGTCGGGCGCCCGCAGCAGGAAGCCGGACAGGTCGAGGAAGCGGGCCATGTTGACGTAGGTGCGGCTGGCATCGGCACAGGGGCTGCCGCTGGTGACCTCGGGCCAGTCGATGGCGGTCCACTGGCCGCCCTCACTGACCAGAATATTGTTGGGGTGGAAGTCTCCGTGGCAGAGGGCAGTGCCGTCGGGCAGGGAGTCCAGTAGCGCCAGCAGCTGTGTTTTCTGGGCGCCTGTCAGGGCGGGATTGCCGCTGATGACGCTGGCAGCATAGCGCTTGTAGGGCAGCATGGCCCGGCCATCGGCCCGGTTGATGGAGGCGTGGACCTCGGCCATGTGCTCCACATCGGCGGCAGCCCCGGCAAAGTCGCAGGAGAACAGCTTGCCGAACAGACCGCGCAGCATGGGCTCGCCCTGAACGCGGCTCATCTCCACCACCCAGAAGCCCTCTTCAAGGTTCACACGGCGGACCTGCGAGGTCCGGATGCCGGCGCTCTCCACATAGGCCAGCATATACGCCTCTTGGAACACTTCGTTTTTGGGGATGGCGCGGCTGTACACCTTGGTGGCAGTGCCGCCCCGGAGGAACACGGTGGCGGTCAGGCCATAGCCGGCGGGGGAGTCGGGATCGCCGTATTTGGCTTCGAACAACTGATTGATGACTGCACGTTCTTCATTGTTCATGATGATCATTCCTTATCTTGTATAATATCATATTGCCGAACAAAAATCAAAAACTTTTGCGTGCCGCTTACGCACATCGGTGCAGGCCGGAAAACTGTATGATATGCTAAAAATATATCATATGTGTCACAAATGTCAATACTATGTTTAAGATGCAATGAAATAGGTATTATTAAACAAAAAGAAGATTGAAAAAATATATAAATTAACTATATATACAAAAAATAAGAGTATTTTTGTCTAAAACGCTTTGCTGGCAGAAGAGGGGACTTGAGACGGATAAACAACAATTTGCACAAAATTTCGTGCTTGACAATTATGCCATGTTCTTGTATAGTCCGAAGTGTGAACATAATTTCTAACATGGACAAATATTCTATTTCGGGAGGCTGCTATGCTAAAGTATTGTGACGGAACGGAACTGAAAAAGTACTTCGGCGACTTCGGGGGCAACATCGACATGAGCGATTTTGAGACAGCCATGCTTTCCCCCGATGTGGCCGGCATCCGCGCGCTCATTGAAAGTGATGAGTTTGCCCGCGCTTTCCGTGAGATCCTGCCGCTGGTGTGCGGCGGCTTCGAGGTCCGCAGCTTTGACCTGCCCGGCGGCCGCACGCTCCGGGTGGTCCCGGCGCTGGCCAAGCGGTACATACTGGCGGCTCGACTGGCCTACGCCAAGTGCCGGGGCAAGGCGGGCGTGGCTATCGGCAGTGATGACGCCGACATGATCCGTTTGGCCTGCGACGCGGCGCAGAAGCTGGGCTTCCCCGTGAAGGCCACTCTTAGCCGCGCCCTCTCGCTGGAGGGCAGTCTGGCGGCGGAGCTGCGGGCCCAGGGTGTGGAGGTGGACGATGTCTCCTGTGTGGAGCTCACCGACATGGCCTACGGCCACGCCGAGCCCCACGACGCCGACCCTGAGTTCTGCGTGCTGGAGCTGGAGGCCAACTACGGCGCGTGGCCCATCCCGGCCCTTACCGGCGTTTTCGCCGGGCTGTACGGCGCGGATGTGCTGGACAGGCTGGGCGCGGCCCCCGAAGCCTGCGTGGTGCCCATCACCACCGGTACTGAGGCGCTGGCCATGATTAAGGGGTTCAGCGGCACCGGCTGCAGGCTGGCCACCTGTGAGCCGACGGTGGCGCAGGAGCTGCACACCATCGACTACTTCGCCTACACGCTGGCCACCCGCAGCGCGGACGAGGAAAAGCCTGAGACCTCCATCTGCCCCGAGCTGGCAGACCTGTGGAGAAAAAATAAAGTCCTGCGGATGGGCTGCGACCGTATTCTGGCGGTGGACGTCTCTGCATTGGAGGTTACCGGCTTGAGCGGGCCCGCGAAGCGGGCCGCTGCGCTGGCGCTGGAAGCGATGGACTGCAAGGACCTGCTGGTCGTGGAGGTGTGAGTATGACGACTTATCTGGAGACAAAGCTGAACGAAGTGCGCGCCCGGGGCGAGGGCGTGCTGAGCATTTCTCTGGCACCCAACGGTGTGCGCGAGTTCGACCGTCTGCTGGAGCCCATCGACTATCTGCTGGGGGCTGGTATGAACCAGCTGCTCATCATCTCCTATCTGCCCACGGTGCAGAAGCTGTGCAATCTGGCTCCGGCGGAGCAGCGCTTTGTGAACCGGGAGAGCGCCAAGGGCAGCTATCAGGACATGGTGTTTGACAATCTGGCGGCCATCCACGCCAAGCACCCGGACCTGCCCCTCATCACCACCCCCATGCTGGGCGACATGATCGCCTATGGTCAGCGCCGCTATGTGGAGCGTGCCTTCGCCTGCGGCGTGGTGGGCTGGGATACCTGCAACTATACCACTATCCCCGATCCTACCGGCATCCGCCGGATGGTGCAGGAAAAGGGCGCCGGATTTCTGGGGGCGGTGTGGTCCAACATGATCGACATCAACAAGCCCGAAGACCGCAAGCTCATCCGCGATACGGTGGCCTGTTCCTCCGGCGAGCTGTTTGTGGTCCCCGCGGTGCCGGGCTCCTCCGACGGGTTGGACGGCAGGTACGTCAAGCCCATGGTGGACTATATCCGGGAGGTTCAGGACGAGCTGGGCCACCGCTATCCACTCATCGGCATCGGCGGTATCGCCACCGCGAAGGACGCCTATGAGATGGTCAAGGTGGCCGGGGTGGACGGCGTCCATTTCTCCTCCGGTTACATGAAGCGGGTCATCGCCGGCCAGTCCGTGGAGGAGATCACCGCCTTCCTCCGGGATGTAAAAGACGCAATGAGAGGTTGAACTGAGCAGAAGAAAAGTATAAAATTGGGAGGTAAGCAGCGATGAACAGAATGGAGAAGGTTTTCAACGAGAATATGGCCAAGGGCAAGGGCTCGCTGGTGCTGTACTTTGGCTTGGGCGATCCCGCGATGGGCTCTGATCTGGAGGGCGCGCGGAAGTATGTGGCCAACGGCGCCACGGTGCTGGAGATGGGCCTGCCCTACGAGGACCCGGCCATGGACGGCGCTACAGTCCGCGGGTCCATGGAGCGGGCACTGGAGAAGGTGAATCTGGAAGACTGCTTCGCCTCCGTCAAGGAGATCCGCAGAGAGTTCCCCGACCAGGTCCTTCAGTTCATGACCTACTACGGCAATATTGCCAAGTACGGCGCCAAGCGCTTCGCGGAGATCTGCCACGAGTGCGACGTGGACGGCGTGCTCACCCCCGACGCCACGCGGGAGCAGCACACGGAGCTGGATGCGGAGCTGGGCAAGTACAACATTTTCAACCTTCGCTTCTCCTTCTATCACATCACGGAGGAGGCTCTCGCCGACCTGAAGGCCCACGCCAAGGGCTATATCTTCCAGCAGGCCGTAGACGGCGGCACCGGCGCCCGTGAGACTGTGGACCCCAAGGTGGCCGTGAACGTGAAGGTTCTGAAGGACGCCGGCATTAAGACCCCCGTCTTTGTGGGCTTTGGCCTGGATAAGCCCGAGCAGCTCAAGGAAGTGCGGAGCATGGGCGCCGACGGCGTGATCGTGGGCAGTTCCACCATCAGCCATATCCTCAAGGGCAACTGCGAGGCGTATATCAGGAGCCTGTCCGAGGTGCTGTGACCACTGCCGGCGGCCTCGGCCGCCGAGATCAGGAGGGAATGATTTACCGTGCTCAAATACATAATCAAGCGTATTCTGATGCTCATCCCCGTGATGATAGGCGTGGTGGCGCTGGTGTTCTTCTTTCAGGCGCTCTCCGATGACGACCCGGCCATCATGATCCTCGGCCCGCAGGCCACGGAGGAGCAGCTGGCTGAGAAGCGGGCGGAGCTGGATCTGGATAAGCCCATCGTGGTCCAGTTTGCCAAGTACCTCTGGCGGTTTGTGACCAAGGGCGATCTGGGCAACTCCTACATCAACGGCCGGGCCATCACGGACGAGCTGCTGGCCTGCTTCCCGTACACGCTGATCCTCGCCTTCGGGGCGGTATTTCTGGGGGGGCTCATCGGGATACCATTAGGTGTGCTGGCTGCGGCAAAGCAGTACACATGGGTGGACAGCGTGATCCTGGCCTTCGCCGTATTCGTGTCCTCCTTCCCGTCCTTCTGGCTGGCACTGCTGCTCATCGTGCTCTTTGCGGTGAAGCTGGCGATCCTGCCGGGCTCGGGTGTGGATGGCTTCCTGAACTGGATCCTGCCCTGCGTGGTGGTGTGCGTCCAGTCCATGGCAAATCTGGTGCGAACCACCCGCTCCAGCATGCTGGAGACCATCCGGCAGGACTACGTCCGCACGGCCTATGCCAAGGGCCAGCGGCGCTGGGCGGTCATTATCCGCCATGCCTTCCGCAACTCCCTTATCCCCATCATCAACGCCATCGGCGTTACCATCGGGACCCAGCTGGGCGGCGCGCTGATTATTGAGAATATCTTCGGCATCCCCGGTATCGGGCAGTACGCCGTCACGGCTATCACCAATCGCAATTTCGCCGCCGTCCGCGGCTCGGTAGCGGTGCTGGCGCTGGCATTCACTGTGGTGAACCTGATCGTGGACCTGTGCTACGTGGCGGTAGACCCCCGGCTGAAGAGCACCTTCGCCGGCACCACCCACCGGAAGAAGCGCGCATCGTAAGGAGGGAGCAGAGATGGCAAAATACGTGACTCCTGCGATGGAAAGATTCAATAAGACGAGGAAAAGCTCCGCCAAGCGGAAGTCCACCTTCTGGGGGGACGCGTGGAAGCGCATGAAGCGCAACAAACTGGGCCTTGTGGGCGTGGTGCTCATCCTCATTCTGGTGCTGGTGGCCATCTTCGCCGACCAAATCTGCCCCTACAACTATGCCAAGACGGCCCCGCTGGAGGCCTATCAGGGACCCAGTTTTCAGCATCTGTTCGGCACGGACAATCTGGGCCGCGACATCTTCAGCCGCTGCATCTACGCCACCCGCATCTCCCTCTTCATCGGCGTGGTCAGCAGCGTCGCGGCCGTGGTGGTGGGCGGCACGCTGGGCCTCATCGCCGCCTACTTTATGAAGGCGGTGGACAACATCATCATGCGTATCATGGACATTTTTCAAGCCATCCCGCCCATGCTGATGTCCATTACTGTGGTGGCTGCGCTGGGCACCGGCGTGCCCGCACTGATCACGGCCATCACGCTGGCCACTATGCCGCTGTTCGCCAAGACGGTGCGCTCCGCGGTGCTCACTGTCCGCAGCAGCGAGTTCGTCACCGCCAGTCGCACCCTCGGGGCCGGCAACCTCCGCCTGATGCTGTGCCACATCCTGCCAAACTGCGTGGGACACATCATCATCTTCATCGTCAGCTCCATCTCCGGCAGCATCCTGTTCATCTCCATGATGAGCTACATCAATCTGGGCGTTCAGGCGCCCACGCCCGAGTGGGGCTCCATGCTGGCGGCCGGCAAGGCGTGCATCCAGAGCTATCCCCACATGGTCATCTTCCCCGGCCTGATGATCCTCATTACCGTGTTTGCGTTCAACGTTCTGGGCGACGGCGTGCGTGATGCGCTGGACCCCCGCCTGAAGTGAGCAGGGAGGAGGCAAGAGTATGAACAAAGATGAGACCATGACCCAACCGCCCGTCCTGCTGGAGGTCCGGGACCTTGTGATCCACTACGAGACCGAGGACGGCGTGGTGGAGGCGGTGAACAACGTCTCCTTCAAGATCCGGAAGGGCGAGACCTTCGGCCTTGTGGGTGAGACCGGCGCGGGCAAAACCACCGTGGCCCTCAGCATGATGCGCCTCCTGCCTCAGCCGCCCTCCCATATCGTGCAGGGCAGCGTCTACTTCAACGGGGAGGATATCTATCAGAAGTCTGACGAGGAGATCTGTTCCATGCGGGGCAAGAATATGGGCATGATCTTTCAGGACCCCATGACCGCCCTGAACCCGGTGATGCGGGTGGGCGATCAGATCGCCGAGTGCATCAGCCTCCACAGCAAGGGCCTGCACCATGACCAGATGGTGCAAAAGGCCCGGGAGATGCTCCGCACCGTGGGCATCCCGGAGGAGCGGTATGAGGACTATCCCCACCAGTTCTCCGGCGGCATGAAGCAGCGGGTGGTCATCGCCATGGCGCTGGCCTGCAGCCCGGAGCTCATCATCGCCGACGAGCCCACTACAGCCCTCGATGTGACCATTCAGGCGCAGGTGCTGTCCCTGATGAAAAACCTGCAGGATACCTATCAGACCTCCATGCTCATCATCACCCACGACTTCGGTGTGGTGGCCGAGGTGTGCGACCATTGCGCGGTCATGTACGCCGGCGAGATCGTGGAGGTGGGCACCGTGGAGGACATCTTCGACCACCCCTGCCACCCCTATACCGTGGGCCTGTTCGACTCGCTGCCCAGCCTGCGCAAGGAGAACAGCCGCCTGAAGCCCATCAAGGGCATCATGCCGGACCCCATGGACCTGCCGGAGCACTGCACCTTTGCCGATCGCTGCGACCACTGTACCGAGCGGTGCCGCAAGGGTGACCCGCAGCTGGTGGAAGTCTATCCACGGCACTTTGTCAAGTGCTTCTGCGCACAGGATAAGGAGGGAGAGTGAACATGGCCCTGCTTGAGGTCAAGAACCTGAAAAAGTATTTCGACGTTGCCTCCGGCACCCTCCACGCGGTAGACGATGTGAGCTTCCACATCGAGCGGGGGCAGACCCTCGGCATCGTGGGCGAATCCGGCTGCGGCAAGTCCACGCTGGGCAAGACCATCCTCCACATGGAGACTCCCACCGCCGGCACCATCACCTTTGACGGCCGGGATATCACCAAGGTCACGCCCCGCCAGTTGAAGGAAATGCGCACGGAGATGCAGATGATCTTTCAGGACCCCTACTCGTCGCTGGACCCTCGTATGACCATCACCCGCCTCATCGAGGAGCCGCTGATCATCCACAAGCTCTATCCGGATAAGGAGCAGCGCCGCCGCCGGGTGCGGGAACTGATGGACACGGTGGGCATCGCCGCCCGCTTTGCCGAGTCCTACCCCCACGAGCTGGACGGCGGCCGCCGGCAGCGCATCGGCATTGCCCGGGCGCTGGCGCTGGACCCCAAGTTCATCGTCTGCGATGAGCCGGTGTCCGCTCTGGACGTGTCCATTCAGGCGCAGGTCATCAACCTTCTGCAGGACCTGCAGAGGGACCACGGCCTGACCTACATGTTCATCACCCATGATCTGTCCGTGGTGCGCTATATCTCCGATGAGATCTGCGTCATGTACCTCGGCCAGATCGTGGAGCGGTGCAGGGCGGAGGATCTTTTCGGGGACCGCCTGCGCCACCCTTATTCCAAGGCGCTGCTGAACTCCGTGCTGGAGCCGCAGATCCACAAGCGCCAGAAGCACGAACTGATTCAGGGCGAGCTGGTCTCGCCCATCGACCCCAAGCGGCAGTGCCGCTTCGCCCCCCGCTGCCCCTATGCCTGCGACAAATGCCTGACGGACGAGCCGCACCTGTGCGACGTGGGGGGCGGCCATCTGGTGGCCTGCCACCGGGTGGAGGATGGAACGCTCTGAGAAACAAGGCAATCAGGATGCCTGCTTTATAATGATGAAAGGATGTAGCGAAATGAAGAAAGTACTTGCACTGTTCCTCGCACTGATGATGTGCCTCGGCCTGATGGCCTGTGGCGGCGACAAGAACCCTTCCAACACCGGCTCTCCTTCTCCCACCGGTGCCCAGCTGACTGAGACCGCCTCCGCCACGCCCGTGGAGGGCATCTCTGAGGATGCGCGGCTCACTGTGGCCCTGCCTGCCGAGCCGGACTTCCTGCTGGCACCCTACGGCAACCCCACCGTGGCGGATACCACCGTGATCCCCTGCCTGTTCGACACTCTGTTCCATGGCGATGAGGACGGCAATATCGTCCCCTACATGGCCGAGAGCTATGAGTGGCTGGACGACACCCACATCCGTATCACCATCCGTAAGGGTATCACCGCCGTGGACGGCACCGAGTTCAACGCCAACGACGTGCTCTACACCCTCCAGATGGGCAACACAAGCAACTACGCCGCCTACTTCCAGATGTACCTGAACGTGGATAACTGCAAGGCGGAGGACGACTGGAACGTGGTCCTCGAGCTGGCTACCCCCAACCCCACCTTCCTGTACATCCTGTGCGACATCCCCTTCCATATGATCAACCAGTCCAGTGTGGAGGCATCCGGCGGCTACAACGCCAACATCCTGAATCCCCAGTGCGGCACCGGCCGTTACACCCTCAAGGAGTGGAAGGCCGGCCAGTACATCGTGCTGGAGCGGAACGACAACTACTGGAACGGTACGGACGATTGCTATTACAAGACCATCAAGTTCACCTGGGTGTCCGACACGGCCTCCCGCGCCATCAACGTCCAGTCCGGCGACGTGGATGTGGCGGTGGACCTCAGCTATGCCGACGTCATGGCCATGTTCGACAACAAGAACGTCACCGTCTCCACCACCCCCGCGCCCCGCAGCGTGAACGTCACCTTCCACTGCGCCGAGGGCAACATCTTCGCCAACGAGAAGCTGCGCGAGGCGGTCTACTACTGCATCAACAGCGCGGACTGCGCCGCCGTTCTCTTCCACGGATACACCAACACCAACGAGACCGGCGTGCCCACCAACGTCTATTACTACTATGACCAGCATGACAAGGTGGAGACCAGCATCGAGAAGGCCAAGCAGTGCCTTGCCGAGGCGGGCTATCCCGACGGCTTCGAGTTCACTCTGGTAGTGGAGCCCGGCGCCGGCTACGATGTGGTGGCGGAGCTGATGCAGGCTGAGCTGCTGGAGGCCGGCATCAAGATGAATCTGGACAAGGTGGAGCTGGTGGACTACTTCGGCAAGGTGGCCGGCGGCAATTACGACGCTTACATCGGCACCCTCTCCTGCGGCGATGCCATCACCTACCTGAACCAGTGCGACGGCCGCAAGGACTACATGGCCAGCCACGGCGGCCCCGCCTTCTATGACGACGAGATGATCGGCTGGGTGGATCGGTGCTACTCCACCGATGAGACCGTCAGCGCTGAGGCATTCCAGCAGGTCCAGCGCATCGCCTTCGAGAAGCACATTTTCGTGGGCATCAGCGACTTCGCCAACTTCACCCTCACCAGCGCCTCCGTGACCAACTACACGGTCACTCCCTTTGGCTACTCCCTGATCTTTGCGTTCCGGCCCGCCGCATAAGGACCCGGGCTCTCTGATCTCTACTCTCAAACGGCGCGGTCCGGCGGTTCATTTTGGACCGCCGGCCTGCGCGTCTATGGAAAGGAGCAAGGATGTGGCTCTCTACGATGTGAAGTACGACTTTTCCCACGTAAAGGACCTCCGCACTCCGGAGGAAAAGCAGGACCCCTACGCCGACTTCTATGAGGTGCCGGTGAAGCCGCCAGCCCAGTATCTGCTGGACGCCATCCGCCCCGACGGGACGCTAGACCCGGCGGAGGCCATGCTGCCCGGCGGGCTGGGCGCGCTCTTTGCGCCCGGGTATCTGCCGGGGGAGAACGGCTATGCCCTTCTGCCCAACGGGGTGGGCTGCATCGCCATCAATACCAGACTCCCCGGCGCCACGCCGGAGATGGAGGCATTCTGGAACGGATGGTTCCGCTCCAAGGATCTCTATTATAAGATCTGGCTGCCCGGCCTGCACTTTGGCCACCAGCAGACCATCACGGAGGACCTCGGCTGGGGCCCCATTGAGCTGAAGCCCTATTCCTTTGTGGATATCGCAAAGGTCTTCGCCCCCGGCGACCCCAAGCGGCTGGACCCGGAGTTCTCCTCTGTGATGGGCGGCAGCATGTATTTTGATCTGGATGGGAAGCGCTGCTGGTGCTCACTGGTACACTACTACCGGGCGAACTCGGAGGGCATGGAGATCCGCACCCGCTCCTGGCTGGGGGTGCGGATGGAGGTGGACGGCAGCTGGGAGGTCCGGGTGGAGCCCGATGCGCCCATCCCGCTGGAGTGGGTGCGCCTGCTGGCGGCCCACCACGCATGGGAATTTACCCGTAAGGCGGACATCATGGCGGACGTTTTCCGCCGGGCCCGTCAGCTGGCAGAAAAAGCCCCCAAGGAGGACCTATGAGAGACGAGAAAAAAGCCTTTGCCAACCCCTGCGCGGCCTTCGACTTCGACGGGACGCTGGTGGACTCCAACGGGGCGGCCATCCGCCTGCTGGAGCGGTTCTTTGCTGCTCATGGCGGGACCATGAGTGCCGAATTTCTGGAAGCGGCCAAGACCATGAACATGGTCCAGACCAGCAAGGCCCTGAAGGCGGAAACCGGTGCCTCGGAGAGCCCGGAGGAAATCGCCGCGTGGATCGAGGCCAAAGCCCGGGCGGACTATGACACTGTGGCAGAAAAGCCCGGGGCCTGTGCCTATGTGCGCCGGCTGCATGGCCGGGGCGTGCGCCTGTGCGTGGCCTCGGCCACGGACGAGGAGGTGATCCGCCCGGTGCTGCGGCGGCTGGGGATCGAGGATTGCTTCCGATTCATCCTCACCGTGTCCGAGGTGGGCGGAGCAGGGAAGGACAAGCCGGACATCTTTCTGGAGGCCGCCCGGCGGCTGGGCGTGCCCTGCGGCGACGTCACCCTCTATGACGATGCACTGGAGGCACTGCGCTCCGCCCAGCAGGCGGGCCTGCGCACCGTCTGCGTCTATGACGAGGCCGGGGCGGCCACCGCGCAGGAGGCCAGATCCCTCTGCGACGGGTATCTGGAGCATTATGAGTGATAAAAAAGACGAGGGGCCCGAAAGCAAGCGCTTTCGGGCCCTTCGTTTTGTCCTGTTCAGAGGATCAGATATTGCCGCCGGTGGTGGTGCGCAGGGTGACGTCGTGATAGCCGCCCTCCACGATGGAGGTGGAGGACACCACAGTAAGCTTGGCGTTCTTCTGCAGGTCGGGGATGGTGGTGACACCGCAGTTGCACATGGTGGATTTCACCTTGTAGAGGCTCTTGGCCACGTTGTCCTGCAGACGGCCGGCGTAGGTGACATAGGAGTCCACGCCCTCCTCGAAGGCGAGGCCGGTCTTGCCGCCCAGATCATACCGCTGCCAGTTGCGGGCGCGGTTGGAGCCCTCGCCCCAGTACTCCTTGACGTATTGGCCGTTGACCATCAGCTTGTTGGTGGGGGACTCATCAAAGCGGGCGAAGTAGCGGCCCAGCATCAGGAAGTCGGCGCCCATGGCCAGGGCCAGCGTCATGTGATAGTCGTGGACGATGCCGCCGTCAGAGCAGATGGGAACATACACGCCGGTCTCGGCAAAGTACTCGTCCCGGGCGGCGGCCACCTCGATGAGAGCGGTGGCCTGGCCGCGGCCGATGCCCTTGGTCTCACGGGTGATGCAGATGGAGCCGCCGCCGATGCCGACCTTGATGAAGTCGGCCCCGGCCTCCGCCAGATAGCGGAAGCCGTCCCGGTCCACCACGTTGCCCGCGCCGATCTTCACGGCATCGCCGTAGTGCTCCCGCACCCAGTCGATGGCCTTCTTCTGCCAGACGGAGTAGCCCTCAGAGGAGTCAATGCACACCACGTCCACGCCGGCCTCCACTAGCGCGGGGACGCGCTCGGCGTAGTCCCGGGAGTTGATGCCTGCGCCCACCATGTAGCGCTTGCTGGCGTCCTGCAGGCCGAGGGGGTGCTCCTTATGCTCGGCATAGTCCTTACGGAACACGAAGTAAAGCATCCGGCCCTCGTCGTCCACGATGGGCAGGGCGTTGAGCTTGCGGTCCCAGATGATGTCATTGGCCTCCTTCAGGGTGGTGGAGGCGGGGGCGGTGATGAGCTTGGAGAGGGGGGTCATGAACTCCCGCACGGGGGTGTCGGTGGCCATGCGGCTCACGCGGTAGTCCCGGCTGGTAACGATGCCCAGCAGCTTGCCGTGGGCGGTGGCGTCCTCCGTGATGGCCACGGTGGAGAAGCCGTTCTGGGCCTTCAGCGCCAGCACGTCGGCCAGCGTGTGGTCGGGAGTGAGGTTGGAGGCGCTGACCACGAAGCCGGCCTTGTGTTCCTTCACCCGGCGGACCATGGCGGCCTCGCTCTCGATGGACTGGGAGCCGTAGATGAAGGACAGGCCGCCCTCCTTGGCCAGAGCCACGGCCAGCGTGTCGTTGGACACGGACTGCATGATGGCGGAGACCATGGGGATGTTCAGACTGATGGGGCACTCCTCCTCGCCCTTGCGGTACTTGACCAGCGGGGTGCGGAGGGAGACGTTGTCGGGCACGCACTCCTCGGAGGTGAAGCCGGGGATGAGCAAGTACTCGCTGAAGGTGCGGGAGGGCTCGGAATAGTAGTAGGCCATAGTGTTCTCCTTCTCCTCTTTCGTAAAATATAGGGGTTGATGTATTGTCCCATATTATACTTCAAGGCTCCGGCGGAAGCAACTGTATGTTTCAACGATTCCCGGATGCTTTCCGGCCCCTGCAGGGGAGAAAACGCCAGCCTGCGGGGAAAAACGAAAGCGGGACCGGCCGGCTGGTGCCGGTCGGTCCCGTGAAATGGTCTGTTTTGCGGCTCAGATGCCGTCCTTGAGCTTGAGAATATACATGCCGTCGTGCCACGTGTCCATATAGATATACCCGCGGTCGTCCACCACGCAGTCCTCGGTGGTGGCCAGCATGGGGCCGGGGACGGGAATGTCGAACAGCAGCTTCTCGGGATTGGGGGGGATGAAGTAGGCCAGCTCCTTGATATAGTAGGGGTCGGACACGTCATACACCCGCATGCCCGCATGGAAGTAGCAGCAGTAGACCCGGTCACCCCGCTGCTCCAGCCAGGGCTTGTTGTTCATGGGTTCGTGGATGTTGTGGGGGCCGAAGGGACCCTGACAGCCGTCCAGCCCGGCGGTGTTGAAGTTGGGCCACGGGAAGTTCTCAGGCACCTCGGGATAGGGGAACTCCGCCACCAGCTGGGGATCGGTGGGGTCGGAGATGTCCACCATGTGGAGGTTGTTCATGGGCTGGGCGCCCTTCCGGGGGCCGTTGGTGAGGATCTCCTTGTTGTAGAAGGGGAAACGCTCGCCCTCGTTGGTGGCCACCAGAAAGTTCCGCCCGGGCAGGGGCAGGCAGGTGTGGGTCCGGGCGCCGGCGTACTTGCCGGAGAAGGGGCCCTTGAACTTCAGCTGACCGATCTTCTTGGGCCGGGTGATGTCGGAGATGTCCAGAATGACCAGACCCTCGCAGTAGTAGGACAGATAGGCCAGGTTGCCCACTACGAACGGGGGACCGTGGAGCTGGGGCCAGTCCATGAACTCCCAGTGCTGGGCGCCGTCCACGGGGTACTCCCCTTCCTTCATGCCGTCGGTGAACTGCATGGGCTCCCACCAGCGGCCCACCTCAACAGGATGCGTGGGGTCGATGATGTCGAGGATGCGGTAGATGTTGCCGGTAAAGCCCGGGCAGTCGGCAGACAGGTGGACGTACCGTCCGCCGTTGTAGAAGAAGCGGTGGACGCCCATGCCGTCAGCCACGCCGGTCTCCCACTTGCTCAGCAGTCTGGGGTGGACGGGATCGGTCTTGATGTCGAAGATCTGGAGGCTGCCGAGGCTCTTGTCGCCGGGCTTGTTGCCGTGAAGAAAGGGTACGCCGCCGCCGGTGGCGCCGATCATCAACCCGTCGCACACCTGAATTTTCGGGGTGTTGGTGGCGGGATACTCCTTGGGGTCGCAGGCCTCCATCCAGTTGACGATCACGGGCCTGGTGGGGTCGGTGACGTCCACAATGTTCCAGCCGGGACCCCGGAAGGAGCCGCAGTACATATAGTACCGGCCGTCGTCGGTCTTGTGGAGGGCCATCTGGAAGGCGTTGACGCCGTTCAGGTCGCTGAAGCCCACCACCTCCATGTTCTTGATATAGCCCTCATTGCCGGGGCTCTTGGCGTAAAAGGGTGCTGCCATGGTGTTTTCTCCTTTTGTCGTATTCAGCGCAGGGTCTGATAACCACGGTATTGGACCAGATTGTCGGTGGTGGCCATGTCAGACAGGAACATGCTCACCAGATAGAAGTTGGGCTTGAGGAAGGGGAACTGGGCCTGAGGCGCGGCCTCGGGGGCCTCCTTGGCCCAGTCGGGCCGGGGCATGTCCCGGGTGCCCTCCACCGCGGCGGCGTACCACTCCTCCGGGCCGTCGAACCACATCTCAACCAGCCGGTGGAACTGGCAACCCACCACATCGTGGTAGATCTTGCTGGACACGAAGCGGGTGACCTCCGGCCGGCTCTGGAAGTAGGGGACGAACACGTCGTTGAACCACTTCTCGCCGGTCTTCTCGCAGGGCCAGCGGACCACGAACTGCCAGCGGTAGTTGGCGCCGTCGTCAATGGTGCGGCCTTTGCCCTTGTAGTCATCCTGCCAGTTGATGGGCACGTGGGCGAACACGAAGGGGGGGCAGCCGTTGTCGCCGCCGGAGGACCGGTGGGAGTCGCCGTCCATGTTGGCGGCGTGGGACAGGTCGGTGCCGTCATCGGGGATCATGCCCTGCCAGCGCAGGACCTCCACGGGCATCCGCTCGGTGAGGGAGTTGACGCTCATCTCGGGGGTCATCTCGTTCACCATCCAGTAGTGCTCGGTCATCTGCATCCGGCGGGTGCCGAAGCGCTCGCCCTCCGGGGGAGTGGGCAGGGCCCAGTAGAAGGTGTACTTGTTGCAGTAGGGAGTGAATTTGGCGATGCTGTCGGGGATGTGGGTGGAATACAGCCACTTCTGGAGGCGGTGGCGGTACTCCTCGCGGACGCAGTCCACATAGATCACGCTGCGCATGGGGCGATACTCGAAGGACATGGCGAAGGCTCCTTTCCAAACTTAACTGCCGCTCTGGTCAGTGTTTCATTCTGCCCTCTATTTTATCAGGCCGGAGGGGGGAAAGGAAATACGGAAAGTGAATGGCAGGTATGCGTGTTTGTTGTCGCCGGCGTCGATTTTGCGTGACAAACGGGCCGGCGGCTGGTATACTATACCTAAAAATGAGAAAAGGGGAGAGACACCGTGACCCTGAATCAGCTGGAATGCTTTTCTGTGCTGGCCCAGCGGCTGAACTTTACGCAAGCGGCGGACGACCTGTTCATGTCCCAGCCGGCCCTGAGCCGCACCATCTCCGCGCTGGAGGGGGAGCTGGGCGTGCGGCTGTTCGACCGCAACTCCCGCAGCGTGGCCCTGACCCCGGCGGGCCGGGCCTTTTATCAGGAGAGTCCCAGCATCCTGCGCAGCTTCCGCAACAGCGTCAACGCCGCGCTGACGGCCCAGCAGGGCTACCGGGGGGAGCTGTTTATCGGCATCCTGCGGGACCTGTTCGACCCGGAGACGGTGCGCCTGTTCCGCACCATGGCGGAGCGCTATCCGGAGGTCCGCCTGACTCTGCGGGAGTACAACCATTCGGAGCTGATGCGCGGTCTGCTTCAGGGGGAGACCGACGCGGCGGTGAACTTCGGCGCGGACCTGCCTGCCGAGGGGGCGGAGTCCCTGCTGCTGCGGACGGACCGGCAGTGCGCGGTGGTGGCGGCGGATTCTCCGCTGGCGGGCCGCACCAGCCTGCGGATGGAGGAACTGCGGGACCAGCCTTTTGTGGCCATGTCCCGCACGTCATCCATGCCGGGGTACGGGATGCTGTGGCGCATGGCGTCGGAGGCGGGCTTTGCCCCGAACATCGTGGCGGAGGCCGAGCTGGTGCCCACGCTGCTGATGCTGGTGGCCTGCGGCGTGGGGGTGAGCACCCTGCAGGAGGGGGCGGCCCCCATGGCGCAGGATATGGTGCGATTCATCCCGCTGGAGGGGGTGTCCCTCACCGCCCAGCGGCTGGTGTGGCCTGCGGACAGCTGCAATCCATCGCTGCCCCTGCTGGTGGAGACTGCCCGGGAGCTGTTCACCTGACGGAATATACGAAATAAAGAGTGCCTCCGCCATCGGCGGAGGCACTCTTTGTTTCTGACTCGGGCTCCTTCGGGGCGCAGAAGATGCAGTGGGGCGGCGCTTATGCGCCGTCACAAGCGTTTTGCGCGATTAAGTACATCCAAAGCCGCAAAGCTGGTACGCCCGAAGCCGCAGCGCAATTCGGCATGCCGGTGGTACGCCGAATCGCGTAGGGGTCCCTTCCAAAAAAATCGAAGGTTTTTGGCAGTAGAAGAAAAGGACAACAAAAAAGGCAAGAGTACGGTAGAAGACCATACTCTTGCCTTTGTCAGGCGGCTTCAATTCGGATATTTTCCTAAATCAATCCTTGATAATCGTATCAGTCATCCAGCTCCGCCTCGTGCTTGAGAATGGTGCCGGAGGCCGCGTCGATCTCGTAGTCATATTCCATATTGCCGGATTTGAACTCGACCTCGTAGACGAGTTTTCCGTCCTCATCATCCAGTTCGATGTCCATATCATACGCCTGATTTTCACTCACGCCCGCATGGTTCAGGGCGATGGACTTTGCCTTGGCATAGCCGATGTTCTGCACCGTTCCGGACGGCGTGGGCTTTTGATCAGCGGGCTTCGTCGTTTCATTCGATGCGGAAACGGCGGTCAATAAATCCTTCTGTCCGCTGAGCACCTTTCCGGTGTAAGCATCCACCAGATACTCGAACTCGCCCCATGCCGTTTGCAGCTCCACTTCGTAGTGTGCGGGGGATTCGTCGAGTTCGGGATCGACTTCCGCTGTAACGGAATCCACCGCCGCCGTTCCGGCATATTCCTCCGCAGCGGCGCGGGCTGCATCCATACCGATCGGCATGGCGGGCGCGCCCGCTTCGGCGAGGTCCTTGAGCTCTTCGACCGAGAGCTTTGCCAGCGCGTCAAACTTCAGCGTGGCGTTGAGTGCAAGCACACGGTTCACCAGCGCCGCCTTTCCGGTCGAAATGCTGTTTTCCCGCGCCTGCTGCTCCAGGACCGCGTCCTGTGTGAACGTCTGCGTCAGGACAGACGCCCTCGACTCGCTCGTCTGTAAAACACCGTCCACAGTGTTCGTCAGCTCACGCTGGAGCTTTTTCGCGCGGGCGGTATTCTTGTCCTCCACCGAGATCATGATGGCGGAGGAAATGCTGTTGAGATAGCCGTTTCGCACAAGGCTGCCCACAATGGCATTTACTGCCACATCGAGCTTCGCACCCTTGAGGTCTGCACCGTTGCCCATATCCGCAAGGATGGCTTTCGCATCCTCGTTGAGCGGCGTGCAGACGAGCACCTTTTCGCTTCGATTCACTTTCAGCTCGATGCTCGGGTTCACGTCCAGCGACACCACGGACGCGACCGCGTTCGCCTGCTGGTAGAACAGCCCTCCGCCGCCAAGCAGCATCACCGTAAGGCAGGCGGCAATGAGCGATGTCCATTTTCTCTTTGTCGTTTTCTTTGTTGTCATGGGAATTACCGTTCCTTTCCGCTCTTCACAGCGGGAGAGAACGCCGTTCACATCATCCGGCGCGGTCTTTTCGACCGCCGAGGCCAGATGGCGCTCCATTTGCTCGTTGGTCATCGGGCGTCATCTCCTTCCAGAAAGCTGCGCATCTTTTTCAATGCTCTGTGATATTTCGACAGGACGGTAGGAAGCGGCAGCTCCAGCAGCGCTGCGATCTCCCGATGCTTCAGGCCCGTAACGGCATGGAGCAGCACGATGCGCCGCTCCTCATCGCCAAGACTTGCCAGCGCGTGCTGCAAAAGGACGCATTCAACAGCATCCAGACCACTCTCCTGCGCGGGAATGGCGTCCCATTCCTCCTCGCTGAGCGCAGCGCGGCGTTCCTCGCGCCGCAGGCACATCAGGCACAGGCTGCGGCACACGGTCAAAAGCCAGCCCATCGGCGAGCCGGTGGGACGATACTGCCCCGCGCAGTCCCACACCTGCACATAGACATCCTGTGTGAGATCCTGCGCATCGTGCGCATTTTTGAGGTAGGAAAGCGCAAGACCGTACACCGCCGCCCGCGTGCGGCGGTACAGTTCCGCGAGAGCTTCGCGCTCACCACCGGCAATGCGGATCAGCAGCTGCTGCAGCTCGTGCCGATCCTCTGCCGGAGCGTATTCGGTTGTCGTCAGCAAGCTGAGCATAGGCTTCCGTCTCCTGTCATCCGTGTAATGCACGGAAAGGACGATTTATTGCACGGGATTTCTTTATTTTTATAATTCTGTTTCTTTCGCCTCATGGAGCTGTATCCATTTTCGTCGAACCTCCTCGTAGTTAATTCTCTCAGCAGCCCTTGGCATCCCGACAGCACATCCTGCCAAGTCGTTTCGAAATCGTCGGTGTACCACGGGTCGGCTACATCGCGGGGATGGTCGGTGTAGTCCATCAGGAGGTGCAGCTTGCCGAAAAAATCGCCGCCGCAGATGCGGTACATATCCCGGAGGTTCGCCCGGTCCATGCCGATCAGCAGGTCGCATTTCTCATATTCGGCATTGGTGAGTTGCCGCGCCGCGTGACCATCGCAGGCTATCCCATGCTCTGCCAGCTTGCGCCGCGCCGGAGGATAGACTGGGTTGCCGATCTCCTCCCGGCTGGTCGCTGCCGATTCGATATGGAACTGTGACTCCAGCCCGGCTTTCCTGACCAAGTCCTTCATTACGTACTCCGCCATCGGGCTGCGGCAGATATTCCCGTGGCACACAAAGAGTATCTTCTTCATCGCATTCGCTCTCCTGCGTTGCTTCTTTTTCCTCAGTATAGCAGGGAACTGCCTGTTCGTCGAGAGAAGAATACAGCCACGCTTGAGATTCTATGGCTTCCAGCAGGTTTGCCTTCTTCCAGCCGAAGTGCAGCGTGGCTCGGATGTACCACGCCCGCTCCTCGTTGTTGTTGCGCCGCTCTAAAAACGCCACATTCTGTGTCCGGCCGAGGTTCATCGCCAGCCGTATGATTTTAGGGAATTCCTCGTAGGCTGCGTAAAACGCGCGCATACGGCACGAATTGCGGGGAGAAAAGCCCTCGGCATCAGGGCAGGTCATTTGCAGGTACTCAGATGCCGCAACAGCCGCACCTTTTTCCGCTCTGCCGCTGACCAACCGACCGATTTTATAGTACAATTCCATCTGTGGGGGTTGTGCTGTCATATGTCGATTACGCTGTGCAGAGCATCCTGCGCCCGGATACTGTCCACATCCTTCTGGCGGTATTATATACTGCCTCTGCCTGAAATACGGCAGAGGCAGCTGTCATTCCATTTGACAGGGGGGTGCTGATTCTCTATAGGTGTGGTTTCAAAATCCATGCGGCGAAGGCGGGTACCGATTTCTTCAAGGTAGCGGAGCTGTGCGGCTCCATTCTGATTATCCATTTTGTGATCCTCCTGCAAATAAAAAATAAGCCGGAGCATTTTGAAAATGCTCCGGCCAGTTGGCGGATTGAAGTGAAACGCCTTTTTGGACGTTGAAAAATGAAAAAGGGCGCCTACCTGATGGCTTCGACGAAGCCAACAAACAGACGCCTGAAAGATCGTATGAAATTTTGAGGGAAGGTTGCTCCGTTTTGCACCGTCAAAAAAGGCGCTTTTTTTGAATTATGCCCTTGAAATCGCAAAAAGGGGAGTTCGAATCTCCACAGTTACTAAAATAACGTGAAAATATCTTTTTTCTGAACGCAGAATTTGAAATAAAAAAGGTGGCAACCCTTTGGTATTCTAAGCGTTGCGCTTAAAATATCCGAATTGTTGCCACCTTATGGTACGCCCGAAGGGACTCGAACCCCCAACATTCAGAACCGGAATCTGACGCTCTATCCAATTGAACTACGGGCGCATCGGAACGAAAGACAGTATAGCAGGGTTTCTCCCATTTGTAAAGTGGGAATTTTCATTTCCAGTGAAAAGAAAATCCAGATTTGTGAAAAAAGCCGTAGTCACAGCTGCCGCTTTGTGGTACAATGCGAATGATGAAATATGCCCTGCCGCGGCAGGGGAGAGGAGGCGGACTGATGAAGCGTATGATGCATGCCCTGCTGCTGGGCCTGCTGGCGGCGGCACTGGCCCTGTGCCTTGGCGGCTGCCGCACCCTGAAATCCGTGGACGACCTCTACGCCCTGCCCGCCCTGCCGGAGGAATACTCCCAACTGCAGGAGCAGATCCAGTCCGTCATGGACCAGCTGGGGGCCGAGTACTCCACCATCTCCTACGGCAGCAATACCGCCACCGTCCAGCTGCTGGACATCGACGGCGACGGATTTCAGGAGATCGCGGCGGTGTTTCTCCGGGTGACCTCGGAGGAGAAGCCCCTGCAGATCTGCCTGTTCCGCCGCAGCGTCAGCGGCGAGTACCGGCTGGCCCACACCATTCAGGGCAGCGGGATGGCCATCAATTCCGTGGCCTATGAGGACCTGAACGGCGACGGTGTCAGCGAGATGGTGGTCAGCTGGCAGTTGGGGGCCAAGGTCCACAACCTCTCCGCCTATGAGATCGCTCCCGGCGGCATCAGCGAGCTGATGAGCACCGGTTATAACGAGGGCTACCTCGTCACCGATCTGGACAGCGACGGCAGCAAGGAGATCCTGGTGTTCCAGCAGCACAGCACCGACGGCGAGAGCAACCGGGCAGAATACTACCACTATCGGGACAGCAGCATGGTCATGACCAGCTACGCCCTCCTGTCCGACAATCTCCAGAGCGTCACCGCCAGCCGGGCGGGCTTCCTGTCCGACGGCGCCCCCGGCGTATATGTCACCTGCGCCATTGAGGGCGGCGTGCTCACCGATATCCTGACGCTGGACGGGACCAGCCTGCGCAACGTGACCCGCGACCCGGATCTGGGGGTCAGCCAGTCCACCATCCGGTACTACACCGCCGTGGCCGCCGCTGACATCAACCGGGACGGCGTGCAGGAGATCCCTGTGCCGGTGCTGGCGCCCAGCACAGACCCCTCTGCGGACTCCGGCTACTACATTATTTACTGGCGGCAGTTTGACAGCAGCGGCACGGGCGCCGTGGTGGGGGCCACCTACCACTCCGTCAGCGACGGCTGGTACTTCTCCATCCCTGGCGGCTGGCTGGGGAGCATCACCGTAGGCCGGGATGACAGCCGCGCCATCCGGGGCGAGCGGGCCGTGATCTTCTACTACTGGCCCAACCCCAATCAGGAAGGCACCGAACCTGTGCCCTTCCTGACCATTTATCGCCTCACCGGGGACAACCGGAAGACCCGGGCCAACATGTTCGGCCGGTTCCTCCTGCGGGAGGAGAGTTCCGCCATCTACTGCGCCTCGCTGGACGACAGCGTCTGGGACTGCGGGCTGGACAACGCCGGCGTGTCCCGGCAGTTCAATCTTATCACCACGGCTTGGTCCGAGTAAGGAGGAAGCCCCATGAAAAAGGTTCTGGTCCTTGAGGATGAGGACAATATCCGCAGCTTCGTGGTCATCAACCTGAAGCGGGCCGGCTACGAGACCATCGAGGCCGGCACCGGGGAGGAGGCGCTGGAGCAGATCCGGAAGAACCCGGACACCAAGGTGGCCCTGCTGGACATCATGCTCCCCGGCGAGATGGACGGCTTTGAGGTCTGCCGCCGCATCCGGGCGGGCAACCCCCGCATCGGCATCATCATGCTCACCGCCCGCACGCAGGAGATGGACAAGGTTACCGGCCTGATGACCGGCGCGGACGACTACGTTACCAAGCCCTTCTCCCCGGCGGAGCTCACCGCCCGGGTGGACGCCCTCTACCGCCGGGCAGGCAGCGAGATACCCATGGACGCCGGTGAGATCAGCCACCCGCCCTTCCTGCTGAACACCCGCAACCGTACGCTGGAGAAGAACGGCCAGCGGCTGAAGCTGACGCAGGTGGAGTACGCTGTGGTCAAGCTGTTTATGGAGAACCCCGGCCGCGCCCTCTCCCGGGAGGAGATTCTGGAGGCCGTGTGGGGCAAGGGCTATGCGGGAGAGCTGAAGATCGTGGACGTGAACATCCGCCGGCTGCGCATCAAGCTGGAGGACGACCCCCAGAATCCCGCCTACCTCACCACTGTGTGGGGCTTCGGCTACAAGTGGAACTGATGCGGGCATTGTGATCTGACCATTACAAAACAAACGGAAGGGAGGCAGCGGCATGGCAGGAAAACCGAAGCGGCCCGGGCAGGGCCCGGCGGGCGGCGAGACCGAGCAGGCCCGGGAACGCAGAAAGCGCCGCAGCGGCGTCATCCGCCGCCGCTGGCTCATCAACACGCTGGCCGCCGCCTTTTTCATCCTGGCGGTGACGGTAGCGGTCTTCACCGTCTCCATGTACAGCTACTACACCTCCACGGTCATGGCTTCACTGGAGAGCCGCACCCAGACCGTGGCCGACATGTTCCAGAGCTATACTGAGAGCAGCTACCGCTATGCCGCCCGACAGTACATCAACCAGTTCCAGGAGAAGAACATCATCGAGGTGCAGTTCCTCACCTCCGGCGGGCGCATCCTTATGTCCTCCCTGATGGACATTTCCGGCGGCTACCCCGGCACCGAGGACGTGGAACGGGCCATTGCCACCCAGCGGCCCAATTCGTGGCAGGGGAAGGACCCTGCCACGCAGGACTCCATCATTGCCGCCTCCGCCCCCATCGTGTACAACGGCGCGGTGGTGGGGGTGGTGCGCATGGTGAGCTCCATCCGCCTCATCAACCGGCAGATGGCCATTCTCACTGCCATGGCAGGCGGGCTGGCCGTCCTGATCCTGTTGAGCATCGGGCTCTACTCCTCCTCCTTCATCCGCCGTATTCTAGACCCCGTCTCCCGGGTGACCGAGACCGCCCGGCGCATTGCCGCCGGCAGCTACGGCGTCCAGATGGAGAAGAAGTCGGACGACGAGATGGGCGAGCTCATCGACGCCATCAATGACATGTCTCTGAAGATCGATCGGGCGGAGAAGACTCAGAACGAGTTCATCTCCTCCGTGTCTCACGAGCTGCGCACCCCTCTCACCGCCATCAACGGCTGGGCGGAGACCCTCTACAACGGCGAGGTCACCGAGCCGGAGGACGTCCGCAAGGGCCTGGGCATCGTGGTGAGCGAGGCCCGGCGGCTGACCAACATGGTGGAGGAGCTGCTGGAGTTCTCCCGCATCGAGACAGGGCGGTTCAACCTCTCCGTGGAGCCGCTGGACATCAAGGCCGAGCTGGAGGACGCGGTGTACACCTACCGGGAGTTCTTCCGCCGCAAGGGTCTGGAGCTGAACTACACCGAATGCCCCCGGGAGTTCGCCCCCATCGACGGCGACCCCGCTCGCCTGCGGCAGGTGTTCTGCAATCTGCTGGACAACGCGGACAAGCACGGCGGTTCCGGCGGCCGGGTGGACGTGTCTATCGACGAACAGGAGGGCTGGATCGTCATCCGCATCCGGGACTACGGCCCCGGCGTGCCCGAGGACGAGCTGCCCTATGTGAAGTACAAGTTCTATAAGGGCTCCTCCAAGGCCCGGGGCTCCGGCATTGGCCTCGCCGTGTGCGAGGAGATCGTGGGCTACCACGGCGGCCGGCTGGATATCGACAACGCCCCCGGCGGCGGCTGCGTGGTGACGGTGTGGCTGCCTGAGAAGGAGCAACAGGAATGAATAGAACAAAAGTTCGAATTTTCTCTTGCTTTTTTCCAATGTATCTGATAGAATCATCTCAAAAGGAGATCGCCCAATGGCAAAGAAAGACGGCGTGAGCTGTGAGACAAAATTCAAGACCACCTGCGGCGGACAGGCCCTCATCGAGGGCATCCTCATGCAGGGGCCGGAAAAGCGCTGCGTGGTGGTCCGCAAGGCGGACGGCGAGCTCAGCGTGGAGACCGAGCCGGTAAAGAAGCGTACCGGCTGGAAGGCGCTGCCCTTTATCCGGGGCGTGTTCGTGTTCTGCGGGTCCATGGTCAACGGCGTGAAGGCGCTGATGCGCTCGGCAGAGCTGTCGGACGACGG
Source organism: uncultured Oscillospiraceae bacterium (assembly GCA_934667095.1). Classification (GTDB taxonomy): domain Bacteria; phylum Bacillota; class Clostridia; order Oscillospirales; family Oscillospiraceae; genus Enterenecus. The sequence continues at coordinate 28,011 of CAKULE010000008.1, read as the reverse complement.
CTCCCAGCCGACGGAGGAGCCCACCGGGCTGGACAAGTGGATCAGCGAGCACTTTTCCGAGGAAAAGGCCAACTCCCTGATCGTCACCATCGGCGCGGTGCTGGGCGTGGCGTTTTCCATCGCCCTGTTCATCCTGCTGCCCACGGCCCTGACGGGGCTGATCGCGCTGGCGTGGAAGACCATGCCCCTGTGGTTCCGGGCGGTGCTGGAGGGGGCGCTGAAGGTGGTCATTTTTCTCCTGTACTTATACCTCTGCTCCAAGCTGAAGGAGATCCACCGGGTGTTCCAGTATCACGGCGCGGAGCACAAGACCATCTACTGCTACGAGAACGGCCTGGACCTGACGGTGGAGAACGTCCGTATCCAGCCCCGGCACCATCCCCGCTGCGGCACCAGCTTCCTGTTCGTGGTCATCATCGTGTCCATCTTCCTCTCCATCGTGATCTTTACGCCCCTGCACATTGAGAACACCTTCCTGCGGATGCTGCTGCATCTGCTGCTGCTGCCCATCATCTGCGGCGTGACCTATGAGTTCAACCGCTATGTGGGCGCCCACGACACGCCCCTGTGCCGCGCTCTCCGGGCCCCCGGCATGTGGATGCAGAATTTCACCACCTTCGAGCCGGACGACTCCATGATCGAGGTGGCCATCACCGCCCTGTCTCAGGTGCTGCCTGAGGAGCAGGGCGCCGACCGGTGGTGAGCGGTCGTGGCGGATACCTATAATAATCTTTATCTGGACGCCCGCCGGGCCCTGCGCGCGGCGGGGGTGGAGGCCGCCCAGCTGGAGGCCCGGGAGCTGCTGGCCTTCGCCGCGGACAAGAGTCGGGAGGCCCTCCTGCGGGACCTGCCCCTCTACGCCTCCGATCAGGTGTGCGCCCGCTTCCGGGAGCTGCTGGCCCGTCGCCTGGCGGGGGAGCCGGTGGCCTACATTCTGGGCGAGTGGGAGTTCTATGGCCTGACGCTGGACATCAGCCGGGACGTGCTCATCCCCCGGGCGGACACCGAGACCGTGGTGGACCGCGGGCTGGAATTTCTGAAGGACCGCCCCGGAGAGGTCCGGGTGCTGGACCTGTGCGCCGGCAGCGGCTGCATCGGGCTGGCCATCGCCAGCCAGCGGCAGGACGCTCAGGTGGTGCTGGCCGAGTGGTCGGAGGACGCCCTGCGGGTCTGCCGCCAGAACGTCCGCCGCTGCGGCCTGACCGGCCGGGTGAGCACCGCCCGGGTGAACGCCCTGGAGCCGCCCCCGCCGCTGCTCGGCGATTTCGACCTCATCATCTCCAACCCACCCTACATTCCCACCGGGGATCTGGCGGGGCTGGACCCCTCTGTCCGGGAGTATGAGCCCCGGATGGCGCTGGACGGCGGTGCCGATGGGCTGGACTTCTACCGGTCTATCGCCGGCCAGTGGAAGCGCGCGCTGGGCCGGGGTGGCCGGCTGGTGTTTGAAATCGGATATGACCAGGCCCCTGCGGTGGAGTACATCCTCGCCGGGGGGGGCTATGGCGGCATCGTCACCACGCAGGACCCTGGCGGCCACTGGCGCGTGGTAGAGGGTGGCGTGCAGTAATATTGGATTGACCAAAGAGTTTGGGCCGGCGAGACCGGCGGGAAGGATGATCGTAATGGCAGAGAAGAAGACGAGCGTGGAGAGCGCGGCCCCCGCGTCCGACAAGAAGAAGGCGCTGGACACCGCCATCGCCCAGATCGAGCGGGAGTTCGGCAAGGGCTCCATCATGCGGCTGGGCGAGAACAGCCACCTTCAGGTGGAGGCCATCCCCACCGGCTCCCTGTCGCTGGACATCGCGCTGGGCATCGGCGGTGTTCCCAAGGGGCGCATCATCGAAATTTATGGTCCCGAGTCCTCCGGCAAGACCACACTGGCCCTCCACATCGTGGCCGAGGCCCAGAAGCGGGGCGGAGAGGTGGCCTTTATCGATGCCGAGCACGCCCTCGACCCCACCTACGCCCGGGCTCTGGGCGTGGATATCGACTCCATGCTCATCTCCCAGCCGGACACCGGCGAGCAGGGCCTTGAGATCTGCGAGGCGTTGGTGCGCTCCGGCGCCATCGATGTGGTGGTAGTGGACTCCGTGGCCGCCCTGACCCCCCGGGCTGAGATCGAGGGCGACATGGGCGACAGCCATGTGGGCCTGCTGGCCCGGCTGATGAGTCAGGCCCTGCGGAAGCTGGCGGGTTCCATCTCCAAGACCAACTGCATCGTCATCTTCATCAACCAGCTGCGGGAAAAGGTGGGCGTGGTCTACGGCAACCCGGAGGTCACCACCGGCGGCCGGGCGCTGAAGTTTTACTCCTCCGTGCGCATCGAGGTGCGCCGGGTGGAGGCCATCAAGAACGGCTCCGAGGTGGTGGGCAGCCGCACCCGGGCCAAGATCGTGAAGAATAAGGTGGCGCCCCCCTTCCGGGAGGCGGAGTTCGAGATCATGTACGGCGAGGGCATCTCCAAGCTGGGCGAGCTGGTGGACCTTGCCGTGAAGCTGGACATCCTCCAGAAGTCGGGCTCCTGGTTCTCCATGGGGGAGACCCGGGTGGGTCAGGGCCGGGATGCCGTGAAGAAGTATCTGGTGGAGCACCCCGACGTGGCCGAGCAGATCGAGGCCGAGATCCGGGCCAACTCCTTCAAGCTGATGAGCCGCCAGTCCCAGATCGCGGCCCGGGCCGCCGGTCGGGCGGTGGATGTGTCCGCCGACGACTTTGAAGGATGAGAATTGAGAAGCTGGAGCCGTCCAGGCACAAGCAGGGACGGTGGCTGGTATGGTTTGAGGACGGCTCCCTCCTGCGGGTCAGCGAGGGGGACGTGGTCAGGCTGTCCCTCTACCAGGGGCAGGAATTGAGCGAACAGGAGGCGACGGCCTTGACGGCTGCCGCCGGACAGAGTAAACTGAACGAGCGGGCAGCAGATCTGCTGTCCGCCCGAAGCATGTCCAGACGGGAACTGGTGGACAAGCTCACCACCCCGCCCCGCCGCCGGCGCAAGCCGGAGGAGGAGCCCGGTCCGGATCTCGACCCGGAGGCGCTGGCCGCGGAGCGGGAGGCCCTCCTGATCCAGGCGGAGGCCGCCGCCGACCGCATGGAGCGGCTGGGCCTGCTGGATGACCGGGCCTATGCCGAGGCCATCGTCCGCCACTACGGCGGTAAGGGTTTTGGGGAGCGGAAGCTGCGGGACGAGCTGTACCGCCGGGGAGTGCCCCGGGAACTGTGGGACGAGGCCCTGGCCGGCCGGGAGCGCGGCGGCGAGGACCTGTACCGGTTAGCAGAGAGGAAGCTCCATGGCCAGCCGCCCACCCGGGAGAATCTGAAAAGGGTGTCCGACTTTCTGGCCCGCCGGGGCTACGGCTGGGAGGAGATCTCCGCCGCGCTGGAGCGGCTGGGCGAGATAGATTATGAATAGGAGGGACTGCCCCATGGACGCGAGAGAGTGTTTGCTGACCCGCCGTAGCGTACGGAAATATAAGAGCGACCCGGTGCCCGATGAGGTGCTGGAGCGGGTGCTGGAGTGTGCCGCGGCGGCGCCGTCGGCCATCAATTTGCAGCACTGGCACTTTGTGGTGCTCCGCTCACCGGAGGCCATGGCCCGCCTGCGGGAGATCATGGTCCGGGTGACGGAGAAGTTCCGCCCGGTGCTGAAGGATCGCTTCGCCAGCCACCCTGAGACGGTGAAAGAGACCGAAAGCTTTCTGGTGAAGCTGGGGGGTGCGCCGGTGTGCGTGCTAGTATACTTTTTGAAGGATGGCTACCCTGACCGGGACGGCGCCATGCAGAGCGTGTCCGCCGCCATCGAGAACCTCCTGCTGGGGGCCTGGACCGAGGGGCTGGGCACCTGCTGGATGTCCGCGCCCCAGCGCATGGGCTTCGGCGGAGAGCTACGGGAGGCCTTTGCCCCGGACAAGGGGGAGTTCGTGGCCGCCGTCAGCCTGGGCTGGCCCGACCAGTCGCCAAAGATGCCCCCCCGCCGGGAGGGGCGGGTCAGTTGGCTGTGACCGGGATATGAGGAACGTTTAAGGAGCGATCTTTGTGAAAGTTGCATTTATTTCTCTGGGCTGCGCCAAAAATCTGGTGAATACCGAGCAGATGATGGCCCTCTGTCAGGCGGCGGGCTACACGGTCACTGGGGAGCCCGACGGCGCCGACGTGGCGGTGCTCAACACCTGCGGTTTTATCGAGGCCGCCAAGAGCGAGGCCATCGACAACATCATCGAGCTGGGCCAGCTGAAGGCTCAGGGCAGGCTGGGCAAGCTGCTGGTGGCCGGCTGCCTGACCCAGCGGTACCCCGACGACATCCGCAGGGAGCTGCCCGAGGTGGACGGCATGCTGGGCACCGGCAGCTATACCGACGTGGTGGCCGCTATTCAGGAATTGACGGCAGGGGAGCGGGCAGAGCACTTCGCCCCCATTGCCTCCGCCTATGACGATGGGGAGCGCATGGTTACCACCCCCGGCTACACCGCCTACCTGAAGATCGCCGAGGGCTGCAGCAACGGCTGCGCCTTCTGCATCATCCCCAAGCTCCGGGGCCGCTACCGCAGCCGCAGCATGGAGGCCCTGCTGGCGGAGGCGAAGGAACTGGCCGACCAGGGCGTGAAGGAGCTCATCGTCATCGCCCAGGATATCACCCGCTACGGCTGGGACCGGAAGGACGGCACCAGCCTGGCCGGGCTGCTGCGGGAGCTGTGCAGGCTGCCCTTCCACTGGATCCGTCTGCACTACCTCTACCCCGAGGCGGTGACCGACGAACTCATTGACGTCATCGCCCATGAGCGCAAGATCGTCCACTATCTGGACATCCCCATCCAGCACGCCAACGACGGCATCCTCAAGGCCATGCGCCGCCGCAGCACCAAAGCGGAGATCGAGACCCTCTTCGCTAAGCTGCGCGCCGCCATGCCCGACGTGGTGCTCCGCACCTCCCTCATCTGCGGCCTGCCCGGCGAGGGGGAGGAGGAATTTGAGGAGCTGTGCCAGTTCCTGCGGGAGCAGAAGCTCCAGCGGGCGGGGGTGTTCCAGTTCTCCCCGGAGGAGGGCACTCTGGCTGCCGCTATGGAAAACCAGGTGGACCCGGAGGTGGCCGCGCGCCGGGTGGAGCTGGTGTGCGACCTCCAGTCCCGCATCATGGACGAGTACAACGAGGCCCGGCTGGGCACCTGCATGGAGGTCCTGTGCGAGGGCTTTGACGCCGGGGAGGGCTGCTACGTGGGCCGCACCTACGCCGACTCGGTGGATATCGATGGCCGGGTGCTCTTCACCGCGGCAGACATCATCCCGGCGGGGGAGTTCGTGTGGGTGCGCATCACCGGCGTGACCGACGGCGACCTAACCGGCGAGATCGAGGAATGACCCAGAAAAGGAGACTGAACAATGAATACTGCCAACAAGCTGACCCTGCTGCGGGTCATTCTGATCCCCATTTACCTGCTGATGTGGCATCTGGACTTCGTGGGCAACAACATCGTGGCCCTCATCATCTTCATCGTCGCCAGCGTCACCGATTTTGCCGACGGCTACATCGCCCGGCACTATAATCAGGTCACCGACTTCGGCAAGTTCATGGACCCGCTGGCGGACAAGGTGCTGGTGCTCACCTCCATGATCTGCTTCTGCGCCATGGGCCGCTTCCCTGCGTGGGCGCTGGTCATCGTCATGGCCCGGGAGTTCGCCGTGTCCGGTCTGCGGCTGGTGGCCGTGGACAACGGCCGGGTCATTGCCGCCGGCTGGTCCGGAAAGGTCAAGACCTTCTCCACCATGGTGTGCCTGTGCCTGATGCATCTGCCCATTCCCGACTGGCTGGGCTGGGTGTGCATCATCGTCATTGCCGCCACCACTCTGTACTCCGGCGTGGAGTATTTCGTGAAGAACAAGGACGTGCTGAACACCCACAAGTGATGGGGTCTGACTCGCTCCAAATGAATCAAAAGGCCCGCCGGCTGTCTGCCGGCGGGCCTTTTGTCCGGAAAAATGATTTGACAAGACGGCGGAAATAGAGGGACACAGGCGAAGCATGGAGAGGGAGGCATACCCATGAAGGAGATCTATCACGGCGTCTACGCAGTGGACAGCGTGGACGAGGGAGCTGTCAGCGGCGCCATTTTTGGCTGCATCGACGACATCATGGTGACGGACGGCGAGGGCAGGGTCCTTGCGGCCTCCCGCAATGCGGAGAACAATCTGGAGGTCCCGCTGGAAGAGATCGTGGGCCGGCGGGCAGGCGATCTGGTGGGAAAGGGTGTATACAACCGCTCCACCATTGTGGAGTGCCTGCGGGAGCGCAAGACCCAAAGCGGCCTGCTGCGTACCAAGCGAGGCGAATTTTTCTTTTCCACCTCCACACCCTATCTGGCGCCGGACGGCCAGGTGAGCTATACCGTCACCTACACCAGAGACTACGGCCTGCTGGACGCCTTCAAGTGCTCGCTGGCGGAGATGGAGAGTAGCAACCAGAAGATCGGCAAGCTGGTGAGCTATCTTCAGGAGGAGGGGCAGGAGCGGAGCCTCATCGCCGCCTCGGAGCGGATGAAACGCATCTGCGAGATGTGCCGGGAACTGAGCGACAGCGACAGCACGGTGCTCATCACCGGCGAGACCGGCACCGTCAAGGAAGTCATGGCCAAATATCTCTACCATTACAGCCAGCGGCGGGACAGGCTGTTCGTGCCGATGAACTGCGGCTCCATCCCGGAAAACCTCATCGAGTCAGAGCTGTTCGGCTATGAGAAGGGGGCCTTTACCGGGGCCAACGCGAAGGGGCACACCGGGCTGATCGAGGTAGCCAGCGGGGGGACCCTGTTTCTGGATGAGATCGGCGAGGTGCCGAAAGCCCTTCAGTCCAAACTGCTCCGCTTTCTGGAGGAGGGGGAGATCCGCCGGGTGGGGAGCACCCAGAACATCAAGGTGGATGTGCGGGTGATCTGCGCCACCAACCGGGACCTGTACCAGATGGTCCGCAATGGGAGCTTCCGGGAGGACCTGTACTAACCGGCTGAACGTGATCCCGGTCAAGCTGCCGCCCCTGCGGGAGCGGAAGGAGGACATCGTGCCGCTGGCGCAGCATTTTGTAAACACCTACAACCAGAAGTACAAAAAGCAGGTGACCCTGAGCCAGCGGCAGCTGGACCAGTTCCTGCAGTATGGCTGGCCGGGAAACATCCGGGAGCTGCGCAATGTGGTGGAGCGGATGGTGGTGACCGACGGCATTGAACGGCCGACGCTGGAGATCCTGCCCAGCGCCGGGGCGGAGGACCGCCAGAGGACCTCTGCCGGGGAGGGGCAGCAGCCGGTGAGTTCCCTGAAGTCGGCGCGGGCGGCCTTTGAGACCCGGTATATCCAGCAGGCCATTCAGCACTGCAACGGGAACGTGACCATGGCGGCCAGACTGTTGGAGGTGGATCGTACCCTGATCTACAAGAAGCTGCGGGCCGCGGAGGCCGGCGCTGCAGGGGAAGAAATTTGAATGTAGAAAAAATTCGACGTAGCAAATATTCCACAGGACGAATGTGGAATATTTGCTACGTTTTCTACTGCAAACCGCTAAAATAGCCAAAGAAAGCAGTTGGCATGCTGCTTGCCTATACATAAAGACGCAGCTGCAAACTGAGACAAAAGGAGGCCGGGCCGGAAAAGGCAGCCGCACCGCATGCGCAGGCGGGGCGGAGACAGGCTGGGAGAGACCGGTCCGGACGACAAATGGATTATCAAACGATATAAAAGGAGAAACAGCGCACGCTGGAGCAGTGCCTCGCAGTGATCAAGTCGGGGGACTTCGTGGTGCTGGGGGCTGCGGCCAGCGTGCCCAACGCCACCCTGAACGCCCTGCACACCATCGCCCCCCGGTAGAGGAGGTGACGGTGTTCTCCGGGCTGGAGGGGTCCTTCCCCTTCCAGACGGACCCGGCCATGCAGGGACATATCACCAGCGGCGGCATCATGTTCGGCGCAGGGCTGCGGGCGGGAGCCAAGGTGGGGAACTCCACCTACTGCCCCGGGAACCTGCACGACGCGCTCATCCGCCTGATGGAAGTGTGCCCCCCGGACGTGTTCGCCTGCGCGGTAACGCCCATGGATGAGCACGGTCAGGTGCAGATTCCTCTCTGCCTCATGTTCGAGATGGAGGCCATGGAGCAGGCGAAGACGGTGATCTTCGAGGTCGATCCGAACCTGCCCAGAACCTGCGGCATGGTGGACGTGCCCATCGAGCGGGCGGACTATTTGGTGGAGGTGGATTATCCTATCTGCACCATTCCTTCGCCGGAGATCGGGCCGGTGGAACGGACCATCGGCGAGTATGTGGCCTCCCTCATTCATGACGGGGACTGCATCCAGCGGGGTATCGGGGCCATGCCCAACGCAGTGGCGGAGGCTCTGCGGGACAAGCGGGACCTCGGTCTGCACACGGAGATGTTTACCTCCGCGATGGGGGAGCTCATCCGGGCCGGCGTGATCACCGGAGAGCGGAAAAACCTCAACAAGGGCCGCCATGTGAGCGTGTTCGCGCTGGGCGATCAGGCGCTGTAAGATACACTGGCTCAGGACCCGTGGACTTATATGGTGCGGGCCAGCTACGGCAACGCCCCCGAGGTGATCGCCCGGAATGACAATATGGTGTCCGTCAACACCACGCTGGAGATGGACCTGACCGGTCAGGCGTGCAGCGAGAGTATTGGTTCCATGCAGTTCTCCGGTACGGGCGGCGCCACAGACTACGCCTACGGCGCGATGCACTCCAAGGGCGGGCGCGGGATCCTGGCCTTCCCCTCTACGGCGAGGCACGGCACGGTGTCCAAGATCAAGACCCAGCTGACGCCGGGGGCGGTGGTGTCCATTTCCCGCAATCTGGTGGACTATGTGGTGACGGAATACGGCATTGCCCAGTTGCGCGGCCGGACCGTCCGCGAGCGGGTACACGCCCTTATTGCCATCGCGCATCCTGATTTTCGCAAGGATCTGGAAGCGGAAGCAAGAAAGCTCATGCTGATCTGATGATCCTGCGGTGAATACGGCAAGGCCGAATTTTCGAGAGGAAAAAGGAGACAACACGCTATGAAGATTGCCGTTTACGGAGCAGGCTCCATGGGAATGGTGCTGGGCGCACTGCTGACCCGGAGCGGATTGGACGTGACTCTGGTGGACGCAGACCCCCGGCATGTGGACATGATGGCCAGGGAAGGCGCCTGCATCACCGGTACCTTGAAGACAGTCATCCCGGTCCGTGCGGTGCTGCCAGAGAACATGGAGGGCACCTACGATCTGGTGTTTCTGATGACCAAGCAGACCGTCAATCAGGACGCGGCCGAAAGGCTGAAGCCCCATCTCCACAGCGGCAGCACTGTGTGTACCCTGCAGAACGGGGTGCCCGAGCCCTCTGTGGGGGAGCTCTTCGGCCCGGAGCGGACCGTAGGCGGCATCATGATGTGGTCTGCCGGTCTGACGGGTCCGGGGGCCTCTGTGCTCAATACGGTGATTGACGACCCCCGCCTACCCGCTGTTTGAGATTGGCGAGGTGGACGGCAGTATCACCCCGCGCATCCGGACCGTAGCCGAGGTCCTCGGGTGCATGGGCAATACGCTGATCACCGACAATCTCATGGGGGCCAGGTGGTTCAAGCTGATGGTGAACAGCACCATCAGCGGCATGTCCACCGCGCTGGGCATCACCTTTTACGAGGCCCTGCGGGAGAGCCCCTTTGACCGTTACTCCGCCTTTGTGGCCCGGGAGTGCGGCAGGGTACGCAAGGCCGCCGGCGTGAAGATGCCGCCCTTCCACGGGGAGGATCCCGCAGACATCTGCGATTTCGATTCTGAAGAGGGCCTAACGCATTTTATGGAGATGATCACCACGATCATCCCCGGGGACAACAAGACCGGGATCGCAAGTATGCTGATGGATCTGAAGCATGGGAAGCGGCGCACGGAGATCGACAGGATCAACGGCTTCGTCACCAGCGAGGGGGACCGCTATGGGATCGACACCCCCTTTAATGACGCGATCGTTTCCATCGTCAAGGACATCGAGAACGGCAGAGCCGAGTTCTGCAAGGAGAATCTGAAGCGCTTTCCGCTCCCTGAGCTGTAAGCAACGAAAGAAAGGAGACTGTAAAAATGACTGGCTACTTACTCAACGACTACCGCGACACTGTCAGCTATGTGGAGAAGGTGTACAAGGGCGGACTGGAGGGCTTTGCCCCCGCCATCATCACCTGCGCCATCACCGGCAGCTTTCAGGGCAAGGAGGTCAATCCCAACCTGCCCGAGACCGTGGACAAGCAGGTGCAGCAGGCCGTAGACGCCTATAACGCCGGTGCGTCCATGGTGCATCTCCACGCCCGCCAGCCGGACCGGCTGGGGGAGGTCTCCTCCGATCCGGAGCTCTATATGGAGATCAACCGCCGCATCCGCGAGCGCTGCCCTGATCTGATCATCAACAACACCGCCATGGGCGGAAAAATGGTATCCCCCGACGGGGTCTTTACGCCCCCATGCGGGCCTGCCTGCCCGCCCGGCCCGAGGTGGCCTCCGTGGACCTGATGCTGGACTATGCCAAGGTCGTGTACAAAAAGCGCCTGCCCCCCCTCACCGGCCGGGACGAGGACGAGCTGCGCCAGCACCACTATGTCATGCAGCCCGAGGACGCCGTTGAAATGCTCAACGCCATGGAGGAGTATGGCATCAAGCCCGAGTACGAGCTGTTCGGCCTGTACGGCATCAAGATGCTGCGCCGGGTGCTCCAGCTCAAAGAGGTGCCCGGTCCCCACTGGGGGTCCATCCTCTTTGGCGGCAACGGCCTGACGCCCTCCGTCACGTCGCTGATCGAGGCATCTCAGCTGCTGCCCCGCGACGCCATGCTGAACATCATCGGCATCGGCGCGCCCCAGATCCCCATGATCACCGCCGGCCTGCTGCTGGGCCACAACGTCCGCGTGGGTCTGGAGGACAACTGCTTCTACAGCAAGGGCCGCCTGCTGAAGGACAACGCCGAGATGGTGGAGCGGGCCGTCCGCATCGCCAGAGAGATCGGCCGTCCGGTGGCCACCCCCGCGCAGGCCCGCGAGATGATGGGCCTCGGCGCACCCAGAAGCTATACCTGACAAATCGCATGGGTCGGTCAACCGGCCGGCCTCTCCCCCGTAAGAAAGGAATCTTTGAGAAGAGGAGACAAACATTATGATGAAAAATACCGAGAACGACCAGCCCGCCAAAAAATCCTTCGGCGACGGGTTTATGCGGTTCTTTGACCGCTGGACCCCCAACGCCATGGTCTTTGCCTTCATCCTGACGATCCTTGTGGCCATCCTCGCCATCATCTTTACCGGCTGCCCCATCTTCGTCGATTCTGCGGACGGAAAGATGAGCCTGATGAACAGCTGGGTCGGCGGTTTCTGGAGCCTGCTGACCTTCGCCATGCAGATGAGCCTGATCATGATTACCGGCAACGTGATTGCCATTTCTCCCCCGGTGCAGAAGCTGATCCGCAAGGTAGCCTGCTCCCCAACAACTGGAAGCAGGCCTTCGTGCTGCTGGTGGCTGTTGGCTGGATCCTGAACTACATCCACTGGGGCATCGGCATGATGGTTTGCATTGCCCTGCTGCGCAACGTGCTGGCCGCCGCCCGCGACAAGGGCTATGCCGTCCATGCACCTACCTTTATTGCCTGCACCTATTGCACCGCCATTCCCGGCGTGGGCATCTCTCAGGCGGCCCTGCTGTCAAGACCTTCCCCGAGGTGGCGTATATCTACTCAGCCGTGCTGAACATGGCCGTGCCCAAGCTGCTGCTGGATGTCTTCGGCGACATGACCACCACCGGTGAGATGGTGCGGCAGTTCACCTTCTGGCGGGCCTTCCTGTGCCTGGCCTTTCTGGGCGCGGTGGGCAACTCCGCCATCAGCTTTGCCCGGGACCTGACCGTGTCCGTAGGGGCCTCCGCCTCTCTGGCGGCGCTGCTGGGCTCTCTGCCGCTGTGCATCGTGGGCCTGTGCCTTTTCGGCCTCTCCTATGGCTCCAGCCCCACCTTCAGCTCGGCGTTCACCGCCGCGTTCGGCGGCTTTGCGGCGCCTTTTGTGCTGCTGCTGGCTCTGGCCGTGGCGGGACTCGCGCTGAACCTGAGCGTCAAGCGCCCCTGAAGCATTCTGTATAAGGACCGCCCCGGCCTGCCACAACAGGCCGGGGCGGTCTTTTTGCCCCCTGTGCGGCGGGTTTTCCTTGCTTTTCCCGGAAGCAACTGGTAAAATAGAGAAAAAGGAGGGGACGCACATGAGACCATTCGCGGCGGCCCTGCTGGTGCTGGCCCTGCTGACGCTGGCGGCCTGCGATGGCGGGAGCGCCCCGGTGGAGAGCTCCACCCAGGCTCCGGACCCTATCCGGACCATCGACCCCATTGTGTCGCCCACGGACAGCCCGGGGCCCTCCGGCCTGCCGGCGGCGGAGGACCTGCCGGAGGCCTGCCGCATCTATGCAGAAGCAGGGGAACGCAGCGGCGCGGCGGAGCGGTTCCAAGGGGAGGACCTTCCCAATGCGGCTTGGGCCTATGCGGGTGTTGGGGAGAGCCATTCCATCCACCTGCCCGACGGAGGCGACATAAATCTGATCCTGGAGGGGGCCCTGGGCGAGGGAGTCTATCTGAAAGACCTCGACCCCGGCCTTACTCAGGAGGCGAGCTATGGCCAGATCGCATGGAACGGCGAGCTGTACCACGCCTTCACCATCACCGCCGACAATTGCGCCGTTCCCAATCTCTACCCGGATGCCGGGGGCCTGCTGCGGTTGAACATCGTCGGCGACTGCACGCTGACCGGCGGGGAGTACGATTGTCTGGAAGGCTTCGGCTGCGTGCTCCTCACCGGATCCGGGACGCTGACGGTGGACCGGGCCATCGCCTGCGGCGGCAGCGGCTTCGACCTGCCTGCCCTGATGGTGGATGACGGCGTGACCCTCCGCTGCCCCCGGCTGGACCTGCGGCCCAACGAGGGTGCCGATGCCCCGGCGCTGGCGGTGCTGGATGGCGCGGTGTACACGAATCAGCTGGCCCTGAACGGCGGCGACGCCCTCAATGCCGGCGGCACTCTGCTGGCCCGGCGGGTGGAGCGCGCGGCGCGGCTGGTGCTGCGGGACGGCGTGACTCTGATGGACGAACTGTCTGACGCCTCCGCGGTGGTCCTCAGCGGAGGGACCGGCTGTCTGGCCGGTGAGTTGCCCGACGGGACCGTGGTGGAGGCCGGCGCGGGCTCCTTCACTGCGGCGGATCTGAAGGGCGCGGAGGTCCGGGGGGACGGCGCGCAGGTGCTTCGGGCGGAGGACGCGGGCAGCCCCTATTGCCATACCGACTACTCGGAGGACTGGGCGGCAGGCTCAGGCCTGAGGTGGGATGGCCTGACGTTCCGGGCGGCGGAGGGCCGGTACTTTGCCGGCACCCTGACCCTGACGGACGCCGAACTCCCCGGATTGGCGGCGTGGGGCGCCCTGTGGCTTGCGCTGCAGGGCAGCAGCACCTTCACGGAGGAGATCGCCGGGACCGGTATGCTGATCGCCGGCCCCGGGTCCCTGACGGCGAAGCGGCTGAGCATCTGGGGCTGGGGCGGCGTCCGGGCTCCGCTGCTGACGGTGACGGACGGCGCGGAGGTCACCCTTACTGGAGAGGAAGGGGTGGCCATGGGCAGCAACGCCGGGGAGGCGGGGCTGCTGCTGGTGGATGGCGGCTCCCTCACCTGCACGGACGGGCTGTGGATACAAAACGGCACGCTTATGGTCAGGGCCGGCGCGCTCGCCGTAGGCGGGACCTGCGCCGTGGAGCGGGGCAGGGTGGAGATCACCGGCGGCACGGTGACGCTGCCTCAGGGCCTGTGGCTGGGGGAGGGCGATATCGTCATCACCGGCGGCGAGGTCATCGTTTCCGGCGGCCTGGACAGTCTGGTGACCGACTACGGCAGCGTCATCGTGGACGGCGGCACCGTCCGGGAGCCGTAGCAGATGCCTGAAATAAGAGCTCCCACCCGGAGGTGGGAGCTCTTTCTTTTCCATGCGGCGGTCCGCTGCGCTCTACATTGGCGACGTGAACCATAAATAGCCCAGAACGATGACCCCCCGCGGCCATGATCCCCGTTACAACGATAAACGGGAGCTATTTTTTGCTCTTTTTGCTCCAGATCAATGATGAGCAAGATCAGAAACAGGATCGGGAGCTGTGCGGTAAGACCTATGGCGATTCTCCTTTGAATTTCTGCCGCCCATTTTATCACACAAGGAGCTGCAAAGCAAGAGCAGTCCCGGCGGAGGACCCGCTGGGGCTGCTGCGTATTTGGCAGGTTAAGCGTTTACCGGGCGGCGGCGGTGGCCAGCACGATAGAGAGGAACTTCTCCTCCGGGCTGGAGCCGCGGCTGACCATGGCGATGGGGCACTTGGCGCCCACGATGAAGCCGGCCATCTTGGCCCCGCAGGTGACGGTGAGCATCTTGCCCATGATGTTGCCCGCGTGGATGTTGGGGGCTACCAGCACGTCGCAGTCGCCGGCGCAAGGGCTGACAAAGCCCTTGAAATCGGCGATCTCCTTGCTGACAGCGCAGTCGTAGGAGATGGGGCCCTCCACGATGCAGCCGGTGATCTCGCCCCGCAGGTTCATCTGCTTCAGCGCATCGGCATCCACAGTCTCGGGCATCTTGGGGTTGAGCTTTTCCACGCAGGCCAGCACGCCCACCTTGGGGCAGTCATAGCCCATGGTGCGCAGGGCACCCACGGTGTTCTCGATGATGGCCTTCTTCTGCTCCAGCGTGGGGTAGGTCACCATACCGCCGTCCACGGGCAGCAGCAGCTTGTGATAGCTGGGCACCTGAAAGGCGGTGAAGTGGCTCATGACGCCGCCTTTGCCCAGCCCGTGGTCCTTGTCCACTACGGCCTTCAGCAGGATGGGGGTGTCCAGCTTGCCCTTCATGAGGAAGTTGGCCTTGCCCTCGCGCACCAGACCCACGGCCACCCGGGCGGACTCGGCCAGATCGGGCACGTCCAGGATGTCGGCGGGGTCCACCTGCGTGCCCAGATGGGCCAGCGCTTCGTCAATGATGGCTTTGTCACCCACGAAGATGGGGTGGGCGATGCCCTCACTGCGGGCGTGGAGGGCGGCCTCGATGGTGTGCTCATCCCCGGCGGCGGCAATGGCCATCCGGGCCATGGTGGGGCGGCCCTTCTGCCGGGCGATCAGTTCGTCAAAGGTTTTGAAATACATAAGCAGTCTTCTCCTTATCTGTTCTGCGGAGCCCAGCGGCCCGCCCTGAATATCTTGCAAGACCCATGCTACCACAAAATCATGCAAAATGCAAGAATTTATTATAGGCGGGCGAAAAATCTTCTGCAAAAAGACAGCCCCGGCAGCGGATACTGCCGGGGCTGTTTCGTTTTGTGTTTTACAGGGCCTCTGCGGCGGGGGAGGCGGCGTGCCGATGGCCCCTCCGAGGCCGGCGGGGCGTGTAGACCTTTTCCAGAAAAGCCTGAAGCACACGCAGCTCGTAGAGCTCGGGCTCCACGCCGCCGTACACGAACTTCTCCATCAGGTCTGCGGCGCGGATGTACTCGCCGGCCTCCACCTCGGGGATGCGGCGGGCGATCTCCTCATCGGTGGCTGGGACGTTCCACCCCAGACAGGCGCCGCTGCTGCTGTCGTCCAGTGCGGCGGTCTTCTTCACGGTGTCAGGCATGGCTACCATCTGGCGGAGGGTCACCGCGTCGTAGTAATAACCGGGAGTCACATCCCCCGGGAGCCAGCCGATGCCGTCAAAGTAGACCTCCACCCATGCGTGGGCGTCCTGCCCGGAGAGGGAGACCGTGCCGTTCTCCCCCTTGGCCACTGCGGCGGAGGAGAGGTAGTACCCCTCCACGTAGCGGGCGGGGATGCCGTGGACCTGCAGAGCCTCCGCCTGCGCATAGCGCTGCTGTTCCCCGGTCTGGGGGTCGGCCACCCAGTCGGCCCGGACGGTGAGCTCCGCCGGACGTGAGGAGGACTGCTCCGTGGCTGTGTAGGACTTGGCACCCCGCAGCCCCCGGGGGGCGAGGCGCAGACCTTTCTTCTCCCGGACGGAGGCGGACACGCTGCCCGTAGTGGCGGGGAGGTACAGGTACCCCCCGGGAGCCGCCGGGGACCTGAATGTGGAGCGGCTTGACCTCGGGCACGCTGTCCGGGTCGGACAAGGCGTAGTAGGCGGCGGGCTGGGTCAGGGGGTCGAAGCCCTGCTCTGCCAGCCAGTCCAGCATGCCGGCATAGGAGCCGCCGTATGCGGCGTTGGACAGGGGGAGCCACGCGCCGTCGGCGTACTCGGCCCCCACAAAGGCCCGGAGATAGAGCGTTTTTTCCTGCCCGGCGCGAACGCTCAGGCGCTCCTCCATGCCCTCGTGGAGGGCTCCGGCCTGCTTCAGCTGGCCCTGCGGCAGAGGATCGCTGCCGTAGCGGAGGTTCTGCAGCCCCAGCTCCGCGCAGCCGATGAGGACCAGGTAAATATGCTCGCCCAGAAAGGTGAGCAGATCGGTGAGAGATAAAGGCATAAGGCGGGTCTCCTTCACAAAAACAGCCGGCATCAGGTGTGCCGGCTGAAAGAGTCGAAAATTCACGTTTGCTATTATAAAAGGTTATGGGGTGGAAATGAAATGGCAGAGGCTCCCAATTTGACGGGGATCAAGACTTTTTCTTCACAAATTTTGCGCAGCTGCGGCCTGAAAATTTGAAGCAGCGCCTGAAATACAGCCCCCCTGTGAAAGCCGGGCGCAGGGCTCCGGAGCCGCGCCCGAAGGCCGGGGGAGGGCGGTCCGGAGCCGGGAAGACGGGCAGCTGCGACACAGACGGATTGTCAACATGCGGACAAAGTGTCAACTTTGGAAATGAATGAAAGCGTGAATATTCTTGCAATGCGGTCGGGCAGTGCTGACTATTGCACAGAAGTGACAAAAATTAGACCGGAATCGGGTGGAAACCGGAGGGAACTGGCTTTTGTATGTGGTAATGAGCTGGAAAAAACACCGCAGTTTCAGGGGATTTTACATGTATGTAAGCGAAAGAATACACTTTTGTAATTTTGCCGATGCAACATGAATTGACAGTGAAAAACACGACTGAAAATCGGCATAACGCCAATCTGCGGAGCCAGATTTTGTTGAAAACAGAAAAAGAGTGTCGCTTTAACGCAGAGAATTTAAGCTGATTTTCGGTTGACAGCTTGCAGATTTTGCAATATGATAGTGGAAAATTTTTTTGAAAGAGTGTAAAGTTTACACTCTGCCCGAATGAAGAGGAGAAGAGAAGTATGGGTTATCTGATCGCACTGACCGCCGTGTCGTCCTGCTTGTACCTGCTGCTGCGGGCCAGCGACGAAAAGGGCGCGCGGAAGTTCAATGTGCTGTTCATCAACTATCTGCTGAGCCTGACCATGGCGGCCGTCTCTCTGCGGGGGACGAGCTTTCCCACTGGAGAGGCCAACGGCCCGGCGCTGGGCATCGGTGCGGTGAACGGGGCGCTGTACCTGATCTCGCTGGTGCTGATGCAGACCAGCATCCGCCGCAACGGCATGATCGCCACCTCCACCTTTTCCCGGCTGGGGGTGCTGATCCCCATCCTTCTCTCACTGTTCCTGTTCAAGGAGCAGCCCTCCGCCGTGCAGCTGGTGGGCGTGGGCATCGCCGTGGCCGCCATCTTCATCATGCAGTGGAAGCCCCACGGGGCGGAGGGCGTGGACCGCAGATACCTCTACCTGCTGTTCCTGCAGCTGGTGGTCAGCGGCTTTTCCAACGCCATGTCCAAGATCTACTCCGCCTTCGGCGCGGCGCAGTACAAAAACTGGTTTGTGTTTTACAGCTTCCTGCTGGCGGCCATCCTCTGCGGAGTGTGCCGGGTGGTGAAGAAGGAAGGGCGCATCTCCGGCAAGGAAGCTCTCTTCGGCCTCGGCATCGGTACGGTGAACTACCTCTCCGCCCAGCTGACCCTTCAGGCGCTGTACAGCCTGCCGTCCTACATCGTCTACCCCGTGACCAACGCCGGGGCGCTGGTGCTGGTGAGTCTGGCCAGCGTGCTGCTCTGGAAGGACAAGGTCAGCCGCCGGCAAGTAGTGGGCATCGTCCTCATCTGCTGCGCCGTGGCGCTGATGAACATTTAAATCGCACTTTGTGGAAGGGAGGGCCACCGGATGAGCGCACCGGACAGAGCCCGAGTCAAAGAGGATATTCTGGCGTGGTTTGATGAGAACGGCCAGCGCTTCAAGGACCTGAGCAAGCAGATCTGGGACCTGGCAGAGCTCCAGTTTCAGGAGTTCCAGTCCAGCGCCCTGCTGATGGATGCCCTGCGGGAGGCGGGCTTCACCGTTACCGCCGGTGCGGCGGGGATACCCACGGCCTTTGTGGCAGAGTACCGCAGCGGAGATGGTCCGGTGGTGGCAGTTATGGGCGAGTACGACGCACTGAAGGGCCTTGGCTGCGAGATTGCGGGGACCTGCCGGCCTACCGGCGGCTCCGGCCACGGCTGCGGCCACAACCTGCTGGGCACCGGCGCGGCGGCCGCCGCCATCGCTGCCCGCTATGCCATGGAGGCGAACGGCATCCATGGTACGGTAAAATACTTCGGCTGCCCCGCCGAAGAGGGCGGCGGCGCCAAGGTCTTCATGGTGCGGGAGCACGTGTTCGACGGCGTGGACGCCGTCTTTGGTTGGCACCCGGCCAACGCCAATATCGTCTCTGAGGCGGCGGCCATGGCCATCATGTCCGTCCGCTACCGGTTCCACGGCCGGGCGGCCCACGCCGGCGTGTGCCCCCATCTGGGCCGCAGCGCGCTGGATGCCGCCATCCTCATGGACGTGGGCGTCAACTACCTGCGGGAGCACGTGCAGCCCGATGTCCGCATCCAGAGCGTCATCACCAACGGCGGCAAGGTGCCCAACGTGGTGCCTGACGAGGCCGAGATCTGGTACTACATCCGCGCCCCCAGGAGGCAGGATCTCGATGCGGTGTACCACCGGGTCAATCTCATTGCCGAGGGCATGGCTCACGCCACCGAGACCACGGTGGAGCGGCGTGTGGGGGCGGGAGCCTCCAGCAACGGCCTGCCCAACAGCGTGATCTCCGCGCTGGTGCGCAGCAATCTGGTAGAGCTGGGCGGCCCGGTGTTCGACGCGGCCGACCGGGCCTTCGCCGCGGAGCTGAACCGGGAGGTCAGCCTGCAGGAAAAGGCCCAGAGTATGGCCCAGATGTACCAGATCTACGACGAGAAGATTTACAGTCAGGACCTGTGCGAATACGTACAGACCGCTACTCAGGCCGGCGTGACGGCCCCCTATTCCGGGGACGGCAGCGACGTGGCGTGGACGGCGCCCACCGCCCAGCTGAACACCTGCTGCCAGCCGGTGGGCACGGGCAATCATAGCTGGCAGCAGGTGGTGGCCTCCGGCTCTGCCATCGGCCAGAAGGGCATGATCGCCGCGGCGAAGGTCCTCGCCATGAGCCTGTGCGACGCCCTGTGTCGGCCGGATTTGCTGGCCGAGGCCCGGAAGGAGCTGGACGCCCATCTGACGGCCTGCCCCTATCACTGCCCCATCCCCCCGGAGGTACAACCGGGCACCATGGATTGAGGAGGAACAACGATGAACATTAAAAATAAAGTGGCCCAGTACCGGGACGACATGATTCGGGTCCGGCGGCACATCCACCAGAACCCGGAGCTCAGCCAGCAGGAGTACGAGACCTGCGCCTACCTCCAGAACGAGCTGACCAAGGCTGGCATCCCCTTTCAGGTGACTCCCTCCGGGCGGAGCATCGTGGCCACCGTCCGGGGCGCGCACCCGGGGAAGACCATCTGCCTCCGGGGCGACATCGATGCCCTGCCCATTCAGGAGGCCACGGGCCTGCCCTTCTCCTCCTGCAAGCCGGGGGTCATGCACGCCTGCGGACACGATACCCACGCTGCCCTCGCCCTGACCACGGCCCTCATCCTCAACGACATGAAGGACGAGCTCCATGGCACGGCCAAGATCATCTTTCAGGAGGCGGAGGAGACCATGTTCGGCGCCCTCCATGTGCTGGAGTCCGGCCTCATCGACGACTGCGACAACTCCATCATGCTCCACGTGGCCGTGGACCACGACACCGGCGTGTTCATCACCAACTACGGCGTGCGCTGTGCCAAGGTGGGGTCCTGTAAGATCGTGGTGGAGGGCCGGGCGGGCCACTCCTCCATCCCCCACATGAGTGTGAACCCCATCCTCATCGCCGCCAAGATCGTGGACGCCATTGCGGACATCACCGCCTATGAGATCTCCCGGCAGGAGTTCGTGGTGTTCTCCCCCACGGTGATCCGGGGCGGCAGCAAGGACAACATTGTCCCCGGCACCTGCGAGATCCTGGCCAATGCCCGCTATTTCGACGACAAGTACGACGAGTTCCTCTCCCGCCGCATCACCGAGATCTCGGAGAACATCGCCAGGGCCATGGGTGGCTCCGCCAAGGTGGAATTCACCCCGGAGGGCACTCCCATGATCAACGACAAGGAGTCCACCGACCGGGCCATCGACATCATCACCCGGCTGTGGGGCCGGGATAAGATCGACTTCACGCCCCCCGGACTGTTCGGCGATGACTTCGCCTTTATCCAGAAGCGCTTCCCCGGCGTGGTGGTCAATCTGGGTGCGGCCAAAGACGGGGCCTACACCGTGGGCCATAACGAGCACATGATGGTGGACGAGGCGTATATGGACATCGGCGCCGAGTTCCTCGCCACCTATATCGCGGAATATCTGGGCGCGGAAACCGTTTAAGGAGGGTCAGGCATGCTGAAATATGTGTTGAAGCGGCTGCTGCTGGCGGTGCCCATTTTTATCTGCATCACACTGGTGGTCTTCCTGCTGTCCAATCTGGCCCCCGGCAGCCCGGTGGACATCATCGCCTCCAACGCCAACCTGAGCGACGAGCAGATCGAGGAGTTGAAGGTGGCCTATGGACTGGATAAGCCGGTGATTGTGCGCTACGGCATCTGGCTGGCTGATCTGGTCCGGGGCGATCTGGGCATGTCCACTAAGACCAATCAGGAGGTCTCCAAGGTCATTGGCGAGCGGATCGGCCCCTCGTTGGTGCTCTCCCTGACCAGTCTGGTGGTGTCGGTGGTGATCGGCGTGGCACTGGGCATCCTGTCCGCCCACCGGCCCTATTCCATCTGGGACAAGCTGTCCTCCGCCATCGCCTTTATCGGCAACTCCATGCCCAGCTTCTTCGTGGCTCTGCTGCTCATCTACCTGCTGGCGGTGAAGACCAAGCTGCTGCCCGCCAGCGGCATGTGGGGCGCGGGGGAGCACACGCTGGGCAACCTGCTGATCCATCTGCTGCTGCCCTGTCTGGTCATCAGCGTGCAGTCCGTGGGCGGCTTTATCAAGCAGACCCGCGGCAGCATGCTGGAGTGCATCAATGAGGACTACGTCAAGACAGCCCGCAGCAAGGGCATCAGCGAGGGGCGCATCACCCTCTGTCATGTGCTGCGCAATGCGTGGATCCCCATCGTGACCCAGATCGGCTTCTCCGTCCCCTATGTCATCGGCGGTGCGGTGGTCACGGAGCAGATCTTCGGCTGGCCCGGCATCGGCAGCCTGATGGTCAGCTCCATCAACGGCCGGGACTACAATGTCATCATGGGCATCACTGTGATGATCGCCATTGTGGTACTGCTGACCAACATCGTGCTGGACGTGATCTATGCCTACCTCGACCCGAGAATCTCTGCTGAAGCATAAGGAGGAAGTATGAAAGTGAAAAAGAGCTCCTCCTTTGCCCAGTTCTGGAAAAAGTTCTCCCGCCACAGGCTGGCGCAGGCGGCGGTGGGGTTTCTGATCCTTGAGATCCTCGCGGTGATCCTGCTGCCCGTCTTCATGGATCTGGACCCCTATTCCATCCATCCCCTCTTCAACGCGAAGCCCAACGCCACCCACTGGCTGGGTACCGACACCGTGGGCCGCGACCTGTTTGCCCGGCTGGTCTATGGCGGCCGCATCTCCCTGCTGGTGGGGTTCTCGTCCACGCTGCTCAGCGTGCTCATCGGCCTGCCGCTGGGCCTGATCGCCGGGTACTACCGCGGCAAGGCCGAGACCATCATCATGCGGCTGGCGGACATCTTTATGGCCTTCCCGTCCATGATCCTCGCACTGGTGATGGTGGCCATCTTCGGCAGCTCCATCCCGGTGCTGATCCTGCTGATCGGCGGCCTTGCATGGCCCCAGCCCGCGCGGCTGGTGTACAGCCGGGCGCTGACTGTGCGCCGCATGGAGTATGTGGAGGCCGCCAGGGTGGGCGGCTGCGGCGATCTGGAGATCATCCTCCGCTATGTGCTGCCCAACTCGGTGGCGCCTTTGTGGATGAGCGTGGCCTTCCAGATCTCCTCCGCGATTCTCACCGAGTCCGCCCTGAGCTTTCTGGGCGCCGGCGTGCAGACTCCAGAGGCCTCCTGGGGCAACATCATCTATCAGGCGCAGAACGTGGTGACCCTGACCAAGTACCCGTGGATCTGGATCCCTGCGGGCATCTGTCTGGTGGTGACCATCATCAGCATCAACTTTGTGGGCGAGGGCATCCGGGATGCGCTCGACCCGAAAATGAAACGGTAAAGGGGGAGAAACGATATGTCAACGCCTTTACTGGAGGTAAACGACCTTGCCATCGACTTTCTGATCGGCAAGCAGAAGGTGAACGCAGTACACGACGTCAGCTTCTCCCTCCAGCCGGGGGAGACCCTCGGCATCGTGGGCGAGTCCGGCTGCGGCAAGAGCGTGACGGCCACGTCCCTCCTCCGCCTGCTGCCCGCCCGCACCAGTGAGATCGACCCCGGCAGCAGCATCAGGCTGGAGGGGCGGGAGCTCACCACCCTGTCCGAGCGGGAGTTCCGCAAGATCCGCGGCAAGGAGATCTCCATGATCTTTCAGGAGCCCATGACCAGCCTGAACCCGGTGCAGACCATCGGCAAGCAGATGGTGGAGATGGTCCGGGCCCACCAGAAGCTCCCCCGTCAAGAGGCGGAGGCTATCTGCGTATCCATGCTGGAAAAGGTGGGCATTCCGGAGGCCGCCCAGCGGATGAAAGAGTATCCCCACCAGCTCTCCGGCGGCATGCGCCAGCGGGTGATGATCGCCATGGCCCTGTCCTGCAATTCCAAGGTGCTCATCGCGGATGAACCCACCACCGCGCTGGACGTGACCATTCAGGCCCAGATCCTGGAGCTGATGCAGCGGCTGAAGAGCGAGCTGGGTACCGCCATCATCCTCATCACCCACGACATGGGCGTGGTGGCCGAGTGTACCGACCGGGTGATGGTCATGTACGCCGGCGAGATCGTAGAGTTCGGCCGGGTGGAGGACATTTTCCAGCGTCCCGCCCATCCATATACCATCGGCCTTCAGCGCTCTATTCCCAAGCTGAACGGCACCATTGAACGGCTGGCAACCATCGACGGCACGGTGCCCAGCCTCGCTGCCATGCCGGCGGGCTGCCGCTTTGCAGACCGCTGCCCCAGCTGCACCGCGCGGTGCAGGGCGGAGCATCCCGCGCTGAAGGACATAGGCGGCGGCCGCAGGGTCCGCTGCTGGCTGGCGGAGGAAGGGGGCGAGGACCATGCCGGATAAGCCCGAGCTGCTCCGGGTGGAGCACCTGAAAAAATACTTCTCTGTCAAGGGCAAGATGAGCACCGGCAGCAAGAAGACCCTCAAGGCCGTGGACGACGTGAACCTTACCGTCGGGCAGGGCGAGGTTGTCGGCCTGGTGGGCGAGTCCGGCTGCGGCAAGTCCACGCTGGGCCGCACCATCATCCGCCTGTACAATGTGACCGACGGCAGTATCGTCTTCCGCGGGCAGCACATTGAGAAGTATGGCTTCCACGAGATGCAGCCCCTCCGCCGGGAGATGCAGATGGTCTTTCAGGACCCCTTCGCCTCCCTGAACCCCCGTATGACGGTAGAGAAGACCGTGGGGGCGTCCCTGGAGATGTTCCACATCGAGACCCCCTCCGGCCGCCGGCAGGCGGTGGCGGAGATGCTGGAGAAGGTGGGCCTGAACGAGACCTTTCTGGACAAGCTGCCCCACGAGATGTCCGGCGGCCAGCGCCAGCGGGTGGCCATCGCCCGGGCCATGATCTCCGACCCCAGCTTCGTGGTCTGTGACGAGCCCGTCTCCGCGCTGGACGTCTCCGTCCGGGCGCAGGTGCTGAACCTGATGAAGGACATCCAGCAGAGCACCGGCACGTCCTACCTCTTTATTTCCCACGACCTGAGCACCGTCCGTTACATCTGCGACCGCATTGCCGTGATGTATCTGGGCCACATTGTGGAGGTGGCGGGGGCTTACGAGCTCTTCGACCACCCGAAGCATCCCTACACGCAGGCCCTGCTGTCCGCCATCCCCGTGCCCGAGGTGGGGCAGCACCGCCAGCGCATCCTCCTGCAGGGCGACCTGCCCAGCCCCGTGGACCCGCCTGCCGGCTGCCCATTCCGTACCCGCTGCCCCAATGCCGGGCCCGAGTGCGCCGAGGCCATGCCCGAGCTGAAGGACGTGGGAGGCGGCCACTGCATCGCCTGTTTCCGGTCAGAAGCATCTGTACCTGCAAATAAGGAATGAGATAAGAAAGGAGTTCTTACAAATGAATGTAAAGAAATGGATCGCCTCTGTTCTGGCGGTGGCCACCATGGCCTCTCTCACCGCCTGCGGAGGCGGAAACAATGGAGGTAATCCCTCCACTCAGCCCACTGACAGTGTCAGCCCCAGCGCCAGCGAGGCCGTCTCCGGCGGCACTGCCACCTACGCCATGGCCGGCGGCTGGGAGACCCTGACCCCCGGCTACTGGTGCTCCGCCGGCGCCTACGGCACCATGGTCTGGGCCCAGATTTATGATAAGCTGGTAAACGTCAGCCCCGAGGGCTACACTCCCCGCGGCGCCCTGTCCTGGAGCATCAATGAGGATAAGACCGTCATGACCTTCAAGCTGGATCCCGAGGCCAAGTTCTCTGACGGCGAGCCCGTCACCGCCCACGACTGGGAGTTCTCCGCCCGGCTGCTGGCCACCGCCGACTTCGGTGCCCCCGACTACACCAAGCTGTGCGTGCTGTTCGCCGGCACGGATGACACCGGCCTCATCGACGAGAGCAGCGAGCCTTTCGGCGTCAAGGCCGTGGACGACGAGACGCTGGAGATCACCTTCAAGGAGGCCATGACTTTCGATACCTTCTTCAACAGCTATCAGATGTACCTGTTCGTCCTGCCCCAGCACTGCTTTGAGGGCATGAGCGCCGCCGAGATCGCCGCCTCCGATTTCTGGAACGATCCCGTCTGCTCCGGCCCGTGGACCGTGGAGAGCTCCGTGGTCAACAGCAGCTTGACTCTGGTGCCCAACCAGTACTATCATCTGGGTGTGCCCAAGCTGGACAAGCTGATCATCACCGTGATGGACTCCTCCAACTTTGCCTCCGCCCTGATGTCCGGTACCATCGACTACTGCTATCCCGCCGTCAGCTCCACTGAGGCTGAGGCGCTGGAGACCGTCGGCGGCGTGGAGATCGTGACCTCCGCCAACCCCGACACCTTCTGGTTCTTCTGCGTCAGCAACCAGAAGGTCAGCGACGCCAAGGTCCGTACCGCCATCAACATGGCCATTGACAAGCAGCTCATTGCCGACCAGCTCTTCGCCGGCGGCGCCACTCCTGTGGAGAGCGTGGAGCTCTATGGCTCTTACCTCTACAACAACGACCTGACCACCAACTATGATCCCGAGGGCGCCAAGGCCCTGCTGGACGAGGCTGGCTGGGATTACAGCTACACCCTGAAGATCGCCACCCCCGCCGGCGTCCGTGCCCAGATCGCCACCATCATCGAGCAGGAGCTGGAGGCCATCGGCATGGACGTGCAGGTGGACCAGCTGGACATCGGCACCATGTACGCCGAGATGCACGCCGGCAATTATGACGGCATCATGGGCGGCGGCATGCCCAGCCTTGACCCCCTGTACTTCCAGAGCAATCTGGAGTACACCAACCAGAGCACCTCTATCATCAAGACGGATGATCCCACCTATCACGAGCTGGCCCAGAAGATCTCCACTGCTGCCACGGACGAGGAGAAGCTGACCTACGTGATGGAGTATCAGCAGTACATGCATGACCAGATGGTCACCATCCCCGTGGTGGCTGTGTACTCCCACATGGCGTACACCAGCCGGCTGGGCGGCATCAATCCCAACATGTCCGCTTACTACAACGACAACACCTGGGAGTGGTTCGTTCAGGATTGACGCAGCGCCCGTGAGGGTCTGCGCATCCGGAGCGGAACGACAAAGAGCGGGACAGGCAGCGCCTGTCCCGCTCTTTTGCAATAAAAAACTGCCGCCCGATCGGGCGGCAGTTTGGAAGACTGTGCAGGTGGATTCAGCGCTTGGAGTGTTGAACCCATCGTGTCAAAGCACCCCAATGCGTCGGAATCTCGCTATATCGTTGGATTTCGTAAAGGGGAAAATCGGGCATTGTGGGGTATCGTCGAGGGGTGTTCTGTATCGTCTTGCGTCCGATTTGCGTCAAACTTGCGGCAGTCAAAACGGCAGAAATAGAGCAAGCGGCAGGGGTCAGCCTGCCGCTTGCTTGTTGTTCAGAATATTGGAAATCGTCTTTGCTGTCCGCTGTTTCGCTTCGGGGTATACATGAGCATATACACGGCTTGTAATGTCGCAAGAAGCGTGTCCGAGGTTCTCGCTGATTACCTGCATCTGCTCTCCGCTATAAACCAGCAGGGAGGCATAGGTGTGTCTTAACTTGTGAGCGGAAATCTCCGGCAGTCCGTTTTGCTTCATCAGTCGCTTCAGTCTCTTGTTCAGTTCGTTTCGGTCAAACCACTTGCCCGTTCCAGTCGTGAAAACCATATCAGGTTGTTCCCATGCGTCGCCAAACGCTTTCTTCAGCTTGTCCTGTTCCTGTTTGTGCCGCTTCAGCATTTGAATCATATCATCATCAATACAAATCGTTCTGCGGCTCTTGGCTGTTTTAGGCGGGGAAAGATAGGAATGGTCTGTATTACATTTGGTGTATTTGATACAAATGGTTTTGGCTTCAAAGTTGATACATTCCCATTTCAGCCCCAGCAGTTCCCCGCTCCGCATACCCGTATGTAGGAGCAGTTGAATCATTGTGTTGAAGTTTGAATATTCGCTTGTCAGTTCCATTAGTTTCTGTGCGTCAGCGATAGAAAGGTATTTCGTCTTGTCAATGGCAAGACCGTCCGTGTCCTCTGCTTTCTTTTTCACATAAGTTCCCTTACATGGGTTCTCCTTAACGATTTTCTGCTCGACCGCATAATTGAAGATAGATTGAAGGACAGTCTTTGTCTTTCGTGCTGTCTGCGGTGCCATATCAAGCGACAGGAGGAACTTGGTAATTTTGGCTGTGTCCATATCTTTGAGCCGGGTATTTGCGAAAACCGGGTTAATACGCTGGCGGACATTACTCTCATAATTGTATTGCGTCAGTTCTCTGATATGATAGGGAGCGTATTCCTTAAAATACATCTCCGCCAAGTCCTTGAACTTCATGTTTTCATTGAACGCCCTGTTGCCCTCAGCCTTGTTCCGAAACTCATTGTATGCTTCTTGAACCAACTTGTCCCGCTTTGTCTCACTGATATTGGCAGGTGGCGTATAGGTCATATAATGCCGGACTTGCTTACCGTCCCCGTCGAAACCGACGGAGACGGTAAATTGATAACTATTGCCACGCTTGCGAATACCTCGCAGAATGGTCGCATTGTCCCTCATTTCCTTAGTTATCTCCTTTCCTTAAGCGATAATGCCTAAACTATTAAATTGCTCACACAGCAGGTCAAAATTAACATATACAACATTGCCGACCTTTATGGACGGGAGCCTTCCCTGCTTCTCCAGAGTTCTCAGAGCGTTTTCAGGTAAAAGACCCGTTGCGGCAACCTGTCTAATTGTCATCATGCGGGGCTGCCCATGCGTCATAGGCGATTACTCCTTTCT
>CAKULE010000007.1 GCA_934667095.1 uncultured Oscillospiraceae bacterium | reverse complement strand
CGCATCTCCATGTTTGCCATGCGCCAGCTGGAGAAGACCGGCGGCAAGTACGGCATCATCAGCTCCTGCTGCGGCGGCGGCCTCGGTACCTCCGCCATTATTGAGAACCTGCGGCGTTGACCCATGCAAGCGCCCCGCGCCGCCGGGCGCGGGGCGCTCATTTTTATCAGGAGGGATCGTTATGAGTTTCACCTTTTCCTACGGCACCGGCCCTGTCCGCTTCGTCTACATGTTCAGCTACACCAAGAATCCCGGCAAAGAGGCCGGCGAGGCGTGGTACCTGAACGAGCACGTCCCCGCCGCCCGGGCCCTGCCGGGCGTGACCGGCTTCCGCAGCTGGAAGGCCCTGCCCCCCATCGGCATGTGGACCTTCGACCCCTATGACCGCTTTGATCGCCTGTCCGAGCTGGTGTTTCAGGACATGGAGTCCTGCCTGAATGCCACCGTCCGCAACCCCTCCTTCTGGCAGATCGGCGTGGAGGACCGCCCCGGCTTCCGGGAACTGGAGTGCGTCCTGCTGGACGAGAAGCCCCAGTATGACCTGCTGAAGGACATCCCCGTGCAGCAGTACAAGTACATCAACCACCCCGGCCGCTACACTCCCGGCATCATGCTGGACACCGACCGGGATGACACCTTCATGGACATCTACATGTTCAACTACGACCCCAAGTTCACCTTCGAAGAGGGCGAGGACTGGTATCTGGGCCACCACGTCCGGGAGGGCCGCATCACCAAGCGGCTGGGCCACCGCCACTATCAGACGTGGAAGCCCCTGCGGGTCACCGTGGACGCCGACTGCCCCCTCCAGCCCAACCGCTTCTGGCGCTTTACCGAGCTGGGCCTGCCTGAGTACGCCCGGGACCCCGCCGCCGCGGGCCTCCAGCCCGGCCAGAAGTACGCCGGCATGATCTACACGCAGGACCCCCGCGGCCAGGTCATCGGCCAGTGGCGCAACATCCTTATCGATCCCGCTCAGGCCGAAGACCTGATGGGCTGACAGGAGGCCGCCATGAGCTATGACAAGCTGTTCGCCCGGGGCCGCATCGGCAGCCTCGAGCTGAAAAACCGCGTCGTCCTGCCCCCCATGGGCACCAGCATGGCCAGCTGGACCGGCGAGGCCACCGACGAGATCATCCGCTTTTACGCCGAGCGCGCCAAGGGTGGCTGCGGCCTTATCATCACCGAGATCACCCGCGTGGACGACGTCACCGGTGTGGGCATGACGGGGCAGCTCTCCGTCACCTCCGGCAAATTCGTCCGCAAGCTGGTGCAGCTCACCGACGCCGTCCACCAGTATGACAGCAAGGTCTTCCTGCAGCTCCACCACCCCGGACGGGAGATCTCCAGCCGGGCGCTGGGCGGCGTGCAGCCCGTGGCTCCCAGCGCCATCGCCTGCAAGGTGGTGGGTGAGGTCCCCCATGAGCTCACCGAGGCCGAATGCGAGGACCTCATCCGCAAGTTCGTCACCGGGGCCTCCTTCGCCAAGCTGGCAGGCTTTGACGGCGTGGAGCTCCATGCCGCCCACGGCTACCTCATCAACGAGTTTCTCAGTCCCTACACCAACAAGCGTACTGACCGCTTCGGCGGCGACACCGAAGGCCGCATGACCTTCATCCGGGAGATCATTCAGGGCATCCAGAAGGTCTGCGGGCCCAGGTTCCCCATCTCCGTCCGCCTGAGCTGCGACGAGTACGTCCCCGGCGGCATCGACTCCGCTGAGTCCGTCCGCATCGCCAAGGCGCTGGAGGCGCTGGGCGTGGCCGCCATCGACGTCAGCGCCGGTATCTATGAGTCGGGCTACGCCTCCATCGAACCCCAGGGCCTCCCCGAGGGCTGGAAGAAGCATCTGGCCGCCGCGGTGAAGGCCAACGTCTCCATTCCGGTCATCGCCGTGAACAACATCAAATATCCCGCCACCGCCGAGCAGTACCTGAACGAGGGCGTGTGCGACTTCGTCGCCATCGGCCGCGGCCAGCTGGCCGACCCCGAGTGGAGCCTCAAAGCCCAGACCGGCCGGGAGGACGAGATCCGCAAGTGCCTCGGCTGCATGCACTGCTTCAACTGTCTCGGCAAGCTCCACCCCATTGAGTGTACCGTCAACCCCATCGTGGGACGGGAGGGCAGGTTCAACCCCGACACCCTCAGGCGGGACGGCGCAGGCCGCACCGTGGTCGTGGTGGGCGGCGGCCCCGCGGGCATGCACGCCGCGTGGATCTGCGCCCAACGGGGCTACCGCACCGTGCTGACAGAGCGCTCCGGCGCGCTGGGCGGCTCCGTCCGGCTGGCCGCCGTCCCACCCCATAAGGAGATGCTGGCGGAGCTCATCCGCACCCAGACCCGTGAGCTGGCCCTTGCCGGGGTGGAGGTCCTGCTGAACACCGAGGCTACCGTGGAGCGGGTGGCGGAGTTCAAGCCCTACGGGGTCATCGTCGCCGCCGGCGGCTCCCCCATCGTGCCCGGACTGCCCGGCATCCGGCTGCCCCACGTCTGCACCGCCGAGGACTATCTGGCCGGCCGCGTCGAACTGACCGGCAAAAAGGTCGCCGTCATCGGCGGCGGCGTGACCGGACTGGAGACTGCCGAGGTACTGGCCGCCGCCGGCAATGAGGTCACCGTGGTGGAGATGGCCAAGGCCGTGGGCGCCACCCTGTACGCCACCGTGCGTCTCCTGCTGCTGGGCCGCCTGCAGGCCGCCGGAGTGCATATCCTCACAGAGGAAAAGTTGCTGGAGGTCACGGAGTCCGCCGTCCGCCTCTCCAACGTCAAAACCGGGGCGGAGACCGCGCTGGAAGCCGATGCCGTCGTCCTCGCCATGGGCGTGAAGCCCGACCGCACCGCCGCGGACAGCCTGCTGGACGCCTTCGACCACGTCACTCTTGTGGGCGACGTCAGCCAGACCGGCCAGATCGCGGACGCCATGCGCGCCGCCAACGACAAAGCCTATATTTTCTGATCACACCGGCCGGACCCCAGTCCGTCCATGAAAGGAGCACTGCCCATGAAACCCTTGGAAAGGATCCGCATCGTGGAGCTCGGCACCCACATCGCCGTGCCCATGGCCGCCCGCCTGCTGGCGGACTGGGGCGCGGAGGTCATCAAGGTGGAAAATACCTCCGGCGACCTCTGGCGCTACTACGGTCTCAACATCCGCACCCCCATCTCCGACGAGGAGAACCCCATTTTCTCCGTCCCCAACGCCAACAAGAAGATTGTCTCCCTGAACCTGAAATCCGAGGCCGGCCGCGCCGTCCTCGACCAGCTGCTGGAGGGAGCCGACGCCTTTATGACCAACGTGCGCATGAAGGGGCTGAAGAGTCTCGGGCTGGACTACGAGTCTCTCTCCACCCGCTTCCCAAAGCTGGTGTACTTCCATTTCACCGGCTATGGCTACAACGGCCCGTGGGCCGCCCGGCCGGGCTTTGACATCGCGGCCTTCTGGGCTGCCGGCGGCATGATCGGCAGCTGGACCAAGGCAGGCACCGATCTCTTCGCCCCCAGCTCCGCCTTTGGCGACGCCACCGTGGCCAGCATGGCGGCCAGCGGCGTTCTGGCCGGCCTCATGGGGGCCAGAACCAGCGGGAAGGGCTGCTATCTCACCACCTCGCTGTACGCCACCGCCATGTGGTACAACTTCGGCGATGTGATCGCCTGCCAGCCCCAGTACGGTATACAGCGCCCCGCCCCCGCCGATTCCACCGGCAACTTCAACCCCTTCCTCTATCCCTATCTCTGTGCTGACGGCAAGGCCGTCTATCTGGCCGCGCTGGAGTACGAGCGGAGCTACGCCAAGTGCCTCAAGGTGCTGGAGATGGAGGAATATCTGGACGATCCCCGGTACAATACCCTTGCCGCCTACATCCAGCACAGCGAGGAATTTACTGCGCTGATCGAGCAGAAAATGCTCACCCGTCCCTCCTATGAGTGGGTGGAGCGCTTCGGCGCGGCGGACATCGTCATTCAGGAGATCCTCACCGGCAACGACCTCGCCCAGTGCGAGCAGGCGTGGGCGGACGGCATCCTCACCGCAGTGGAATACCCCGGGCACACCACCGCCATGCCCAACACCCCCGTGAAATTCATGGGGGAGGAGCTGCCCCGCACCCACGCCGTGGGCGGCATCGGCTGCGACACCCGGGCCGTGCTGGAGTCCCTCGGCTACGCCGCAGAGCAGATCGACGCGCTGGCCCGCTCCGGCGCGGTGCGCATGCCGGAATGACCCGGACCACTACTTGACAGGAGGCAAAACTATGGCTGATCTGAAGGAAAAATTCGCCGTCGTCACCGGCGGCGGTAAGGGCATCGGCGCCGCCATCGCCAAGCGCTTCATTCAGGAGCAGGCCGCCGGCGTCGCCATCTGGGACTACGACGGAGAACTGGCGGAGCAGACTGCCGCCGCGCTGGGCAGCCGCGCTGTGGCCGTCCGCTGCGACGTATCCTCCGCCGCGCAGGTGGCGGAGGCCACCGCCGCCACGCTGGCCGCCTTCGGCCGCATCGATATTCTGGTCAATAACGCCGGCATCACCCGGGACGCCCAGTTCTGCAGCATGACCGAAGACCAATGGGATTCCGTACTGCGCATCAATCTGGACGGGCCCTTCTACTGCTGCAAGCAGATCGTCCCCCTCATGCGGGAGCAGGGCTACGGCAAGATCGTCAACATCTCCTCATCCTCCGCCAACGGCAACTTCGGGCAGGCCAACTACGCCGCTTCCAAGGCCGGTCTGCTGGGGCTGACCAAAACACTGGCCAAGGAGCTGGCCGCGCAGGGCATCACCGTCAACGCCATCACCCCCGCCATGATCGACACCGACATGATGCGCGCCATCCCGGAAAAGCTCATGCCCAAGTACATTCAGGCCATCCCCGCCCGCCGGCTGGGCACCGCGGATGAGCTGGCCTCCGCCGCCTTCTTCTTCGCCAGCGACGATTCCAGCTTCATCACCGGCGCCACCCTGCCCGTCAACGGCGGCACCTTCATCTTCTGAGCCTATGATCATCAACACCGTTACCGGCCCCATGGACACCGCAGAACTGGGCGTCACCCTGATGCACGAGCATCTGTTCAACGTCTCCCCGGTCTTTTCCTCCACTTTCTCCGACTGGTGGGACGAGGACGCCGCCGTGCTCAAGTTCGTTTCCCACGTCCAGCGGCTGAAGCCCTACGGCCTCTCCACCATCGTGGACGCCAGCCCCATCACCCTCGGGCGCAACATCCGGGCCGTCCGCCGGGCGGCGGAGCTGGCCGGCGTCCACGTGCTGGCCACCACCGGCGTCTATTTTGACGAGGCCCCGTGGCTCCACATCGGCACCGACCCCTTTTATCTGGCTAAGTTCTATATCCGGGAGATCACCGAGGGCATCTCCGGCACGGACAGCAGGGCCGCGCTGGTGAAATGCGCCACAGATCAGCCCTTTGGCCTGACAGAGGTCAACCGCATGACCATCGCCGCCGCGGCCATTGCCGCGCTGGAGACCGGCGTCCCCGTCATGACCCACGCCAATGCCCACTACCGCTACGGGCTGGCGCAGGCGGACGCCCTCATCGGCTACGGCGTAGCCCCTCACAGGATCGTCATCGGCCACGCCTTCTCCTCCGACGATCTGGACTACGTGGAGGCCCTCTGCGACAAGGGCGTTTACGTGGGCTGCGATCAGCTGGGCTTCCCCTCCCTGAATTCCTACGAGAATCTGGCCAAAATGGTGGCCGCCCTCTGCCGCAAAGGCTATCAGGATCAGATCTTCCTCTCCCACGACAGCGCCGTCATCTCCGACTTCGGCATCGCCATGGCCCCCGTGGCCCATACGGACGAGAGCGGGATGATCGGCGACTACTCTCAGGTCTTTGAGATCATGCCGCCCCTGCTGGAGCGGGAGGGGGTCTCCGCCGCGCAGTTCCACGCCATCATGGCCGAAAATCCCCGCCGCTACTTCGAGGGGCGGCCCATCTCTGCCAATCCAACTACGAGGTGAATCAATATGGAATACTATCAGGACAAAATCTGCCTCATCACCGGGGCATCCACCGGCATCGGCTACGGCCTTGGCGTCAAGCTGCTGGAGTACGGCGCGGGCCGGGTCTACTTCACCGCCCGCACCCAGTCCAAGCTGGAGGAGGACCGGGAAAAGCTGGCCCAGTACGGCAACCGGGCCCAGTTTATCCCGCTGGACGTCACCGACGCCCAGGCCGTCGCCGACCTCATCCACAAGGTGGTGGAGGACAACGGCCGCATCGATTTTCTCTTCAACAACGCCGGCATCGGCGCCAGCGGCCTGACGGAGCGGGCCTCTCTCCGGGCGTGGGAGCGGGTGCTGAGCACCAACCTGTGGGGCGTGATCCACGGCGTCAACGCCGTGCTGCCCATCATGCTGGAGCAGGGCTTCGGGCACATCGTCAATACCGCCTCCATTCAGGGCCTCACCCCCGCCCCCTACCAGACCCTCTATTCCACCAGCAAGCACGCCGTGGTGGGCCTCAGCGAGAGTCTCCGGATGGAGCTGCTGGACCGCAACGTCCACGTCTCCGTCCTCTGCCCCGGCGCGGTGGAAAGTGAGATCTTCCACAAGGGCGGCGCGGAGACCCCTGCCGCCGCCATCACTGCGGACTACGCAGCCGTCTGGGCGCTGGAGCGGGTAGCCAAGCATCAGGGCATTATTCCTGTGGCGGAGGACGCACAGAAGGAGTACGAGATCTACCGAGCCGCCCCCGAAAAGCTGGACAAATTCCTGCTGGGCTTCGGCGCTGCCATCCGGTCCAACATCAAGCAGCACGAAAAATGAGCCGGCCTCCGGTTACAAAACAGCCGCCCCTGCCATCTGGCAGGGGCGGCTGTACTCTCTGCAAAAACAGGTCCCGCCCTCCGGGCGGGACCTGTTTTCATTGTTTACTGCTCCTTCAGCCGCGCGAGGATCTCTTCGGTGTCCTGACCCAGCTTGGGGGCGCCGGACAGCAGCGGCGGCTGCTGGGATTCCATCCGGAAGGGCGGGCAGGGGTAAACGTACTCTTCCCCATTGGGGTACTCCACCCTCTGCAGGTAGCCGTTGACCCACGCCTGCTCGTCGTCCGCCACCTCAGCATAGTGGTTCAGCCGAGTGCAGACGATGTCCAGCCCGGAGAGAATCTCCAGCCACTCCGCCGCAGTCTTCTGTGCAAAGGAGGCGGCAAAGAGCTTCATGATCTCCTCGTTGTGGGCATGGCGCTTCTCCGGTGTGTCGAACCGGGGATTCTGAAGCAGGTCGGGATACCCCAGCGCCCGGTGAAGGGCGGGGGCATACCGGTCATACTCCAGAATGCAGCACATGACCCACTCCCCGTCGGCACACAGATAGGGGGAGCACTCGGGGGAGCACTTCTCCCGCCGCACGGGCCCGTAGTGGGGGTCGTTATGGGCGACGGCGATCATGCCGCAGGCGGCCCAGATGCCCGCGTTATAGAGAGAGGTGGTGACGAAGTCCCCTTCCCCGGTGACGGAGCGGCGCAGCAGTGCGGTGAGGATGGTGGCATACAGCATGGTGCCCGTCATGGTGTCCCCCGCGCCCAGCGGGGTCAGGGCGGGATAGCTGTCGTCCGTCTGCACGCTCATGTCCGCGGTGTAGCCCGCTCTGGCCCAGAAGGCCACCGAGTCGAAGCCCGGGGCGTCCGCCTCCGCCCCCAAGGGGCCGTAGGCCGTCAGCCACGCGTAGATCAGCCGGGGATAACGGGCACGCAGGGTCTCGTGGTCCAGCCCCAGCTTCCGCAGGCTCTTTCCTCTGGTATTGGTAAGGAAAATATCCGCCCCGGCGATGAGCTTTTCCATGGCCGCCCGGCCGTCCTCCGACTTCAGGTCCAGCAGGACGCTCTTCTTTCCGGAGTTACACACTTCAAACCGGGCGTTCACCCTGCCCTGCGCGGACTCCACGCCGTAGCGCCATGCGTCGCCATAGGGCGGAGCCTCCACCTTGATGACCTCGGCGCCCAGATCCGCCAGCAGCTTGCCGCAGGTCGGTGCGGCCACGTAGGTGGCCAGCTCCACCACCTTCAGGCCGGAAAACAGCTTTTCTTCCATACGTTCTTCCCCTGTCCTTTTTTCGATCTCTTCCGGGGCCCGCCGTTCCCGGCGGGCCCCGGTCCTGGAGGTATCTTCGCTCCCGGCCGGGATGCGTGTCCGTCCGGAAGCCGTGCTGCAGATGCGTTATGACCTTGAGCCGTCTCAGCCCTTGTACTCCGCCAGCGCGTGGCGGGTGATGCCCAGCATGGCCCGGGCCTCGTCGGCGGTAGCGGGCTCGCGGCCGGCCAGCCGGGCGATGGCCGCAGCGCGCTCCACCAGCTTCACGTTGGTGCCCTTCACACCCTTCTCCAGATAGAGGTTATCCTCCAGCCCCACCCGCAGGCCATCACAGCCCAGCGCGAGGCCGGTCAGCAGCATGGGCATGTGGGCCCGGCCGATGCCGGTGACGCTCCACGTGGAGCCCTCCGGCAGGCGGCGGTGCAGATACTCCAGATTCTCCACGGAGCCGTCCATGGCGCCCAGCACACCCAGCACGAACTGGAAGTGGCAGGGGGTCTTGAGCACCTTGTAGTTGGAGTAGGCGATGGCGTTGCTCAGCATACCGGCGTCGAAGACCTCGATCTCGGGCTTGATGTCGAACTGCTGGGTGGTCTTGCCCAGCTCCACAAGGAAGTCGGGCCGGTTCTCAAACACGCCGCCCAGCGCCCAGTTGAAGGTGCCCGCATCGTAGGAGCACACCTCGGGCCGCAGCTGGCGCAGGTGCTCCATACGGAGGTTGTCATCGTTCTCACCGCCGGAGGTGGTCAGGTTGACGATCACGTCCACGCCAGCCTTCTCCGTGGCCTCCTTCACTGCCTCGAAGGCGGCGCGGAAGTACTCCGTGCGCATGGTGGGGCGGCCCTGCTCGTCATGGACATGGATATGGACCATGGATGCGCCGGCCTTGGCCACGGCCACGGCGTCGGCGGCGATCTCCTCGGGGCTGATGGGGATGTCGGGGGTCTGGCTCTTGCTGCCTGCGGTGCCGGTGAGGGCGCAGGAAATAATGACCTTCTTCATGTCTGTGCTCCTCTCTTACTCGTAGTCGTAGAAGCCGTGGCCCACAGAGCGGCCGAAGCGGCCCCGCCTCACCAGGTCCTCATATACGTCGTACATGTCGGGCTTCTCACCGGTGGCCTCGTACTGGGCCTTCATCAGGTCGAAGGTCAGGTTGATGCCGGTCAGGTCATTCAGGCGGAAGGGGCCCATGGGGTGGTGGAAGCCCTCCTCCATGGCGATGTCCACATCCTGGAAGGAGCAGTAGCCATTCTGCACCAGATACTTGGCCCGCTCGTACAGGCCGGCGATGAGGAAGTTGCCGGCAAAGCCGGGGATCTCCTTCTTCTGCCAGATGGGCTTCTTGCCGGTGTTGACGCAGAAGTCGTAGGCGGCCTGCGCGGTCTCGTCGGAGCAGTGCTCGCCCTGCACCACCTCCACGAACTTCATCACCAGCGCGGGATTGTAAAAATGCATATTGCACAGGCGGGAGGGATTGGACACGTCCTTGGCGAACAGGGAGGACACCATGTAGCTGGAGTTGGTGCACAGGATCACGTCCTTGCCCACGATGCCGTCCAGCTGCTGGAACAGCTTGTGCTTCACGTCCTCGATCTCCACCACGGCCTCGATGACGCAGTCTGCGCCCTCGCAGGCCCTGGCCAGATCGCTCTCCACCCGGAAAAGGCTCTTGACCTTCTCCGCCTGCTCCGCGGTCAGCTTGCCCTTGGCCACGCGGCCGGCCAGATACTCGCCGGCCCACTTCTTCACGTCCTCCAGCACGGCGGCGTTCACGTCATACACGGCGGCGCCGTAGCCGTAGATGGCCGCGTTCAGGGCGATCTGGCGGCCCATGCGGCCGCCGCCCACGACACAGATGTTTTTGATCTCCATTCAGGGTCTTTCCTTTCCTCAGTCAGAATCTTGCGTTTTATATCAGCAGGACGAGGCCTCGGCCGCGCACTCGCTTTTGATTGGGGCGCCGCCGCAGCGGCAGCAGGCCACAAAGTGCCCGTTGCCGAGGTCGCGCATGGGCTGCGCCTCCCGGCAGGCCTCGCTGGCATAGGGGCAGCGGGGCGCAAAGCGGCAGCCAGGCTTGGGGTCGATGGGGGAGGTCACCTCACCCCGGATAAGCTCGGGCTCCTTGTCCTTATAGCCCAGCGCCGGAATGGGGATGGCGCTCAGCAGGGCCTGCGTATAGGGGTGGGCCGGGTTGGCGAAGAGCTCCTTCCGGGGGGCCCGCTCCACCATCTGGCCCAGATAGAGCACGGCGATCTCGTCCGAAATGTGCTTCACCACGGACAGATTGTGGGTGATGAACATGTAGGTCAGGCCCATCCGATCCTGCAGGTCCATCATCAGGTTCAGGATCTGGGCCTGAATGGACACGTCCAGCGCGGAGACGGGCTCGTCACACACAATGAACTTGGGGTCCAGCGCCAGCGCCCGGGCGATGCCGATGCGCTGCCGGCGGCCGCCGTCGATCTCGTGGGGATAGGTATTGATGTACCGGTCGGACAGGCCCACGGTGTCCATGATCTGCAGGGTGCGCTCCTCCAACTCGGCCTTGGTCTTGCACAGGCCGTAGACCTTCATGGGCTCGGAGATGGTCTGGAAGACGGTCTTCCGCGGATTCAGGGAGGCATAGGGGTCCTGAAAGATGATCTGCATCTCCCGGCGCATGGTGTGCATTTCCTTCTGGTCCAGCTTGGCCACGTCCTTCCCCTCAAAGAGGACCTCGCCGGAGGTGGGCTCGATGAGCCGCAGGATGCACCGGCCCAGCGTGGACTTGCCGCAGCCGGACTCGCCCACGATGCCGAGGGTCTTGCCCCGCTCGATGGTCAGGTCGATGTCGTCCACCGCGTGGAGGAAGCCGGCAGGGGTGGGGAAATACTTCTTCAGGTGCTTGCATTCCAGCAGAATATCGCTCATGCCTGCTCAGCCTCCTTCGCAAAGAGATGGCACTTGATACAATGGGTGCCCTCCGTCATTTCGGGCGCGGAAGCCCAGACCAGCTGCGGCTGACCGTCCGGGCCCTCCCGCCGCACCTGACAGGGCTTCCGGCACGCCTCGGTGCAGTGGGGGCAGCGGGGGGCGAAGCTACAGCCCTCGGGCAGCTCCGTGGGGTCGGGCATCAGCCCCGGGATGGGGGACAGCCGGTCGGTGTCCTCCGTCAGGCTGGGGATGGAGCCGAACAGGCCCACAGTGTAGGGGTGGTGCTTGCGGGCGGGGTCAAAGACGTCCTCCAGCGTGCCGTGCTCCACGATCTGGCCGGCGTACATGATAGCCACGTAGTCACAGATGCTGGCCACTACGCCCAGATCGTGGGTGATGAGCAGCAGGGCGGAGTGCAGTTCCCGCTTCAGCTTGCGCATCATGGACAGGACCTGCGCCTGAATGGTCACATCCAGCGCGGTAGTGGGTTCGTCCGCGATGAGAAGCTCCGGGTCGCAGGCGATGGCGATGGCGATCATCACCCGCTGCTTCATACCGCCGGAAAACTGGTGGGGGTACTCGTTCATCCGGGCGGCGGGAATTCCCACCATCTCGAGGATGCGGCCGATCTCCGCGTCCACGTTCCTGCGGTCCAGATCCTTCCGGTGGAGCAGCAGCACCTCGGCGATCTGGTCCCGCACGGTGATAACGGGGTCAAGGCTGGTCATGGGGTCCTGAAAGATCATGGCCGCCCGGCCGCCGCGGATATTGCGCATCTCCGCCTCGCTGACGGACATGATGTCCTGCCCGTCAAAGAGGATCTGCCCGCCGGTGATCTTGGCGGTGTACTTGGGCAGCAGGCGGAGGATGGACAGGGCGGTGGTGCTCTTGCCTGCGCCGGTCTCGCCCACCAGACCCACGGACTGGCCCCGCTCCAGCGCGAGGCTGATGCCGTTCACGGCCTTCACCGGTCCGTTTTCGGAGGAATATTCGATACTGAGATTCTTGATCTCCAACAATTTCTCACTCATGCCGTCACCTTATGCCTTTCCCTTCAGCCGCGGATCGAAGGCGTCGCGCAGGCCGTCGCCCAGAATGTTGATGGACAGCGCCGTAATGGCGATAAAGATGGTGGGGAAGATCACCAGATGGGAGGCGTAGCGGATGTAGTCCAGCCCGTCGGACATGATGGCACCCCACTCCGGCCGAGGCACAGGCACGCCGAGGCCGAGGAAGGACAGCATCGTGCCGGACAGAATGTTGGCCGACACCATCATGGTGGCCTGCACCAGAATGGTGCTCAGGGCATTGGGCAGGATCTGGGAGACGATGATGCTCCGGGTGCTGATGCCCACGGCCTTGGCCGCCTCGATGTACTCCTGACTGGCGATGCCCAGCACGGTGGAGCGCACGATGCGGATGTACCCCGGCAGGGAGCCGATGGCGATGGAGATCACCAGCTGGGGCAGGCCCCGGCCGAAGCCGGCGGCGATGGCCAGAGACAGCAGAATGGACGGAATGGAGCTGAGGATGTCCACCAGCCGCATGACCACGGCGTCGAATTTACCGCCGATAAAGGCCGCGGCGGACCCCAGCAGAGAGGCGATCACCGTGGCCACCGCCGTTGCACCGAAGCCCAGCAGCAGGGACACCCGGGACCCGTGGATCACCCGGGCAAACAGGTCGCGGCCCAGATTGTCGCAGCCGAACCAGTGCGCGGCACTGGGCTTGGCGTACTTGGCCGCGGCGTTGTTTGCAATGGCATTTTCATAGGGCGTGATGAGGTCGGCGAAGATGGCCGTCAGGATCAGCAGGCACACGATGACCAGCGCCACCATGGCCAGCTTGTTCTTCTTCAGCCGCATCCACGCCTCCGCAAAGGAGCTGCGCCGCTGTACTTTCATCCTGCCGCCCCTCCTTCCTCAGCTCTGGCCGGGGTCTTCTTTTTCTTCACGGCGGCGTACCGGGCCCGGATACGGGGATCCACCACAGCGTAGAGGATGTCCACGATCAGCATGATCAGCATATACATGCCGGCCAGCATGCTGATGGCGGCCATGGTCATGGGCATGTCATACTGGTTGATGGCGTTCATCACCAGCGTGCCCAGCCCGGGAATGACGAACACGCTCTCCATAATGACCGCGCCGCCCAGCAGGCCGCCCAGCATCATGCCCGTGATGGTGATGAGGGGCAGCAGGGCGTTGCGGAAGGCGTGGCCCCAGATGACCTTTTTCTCCTTCACGCCCTTGGAACGGATGGTGCGGATGTAGTCCTGCCGGATGGTATCCAGCACGGCGGAGCGGGTGAAACGCAGGAAGCTGGCGGAGTAGGAAATGCCCAGCGTCAGCGAGGGCAGTATCCAGCTTTTCCAGCCGTTTATCACGCCTGTGGCGGGCACCCAGTGGAGCCGCCAGCAGAAGATCAGTACGCCGATCGTCGCCATGCAGAAGGTGGGCACTGCGGACAGCAGCATGGATGCGGTGCTGAACACCCGGTCCATCCACGAGTACTGCTTCACTGCCGCCAGCACGCCCAGCGGAATGCCGATGATCATGGCGATGCCGATGCTCAGCAGGGTCAGCTTGATGGTGTTGGGGAACCGGGCCTTGATGTCCACGGCCACGCCGTGGTCATAGTACCAGGAATCCCCGAAATCCCCGCGGACAGCGCCCCACACCCACTTGGCATAGCGGATGATAAAGGGCTGGTCCACGCCGTATTGATGGTTCAGCTCGTCCACCAGCTCCTGGCTGGCCTCGGGGCCCAGCTTGCTCCGGCCCGGGTCCACGTCGGACATGGAGATCAGCGTGAAGACGATGAACGTGACCACCAGCAGCATGGGGATCATGATCAGGATCCGTTTGATGATATATTTGAACATTTGGGTCTCTCCCTCCAAAGGGTGGGGCTCCCCGCTGCCGCGGGAAGCCCCAAGGCTCTGTTAAAACGCTGCGTCAGCGGCTGCGCTTATTCCCAATACCAGCCGGCCATCTTGGACAGCATGGTGTTGGCCTCGAACTCATAGCCCTTCACATGGCTGTTGAACACGTAGTTGCCCACAAGCCCGCACAGCACGTTGTAGTAGGCCTGCTCGCGGATGTAGGTATT
Organism: uncultured Oscillospiraceae bacterium; assembly: GCA_934667095.1. Taxonomy (GTDB): domain Bacteria; phylum Bacillota; class Clostridia; order Oscillospirales; family Oscillospiraceae; genus Enterenecus. The sequence continues at coordinate 113,241 of CAKULE010000007.1, read as the reverse complement.
CAGTTCCACATAGATCGCGCTGCGGGCGGCCTTGTCCATGGTGCGGGAGGCCTCGGCGGCCTTGGCGTCGATCCACTCGTTCTTCACGCGGCAGTAGTTGAGGGAGCCGGTGGAGATGAAGTACAGGTTGTAGTCCAGCGGCGGATTGTAGGGCACAGCCTGCCACTCGACAAAGGCGGTCTCATAGTTGCCCAGATACACGGCGGCGCCATAGGCGCTGTACTCCATGGGCACCAGCTCCAGCGTGACGCCCACGGCCTTGTAGGCCTCCTTCAGGGCGGCGGCCAGATTCTCGCACAGGGCCACGGTGGGGTACATGAACTTGATGGTCAGGCCGTTGGCATAGCCGGCCTCGGCCAGCAGCTGCTTTGCGGTCTCCACGTTGTAGTCATAGTGGGGCAGGTCGGTGGTGTAGCCCTCGGCCCCCTCGGGGATGAAGGAGTAGGTGTTGGCGCGGCCCTGCCCGTCATACACCAGATCGACGATGGACTGGCGGTCAACCGCGTAGCACAGGGCCTGACGGACCCGCTCGTCCGCAAGGGCGGGGTTCTCGCCGGTGGTGTTGAACACCTGCGCGGCAATGCCCGGCCGGTCGATCTGGAACAGGGTAAAGCGGTCACTGTTGCCGTAATGCTCCACGTCCATGCCGCTGGTGATCTGGGTGAAGTCCACCTCGTTGTTCTCCAGCGCGGCCAGCGCGGTGGTGGTATCGGTGATGACCTTGAAATTGATCTGCTCGAAGTAGGGCTCGTCACCCCAGTAGTACTCGTTGCGGGTCAGGGTCACGCCCTCGCCCAGCGTCCAGCTCTCCAGCTTGTAGGCGCCGGTGCCGATGACCATGCCCTCAGTACCGTCGCCGTACTTTTCCACCGCAGCCTTGGAGACCATGCGCCACGGCCAGGAACACAGCTGCAGGATCAGGTTGGGGTAGGCATAGGAGCAGACGATCTTCACGGTCTGGTCGTCCACCTTCTCGGCGTGGTCGATCATCAGCACCTTGGAGGCGGTGGCGGGCTGGGTCTTCATGCGGTCCACAGTGAAGACCACGTCGTCGGCGGTGAAGTCGCTGCCGTCGGAGAACTTGGCCTTGCGCAGGTGGAAGGTGTAGACCAGATTGTCGTCGCTGATCTCCCAGCTCTCCGCCAGATCAGGGATGGCGGTCTGCTGGTCGCTGCCGTCAAAGCGGACCAGGCCGTCGAATATCTGGTAGAAGATCATGTACTCGGTACCGGTGCTCACATGAGGGTCCAGCTGGGTGGCGTCGGACAGCATGGGGTAGTTCAGGACGGGGTGCTCTTTTTCAGCAGGGGTGCTCGCGGAGGGATCGCCGGAGGCGGCGGGCTTGTCGCCGCCGCTGCAGGCGGCCAGAGAGAGGGCCATGCACAGGCACAGCAGCAGGGAGATGAGTCGGGTCGCTTTTTTCATCTTTTATATCCTCCTTATTATTTGGTGCCTTTTTCATTGTCCCGGGCGGCGGGGAAAGGAGGCTTGCCGTCCTCGTCCATCACGGCCACTACCCGGACCCAGCCGGCAGAGGCGGCCTTGATGTTCACCGGCAGGCAGATCACGGTGTACCCCGCCACGGGGAGCTGGGCCAGATTGGCCAGCTTCTCGATGTGGCAGTATGCCTGCTCCTTGCCCACCCGGTGGGCCTCCCAGATGATGGAGGGGTCATGGTCCCTGGCGAACTCCTTGCCCTCCAGCGGCAGAGGCACGTCCCAGCTCCAGCCGTCGGTGCCGACTACCCGGACGCCGCGGTCCAGCAGCCAGCGGGTGGCCTCGGCGCTCATGCCTGCGCCGCCCAGCATGTACTCCGGCGTGCCCCAGAGCTTGTCGTTCCCCGTCTGGAGCAGGACGATGTCGCCCTGGCCGGGCCAGACGTTCACCCGGGTGAAGTACTCCTCCAGATCCTTGGCCATCAGCTTGTAGCCGTCGGGTTTGTCGGTAAAGTCCATCTTGATGCCTCGGCCGATGAACCAGTCCAGCGGGACCTCGTCGATGGTCCAGGCCCGCTCGCCGTTGTTCATGGTGGGGTAGTAGTGATAGGGGGCGTCCATGTGGGTGCCCGAGTGGGTACACAGGTACACGCCCTCCACCGCCCAGCCGATGTTGTTCAGGTCTGCGGCGGTGCAGCCCTCGAACCGGGAGGCCATCTCCGCGGCGGTGTCCTTGTGGTTGTAGTAGAGAATGTGCGGGATCTGTCCCTCAGGATCGCTGGGGACCCCATCCTCCAGTGGTATGGAAAGGTCAATGATCTTCATTCAGTATCCCCTTTCGTGCTCTTTTTCTCGCCGGCGTTGCTTCGCGTTTCCGCTCTGCCCATTCTATAAAGCAACCCGCGTGCCAACTCAAAAGTCCAGTGTTTTCAAGGCTTTCCGCCGTCTCCCCGTTCCTACGCGTGTCACCCTTCGGTGACAGTTTTGCCCCCGTTGCGGAAAAAACCGCACCGCCGTGGTCTCTCCCGCTTTTCGTCACCTTTTAGTGACATCGTCTCCTGCTGGTGACATCCGCGTCTCTATTTCAACCAAAAATTACAGAAAATTATTTCTCCACCTATTGAAATCCCCCATTCCGGCGGTTAAAATAGAGCAAACACAGCGAGGTGAGCGCAATGGAAAACTGCCTGACACCGGAGGACGCCCTCCGGTTCGTGGAGAATATGTACACCATGGCCATTCTGGACAAGGAGGGCCGGTACATCTATGTCAATCCGGGCTGGGTGGAGCACAACGTCTTCCCCATCGGCCCCGGCGGCCGACTCATCCACATCTCCCCGGACCAGATCATCGGCCACCGGGTGTGGGACGTCATCCCGGACAGCAAGGCCGGCTATGTGCTGGAGCACGGCGTGCCCCTCATCGGCGAGCACGTCAGCGGCGGCAACACCTTCACCACCTATCTTCCCCGGCTGGACAGCGATGGGAACCCCAACGGCTGCTATCTCTATACCATCGTCGGCAACGAGACGGAGGCCGCTATCGTCAGCCGCAACCTCGCCTCCATCGTGGAGGAGGTGGACTACTTCAAGCAGGAGCTGGCCTATGAGCGGGGCGCCAAGTACAGTCTGGACAGTCTGGTGGGCTCCAGCCCGGCCATGACCAAGGTCCGCAACCAGATCCGCATGGCCGCCCGGGTGCCCAGCTCCGTCCTCATCGAGGGGGAGACCGGCACCGGCAAAGAGCTCATCGCCCACGCCATCCACGCCGCCAGCATCCGGGAATCGGGCAACTTTGTACGGGTCAACTGCGCCGCCATCCCTCCGGAGCTGATGGAGTCCGAGTTCTTCGGCTACACTCCGGGGGCCTTCACCGGCGCCAGCAGGCAGGGCAAGCGGGGCCGCTTCGCCTTCGCCAACAAGGGCTCCATCTTTCTGGACGAGGTGAACCTCCTCCCCTCCACCATGCAGCCCAAGTTCCTCCGGGTCCTGCAGGAGCGGGAGATCACCCCCGTGGGCGGAGACAGCGCCACGCCCATCGACGTGCGGGTCATCTCCGCCAGCAACATCCCCCTGTCCAAACTGGTGCAGGAGGGAAAGTTCCGGGAGGACCTCTACTTCCGCCTCAACGTCATCACCATCGTGGCCCCGCCCCTGCGCCAGCGGAAGGAGGACATCCCCGAACTGGTGGAGGACCTCATCGGCCGGCTGAACCGCCAGCTGGGCATGATGGTCCAGGGGGTGGACAGCCGGGTGATGGAGTTGTTCCAGCGGTACGACTGGCCGGGCAACATCCGGGAGCTTCAGAACTGTCTGGAGCGGGCCATGAGCATGAGCTCCTCCTCCGTGCTCACCCTCCCCCTGTTCGACACGCTCTCCATGCGGGCCCACCACAACCGCGGCGCGCAGATGGCGGCGGAGAGCCATTCCTCGCTGGCCAGCCTCCGGGCCGCCAAAAACGATGCGGAGCGCCAGATGATCCTCGAGGCACTGGCCGCCCAGAACGGCAACCGCACCAGAGCCGCCAAGGCGCTGGGCATCTCCCGGGCGGTCTTCTACCGAAAGCTGGCCAAGTATGGTCTCGACCCGGAGGAACTCTCCCCCCACGGCAAGCAGCAAGGGACTTGAAAATCTCCGAAAACCGGGTATAATAGAATAATTGCGGGCTTTTTCGCCCCGACTATCTCAATGTGACACGAAGGTGGCCCCTATGACAGAGCAAGTAGCCAAGAATATTTACCGGATTCCTGTGGGAATCCCCAACAACCCCCTGAAGGAGCTGAACAGCTACCTCATCCGGGACCCGGAGCGCAGCATCCTCATCGACACCGGCTTCCGCATGGAGCCCTGCCGCAGGGACCTGCTGGCCGGCCTGAAGGAGCTGGACTGCGACCCCGCCTCGGTGGACATCGTCCTGACCCACCTCCACGGCGACCACTCCGGGCTGGCCCCCGACATCATCGGCCCTGGCAGGAGCATCTATATCAGCGAGACCGAGCTGCCCATGGTGGCAGATGAGGCCGCCATCAGGGCCAACTGGGTCACCACCGGCCAGGTCTTTCTCGCCGCCGGCATGCCCAGAACCATCGTGGAGGGCATGGTCACCACCAATCCCGCCATCACCTTCGCCCCCCGCACGGACTGCACCCAGTACGCGCCCCTGCGGGACGGCGACGTCATCTCCGCCGGCGGCTATCACCTGCGCTGCCTCCTCACCCCGGGCCACACCCCCGGACACATCTGCCTGTGGGATGCGGAGCACCGCCTGATGTTCACCGGCGACCACGTGCTGTTCGACATCACCCCCAACATCACCGCATGGGTGGGCGTGGAGGACTCGCTGGGGAACTATCTGGACTCCCTCCGGGCGGTGCGGGGCCTGCCGGTGGAGACCGCCCTCCCCGGCCACCGGAAGACCGGCAGCTTCACCCAGCGAGTGGACGAGCTGCTGGCCCACCATCAGGTCCGCGTGGCAGAGGCGGAGCGCATCGTGGCCGAAAACCCCGGCCTGACCCCCTATGAGATCACCAGCCGCATGACGTGGAGCATCCGCGCCAAGAACTGGGACGATTTCCCCGATGCCCAGAAGTTCTTTGCCGTGGGCGAGTGCCTGTCCCATCTGGACTATCTGCGGCTGCGGGGCCGCGTCCGCTCCGAGGAACAGAACGGGCTGACCCGCTATTACCCCGCCTGACCCCTGAAAAGCAAAAAGGAGGCCCTCCGGCGTCTGCCGGAGGGCCTCCTTCTCTCTTCTCTTTTCCGTCTCAATCCGCCAGCAGGTCTGCAAAGCCCTGAGAGCAGTGCTGGGTCAGGTCCTCGGTGAGGAGCATGCCGCACACGCCGTCCAGACTGTCCAGCAGAGCCATGCCCTCCTCCAGCCCCAGCGCAAATACCGCGGTGCTCAGGGCGTCGGCATCCACCGACCGGTCCGCCACGATGGTCACGGACAGCAGGCCGTTTGCAATGGGCCGCCCGGTGACAGAGCTCAGCAGGTGGTGGTAGGTCACGCCGTCCCGGGTGAAGGCCCGCTCGTACACGCCGGAGGTCACCACCGAGCCGTCCGCCGTCTCCAGCACGGCCACGGTCTCCCGGCTGCCGGCCTCCGGATACTGCACCCCCACCCGGAAGGGAGCCCCGTCCGCCTTGCCGCCCACGCAGACGATGTTGCCCCCCAGACTCAGCAGGGCGTGCTCCACGCCGTTGGCCAGCAGGTAGTCCTTCATGCGGTCGGCAATGTAGCCCTTGGCGATGGCTCCGAGGTCGATCACCGTACTCGGGTCCGTGATGGTCAGCTCATTCCCCTCCAGCACCAGCTTTTCATAGCCCACATGGGTCATGGCCTCCGCCAGCTCCGCCTCTGTGGGGACGGACGGCGTCTGGGAGGAAAATCCATACAGCGCGCTGACGCCGCCCATGGTGATGTCGAACCGGCCGCCGCTGAGGGCACAGTACCGCAGGGCGGTCTCCAGCACCTCCCGCATGGGCTCTGACACCGTGCCGCCCCCCGCCGCGTTCAGGCGGTAGAGCTCGCTGTCCTCATTCGTTCGCGAAAAGACTAACTCATATTCGCTGCACAGCCCGAGGCAGCCCTGCAGCACGGCGGGGTCCGCCTTTCCATAGGCCGTGACGGTGATCACCGTGTCCAGTGCGAAGCCTTGGACCTGTTGGGGCGCAGCCTCCTCCGCCCTGCAGCCGCCGAGCAGCAGGACCAGCAGGGCAAAAATGGAAACGCAGCGTGAAATATGACTATTTTTTATCAAATGTGCCATGATTCTTCTTGCACTTCTTTCGGCTTGTGATATAATACATGACGTCATTATTTTAAGTTGCGTGTCCCGCTTTTGCAAGCTCTTTTTCTCCGGAAAGGGGCCTGCGCAGGCGGCGGAGCCCTCGGCAGGCTTCCGTCTCCGGTCGGCGGCGGGCCGCGCCCCTTAAAGTGGTAAGGAGGAAGGATCGTGTCAATCAAAATGCTGCACGGAGTCCGGCTGCCCCATCACAAGGAAGGCACTGTCGGCTGTGTCCCCAAGCGGATGCCCGTGCCGGCTGTGGTCACCATCCCGATGTCCATGCACATTGGCGCGCCGGCAAAGCCGGTGGTCAAGGCAGGAGACACCGTGAAGGTGGGGCAGCTCATCGCAGAGGCGGGCGGCTTCGTGTCCGCTCCCATCTACTCCAGCGTGTCCGGCACCGTGAAAAAGGTGGAGCAGGTCTCCCCCTTCAACGGTACCAGCAGCATGGGCGTCATCATCGAGACTGACGGCCTGCAGGAGCCCTACGAGGGGCTCACCCCCCCGGAGGTCACGGATCTCCAGAGCTTTGTGGACGCCGTCCGCGCCAGCGGCGCGGTGGGCCTCGGCGGTGCCGGCTTCCCCACCGCGGTAAAGCTGAACGTCAAGCCCGAGCAGGTGGACTACATCTGCGTCAACGGCGCCGAGTGCGAGCCCTACATCACCACCGACACCCGCACCATGCTGGACGACGGCGAGCTGCTGACCGACGGCATCCGCACCATGCTGAAGTTCTATCAGCCCAAGCAGGTCTACGTGGTCATCGAGGACAACAAGCCCCAGTGCATCAAGCACATGAAGGAGCTCACCGCCGGCATCGACAATGTGACCATCGTCGCGGCCCCCTCCCTGTACCCGCAGGGCGGTGAGAAGGTGCTGATCTACAACACCACCGGCCGGGTCGTGCCCGCCGGCAAGCTGCCCATCGACGTGGGCTGCGTGGTCATCAACACCACCACCACCGTGGCAATCGCCCGCTACCTCAAGACCGGCATGCCGCTGGTGGAGAAGTACGTCACCGTGGACGGCAGCGCCATTGCCAACCCCCAGAACGTCATCGTCCCCATCGGCGCCAAGGCGCAGGACGTCATCGACTTCTGCGGCGGCTTCAAGGTCGATCCCGGCAAGGTCATCTTCGGCGGCCCCATGATGGGCATGTCCATGCCGGACACCGACTCCATCGTGGTCAAGAGCACCAACGCCATCCTCTGCTTCGACAAGAAGGACGCCGTCCTGCCCGAGCCCACCGCCTGCATCAAGTGCGGCCGCTGCATCAGCCACTGTCCCCTGAAGCTGATGCCCGCCGACATTGAGACCGCCTACGAGCTGAACAAGCCCGAGGATCTGAAGGCCCTGCAGGTGAACCTGTGCATGGAGTGCGGCTGCTGCTCCTTCATCTGTCCCGCCCGGCGTCCGCTGGTCCAGGTGAACAAGCTGGCCAAGCAGATGCTCAATGAATACAACAACAAGCTGAAGGCCGAGGAAGAGAAACGCAAGGCCAAGGAAGCGGAAAAGGAGGCGAACAAGGCATGAGCGGTCTGATCGTCAACGTCTCCCCCCACATCCGGGCCAAGGATTCCACCCAGACTATCATGCGGGACGTGCTTATCGCGCTGATCCCCGCTGTGGTAGCCTCTGTGATCTTCTTCGGCTTCCGGGCCCTGCTGGTGGAGGTCATCAGCGTGGCCTTTGCCATGTTCTTTGAGTGGGGCTTCGAGAAAGTCTGCAAGCGTAAAAATACCATCGGCGACCTGTCCGCCGCCGTCACCGGCCTGATCCTGGCCCTGAACCTGCCCGTCACCATCCCCGTGTGGCAGATCATCTTCGGCGATCTGGTCGCCATCGTGGTTGTCAAGCAGCTGTTCGGCGGCATCGGCCACAACTTCGCCAACCCCGCCATCACTGCCCGTATCGTCATGCTGCTGGCCTTCGCCGGCCCCATGACCAACTGGGTCGCGCCCCATCACGCCGTGGCCGACGCCGTCACCTCCGCCACCCCCCTCGTCACACTGGGCAACGGCGGCTCCGTCAGCCTGCTGAGCCTGTTCCTCGGCAACGTGGGCGGCAGCCTTGGCGAGACCTCCGCGCTGGCCCTGCTTATCGGCGGTGTCTACCTGATGGTCCGCAAGGTCATCTCCTGGCACACCCCCGTGGCCTTCATCGGCACGGTGTTCATCCTGTCCCTCATCAAGGGCGGCGCCGTCTTCGGTTTGGCTGAGATCCTCGCCGGCGGCCTGTTCCTCGGCGCCATCTTCATGGCCACCGACTATGCCACCACCCCCTCCACCAACGCAGGCCGTGTGGTGTTCGGCATCGGCGCGGGTCTGCTGACCTGCGTGATCCGCTTCTTCGGCAACTACCCCGAGGGCGTTTCCTTCTCCATCCTGCTGATGAACATCCTCAGCCCCTACATCAGCAAGTGGACCCGCAGCAAGCCGCTTGGAGGTGTGAAGGTATGAGCAAAAGCAAGAGCAATGTGAAGGTCGATTTCGTGGCGCCCATTCTGGTGCTCACGCTGATCTGTCTTGTGTGCAGCGCCATTCTGGCCTACACCAATAAGGTCACCGCTCCTATCATCGAGGCCACCGAGGCCTCCATCGCCGCCGCCGCCCGGAAGGAAGTCCTCCCCGAGGCGGACGACTTCTCCGAGGTGGACGTGGATCTGGGTGAGAACACCTTCGTCACCGCCGTCTACAAGGCCAACAACGGCGCAGGCTACGTCTTTATGATCACCTGCAACGGCTACGGCGGCAAGAACACCATGAACCTGATCTGCGGCATCGGCCCCGATGGTAAGATCGTTGGCACCAAGACCCTGTCCCACGCGGAGACCGCCGGCCTCGGCTCCAAAACCACCGAGGACGACTTTCGCAACCAGTTCCAGGGTCAGGACTCCTCCCTCAGTGGGGTGGATACCATTTCCGGCGCCACCTTCTCCTCTAACTATTACATCGAGGGCATCCGTTCCGCCTTCGCCGCCTATGAGCTTGTCAGCAAGGAGGGGTGATCCGTGAAAAACAATCGACTGAAAACGCTGACCAACGGCATTATCAAAGAAAACCCCGTGCTGGTTCTGGTGCTGGGCACCTGCCCCACGCTGGCCACCTCCACGCAGGCATCCAACGCCTTCGGCATGGGCATTGCAGTGACCATCGTCCTGCTGTGCTCCAACATCTTCATCTCCCTGCTGCGGAAAGTCATTTCCGACAAGGTCCGTATCCCCTGCTACATCGTGCTGATCGCCAGCTTCGTGACAGTGGTGCAGATGGTGCTCCACGCCTTCGCCTACTCCATCTATGACGCGTTGGGCATCTACCTGCCGCTGATCGTGGTGAACTGCATCATTCTCGGCCGTGCCGAGATGTTCGCCAACAAGAACTCCGTGCTGGACTCCGCGCTGGACGCCATTGGCATGGGCATCGGCTTTACCCTGACTCTGTTCGTCATGGCCTCCATTCGTGAGATCTTCGGCAACGGCACCTGGTACGGTATGCCCATCCCCGTGCTGGCCGACAACCACATCTCCATCCTCACCATGGCCCCCGGCGGCTTCTGCATCTTCGGCTGCCTCATCGCCCTGGTGAACAAGTTCGGCAAGTATAAGCCCAAGAAGTCCGAGTTCGGCTGCGAGGGCTGCCCCTCCGCCGCCGCCTGCGGCAAGCTGGGCTGTGCCGGCGGCTGTGAGGCCGGAAAGGAGGAGAGCGCGCAGTGAAAGCCATGATCGTCATTATCCTAACTGCTGTCTTCGTCAACAACTACGTGCTGCAGCAGTTCCTGGGCATCTGCCCCTTCCTCGGCGTGTCCAAAAAGCTGGATCAGGCCACCGGTATGTCCGTGGCCGTCATCTTCGTGATGCTGCTGGCCACCGCCGTGACCTATCCCATCCAGTACTTCATTCTGGAGCGCTACGGCCTGAAGTATATGCAGACCATCGTGTTCATTCTGGTCATCGCCGCTCTGGTGCAGCTGGTCGAGATCATCCTGAAGAAGTACATCCCCGCCCTCCACGCCTCCCTGGGCGTGTACCTGCCCCTGATCACCACCAACTGCGCCGTGCTGGGTGTGTGCATCAACAACGTGGACTCCTATCTCGCTGAGGGCGTCGCCTTCGGCCACAGCTTCCTGCAGGCCCTGCTGAACGCCTTTGGCTCCGGTCTGGGCTTCTTCCTGGCCATGGTGCTGTTCTCCGGCGTCCGCGGCCGCATCGAGGATAATGATGCCCCCGCCGCCTTCAAGGGCCTGCCCATCACCCTGATCGCCGCCGCCATCCTGTCCGTGTCCTTCTTCGGGTTCTCCGGCGTGATCGAGAACCTGTTCGGTTAAGGAGGGTACTGCTATGAACGGAATCGTAATTGCCATCATCGTCGTCACCCTCATCGGCATCATCTGCGCGGTGGTGCTGGCTGTGGCCTCCAAGGTCATGGCCGTCCCCGTGGACGAGCGCATCCCCGCCGTCCGGGAGTGCCTGCCCGGCGCCAACTGCGGCGGCTGCGGCTTCGCCGGCTGCGACGGCTATGCCGCCGCCCTGGTGGACGACCCCACCCTGCCCCTGAACCTGTGCTCTCCCGGCGGCGCCGCCGCTGCGGAGAAGCTGTCCGCCGTGCTGGGCCGGTCCGCCGGCTCTGTGGAGGCCAAGGCCGCCGTGGTCCACTGCAAGGGCGACTGCAATGTCACCAGCAAGAAGATGGACTACACTGGCATCCAGAGCTGTAAGGCCGCCAAGCTGATGTACGGCGGCCCCGGCCAGTGCACCTACGGCTGTATGGGTCTGGGTGACTGCGCCAAGGCCTGTCCCTATGACGCCATCTGCATCGAGAACGGCATCGCCCACGTGGACCTGCGCAAGTGTGTGGGATGCGGCGCCTGCGCCAAGGTCTGCCCCAACCACGTGATCTCCGTGCTGCCGGTGTCTGCCCCCGTGAAGGTCATCTGCTCCAACAAGGACAAGGGCCCCGCCGTGCGCAAGAAGTGTACCGCCGGCTGTCTCGGCTGCGGCATGTGCATGCGCAAGTGCCCCAACGGCGCCATCACCGTGGTGGACAATCTGGCCGTCATCGACTACGAGAAGTGCACCGGCTGCGGCACCTGCCGCGACGTCTGCCCCGCCAAGTGTATTCTCTGAGCCGGCAGTAAGCCAAACACGACCGGCCCGGCTGAAGCTTCAGCCGGGCCGGTTTTTTTGCTGTTTACTCCGGGGCGGATTTGCGGTAAAATAGCAGAACAAAGGAAGTGACGTCCATGCCCGCCAAAAAGCGCCGAAAAAACGACATCATTCTCATTGCGGCCCTGCTGGTCGCCGCAGGGGCGGCCCTGCTGGTCCTCCGCCTGACCCGCACCGCCGGCGGCACGGTAAAGGTTGCCGTGGACGGCAGGGTGGTGGCCCAGCTCCCGCTGGGGGTAGACTGCACCCGGGTGTTTGAGAGCGAGCGCGGCAGCAACACCGTGGTCATCCGGGACGGCGGCGTGTCCGTCACCGAGGCGGACTGCCCCGATAAGATCTGCGTCAATCAGGGCGTCATCCGCTACAACGGAGAGAGCATCGTCTGCCTGCCCCACAAGCTGGTGGTGACGGTGGTGGGCGGCCCCTCCTCCGGGCTGGACGCTACCGCCGGCGAGGCGGCGTCGTGAAGGCAAAAAAGCTGGCCCTGTGCGGCCTGTTGACGGCGCTGGCGCTGGTGCTGTCCTATCTGGAGTCGCTGGTGCCCCTGTCCTTCTCCGTGCCGGGGGTAAAGCTGGGCCTGCCCAATCTGGCCATCCTGTTCGCTCTGTACAAGCTGGGCTTCAAAGAGGCGGCGGTGATCTCCCTCATCCGGGTGCTGCTGGTGTCCCTGCTGTTCGGCAACGTGTTCAGTCTGGCGTACAGCGCCGCCGGAGCGGCGCTGGCGCTGGCGATCATGGGTCTGCTGCGGCGCAGCGGGAGATTCGGCACCGCCGGGGTCAGCGTGGCTGGGGCGGTGGCCCACAACGTGGGTCAGATCTTAGTGGCCATGGCCGTGCTGGAGACGGGGGCCATCGCGGCCTACCTGCCGGTGCTGCTGCTGACGGGTACAGCGGCAGGCGTGGCCATCGGTCTGGTGAGCGCCGTACTCATCAACCGCGTCAAGGTATAACGACCAAGGGCAGCCGCACAATAGGGCCCCGTTTCTGTGTGTACTCCTGCTTTCAGAAACTGGTCGAAATGACGGCCACGTATCAGGCCTGTGACACTGCAAAAAAGTTCCCCGGGCTGGAGCCCGGGGAACTTTTTATTTACCGCTCCTTCCCGAGGAAGAACAGGGCCACTGTGCCGGGCCCGGAGTGGGCGCCGATGACGGGGCCCACATCGCACACCAGATCCACCTTGGCGCCGCACTTGGTCCAGAGCATGTTTTTCAGGGTCTCCACATCCGCCATGCAGTCGCCGTGGGAGATGTAGATGGGACCCTCGCCGGGCTTCTCCGCCAGTGCCAGATAGCGGTCCGCCAGCGCCTCCAGCGAGGCCTTGCGGCCCCGGACCTTGGCCTTGGGGGTCAGGTGCCCCTCATTGTCCGTGTGGAGCACGGGCTTGATGCCCAGCATACCGCCCAGCAGGGCCGCGGCGGCGCTCACCCGGCCGCCCCGTTTCAGATATTTCAGGTCCTCCACCGTGAACCAGTGGCACAGATGGGGAATGGTGTCCCGGGCGAACTGGGCCGCCTCGTCCAGCGTGGCGCCAGCCCGCTTGCGCTCTACCACAAGGCCCACCAGCATGCCGAAGCCCGCGGAGGCACACAGGGTATCCACCGCCTCCACCCGGCGGCCGGGGTACTCCTCCTCCAGCTCACGGGCGGCCATCAGGCCGGACTGGCAGGTGGCGCTCAGCCCGGAGGAAAAGCCCAGATACAGCACGTCCCGACCCTGCTTCAGTTCCTCCTCAAAGGCACGCTTGAAGGTGTCGGTATTCACGGCGGAGGTAGTGGCCACCATACCCTTGCGCATCCGGGCATAGAACTCTTTGGCCTCCATCTCGCCGTTGCCCCATTCCTTGTTTTCTCCCTCAAAGCGGAAGCTCAGGCTCTCGCAGCGGACGCCCCATTCGGCCAGCAGCGCGGGGGGCAGGTCGCAGGCGGAGTCGGTAAAAATCACATAGTCAGACATAAGCAGTACCTCCTGTCGGTTTTACCCCTCCAGCATACAGGAGGTCACCCGCAAAAGGCAAGCTACCGCGCCCTCCCGAGGGTAGCGGGTCCGTTCCAGGGGTGTAGAGCCGGCAGGTATACCATTCTACCGGCAGGAGAATTTACACATTTTTCATTGTATTCGGGGTAAAACTATGCTATATATGAGGGAGAAGTACGAAAGGAAGATGCCCATGGAGGACTTGAAGCAGATCGCCGCCAAAAACATCACTGAGCTCCGCCGGGCCGCAGGCATGACCCAGATGGAACTGGCTGCCCGGCTGAATTACTCGGACAAAGCCGTGTCCAAGTGGGAGCGGGGGGAGTCCCTGCCCGATGTAGCCGTGTTCAAGCAGCTGGCCGACCTGTTTCAGGTGACGGTGGACAGCCTGCTCAGCGAGAAGAAGCCCGTCCGCACTGAACGGGAGGCGTACTACGGCCGCGAGCTGCGCAACCGGGCCATCATTCTGGGCATCAGCCTGCTGCTGGTGTGTCTGGCGACCACGCTGATCTTCGTCATTCTCAATCTGGTGGCAGGGGCCCGGGCCATCCACTGGCTGGCCTTTCTCTACGCCGTCCCGGTGTGCGTCATCGTGTGGCTGGTGTTCAACACCCTGTGGTTCAACCGCCGGCGGAACTTCCTCATCATCTCCCTGCTGGTGTGGTCGGTGCTGGCCTGCGTCCACCTGACGCTGCTGCAGTTCGGCTTCAACGTCTGGCTCATCTACCTGCTGGGCATCCCGGGGCAGGCCATCATCCTGCTGTGGTCCCAGCTGAAATTCGGGAAGCCCGTCTGACAACTGTTTTGGAGGTCCATCTATGAAAGGTATCATTCTGGCCGCCGGCCGCGGCACACGGCTCTATCCCATCACCCGCCCCGTGTGCAAGCCCCTGCTGCCCGTGTACGACAAGCCGCTGATCTACTACCCCCTGTCGGTACTCATTCAGGCGGGCATCCGGGAGGTGCTCATCATCGTGCCCCCCGGAGAGGAGGACACCTTTGCCGCCCTGCTTGGGGACGGCAGCCAGCTGGGCATGAGCATCCGCTACGCGGTGCAGCCCGTAGCCCGGGGGATCGCCGACGCCCTGCTCATCGGCGAGGAGACGCTGGGCGGGGACGATGTCTGTCTGGTGCTGGGTGACAATATCTTCTGGGCCCCGGATCTGAGCCAGCAGCTGCGGCAGGCCGCCGAGCAGAATGACGGCGCCACGGTCTTCGGCTGCCGGGTGGCCGATCCCCGACCCTTCGGCGTGGTGGAGTTCGGCCCCGACGGTAAGGCCATCTCCATCGAGGAAAAGCCCGCCAGGCCCAAGTCCAACTACATCATCCCCGGCCTCTACTTCTACGACCGTCAGGCCATGGACACCGCCGCCCACCTGACCCCCTCCCCCCGGGGCGAGCTGGAGATCACCGATGTGAACCTGGCCTACCTCCGGGAGAACCGGCTGAAGGTCATCCCGCTGGAGAGCGGCTACCTGTGGAAGGACGCCGGCACGGCGGACACCCTGCTGGACACCGCCCAGTGCATCGCCAACCTCCAGCAGGACCTGCACCTCTATGTAGGCTGCATTGAGGAGGAGGCGTGGAAGGCGGGTTTTATTTCCCGGGATCAGCTCCACCGGCTGGGGGAGGACATGAAAATGACCCCCTACGGCCAGCGGCTGGCCAGCCTATAACGTACATAGAAAAGGAGCCTCGAAGGACCGCTGCGCGGTCCTTCGAGGCTCCTCTGTTCTCATCAATTCCCGTCTCAATAGGCGATGCGCACCGCGCCGGGCAGGGCCTTGACCACAGTCTCCGCCCGCTCGCCGCCGAACTCGCCGTCCACGGTCCACGCCACAGGCCGGTCGAACTGGAACACGACCTCGCTGGCGTTGAAGGTCTCCACCGTGCCGTGGGAGGGGAACTTCATGGCCGTGACGGCGGAGATCACATTCTGCCAGTCAGACAGATTCTGGAACTTTCGCACCAGCATGACCTCAAACTGGCCGTCGTTCAGCTTTACATGGTCCTTGGGCAGGCGCATGACTCCGCCCACCGACAGGGTGTTGCCCACCATGCCGTAAATGAAGTCGCCGGTAATGGGCTCCCTGTCCTTGGGCACCACCGTCATGTGATAGCTGGGCACGTTGATCAGCTGGCCCGCCCCCTCCAGCACGTAGGAGAAGTGGCCCAGCATGTTCTTCATGCTCTGGGGGGTGGTGTAGGATACCTCGGTGAACAGCCCGAAGGCAGACACGTAGGTGAAGCTCCGGTCGGCACAGCGGCCGATGTCCACCGGGTCCCCGGGAGCGGTGCAGGCCAGCCGGGCCAGCTCCTTGATGTCCTTGGGCAGGCCGAGGCTGCGGGCAAAGTCGTTGGTGCTGCCCATGGGCAGGTAGCCCAGCACCGGGCGGCGCTCCTCCGGCAGGGCCAGCAGGCCGGCCACGGTCTCGTTCAGGGTACCGTCTCCGCCGCAGCACACCACCCGGTCGTATTCCGCGCCGTGGATCCGGACGATCTCCTCCGCATCTCCCCGGGCGGCGGTGGGGTGGACCGTGAGTTCATACCCCTGAGCGGCCATCTCCTCCAGCGCTTCGGACAGGATCGCCCGGGACCGCTGACGGCCGGCGTTGGGATTATAGACATAAAGCAGGCGCTTCATTGTGTTACCTCCATAAAACTGGTGTTCTTTTCCCTATGATTATAGCCAAATCCGGAAGAGGAAGCAAGAAATAAACTGTGAACAGATGCGCTTGCAAAGCCTGTCGGAATTGGGTAAAATGAACTTCCACACACCAAATCGACACAGCAAGGACGTGATTTTCTTGGATCGGAAAGCCCTCCGCGCCGCCTTCTCCCTTACTGTCCCGGTGCTGATGGGCTATCTGGCCATCGGTATGGTCTTTGGCTGGATGCTGTCCGCCATCGGCTATGGCCCCTTGTGGGCTCTGCTCATGTCCTGCACCATGTATGCGGGCAGCGGGCAGTATCTGGCGGTGGGCCTGATTGAGCAGGCCGCCCCCCTCACCACCATGATCTTCCTCACCTTCGTCATCAGCTTCCGCCACATGGTGTACGGTCTGTCCCTGCTGAACAAGCTGAAGGGCGGCGGCTGGCGCAAGTTGTATACCATTTTCGCCCTGACGGACGAGACCTACGCCCTGCTGGCCGGCGTCACCCCGCCGGATGGGGTGGACGAGAAGCGGTTCTTCTTCTGCATCGCCCTGCTGGACCACATCTACTGGATCGCCGGGTCCATGGTGGGGGCGCTGGCGGGCTCCCTCATCACCATCAACACCGAGGGGATCGACTTTGCCATGACCGCCCTGTTCCTGGTCATCGCCGTGGGCCAGTGGCAGTCCAGCCGCAGCCACTTCCCCGCCCTGCTGGGGGCGGGCGGCACGCTGGTGTGCCTGCTCATCTTCGGCGGGAACAACGGGCAGTTTCTCATCCCCGCGCTGATCGTGCTGGTAATCGGCCTGCTGTGCGCCCGGCCCAAGCTGGACCGGCCGGAGGACGCCCTCCCTCAGGAAGGAGCTGACGCACCGTGAGCAATACCAGAGTCCTCATCTCCATTCTTGCCATGGCCGCCGTCACCTTCCTCACCCGGGCGCTGCCCTTCCTGCTGTTCGGCCGGGGCGAACGGGTGCCCAAGGTAGTCCTCTATCTGGGCCAGTACCTGCCCCCGGCGGTGATCGCCATGCTCGTCGTCTACTGCCTGAAGGGGGTCACCTTCACCTCCCCCGCCGGGTGGGCTCCCTCCCTCATTGCCTGCGCGGCAGTGCTGGCACTCCACCTGTGGAAGAAGAACAACCTCATCTCCATCTTCGGCGGTACCATTCTCTACATGGTGCTGGTGCAGGTAGTGTTCAAGTAAAAAACGCCCCGCCGTGTGACACGGCGGGGCGTTCTTCATGTCATCAGCTCCACCACAGTCCGGGCGAAGAGCCGCCCGGCGGTGATGGCCTCCTGCAGGGTGTTGCCATGGGTACCGATCTCCAGCAGGATCTCCCCGGTGGACTGGTGCTGGTTGAACCGGGACGGCCGCAGGACGATGGGCCGGGCCAGGGTGGCCCACTTGGCGCACAGGGCATTCTGCAGCTCCACTGCCAACGCGAGGTTCACCCGCCAATTGGGGTGGGTCTGTCCCATGGCGTCGGTGCCCATGACCATCATCACCTGGGCGCAGTTGTCCACCGTGCCCGCCACGGTCTTGTAAATGGTACTGCCATCGGCGGTCTCCAGGGCGTCCCGGTGGAGGTCGATGACCAGCTGGATGGAGGGATACTCCTTCAGCCACTGCTCCACCGCCGCGGAGGAACGGATGTAGCCGTCGTTATAATTCGGGTAGTCGAACAGCGTCGTGTCATGGATGACCTCGATGCCCGCCGCCTCCAGAATGGCGGTCATCTCCGTGCCCACCCGGACGATGTTGTGCTCAATGTCCCGGGTGCGGTAGCGGTCGCTCTCCTCGTAGACGTCGTCCCCCTCAGGGGTATAGGCCTCGGTGGCGTGGGAGTGGAAGATGAGCACCTGAGGCCCCTCCCCCGTCAGGTCCAGCTTCGGCGCGTTGGCCAGCAGCTGCTCAATGTCTACGGCGTAGTCCGTGTGATTGTAGATGGAGATGTTCTTCCACGTGATGTACTTGGCGGAGGTCCCTGCCACCATGGTCTTGCCGATGATGTTTTCCTCCTGCTGCCCGGCCGGGGGCTCCGGCTCCTCTCCGCCGGTGGGGACGGGCTCCGGGCCGTCAGTCTCTATGGGGTCCGGCTCACTGCTGGGGGCCGGCAGCCGGTCCAGCAGGGTGGCCTGCGCCAGCACCAGCCGGTCCCAGAAGGGCAGGTCCTCCCCCGCCGGAGTCCCCAGCTCCGTGCGCACCATGGCCTCCGCCAGCCCGCTCTCAGCCAGCGCGGCGGACAGCCACCGCCCCAGCCCGGACAGGTCCGCCGTCAACCACACCAGCCACAGGGCAGCGGCCGCCAGAAAGATGGCGGCGCACTGCCGCAGCAGCCGCCGTCCTCCGCCGCTCGTCCGATTCTTTCGCATAGGATCACCTCATGGACAATCTATGCGGCGCCGCCGACCGTCAGAACAAAGCGTCTCTCCCGTCGGGAGAGGTGTTCCGGGCCGCAGTTCATCCCCGCAGACGCTCTGTGCGGCACACCTCTGCCGGCCAGAACAAAAGCAGCCCCTCCCGATGGGAGGGGCTGCTTTGTAATTTTCATCAGTCGCCGGTGCGGTAGCGCTTCTGGGGCACGTAGGTGCAGTGGAGCAGCTCGTGGGCCTTGTGGCCGCCGGGCTCGCCCAGATAGGTCTCATAGAGCTCCTTGACCACGGGACTCTCGTGGCTCTTGCGGAACTCCATGCCCTGATCCTGCTTGTAGAGGGCCTTGGCCCGCAGGGCCCGCAGGTCGGTGAAGGATCGCTCCACGGAGGAGTGCAGGGGCTGGCCGCCGCCGTTGACGCAGCCGCCGGGACAGGCCATGAACTCCACAAAGTCATAGTGCAGCTCGCCGGCGCGGATGCCGTCCAGCACCTGCTTGGCGTTGGCCAGTCCGGAGGCCACGCACACCCGGACCGTGCGGCCGGGCAGATCGTAGCTGGCCTCCTTGATGCCCTCGGTGCCGCGGACCTCGGTGAACTCCAGATGGCCCATCTCGTTCCCGGTGAGCTTGGCCACCACGGTGCGCAGGGCAGCCTCCATAACGCCGCCGGTGGCGCCAAAGATCACAGATGCGCCGGTGGAGATGCCCAGCAGGGGGTCGAAGTCGGCGTCGGGCAGACGGTCGAACATCATGCCCGCCTGCGTGATCATCCGGGCCAGCTCACGGGTGGTGAGAGAGGCATCCACGGGCATGCAGCCGTTGCGCATCCGCTGCTCCTCCCGCTTGACCTCGTACTTCTTGGCGGTACAGGGCATGACGGACACCACGTAGATGTCCTTGGGGTCGATGCCGGCCTTCTCGGCGTAATAGCTCTTCACCAGCGCGCCGAACATCTGCTGGGGGGACTTGCAGGTAGACAGGTTGGGAATGAAGTCGGGGTAGTGCTGCTCGCAGAAGCGGATCCAGCCAGGAGAGCAGGAGGTGATGAGGGGCAGGTCCTCGCCGTCCTTCAGCCGCTGGAGGAACTCGGTGCCCTCCTCCATGATGGTCACGTCGGCGGCAGCGTCCACGTCAAAGACCTTGTCGAAGCCCAGCCGCCGCAGAGCGGATACCATCTTTCCCTCCACATTGGAGCCCACAGGCATGCCGAAGCACTCCCCCAGGGTCACACGGACGGAGGGGGCGGGGCCCACCACCACATGCTTGGTTGGGTCGTGAAGGGCGGCCAGCACCTCGGCGGTGGAGTCCTTCTCCGCCAGGGCACCAGTGGGACAGGCCACGATACACTGGCCGCAGGAGACGCAGTCCACCTCGGCCAGATCCCGCTCAAAGGCGCAGCCGATGTGGGTGTGGAAGCCGCGGTCGTTGGGGCCAATCACGCCTACGGACTGGAGCTTCCGGCAGACGGACACGCAGCGGCGGCACAGGATGCACTTGGAGTTATCCCGAACCAGATGGAGCGCGGAGGACTCGACCTGCGCCGGGATATTGTCGCCGGCGTAGCGCACGGCGTCGATACCCAGGTCGGCAGCCAGCTGGCGCAGCTCACACTGGGCGTTGCGGGAACAGGTCAGGCAGTCCATCCGGTGGTTGGAGAGGATGAGCTCCAGCGTCAGCCGGCGGGAGTGGCGGACCTTCTCGGTGTTGGTGCGTACCTCCATCCCCTCGCTGACGGGGTAGACGCAGGCGGCCATCAGGGACCGGGCGCCCTTGACCTCCACCACGCAGATCCGACATGCGCCGATCTCGTTCACGTCCTTCAGAAAGCACAGGGAGGGGATCTTGATCCCGGCGGAGTAGGCCGCCTCCAGCACCGTGGTCCCCTCGGGAACGGTGACAGGGATGTTGTCGATGGTCAGGTTTACCATTTTCTTTTCCATGTTCGTCACGCTCCTCTCAGGCCCGGATCACGGCGTCAAAGCGGCAGTTCGCCTTGCACAGGCCGCACTTGATGCACTTGTTGGGGTCGATGGTGTGGGGCACCTTCACCGTGCCGGTGATGGCGCCCACGGGACAGTTCCGGGCACACATGGTGCAGCCCTTGCACTTGGTGGGGTCGATGGTGAAGTGCAGCAGGTTGCGGCACACACCGGCGGGACAGCGCTTCTCCACCACGTGGGCCACGTACTCGTCCCGGAAGTAGCGCAGGGTGGACAGCACGGGGTTGGGGGCGGACTGGCCGAGGGCACACAGGGCGGAGGACTTCAGGTGCTGGCACAGCTCCTCGATGGTGTCCAGATCCTCCAGCGAGCCCTCGCCCTGGGTGATCTTGTCCAGCAGGTCGTACAGCCGCTTGGTGCCGATGCGGCAGGGGGCGCACTTGCCGCAGGACTCGTCCACACAGAACTGGAGGAAGAACTTGGCGATGTCCACCATGCAGTTGTCCTCATCCATGACGATGAGGCCGCCGGAGCCCATCATGGAGCCGATGGCGGTGAGGGAGTCATAGTCGATGGGGGTGTCGATGAGCTCGGCGGGGATACAGCCGCCGGAGGGGCCGCCGGTCTGCGCGGCCTTGAACTTCTTCCCGTTGGGGATGCCGCCGCCGATCTCCTCAATGATGGTGCGCAGGGTGGTGCCCATGGGGATCTCCACCAGACCGGTGTTGGTGATCTTGCCGCCGAGGGCGAAGACCTTGGTGCCCTTGGACTTCTCGGTGCCGATGGCGGCGAATTTCTCCCAGCCGTTGTTGAGGATCCACGTGATATTGGCATAGGTCTCCACGTTGTTCAGCAGGGTGGGCTTGGCGAACAGGCCCTTGTTGGCCGGGAAGGGCGGACGGGGCCGGGGCTCGCCCCGGTGGCCCTCGATGGAAGTCATGAGGGCGGTCTCCTCGCCGCAGACAAAGGCGCCCGCGCCCAGCCGCAGCTCCAGATCGAAATTGAAGCCGGAATCCAGAATGTTCTTGCCCAGCAGGCCGTACTTCCGGGCCTGTCCGATGGCGATCTCCAGCCGCTTCACGGCGATGGGGTACTCGGCGCGGACATAGATGTAGCCCTGACTGGAGCCGATGGCGTAGCCGGCGATGGTCATGGCCTCGATAACGGAGAAGGGGTCGCCCTCCAGCACGGACCGGTCCATGAAAGCGCCGGGATCGCCCTCATCGGCGTTGCAGCAGACGTATTTCACGCCGTCCTCGCTGACGGCATCATGGGTGAACTGCCACTTCAGGCCGGTGGAAAAGCCTGCACCGCCGCGGCCGCGGAGGCCGGACTTCTTCACGCAGTCGATGATCTCCTGGGGCGGGGTCTGCTCGGTGAGGATGCGCTCCAGCGCGGTGTAGCCGTCGGCGCCCAGATACTCGTCGATGGACTCAGGGTTGATCACGCCGCAGTTGCGCAGGGCAATGCGGAACTGGTGCTTATAGAACCGGGTCTCGGACAGGGATGTGGCCGCACGGTTGTCCTCGCCGTCCTTCTGGAGCAGGCGGGTGACGATGCGGCCCTTGACCAGATGCTCGGTGACGATCTCCGCCACGTCGCCCTCGGTCACACGACAGTAGCAGGCCCCCTCGGGGAATACCAGCACATTGGGGCCCTTCTCGCACAGACCGATACAGCCGGTCTTGACCACGCGGACCTCGTCCTGCAGCTTGTTGCGCTTGATCTCCCGCTCAAAGGCAGCCAGCACCTTCGGGCTGTCCGAGGAGGCGCAGCCGGTGCCGCTGCACACCAATACATTGGCGCGGATATGGCTCATACGCTCATCCCTCCCTTATTCCGCAGCACCGATGGTGTAATCGGTGACCACATGATGGTTGACCAGATGCTGCTCCACAATGGCGGGGACCATGTCGGGCTTCATCTTGACGTAAGTGACCTTCTCCTGTCCGGGGACGTAGACCTCCACAATGGGCTCCAGACGACAGACGCCGATGCACCCCGTCTGGGACACGGTGACGTTCTTCAGCCCGCGCTTCTCGATCTCGTCCAGAAAGGCGGTCATGACCGGGCGGGCCCCGGCGGCGATGCCGCAGGTGGCCATGCCCACCACGACGCGAATATCATTTTCATCGTTATCGCGCAGATCAAGCTGCTTTTTCATTTTTTCGCGGATGGCTCTGAGCTCCTCGATGCTCTTCATATTGCTTCAGCTCCTTCTAATTGGGCTTCCTGTTCAGTAAGGTACGCGCGGATCCACTGGAATACCGCCGGCTCCGCCAGCGAGACATCGTCCCCCAGCTCCCGCCGCAGCTCCCGGGTGTCCAGCGCAGCCTCCCCCCGGGGGGTGGTGTGGCGGTAGGTGAAATCGGCCTCCGGGCTGCCCTGAATGAGCAGGGCCACAGTCCCGGCCAGATCGCCGGCAGGAGGACAGTCCAGATGGCGGGTGTTTACCGTGGCGGTGACCACCGTGCCCACGCCCAGCGCGCTCTGGATATCCAGCGTGCCGCCGGTCTGCTCCGCCGTCTGCCGGTAGAGGGGGATGCCCATGCCCACCTTGCGGGTGGTCCGGGTGGTGGTAAAGGGGTCGCTCACCCGCCGCAGCAGCTCCTGGCTCATGCCCCGGCCGTTGTCGGAAATGACGATGGTCAGCCAGCCGTCGGCCCCCTCCGTCAGGATGATATCCACCCGCTTCGCCCCTGCCTCCACGGAATTCTTTGCAATGTCCAGTACGTGCTCTGACAGCTCTTTCATCCTCTTTTGATGTACTGGTCCAGAATGGGACCCACCTGAGAGGGGGTGAGCCGGCCATAGACGTCGTCATTGACCATCATGACGGGGGCCAGACCACAGGCGCCGATGCAGCGGCAGGCATCCAGAGAGAACATGCCGTCCTCTGTGATGCCGCCGGGGACGATATTCAGCTTTTTCTGCACCGCGTCCAACACATCGGCAGAACCTTTTACATAGCACGCGGTGCCAAGACAGACAGAGATCTGATACCTGCCCTTGGGGTTCAGGGTAAACAGGGAGTAGAACGTAGAGACGCCATAGATCTCGGACAGGGGGACGTCCAGACCCTCGGCGATCATGATCTGCGCTTCCTCCGGCAGATAGCCGAAGATCTCCTGAGCCGCCTGAAGCACAGGCATGGTGGCTCCGGGCTGACCCTTGTGCTCCTCGATGACCCTGCGCAGGCGTTCCTCCTGCTCCGGCGTGCCCCGGTAAGGCACGGCGGTCTTACAGTTTGACATGCAGTGTATCCCTCCAGTAAATCAGCAGTTTTTATCAATCTTTCCCGGTTTTTGCGATTGCGCAAGAAAACTATAGCACATCGAAGCCCCTATTTCAACGTATTTTTTCATCACAGCCTTATAACCGTTACGCAATTATCAATACCGCCTTTTCGGCTCGCCATTTATTTGCGGAAATTTGTGTAAAAAGCCGGAGTGGGTCCCCCTCCGGCTTATGTCAAAGGGGAGCCCGCTCCGATCCCGCTCTATTTTTTCAGTTTTTCGTCAGTTTTTGGCGAAATTCAGGTTTTCCAGAACCGCCCGGGCGGTGCGCGCCGACACCTGCAAAATTTGCTCCGCGTCAGGAATTTGGTCCAGCGCGTGGGCGTCGCACCCCCGGATGAAGCGCACCCCCGCCAGGTCGGGCCGGCAGGTGAATTCCGCCGGGCAGTGGAGAGACAGCTCCGCCAGGGGGAATCCCGCCTCGGGCAGCCAGAACCCCAGGTTGGAGATGAGAGAGAACGCCGGGCGGTCAATGTGGGCGGGATAGGCCACGCCGCCGAAGCCCTTCACCAGGGCGGACACCTCCATAACGGAGATGTCCGTGGCCCCGGCCAGCAGGGCCCTCTCCTCCCGGAGAAGGCGGTCCTCCTTGTCCATCACCAGCTGGCGGCCAAAGAACTCCGGGCGGTTCTCCCCCGGGTTCAGCCGCTGGCGCACCAGCGCGCCGAAAGCGGCCGCGGCCGCCAGATTGGGCAGCAGGCAGACCACGTGGACCTCCTCCGCGGTGGTGAGCTCCATCCCCGGCAGGGCCAGCAGGCCCCGTTCCTCCGCCGCGGCGCAGAAGGCCGGGCAATTGTCCGTGGTGTTGTGGTCCGTGAGGGCCACCGCGTCGTACCCCGCCAGCGCACACATGGCGGCCATGTCGGCGGGGGTCATGCTGTCGTCCCCGCAGGGGGACAGGCAGGAGTGCATGTGAAAATCGCACCGGAGGTCGATCATTTCAGCAGCTCCGCCAGCCGGGCGGCGCAGTCGTAGGTGGACAGTCCGGTCCCCAGCAGATTGATCCCCTGCTGAGCCGCCCGCTGGGCCAGCGTGGCGTCGGGGCCCACATCCTCCGTGAGGATCACGCAGGCCACATCGGTGAGGGCGGCCACCGCCGCCACGTTTGCGTTGCTCATAATGGTCATCCATGCGCTGTCCGTCGGGGCATTGCCCATGACCCAGCTCAGCAGGTCGCCGCAGTAGCCGCCGGTGACCGCCCGGTCCGGGTCGGCGAGGTTCAGGCGCTTCAGCCCCAGCCGGTCCGCAAGCTCCTTCACTGTCATAGTGGAGTCCTCCTTATAATTTATCATAAATACGCCGTCACTTCTCCCGCTCGAAGAAGCCGCTGCCCTTCCGCCGGCGGAAGGGGGCGGGCAGGTAATCGTCCGCATCAGTATTGCCGGCCATATGCTGCATGCGCTCCCGCACCTTGAAGATGCAGTCCGCCTCGCTGGCGCGGCCCATGATCACGTCCTCCGCGAAGGCGTGGCAGGAGGGCGCGCCGCAGGAGCCGCACCGCAGGCCGGGCAGCTGCTCCTCCAGCCGCTGGATGCGCCGCATTTTCTCCATGGCCTTCTTCCGGTCCGGGTCCAGCACATAGGTGGGCAGGAACTCCGGCTTCTGGGTGTTGTCCAGCACGTCCTGAACCGGGGATCCCGGCTCGTAGTGGCTCCCCTCCGTGGGGAGGCGGGTCATCAGCTGGCTCAGGCGCATCCGGGCGATATACGGGTTCTCCACCGTCAGGCAGCCGCCGAGACAGCCCTGCGTGCAGGCACGCAGCTCGATGAAGTCTGCCTCTGGCACGTGGCCGGCCTCGATCTCTTCCAGGATCTCAATGACGTTGTCGATGCCGTCCACCACCACGCAGCTGGTCTCCCGATGGGAACGGGCCTCCCCCCCGATGTAGGCCCAGCCCACGCCGGCGGCGCCGGCCGAGGAGCAGTAGGGGGGCAGGCGGTCCGTGTCCACATGGCGCATGGGCTCCAGCAGGGCGCGGTACACGTCGTTGACGGCGAAGGCGCCGTCCAGCACCGGGGCCCGCAGGCCGTCCGGAATGGCAGCGGAGGTCACCAGCGAGGAGCAGGGCACGATGGAGAACACGCCGACCTCATCCGGGGAGAGGCCGGTGCGCTCCACGGCCCGCCGCCGGGCCAGCACGGCGGCCAACTCCAGAGGGGACACAATGGGGGCCAGGTGCCCCAGCAAGTCGGGGAAGCGGATGCAAATCAGCCGCACCACCGCCGGGCAGGTGGACGAGATCTCTGGCCGGGGGCGCTCCGGGTCCTCCGGGCGGCTGCGCACATAGCCCGCCAGCAGCTCCGCCGCGGCCGCGGCCTCATAGACGTGGTCAAAGCCCAGCTCCAGCAGCCCGCCGAGGACACGGTCCGGGGTGTCCAGATTGTGGAACTGGCCGTAGAGGGAGGGGTCCGGGATGGCCACGTTGTACTGATAATTCTGCAGAACGTTGAAGTCGTCGGGCACGGTCTTCACCGCGCTGTGAGGACAGACCCGGAAGCAGGTACCGCAGTCGATGCAGCGGTTGGGCAGGATGGTGGCCTTGCCGTTGCGCACCCGGATGGCCTCTGTGGGGCAGTTTTTGATGCAGGTGGTGCAGCCCCGGCATTTTTTGTATTCCAGAACAACGGAGTGTCGCACTCAAAGCACCTGCCTTTACTGGTCTGCCGGGATGCGGATCACCATAGTCACGGTGGTACCTACGCCCACGGTGGTGTCGATGGTCATTTCATCGCTGTATTTCTTCATGTTGGGCAGGCCCATGCCCGCGCCGAAGCCCAGATCCCGGGCTGCGTCCCCGGCGGTGGTAAAGCCCGCCTGCATGGCCTGTTCCACATCCGGGATGCCCGGGCCGTGGTCAGCCAGCACAATGGTGATCTCGTCCTCGCCCACGTCCACGTTGGCCGTGCCGCCGTCGGCATGGATGACCATGTTGATCTCGCCCTCGTACATGCAGACGGCCACCCGCCGCACCGTGTCCGAGTCAAAGCCCATCTTCCGCAGGGCCTGCTTCATGGCAGAGGACGCCTCCCCCGCACCGGCCAGATCGCCGCCGGAAATCTCATAATGAAAATGGAGCAGCTCCAAATCCGCGCACCTCCGTCAATGGGTCATGTCTTGTTAAAAGAGGAAATCCTCTCACATATACTATGATACCACAACTTTTTCTAAAATGAAATAGGCAACCTGCCCCCGCCATGGAAGTTTTCACAAAGAATCCCCGCCGCCAGAGCCGTTTTTTCTTCCCTTCCGGTATTGACTTTGCCATCGTTTTGACGATATAATCAGGTAACACGTTAAAGTAACGAAAGGAGCTTTGTCCATGAGCAGCGAACGAGTATACAATTTTTCCGCCGGTCCCTCCATGCTCCCGCTGGAGGTGCTGGAGCGGGCCGGGGGCGAGATCACCAATTATCAGGGGTCCGGTATGTCCGTAATGGAGATGAGCCACCGCTCCAAGGTCTTCGACAAAATTTTTCAGGATACCAAGGACCGCTTCCGCCGGCTGTTCCGCGTGCCGGACAACTATCATATCCTGTTCCTGCAGGGGGGCGCCTCTGCCCAGTTCTCCATGGTGCCCCTGAACCTGATGGGCCGCACCGGGAGGGCGGACTACGCTGTCACCGGCAACTTCTCCAGCATCGCCTGTAAGGAGGCAAAGAAATACGGCACGGTGAACCTCGCCGCCTCCAGCGAGGACAGGAACCACACCTACATCCCCGCCCAGGACCAGCTGAAGCTGGACCCCGGCGCCAGCTACTTCCACTACTGTGCCAACAACACCATCTACGGCACCGAATGGCAGTACATTCCCGACACCGGCGACGTCCCTCTGGTGTGCGACATGTCCTCCGATTTCCTCAGCCGGGCGGTGGACGTGTCCCGCTACGGCATCATCTATGGCGGGGCCCAGAAGAATCTGGCCCCCGCGGGCCTGACGGTGGCCATCGTCCGGGATGACTTGCTGGGCGACGAGCTGCCCTGCACCCCCCTGATGATGAGCTACAAGCTCATGGCCGACAAGGACTCCATGTACAACACGCCCCCCTGCTGGTGCATCTACATGCTGGGGCTGGTGCTGGAGTGGCTGGAGGGCCGCGGCGGCGTGGAGGGCATGGAGAAAATCAAGCACGGCAAGGCCGCCCTGCTGTACGACGCACTGGACAGCTCCAGACTGTTCACCTGCGCGGCGGAGCCCGGCAGCCGGTCGGACATGAACGTCACCTTCCGCACCGCCGACCCGGAGCTGGATGCCAGGTTCGTGGCCGAGGCCGCGGCAGCGGGCTTCGTCAACCTGAAGGGCCACCGCCTCGTTGGCGGCATGCGGGCCTCCATCTATAACGCCATGCCCGTGGAGGGTGTGGAAAAGCTGGCGGATTTCATCCGCGCCTTCGACAAGAGCAACTGACCGGGAGGGCCGTCTTATGTACCAGATCAAGACCATGAATAAGATCGCCGCCGTGGGGCTGGAGCGCTTCCCGGCGGACCGCTACACCGTGGGCGACAGCGTGGAGAATGAGAACGGCATCCTCGTGCGTTCCGCCAAACTCCACGACTATCCCTTCCCCGCCTCCCTGTGGGCCATCGCCCGGGCGGGGGCAGGCACCAACAACATCCCCGTGGAGGAGTGCGCCAGGCAGGGCATCGTGGTGTTCAACACGCCCGGAGCTAACGCCAACGCCGTGAAGGAGTTGGCCCTCTGCGCCCTGCTGCTGGCCAGCCGGGACATCATCGGCGGCAGCGCATGGGTCCATCAGCAGGTGGACGGCGGCACGGACATCACCGCCGTAGTGGAAAAGGGCAAAGCCGCCTTCGCCGGGCCGGAGCTCTACCGCAAGACCTTGGGCGTGGTGGGTCTGGGGGCCATTGGCGCGCTGGTGGCCAACGCCGCCCTGGGACTGGGCATGGAGGTCTACGGCTACGACCCCTATCTCTCGGTGGATGCCGCCCTGCGGCTGGACCGCCACGTCCACGTAGTCAAGACCCCGGAGGAGCTCTACCGTGTGTCCGACTACGTCACCCTCCACGTGCCGTATACCGACGCCACCCGCGGCACCGTCAACGCTGACGCCATCGAGCAGATGAAGGACGGCGCCCGGCTCATCAATCTGGCCCGGGGCGAGCTGGTGGATGACGAGGCTCTTCTGGCTGCCCTCGCCGCCGGCAAGCTGGCCCGGTACGTTACCGACTTCCCCACCAACGCGCTGGCCGCCTGCGATCAGGTTGTCTGCCTGCCTCATCTGGGGGCCTCCACCCCGGAGAGCGAGGACAACTGCGCCGTCATGGCCGCAGACGAGCTGCGGGACTATCTGGAGAACGGCAACATCCGCAACAGCGTGAACTTCCCCTCGGTGGAGCTGACCCGGTCCGGGGCCCAGCGGCTGTGCATCATCCACCGGAACATCCCCGCCATGCTGGCCAACATCACCCTCCAGTTGTCGCAGGATGGGGTCAACGTGGAGAACATGACCAACAAGTCCCGGGGGGACTGGGCCTACACCCTCGTGGACGTGGGCACCCCTGTGGAGGCCCATGTCATGACGGATATCCAGAACATTCCCGGCGTAATTCGCCTGCGGACGATCTGAGCAGAGCAAAAAGAGCGCCCGGCCTTCGGCCGGGCGCTCTTTTTGCTGATTTACTGCTTCAGGTAGTCCTGAATCACCTTGAAGTAGTCGTTGGCGATGACCGACTTGGCGTAGCTGGTCTTGGCGTTGATGATCTGCTTCACGGTCTTGACGTAGTCGTCCCCCACGGTGACGCCCTCGTTGGGGGTGAAGGTTCCGGTGGAGCCCTCATAGGTGCCGGCGGCGGTGATCCAGCTGCCGGAGCCGTCGGTAAACAGCACCAGCGGCATACAGGTGGACGCCTCGTTCACCACGTAGTTGGTGGCGAAGACATCCCGGCCGGAGTACAGGCGGGAGTCATACTCCAGCCCGAAGAGGTTGCACAGGGTGGGCACGATGTCGATGGAGGAGCAGGGGGTGTCCACCACCACGGGCTCCTCCATGGAGCCGCACCAGAGGATGAGGGAGTTGCGGTAGCGGGAGGTGTCCTTCTCCGAATCGTTCAGGCCGGTCAGCTCGTTGTAGTAGTCCTCGCCGTCGGTGACCATGGCATAGGGGTAGTGGTCGGCGGAGAGGGCGATCACCGTATCGTCGGCGATGCCCGCCGCCTCCAAGGCGTTCATCAGGTACTCCAGGGCGTACTCCAGCTCAAGGTTGCAGGCGATGTAGGCCTGCACCGCCTCGGAGGAGTTGGGATAGGCGGCCTCGGCGGCCTCCCGGTTCTTGCGGGACATGGCATTGCCGCCCCAGTTGTAGTTGCAGTGGCCGCTGACGGTCATGTAGTAGGTATGGAAGTTCACGCCGTTCTCCACATAGTTCTGGATGTAGCTGTCCACGGTGGCCTCCATCATCTCCAGGTCGGAGTTTGGCCACAGCTTGGAGGGCAGCACCAGGCCCTTGTCGATGGCGGAGTAGTCGTAGCCCAGGTTCTCCAGGTACTCGTCCCGGCCGTAGTAGTTATAGGTGTGGTTGTGGAAGGCAAGGGCGTCATACCCCAGGGCGCGGAACTGCCACGCCAGAGAGATGGGCATGGACACGTTCTTGCTGTACGCATAGGAAGTCTTGCCCTGTACGCCCCACATGGGGATGATGCCCGTGGTGTTGGCAAACTCGCCGCCGATGGTGGACATGGTCCAGTTGGGCTGGTAGTAGTTGTTGAACACAAAGCCCTCATGGGTCAGCTTGTAGAGGGTGGGGGTCAGTTCCTTGCTGATGACATAAGGAGAGAATGCCTCCGCCGAGATAAGGATAAGGTTCTTGCCCTTGAACATACCGGTATACTCGTTCTGCTGGGAGGGAGTCAGGCTGCCAAAGTACTTGTGCATGGCCCGATAGGCCTCCGTGGAGGCGGCGTTGTACAGGGCGTCGAAGTTGATGTCCAGCTTGTTGTAGCCGTAGACCACAGGCGTCTCAGAGGGATCGCCGCTGGGGTCGGCGGTGGGATCAGCAGAGGGATCGGCGGTGGGGTCCGGGCTCTCGGAGGTCACGGGGCCCACGGGCAGGTCAGGCAGGGGCTCCTCCGGCATGCCGAAGATGGCGTGCTTCACCTCCAGCCGGATGCAGGTGACCATGCCGAACTGAGGGATGGAGGCGTTGGCGGAGTAGTTATAGGTATACAGCGCTTTGGACCCGCCGAAGGCGGAGGACAGCCAGCCAACGAGCTGGAACAGCACCATCAGCGCCGCCAGCACTGCCCGGGCGCCGTTCTGCTGGCCCTGCTCCCGGATCACGGCGCGCTTCAGCAGCAGGAAGGCCACAAAGGGCACGAAGGACAGCAGAATCCCGGGGATGTGGGTGAAGATGACCTCCATCAGGGTGCTGAAGAAGTCGCCCACGATCTGGCCGGCCATCTCGTTGATGTAGTCCAGCCCGAAGTAGACCTTGAAGAAGCTCTTGCAGCAGTACTCCACGCAGGAGAACACCGCCATCAGCACCACCAGCACGGCGCCGATGGCGCGGCTGACCTTCTTCCATGGCAGCAGGTCCAGGATCAGGAACACCAGCAGGCCCGCGGCGGCGGAGAAGAACAGGATGCGCAGCAGCGCCATGGAGAAGAAGGGATTCTCGCTGTCAAAGATGCGCACCAGCAGCTCATGATACAGGATGGCGGCGGGGAAGAACAGGGCAGACAGCAGGGGCGAGCCGCCGCCCTTGCGCTTCCCGGTGTGTCGGGACATAACTCGTTTCGGGTGATGCATACAGGTCCTCACTTTCAAGGCTCCGCAGACGGAGCGCTGTATATTTCAGGTAAGTCAGAATAGTTTTATTATCATACCACAGCACGCCGCCATTTTCAACGGAAGAAAATTTAAAGGCGGGGAGAGTATTCTCCCCGCCCCTTTGGACGTATGCGGCCACAGGAAGGTTCCCTCCTGCAGGAGCATCTACGCTCCCAGCCGCTCCACCGTGGCGCCGGTGTAGTAGTGCTTCACGATCTCCCGCCAGCCGCTGCCTGCCCTGGCCATGGCGTTGGCGCCGTACTGGCTCATACCCACCCCGTGTCCGTAGCCGGTGACGGAGAAGGTGAACACTCCGTCCGCCTCCTCCACGGTGAAGCTGGCCGACCGCAGGCCGAACAGGTTGCGGGCCGCGCCGCCGGAGAGGGTCACTCCGCCAAAGGACAGCTCAGCCACCCGGCCCGAGGCCGTGTAGCTGACGTCGGTGATCCACCCCGCCGGGTCCCCGGCCAGCACCGCGTCCGGGTGCTCAGAGGCCGCCAGCTTCCGCAGGTCCTCCGCTGTGAGGGTGACGGTGGTGTGATAGTTGGGCACCTCGTCCCCCTCCGGACTGTCCACCGGCACCAGATAGGGCAGGCTGTTGCCCCACACCGCCGCCGCGTCCTCCGTCTGCCCCGCCGCAGAGGAGAAAAAGGCCGCCTGAATGATCTCGCCGCCGTAGGTCAGGGCCTGCCCGTCGGTCTCCGTCACGGCGGCGGCGATCTTGGCCGTGTACTCCTCTGCCAGCGCACCCCAGCGCTCCGCGGCCTCCGCCGGCTCGATGTACGCCTGACAGCAGCGGGAGTCGCTGCACAGGTCCGCCCCGCTGCCCTGATGGCTTCCCGCCCGCAGCTTCCACAGGCTGTAAGTCCGGGCGCACACTGCCTGAGCCGCCAGCGCCTCCGGCTCGAAGGAGGCGGGCATCTCCGCCGCCACCACCCGCCAGAGATAGTCCACCATGGTCAGCTCCGCCACCGCGCCGTCCGCCAACAGGACCCGCACCGGCTGTGCCCCGTCCCACGAGGCCGCCGGTGTGGAAGACGGCGTCACCGCCGCCGTGGGCTCCGCCGGCAGGAGAGCCGGGGCCTTCTCCCCCTTCCCCGCCGCCAGCAGAGGCAGCAGCAGAGCCGCCACCCCCAGCGCCGCCCCCAATGCCATTGGCCGGCCCAGCAGCCGCCAGAAACGCTCGCTTTGCAACTTCATCAGTCCTTTCTTGTGTTTTCGCCAGTCTTTCTCCGGGTTTGACCTGTTTTTCTGAATTTTTCTCTGTTGACTGATTCACTTTAATCCGCTATACTATTATTTATCACCCTAAAGAACTCAGAAAGGAGCTCCGCCCATGAACCTCTATTCCGATACCGTTGACACGGTGGACGATCTGGACGGCAAGTCCAGAGCCTTCTTACAGACTATATGCAGCCAGTATGCCCCCCAGCATCAGGTGGACCCGGAGCTCTACGAAAAATACGGCGTGAAGCGCGGCCTGCGCAATGCCGACGGCACCGGCGTCATGGCCGGCATCACCCAGATTGCCAACGTCACCGGCTACTACATGGAGGACGGCGAGCGGATCCCCGCCCCCGGCAAGCTGGTCTACCGGGGCTACAACATCGTGGACCTGATCCATGGCTTTCTGGATGAGGGCCGCTTCGGCTATGAGGAGACCGCCTACCTGCTGCTGTTCGGCTCCCTGCCCACGCAGGAGCAGCTGGACGCCTTCCGGGAGATGCTCAGCACCCACCGCAGCCTGCCCAACGGCTTCACCGAGGACATGATCCTCAAAGCCCCCAGTCGGGACGTGATGAACAAGCTGGCCCGGTCCACGCTGGCCCTCTACTCCTACGACCCCGACCCCGAGAACACCGCGCTGGACGCAGAACTGTTCCGGGCGGTGCAGCTGATCGCCCGCTACCCCGTGATCGTAGCCCACGCCTTCGCCTGCAAGCGGCACTACTATGACAACGAGTCCCTCTACCTCCACCGCCCGCAGGAGGGCCTCAGCGTGGCGGAGAACTTTCTCTACTCCGTCCGGCACGACAACCGCTTCACCGCCGCCGAGGCCCGGCTGCTGGACCTCTGTCTGGTGCTCCACATGGAGCACGGCGGCGGCAACAACTCCGCCTTCACCTGCCGGGTGCTCTCCTCTACGGGTACGGACATCTACTCCGCCGTGGCCGCAGCCGTAGGCTCCCTGAAGGGCCCCAAGCACGGCGGCGCCAACAAGAAGGTCATGGAGATGTTCGGCTACATTAAGGAAAACGTCAGCGACTGGAAGGACGATGACGAGGTCAGCGCCTTTCTGGAGGCCCTGCTCCGCAGGGAGGCCGGAGACCGCTCCGGCCTGATCTACGGCATGGGCCACGCGGTATACACCATGTCCGATCCCCGTGCAGTGCTGCTGAAGCAGTTCGCCCGCAAAGTGGCGGAGGAAAAGGGCATGCTGCGGGAGTTGGAGCTGCTGGAGTCCGTGGAGCGCCTCTCCCCCGGAGCCTTCCAGAGGGTCACCGGAGACAGCAAGGTCATGTGCGCCAACGTGGACCTGTACTCCGGGCTGGTGTACCAGATGATGGACATCCCCCCGGAGCTGTACACCCCCCTGTTCGCCATCGCCCGCATCGTGGGCTGGTGCGCCCACCGGGTGGAGGAGGTCTACAACCCCTCCGGCCGCATCATCCGCCCGGCTTACAAGGCCATCTGCCCCCGGCGGCAGTTCGTCCCCCTCAGTCAGCGGTAAAAGCTCAGGCCCCGGCTGTCTTACGACAGCCGGGGCCTGTTTTATTGTTTCTCCGTGGATCTGCCGGGCACCTGAAAACTGCCCAGCTCCATTTTGCAAGTTTTCCTTCAAATTCTCTGTACATCCGTTACGGTGAGCACCCCGTCCCGGACGGCGAAGCGCACCTCCAGCCCGGCGAAACCGAAGCCATACTCCCGCTGGCTGTCCCGCTGATAGGCGGGCCGGGGGTCCTGAGCCAGCACCTCCCGCAGGGCGGCCCGCCGGTCCGGCGGCACCCGCCCCAGCAGCGGCGCCGGGATGTCCACCGTCAGCAGGTAGTCCTGCCCGGGGGCGGTAAAGCCCTCCATGGCCTCGGGATGGCAGTCGGCATAGGGGATGTAGGGCTTGACGTCGTAGATGGGCGTGCCGTCCATCAGGTCGGCCCCCATCACCCGCAGAACCGTGCCGAACTCCGCCGTCTTCTCCACCCCCGCCAGCCCCACGCAGGACAGGCCGATGGAGTTGGGCCGGAAGGGGGACCGGGTAGCAAACACCCCCAGCCGGGTATTGCCCCCCAGCCGGGGCGGCCGCACCGTGGGGGACCACTCCTCCCGCCTGGCTGCGGAGAACTCCCAGATCAGCCACAGGTGGGAAAAGCCCTCGATACCCCGCAGGGCCTCTGGGTCCCGGAACTCCGGCTCGAACACCACGGTGGCCGTCAGGTGCTCCGCCAGCCCCGCCTGCCGGGGGATGCCAAACTTGGTGGGAAAGTCAGAATGGATATGGGCGATGGGCTTCATAGGTGTCCTCCTCTGCGCGACAGAGCTCATTTTTTATGATTGTACCACACTCCCTCTCCGCCCGCAAGGCCGGGGCGAAAGGGGCATTCTCGGTCACTCTCCACAAAAAGACAGTCGAATTTTTTATGAAAGTTATACCTGCCGCTCTTGCATTTTCTTTCACCCTTTGCTATAATGAAGCACATAAATCCAAGGACAATTGTTCTTGTATTGTGGACCGCGCCCCTGCGGCCCTGCCCGACAGTACCTGTATAAGAGGAGGAACAAACAATGAAGATGAAAAAGATCCTTGCGGTCCTGATGGCCGCGGCCATAGTATTCGCGCTGGCCGCCTGCTCCGGCGGCGGCGACAAGCCCAGCGCCAGCAGCAACCCCAGCGGCGGCGACGCCCCTGTGGCCTATGTCATCGCCGAGAAGGGCGACACCTACTCCCTCGGCCTGGCCAACAGCTTCCAGACCGCCTTTGAGAAGCTGGGCGGCAAGGTCATCATGGAGACCTTCCCCACCAACACCACCAACTTCTCCGACTACCTGCAGAAGGCGCTGGACAACGACGCCAAGGTCATCTTCGCCCCCAACTCCACCGCTGTGGCCGCCAACCTGCTGAAGAACGCGCAGGACCTCGGCATCGAGTGCCCCATCATGGCTGGCGACACCTGGGAGTCCTCCGTCATTCTGGACGGTGCCAAGGGCGCGGATTTCGAGGTCTACTGCTCCACTTTCTTTGACGAGAACGACTCCGCCGGTGCCGCCAAGGACTTCGTCAGCGGCTTCAAGGCCTGGCTGAACGCCAACCCCGAGTACTACGACATGAATGGCGGCAACGACATCGTGGCGGCCGTGTCCGCTCTCGGCTTCGATGGCTACAATGTGGCGCTGGCCGCCATCCGGGCCGCTGCCGAGGAGAAGGGCGCCGCCCTGACCTCCGTGGACGTGGCCAAGGCTCTGTGGACCCTGACCTACGACAACGCCGTCACCGGCAAGATCCAGTTTGACTCCACCGGCGATGCCATCAAGGACAGCGCCTACATCAAGAAGGCCGCCGACAGCGCCTTCGAGTTTGTGAAGGTCCAGACCGTCACCAACGACGCCGCCCCCGCCTCCGCCTTTGACTACGGCTCTGCCGCCGGCGTGGCGCTGGACACCGCCAAGAAGGTCATCACCATCGGCATTTACGAGCCCACCTCCGGCAACAACGCCGCCGGCGGCAAGCAGGAGGTCCTCGGCATCATGTACGCCAACTCGCTGGACAACAAGATCACCATCGACGGCGAGGAGTACACCGTGGTCACCTACCTCAGCGACAACGGCTCTCTGGAGGAGAACGCCGTCACCGCCGCCAGCGCCATCGTCTCTCAGGGTGCGCTGATCTCTCTGGGCTCTTACGGCTCCGGCGTGTCCATCGCCGCGGCTGACACCTTCGCCGCCGCCGGCGTGCCCGCCATTGGTCTGAGCTGCACCAACACCGCCGTCACCGAGGGGCACGACTTCTACTTCCGTCTCTGCTTCCTCGATCCTTTCCAGGGCTCCGTCATGGCCCAGTTCGCTTGGGACACCATCTCCAAGTAAGACCCGAGACTCTGTAAAAGCTACGGCAAGGGGGGCGCACGCCCCCTTTGCCGCAGTCTTGCCCCCAGCGCCTCGCAGAGTTCGCCGCGGCCCGCGGCGAAAAAACTCAGATCCATTTTCCGCCGCGACATGTGCGTGGCGGAAAATACTTCTCAGACCGCAAGTGTGCGAGCATCGCGAGTGCGCGCAGCGGTCTGCCAGCATATTCGTCAAAAAACGGTCCTCAGTTTTTTGACGATCCGAAAGGTTGAAGCCTATGAACATCGTACCATATCTCATCCGGGGGCTGGCCACCGGCGGACAGTTCGCGCTGGTCGCCATCGGCTACACCATGGTATACGGCATCCTGAAGCTCATTAACTTTGCCCACGGCGACATGTTCATGGTGTCGGGCATCATGCTGATCTATCTGGCCGCCAGCTTCCCCTCCATGCCCATCATGGCCAGCGTGGTCATCATGATCATCCTCACCGTCGTGCTGGGCTACCTCATTGAAAAGTGCGCCTATGCCCCCCTGCGGCAGGCGCCCCGGATGTCCTCCATGATCTCAGCCATCGGCGTCAGCTACCTGCTGCAGAATCTGGTGAGCTACATCACCGGCGGCCTGAGCAAGCAGTTCCCCGACATCCCCGTCATCAGCGACAGCGTGCGCATCTTCGGCGTGAAGGACAAGGTGGCGGTGTTCATCTCCCCCATTGTGGCCGTGGTGCTGATGGTGCTGCTGGTGCTGGTCATCAACCACACCAAGTTCGGTATGGCCATGCGGGCGGTCTCCCGGGATTTTGAGACCAGCCGCCTCATGGGCATCAAGATCGACCACGTCATCTCCATGACCTTCGCCATCGGCGCCTTTCTGGCCGCCGTGGGCGCAGTGCTCTACTTCGCCAAGAACACCGGCATCAACCATCTGGCGGGCTCCACCCCCGGCATCAAGGCTTTTATCGCCGCCGTGGTGGGGGGCATCGGCTCCATCCCCGGGGCGGTGGTGGGCGCGCTGATCATCGGCGTGGTGGAGAGCCTGGCCAAGGCCGTGGGTCTGGCCGACTTCAGCGACGTGATCTCCTTTGCCCTGCTCATTATCATTCTGGTCGTCAAGCCCACCGGCATTTTCGGTGAGAACGTAACGGAGAAGGTGTGACGATGGAAAACAAGACATTCTGGGACCGCTCCAAGCGGACCATCTGCAACCTGATCCTCATTGCCGTGCTCTTCGCCCTGATGCTGCTCATCCAACTGCGGGCCCCGTCCACCTCCATGTGGTTCTCCGTGGTGCGCAAGGTGTGTACCTTCTCGCTGGCCGCGGTGGCCATGAACCTGCTCAACGGCTTCACCGGTCTGTTCTCGCTGGGGCAGGCGGGCTTTATGCTGCTGGGGGCGTACACCTTCGCCATCTTCACCATTCCCGTGTCCCTGCGGTCCTCCGTGTTCCGCAACTACGGTGACAGCATTATCAACTTCCAGATGCCCATGGTGCCGGCCCTCATTCTGGCGGGTCTCGTGGCGGCCTTCTTCGCCTTCCTCATCGGCCTACCGGTGCTGCGGCTGAAAAGCGACTATCTGGCCATCGCCACCCTCGGCTTTGCCGAGATCGTCCGTGGCCTGGTCCAACTGCAGCAGCTGGGTCCCCTGACCAACGGCCCCGACCCCATCAACAACTTCACCTCCCCCAAGAACATTCTGGTCTATGCGGCCATCGCGGGGGCGTGCATCCTCATCATCATCCTGCTCATCAACTCCACCTACGGCCGGGCCTTCAAGGCCATCCGGGACGATGAGATCGCCGCCGAGGCCATGGGCATCAACCTTGCCCGGCACAAGCGGATCTCCTTCACCGTCAGTTCCTTCTTCTGCGGCGTGGCGGGGGCCATGCTGGCCATGTGCAACACCAGCGTGTCCTCCGTGTCCTTCACCACCAGCATGACCTATCAGATCCTTCTGGTGGTGGTCATTGGCGGCATCGGCTCCGTGTCCGGCTCCGTGCTGGCCGCCTTCATCTACTACGCCAGCAGCGAGTGGTGGCTGAAATTTCTCGATCTGGAGACCTACACCGCCGCCGGCCACAAGATCCCCCTGCTGGGCCCCGGCTTCCGCATGGTGGTGTTCTCCGTGCTCATCATGATCATCGTGCTGTTCTTCCGCAAAGGCATCATGGGCAGCCGGGAAATCTCAGTGTATGACGAGATCATGTGGTTCAAGCGTAAACTCAGCGGCAGAAAGGCCGCCCCGGCGGAAGGCGGTGACCGGTAAATGGACGAGAAAAAGACCATTCTGAAGGTGGACCACGTCACCATGCAGTTCGGCGGCGTGGTGGCCGTGAACGACCTGAACCTCGACGTGAAAGAGGGGGAACTTGTAGCCCTCATCGGCCCCAACGGTGCCGGCAAGACCACCGCCTTCAACTGCATCACCGGCGTGTACGAGCCCACCAACGGCGCCATCTGGTTCAACGGGGAAAAGGTCATCGAGAATCACCCCCGGGGCAAGATGAAAAAGCAGTACGCCGGCAGTCAGGCCGGGGAGTATACTCAGGTCCTCCGCAAGACCCCGGACCAGCTGACCAAGCTGGGCATGGCCCGCACCTTCCAGAACATCCGGCTGTTCAGCTCCATGACGGTGTTCGACAATATTCTCACCGCCAAGCACCTGCGGCGGACCTCCAATCTCTTCACTGCCACCTTCCGCCTGAACTGGCAGGAGGAGAAGCGGATGCGGGAGGAGGCCATGGCCCTGCTGGTAGAGCAGGGCCTGGAAAAGTACAAGGACGAGCTGGCTACCAGCCTGCCCTACGGCCTGCAGCGCCGGCTGGAGATCGCCCGGGCGCTGGCCACCGACCCCAAGCTCCTGCTGCTGGACGAGCCCGCCGCGGGCATGAACCCCCAGGAGACTCAGGAGCTGGCGGACTTCATCTGTGAGATCCGGGAGCGGCACA
Organism: uncultured Oscillospiraceae bacterium; assembly: GCA_934667095.1. Lineage (GTDB taxonomy): Bacteria > Bacillota > Clostridia > Oscillospirales > Oscillospiraceae > Enterenecus. The sequence goes on along the minus strand of CAKULE010000007.1, from coordinate 73,828 downwards.
AGCTGACCGTGTTCCTCATCGAGCACCACATGGATCTGGTCATGAAGATCTCCGACTACATCTACGTCATCGACTTTGGCAGCAAGATCTCCGAGGGCAAGCCCGAGGTGGTACAGAACGATCAGCGCGTTATCGACGCGTATCTGGGGGTGGCAGACGATGCTGAGGATCAATGAACTGAAGGTCCGCTACGGCGGCATTGAGGCAGTAAAGGGCATCACCTTCGAGGTGCCCGAGGGCAAGATCGTCACCCTCATCGGCGCCAACGGCGCGGGCAAGTCCACCATCCTGCGCACCGCCGCCGGGCTGGTGAAGCCCGCCGAGGGACGCATCCACTTTCAGGGGGCGGACATCACCGGCCTGTCCTCCGACCGGATCGTGTCCATGGGTCTGGCGCTGGTGCCGGAGGGGCGGCGGGTGTTCCCCAACCTGACGGTGCTGGAAAACCTGAAGATCGGTGCCTACCTCCGCAAGGACAAGGAGGGCATCGAGGCCGACCTGAACTGGGTCTACGAGCTGTTCCCCCGGCTGAAAGAGCGCTCCTGGCAGTCGGCGGGCACCCTGTCCGGCGGCGAACAGCAGATGCTGGCCGTTGGCCGGGCACTGATGGGCCGGCCCAAGCTCATCATGATGGATGAGCCGTCCCTGGGCCTTGCCCCGCTGGTGGTCAAGGGCATTTTCGAGATCATCAAGGAGATCAACCGCAAGGGCGTCACCGTCCTGCTCATTGAGCAGAACGCCAACATGGCCCTCCAGACCGCCGATGTGGGCTACGTGCTGGAGACCGGGCGCATCACCCTCACCGGCACGGGCAAGGAGTTGCTGAGCAACGCCGCCGTGAAAAAAGCATATCTGGGATAAAACGCAAAGCGGGCGCTGCCGACGGCAGCGCCCGCTCGTTTCATATTCTATTACGCCTCGGGGTGCTCCTCCGCCCAGAGCTTGTCCGCCTGCGGCTTCCAGCAGTCGGCATAGGCTCTGCACTTCCCGCACAGGTGCTCGGCGCTCTCTGGCGCCTCCAGATCGGTGGAGTGGGCCCCGCTCTCCGCCACCATCTTGGGCAGCAGGTCCGGGTTCTCCAGCATGGGACAGGGCCGCAGCTGGTTCTCATTGAAAGGCTGACCCTTCCGGTACAGCTTGAACAACGGCTGCTGGAGGCACTCCATAAAGCTCTTATCCTTGATGTTGGCGCCGGAATAGTGGATGAACACGCAGGGCTCCACATCGCCGGCGGCGTTGATATGGCAGTAGATCCGCCCGCCGGCCACGCAGCCGCCGGCGAACTCGCCGTCGTTCTGGAAGTCGATGCAGTAGATCTCCTTGCCGCCGGTGACCCCCCGGATCTCCCGCACGCGGTCCTTCATGTAGGTGCGCTGCTCCGGAGTGAGCAGCAGGTCGGTGCTGGCCCCCATGCCCACGGGCATGTAGTGGAAATACCACGCAAAGATGCAGCCCTTGGAGATGATCAGCTCCAGGAACTCGTCACTGGTGACCACCTTATAGTTCTTGCTGGTGTAGCAGATGGACACGCCGAAGGGGATGCGGTACTGATGCATCAGGTCCATGGCATCCAGCGCCTTCTGGAAGTGGCCCTGACCCCGGCGGCCGTCGTTGGCCTCCTCAAAGCCCTCCACACTGATGGACAGGAAGAAGTTGCCCACCCGGAGCATCTCTTTGCACAGCTCGTCATCCACCAGCGTGCCGTTGGTGAAGGCGTGGAAGGCGATGTCCCGGTGCTTCTCGCACAGGCGGATGATGTCCTTCTTGCGCATCAGGGGCTCGCCGCCGGTAAACAGGCAGGCGTGGGTGCCCAGCTCCTTGGCCTCGGTGAGCACCCGGTCCATCTCCTCGAAGGTCAGGCTCTGCTGGTGGCCGTACTCCGCCGCCCAGCAGCCGGTGCAGTGCATGTTGCAGGCAGAGGTGGGGTCCATCAGGATCAGCCACGGGATGTTCACGTCGTACTCGGCGGAGAGCTTCTTCGCCGTCTGATAGCCGCGGAAGCCGCCCTCGTAGGCCACATTGGTCAGGAAAGTCTTGAGAATATAGGGGTCGTTTTCCCGGATGATGCGCTGGGCGTAGTGGGCCCACTTACCGTCCGGGTTCTTGGCCAGCTCGTGGAGGGTGGCGTAGGCCTTATCGCTCCATGTATTGCCCTGGATCTTCTGGATCATGTCGATCAGGGAGTCGGCCAGCTCGCCCACGTCCTGGGTCTGTCCCTTTTTGAGCATGGAGTCCAGAATGGTCTCAAAGGCCTTGCGCTCCGCCGCGTGGGAGATCTTGTCGATCACGTTCATCGTCCTCATATCCTTTCTGTCCGGTCTGGCGGGCCGGGGCCCGCGGTCCGTTCTTCCGTTTATTTTACCGCAGCGCACGCCGCCCCTGCCATGGGGAAAAGAAGCGGTCCCTCCCAAATAGGAGAGACCGCCGCAAGCTGCCCAAATTCGGGCAAATATTCGTTTTTACGCAGATTTTATTTCTGGCCCAGGGCCAGTTCCTCTACCGCGCCGGTAACAAAGCCGTCCATCAGGGCACCCAGCCGGTCCACGCTGCCGTCAATGTCGCCCTCCATGCGGTTCCAAAAAAATTTCATCACAAAGCCGATGTAGGCGCAGCGGCAGAAGGCCGCGATCTCCCGCAGGCGGTCGGGCGGCAGCTCCCGGTCCCCTGCCGCCTGTCGTACCAGCCGGAACAGGATGTCGTCCGAGCAGGTGTAGATGTACCGCTCCATCCGGTCCCGGGAGCGGGAGTCCACCAGATGATAGATCATGGCGGAATGCTCCTTGCAGTCCCAAAGCATGGCCTTTGTGGCGGCCTTCCAGCTCTCATAACCGCTGTCCTGCGGGAAGTAGTGTCCCAGCTCCGCCCGGAACCAGACGTCCAGCAGGGCATAGATGTCCTGATAGTGGTAGTAGAAGGTATTGGGGCTGATCTCCGCCCGCTTCACCAGCGCGGACACGGTGATCTTGTCGAAGGGCATCTCCTCCAGCATCTCCTGAAAGGTGCTCATGATCAGCTTCTTCGTATACAGCGCCACGGTCTCCCCTCCTCAATCCTGAACATTTCTTCAATATTATAGCGGAAAACTGTCGAAAACACAAGTGAAGCTTACCTCATAAACCAACAAGCCCACCCGGTATCCCGGGCGGGCCTGTTCTGCTTTTTCAGTAATCTACTTCCGCGCTGAGGGGCTGCTCCAGCAGCTCGGGATTCTCCAGCAGCCTGCGCAGCAGACGGACGGTCTTGGAGTAGTAATAGCCATCGGCGATGCGCTCGTCAATGGTCAGGCCAAGGTCGATGCTGTCCCGCATGGTCATATTGCCCGTCTCGTCATAGAAGGGGCGCAGCTTCTTCTCGCCCACTGCCACGAATACGGAGTTGGTGCCCCAGTTGGTCAGGTGGTGATAGCCGGAGTGCAGCTTGATGGACCCCAGGTTGGTGAACACCACAGAGGAATAATAGGGGTCCGTCTCGATGAGGGAGGCGGGCACCCAGCCGTGGCGGTCCAGGAAGCAGACAAAGCGGATGATCAGCTTGGACAGCCACCGGGGCATCCGGTTGAACATATCCATGGAGTCGGTGGAGCCGTCGGTGCGGTTGCGCTCCCGGCAGTCGGTGATCTGCCGGCGGATCTCCGCGTGGATGGTGTCGATGGTGTCCTCCGGCTTGGTGTGGAGGAAGGCCAGCGCCTCCGCCGCGCCGTCGCTGAACTCCTTCTTGATGACAAAGGAGCCGGACACCTCGTTGCGCTGATAGGTATTCTTGTTGGCGATGAAGCGGTTCATCTTGGGCCGCAGGGTGATGACCTTCATCACGGCGGTGACGATCACCTGAAACAGATTATAGGGGTCCTCCGGGCGCTCGGCATTGTGCTTCTCCAGATAGGCGTTCAGGTTGGTCAGATCAATGCGCTCGGCGATGAACGCCTCGTTGTCACAGCGGTTGGGGTACAGCAGGGGGCAGATAAAATGCATGGAGTCCAGATCCCGCAGCAGTACGCCGTCCTTCCGGTCTCCCATTCTGCGTTTATTCGGCATAGTTTCCACTCTTTCTCTTTGATTCCTGTCGTTAAGACCGTCTGATTATACACCCATATGCCCCGCGGCACAAGTTAAAAAAATATGAAGGGGTTTACCGGGCAGTCCGCAGGGTCCGGATCAGCTGCCGGAAGTCCTCCCGGCCCCAGACGGCGGGCACGGGGTACAGAGGGTTGGCCTCCGCCATGGCCCACGCGATGATCTGCTCCTCATCCTCATCCCGGATCATGTCCAGCCCTGCCGGCAGGTCCATGGCCCGATCGGTCTCCTCCATCCAGCGGAGGAATGCCTCTGCCCGCGCGCCCTCGTCCGCGCCGGGGATGCCGCAGTGCTCCGCCAGCTCCGCCAGCCGCCGCCGGGCCGCCGGGCCGAACTGCCGCATGACGTGGGGCAGGATCACCGCCATGGCCAGTCCGTGGGAAACGCCGTACAGGCTGCCGATGGCGTGGCCCACGGCGTGGACGTAGCCCACCCCGCCCCGGGTAAAGGCCCGGCCGGCATAGAAGGCGGCCCGCTGCATGTTCTGCCGGGCGGCCAGGTCGGAGCCGTCCCGGTAGGCGGGCAGGAGATTTTCATAGATCAGCTTCACCGCCTGAAGGGCCATGTCGTCCTCCAGTCTGGTGTTGTAAATGTGGTTGGTGTAGGCCTCCACCGCGTGGCACAGGGCGTCCATGCCGGTGGTGCCGGTGGTAAAGGGCGGCAGGCCCACAGTGAGCTCCGGGTCCAGCACGGCGCAGAGGGGGATGAGGGCCGGGTCGTTGATGGCCGCCTTGTGGTGGGTGGCGCTGTCGGTGATGACGGCGGCGATGGTGGTCTCCGACCCGGTGCCCGCAGTGGTGGGCACTGCGTAAAAGGGCAAAATGGGCCGCCGGACCTTCAACAGGCCCTGCAGCTGGGCCACAGTCCTGTCCGGCCGGGCCAGCCGGGCGGCGATAGCCTTGGCACAATCCATGGGGGAGCCGCCGCCGAAGGCGATGATGGTGTCGCACCCCTCCGCCCGGCAGAGGGCATAGCCCCGCTCCACGTCGTCGCTGGAGGGGTCAGGGGACAGGTCGGTGAACACCGTCACGGCGATACCCGCCGCTTTAAGGCCCTCGATGAGCCCGGCGTTCAGGCCGCTTTTGGTAATGTGCCGCCCCGTGACCAGCAGTACCCGGCGGGCGCCGCGCTCTGCCAGCAGGGCGGGCAGCTGACCGATGCAGCCGGGGCCCTCCAGCAGCTCCGGCGTCCGGTAGCCCACAAAATAGTTGCCCACCTTCATCACGCCCTGAAAGGCCCGGCAGAACAGCTTATTCACAGGAATGCCTCCCTCCGCAGGTTTTTCAGTATTGTACCGTAAAACCGATATTTTTTCAACCAAAACCCGCCCGCTTATCGTCCTTCCCCGATGCGTCCGGACATGTAGGGCAGCGCGAACAATGTGAGCGGAACCCCAAAAAGGAAGCACCGCATAGCGCATAGCGGTGCGTTCTTTTTGTCAGGTGGCTTCGATTTGGATATTTTCATTTTCTATTCCCCGTTCCCTCAAGCCGCAAGCCAGCGAAGCGTTTGCGGTTTGAAAAGGAGGAGCAGCGGCGTGAGCGCGTTCTGACTTAAAATAAGTCGGAGCAAGCGTTACATAGCTTGCTCCGACGTGGTACGCCTGAGCGGATTCGAACCGCTGGCCTTCCGCTTAGGAGCTACATCGTTCGGGTCGTGCCTTATAGTACGCCGTGCTTCAAAATGTCCGCAAACCCGCATGAATACTGACTTTTTTATCGAACTGCTTGTTGCGGAGCATCTGAAAATATCGTCTAATATTGGCTCGTTTTGCGCTCAAATCGAACCTGCTATTAGACAAATATTAGACAGATTTTAGCTGTAAATTAGCAATCATGGATACTTTGGAAACGCCAGATTATAAGATTCGGAAACATTCAAGAGGAAGTCAGCATAAGCCGACTTCCTCTTGCTTTTTATATACCAGCACAGAAGGTATCATGCAGGAGTCAATGTAAGCGGAGCCCGGAAAGTCATAAAATGTAGGTTTACCCAGGCATCAGTCGTACTAGAGTAGCACCGCTGCTATTAAGGATGATAAATGGTTATTCATTATTAGTACTGATAGAAATGCGTCTACAAAAACTTTCTACTTTGTTTCCACCACATCGCCGACTCACCCATCTTTATATTGCTCATTTCATCAGTCATGGTTTTCCGTTGTTTAAGAGCTGCTGCGCTTCGGCTTTTTCAGATTGGACAGGGAGGACAGAATGATGGGAATGATGATGACGGTGGACAACGTCTCGAAAAAGCGGGCGCACGGGTGGTCACCGCCCAAGTACACAAACAAGAACATATCCAGCGCCAGCAGTTCCAGTACGATCATCACTTCGCAGAAGCGGATCTCGCTGACTCTGATCCTGTCCGCGTCAAGAAGTCCGTGAAATGCGGCAGTAATCTTCAATCGGACAAGGAGCAGGAGATATCGGACTGCGCCGACCCGCTCATGAAAGTAAAACCTGATTTGACTACTTAAATAGCGCCCGGCTAAGCCTAATTTTTTCGGGAACCCGGTGTCTACTGCCGCTTTGTCGATTTGTGCCACCGTTTGCTCCAGCCTGGCCTCCTGCGCGGCCTTTCTCTCCAGCAGAACATCCAGCTTCTGCTGGGTTTGAGCGGGGTCTCTTTTGAAAAAGGAGAGTGCGATCGTACAATAGACAATGGAGAAGCAACCATAGGATACGGCAAGTGCGTAGCAGAGTGCAATGAGCAAGGAAATGACCAGATGAACGGCACTGGACGGAGCATGGAGCGCCGCATATACAAAATCAACCGCACTGCTGGTGGACACCAGGGCCAGCATCCAAATGGCGAACGGGAGAACTACTGGGTTCAAAAACCTGCGTAGGCTTTGGGTTGCGATACTCCTTTTCCCTTGAAAATACAGCGCAAAGATCTCTGCTACGGTAGACGAGAAGGAGAGACCAATCAGTACATAGATGATGATCAGAAATACCCGGGAGTCTGTCAGTGCGTACAAGGCAGAAAGCACAGTGATGGGCACCAAAATGAATACAGACGCCACCAAGCCGTTATAGGGAACTGCCATCTCTGCGCTCGTCCGCTCCTCCATGTCTGTGAGGAAATTCTGCGGCCGTCCGGTGATGTGCTTCATGACTCCGTCTTGAACGGCCAGACTGCCGATCATCCCGATTATGATACAGATTTGCAGTGCATACTTCCAGATCTGCACCAGCCGTGATGGCTCCTCCACATAGGTGGATATGGTTCGACACAGCAGTACAACGTATAAAAGAAGCAGCCAGATAAGCGGGAAAAACTTCATGGCTGTGCCAAGGAAATTCCTAACTTTCATTTGTTTCTCCTGCCTTTCGATACAAGTATGGTACGGACAAATAAAACTCTGAGCTGCTCGAAACTCACAATCATTTTACCCCATAATTTTACAAGATTCAAGAGCAAGCCGCACACGCTGGCCTGCTCTTTTTACATAGTCAAAGGAGGTACACCCATGCCGTTAAACCTGTCCTATTACTACGGCCGCACAGGGGAGCAATACGCCTTTTTCCGCATTCCTAAGCTGCTACTGACCGATGAGCGCTTTGCGGGGCTCTCCACCGACGCCAAGCTGCTGTATGGCCTGTTGCTGGACCGCATGGAGCTGTCCTACCGGAACGGATGGATCGACGAGCAAAACCGTGTCTTCATTATCTTCACGGCCGAGGAGGTCATGTCTACCCTGCACTGCCACTCTGAGAAGGCGGCAAGACTTTTTGCCGAGCTGGACAGCGCCAAGGGGATCGGGCTGATCGAGCGGAAGCGACAGGGGCTGGGACGGCCTATGCTCATCTATGTGAAGAACTTCGCCGCTGTTTTGCCGGAATAGCCGAAAATCCAGCCTCAATACACCATGTGGGGCAGTCTGCCGTTTCCAGAGATTCGAAAATCGAATTTCAAGGCATTCGATTACCGAACTTCTGGACCTTCGATAATCGAAATCTAATAAGACTGAGATACAGCAAGACTGAGAACCGAAAGGACTATTGCCCGAAGAAAGAATAATCTTATACAGCAGATTTGTTAGAACGGGGGCCGAGAGGCTCCTTTTTTGTTGGAGGTGTCCGTTTGAAAACAATAGCGATCGCAAATCAAAAGGGCGGCGTGGGCAAGACCACCACAGCCGCCAGCCTTGGCATTGGTCTTTCCCGGCAGAGTAAAAAAGTCCTGCTGATCGACGCAGACGCCCAAGGCAACTTGACGCAGATGTTGGGATGGCCGCAGCCGGACGAGCTGTCCCCCACGCTCTCCACGCTGATGGAGAAGATCATCTCGGAGCGGCCCATCGCCCCCGGCGAGGGGATCCTGCCCCACCGCTCCGGCGTCCATCTTGTGCCGGCCAACATCGAGCTGTCGGCGCTGGAGGTTACGCTGGTCAACACCATGAGCCGTGAAACTGTGCTGCAGCAATACCTGTCCACGGTATCGGACCGCTACGACTATGCGCTCATCGACTGCATGCCGTCGCTGGGTATGCTGACCATCAATGCCTTGACCGCCGCGGACAGCGTGATCATCCCCGTGCAGGCGCAGTACCTCCCGGCGAAGGGGCTGGAGCAGCTTTTGCGCACCATCACCCGGGTAAAGCGGCAGCTCAACCCAAAGCTGGAGGTGGACGGCATTCTGCTGACCATGGTGGACAGTCGCACCACGCTGTCGAAGGAGATCAGCGGGCTTGTCCGCAGGACCTACGGCGGCCATGTGTTCGCAAGCGAGATTCCCCGGTCCGTCAAGGCGTCGGAGATTAGCGTGGAAAACAAGAGCATTTACGACCACGACCGCAGCGGCAAGGCGGCGCTGGCGTATGAAAATCTGACGAGGGAGGTGCTGGCCCTTGGCAAGCAAGCTGAGCGGCGTCGAACTGACCCGGTACGATGACCTGTTCAAAACGGAGGCGGAGCGTGAGGCCGACCGGCAGGAGCGCATTCAGATCGTTCCCGCCGCAGAGGTGTTTCCCTACTCCCGCCAGCCGTACACCATCGACCGGCCTACGCCAGACCTGGTGCGGCTCATGGACAGTATCGAGCACATCGGGATCGCCGAGCCGCTGATTGTCCGGCCCCGTGAGGGCGGCGGGTATGAGATCATCTCCGGCCACCGGCGGGATTACTGCGCAAAGGCCGTGGGGCTGGACACCCGCCCGATCATCGTCCGCAATTACAGCGACGAGGAAGCGGACATTCTGGTGGTGGACTACAACATCAACCGTGAGGACCTGCTGCCCAGCGAGAAGGCCAAGGCCTACAAGCTGAAGCTGGACGCCATGAAGCGGCAGGCTGGGCGGCCGATGAAAGAAAATGGGGACCAAGTTGGTCCCCATTTCGTTCGAGGTAAGTCAAAAGAAATTTTAGCAGAGCAGGTCAACGAAAGTACAACGCAAGTCCAGCGATATGTGCGGCTGAACAAGCTGATCCCGCCGCTGCTGGAGGCGATAGACACGGGAAGGCTCAAATTTGTGCCCGCCGCAGATTTTCTCTCCCACCTGTCCGAGAAAGAGCAAACTTACCTCCTGCTGGTCATGGAGCGTGACGAGGTATCCCCGTCGCTGGGACAGGCCCAGCGGCTCAAACAACTCAGCGGCGAGGGCAAGCTGGAGAACAACGTCATCGACCTCATTATGGGGGAGGAGAAGCCGTTGGAGCGCAAGGTAACCCTCCGCAATGACCGCCTGCAAAAGTATTTTCCGGCCAGCTACACGCCGAAGCAGATGGAGGAGGTCATCATCAAGCTGCTGGAGGGATGGCACCGCAAGCGGCAGCAGGAGCAGAGCCGATAAAACAGGCGGTGTTTTCATTCAATAATCAAATTTTTCACGCCGTGTCGCTTTCGGGAGGCAAAGACAGTACGGCCATGCTGCTTTTGATGATCGAGCACGATATGCCCATCGACATGGTTTTGACAGCGGATACCGGCATGGAGTTCCCGGAGATGTATGAGCATCTGGCAAAGCTGGATGAACACCTTTACCGTGAACGAGGGATTCACATCACTACGCTGCGACATCCCAAAGGCTTTGAATACTTGATGTTCGAGGAAGAAAAACAAAAACCATCCTCCATCGAAAATCGGAGAAAGCTGGGTATCCCGCTCTACGGCAACGGCTGGCCCGGCGTCAAAGTTCGTTGGTGTACGGGGCAGCTCAAAACGCACTTGATCACCAAGGAGGTCAACCGGCTCAAGGGCGAATATCAAGCTCTCCACTATGTCGGTATTGCGGCAGATGAGCCGAAGCGGATCAAAGATGAGCGATACCCGCTGGTGGATTGGGGGATCACCGAAGCGGAGGCTTTGAAACTATGCTATGACCGTGGGTACGATTGGGGCGGGCTGTATGAGATCTATCACCGCTGTTCCTGCTGGTGCTGTCCCCTCCAGCGGATCGACGAGCTGCGGAAACTGCGGCGCCACCACCCGGAACTGTGGAAAAGGCTCCGGGATATGGATGAACGGGCAATTGCCCAGTTTGGGCATAACCCCTTGGGGCAATTCAAACAAAATTAGACAGTAGAACGGTTGGAGCAGAGATTTGCGGCAGAAGACGCCCAAATCTCTGTTTTTCTATCTTCGGGAAAGGACAAAGCTATGCCAGAAAAGCAGAAACAGGTGTGCGGCGAGCGGCAGAAGAACAACCGACATCAAGCAAAAAGGCGAACAGAGGCGGAGAGATAAGAGGCGCCCATTCGCCAATCAAATTCCAGTTTATTACGGGATTATATGGCAAGGCCGTGTGCAAAGGAGTCCGCAGAATCGATTTCAAGAGATTTTAAAAGGTTTGGTTCAGTCATCAAAACGAGAAAAAATCAAGGTAGTTCTTCTGGAACAATTCTCAAACTGCCTACGCCTTTGTTGCTAGGTGTCATTTTACAGTTTGCTCCATATAGAATTGATGCAAGCTTTTTTGCTGCAGTAGTATAGTTGAACCGAATCCCTGTATCTGAAGAATCATTATCGCTACCCAAATCGGCTATAAATTCATTTCCAGCTGTAACAAGTAATCCGCTTGCAGCTAAGCCGTAGTCTGAATCTGTACATAATGCGACGGGATCAGCCGTAATGTGCTGACCTAAATATTCTAAATCACTGTAAAGAGTTTGGTCAATCAACATAGTCAATCTGCGAAATTCGGAAAGGGTAATCACCCCCTCTGTACAGGCATCTAGAATCTTAGCCAAAAGTGGCAATTTGTCTTCTTCTTCGATACGATTAATAACATTTAAGATGAATACACTCTCTCGCTGAAAATGTTCATGCCCCAGCATTTTCATGAACTTCTGACGCGTTCCCAAAGGTATGTCGGATACTCCCCTACAAAAACGTTCAAATTTTCGTAAATAAATTTTAGTCGGAATGCTTGCGATAGCCTTAAGCATTTTCCATGTCTTAATCGCATCGCCAAGTGTCGATCCAATTTCACCGACCACGTCCTTGGCGCCTCGAACTAAATCAGATTCCAGAAACTCTGCGGCAGATGTTGTTCCTTCTTCAAAAAAAGTCGCAAAAAGATTGGCAAGTTGTTCAACGCCCACTTTGTTTTCCGTGTTGTCCATGTATCTTCCTCCAAATCCTCGTTAAATTGTTATATTAATTTAGCATAGTTCTTGCTTCGCAGCAATGGATATGACAATGAAAAGCTTAGAAAGGAGAACATACTTTTGCCCACCAAATTTCAGTTGATCACCGAGCTATATGACCAGGCTGTGCGGAGCATCACCGGCAGCTACAAAAGCTGGACAGGCTTTCTCCGGGCCGCCTGCTATAACTACAAATGCCCCTTTGACGAGCAGATCTTGATCTATGCCCAACGGCCGGACGCCACGGCAGTCTTGGAGATGGACCGCTGGAACCGGCAATTCGGCCGCTGGGTCAACCGGGGCGCCAAAAGTATCGCCGTGTTCGGGGACGATGGGCGCACCTTGAAGCTCTATTTCGACGTGTCAGATACCCATGCGTCCCGCTTCTCCCGGCCGCTGCCCATCTGGACCATGCAGCCGGCCTTTGAATCGGCGGTCATGGAAACGCTGGAGGCCACCTTCGGCAGCCTTGCCGAGAAAAATGATCTCGTTGAGGCGGTGCACTCCGCTGCCCACAACGCCGTGACGGACAACATCACGGATTATCTGCGGGACCTGCACGACTGCCGGGAGGACAGCCTGCTGGAGGAGCTGGACGACCTCAATCTGGAGATGTTCTACCAGACCGCACTGGAGGCCAGCGTGGCCTATATGCTGCTGACCCGCTTGGGGTATCCGGCGGACGACTATTTTACGCCGAGCGAATTTGCCCATGTCTATGAGTTCAATACCCCGCCCACCGTCAACGCCCTAGGTATCGCCGCCAGCGATATTGCGGAGATGGGCCTGCGGGAGATCAGCCGCACGGCCATGAGGGCCCAGCGGGAGCAATTTTTTGCAGAGCGAGAAAAAAGCGGTTATGATGGCCGCACAGAGCATCACAACGCAGAACACGAAAGGAGCGAACGATATGGAGGTCACTTACAGAACGCAAGACGGCTTTCAGGTGCCGAACCTGCTGCTGCCGCAGACGGAGGAAGTCCACTTGGGCAAGTACGCCGAGCTGCGGCGGCAGTATCTGATGAAGCGCCGCAGGGTGCTCTACACCAACCTCAAGACCAGTGGGAAGCTGACGGAGCACCTGGCGGAGATCGAGCAGACCGCGCAGAAGATGGTGGAACAGACCGTGGCGCAGATGGCACAGGCAGAGGGCGTGACGGAGGAGTTGAAGGCGGCCGATTCCCTGCGCTGGACAGGACTGATGAACAACCTCCGGCACAGCGCGGAGGAGATGGTGCTGAACGACCTAATCTACAACTGAATCCCGAAGCAGAAAACGCCGGAAGTGCTGAACTTCCGGCGTTTCTGGATTCCCGCCTCATCGAGGCGACCCTGCTGGATGACGGCGGGCGCAAGCATAAGCGGCAGGAGATTTTCGAGTTTTTTCAGGCGCACCAGAGCCTTGCGGAGCGCACGGAATTTCTGAAAAACAGCTACAACGATATATGGGTGGAGGTTTTGACCGACGGCGTTCGGACAGGCTACCACGCCGAGAAAGACGGACTTCTGATGTGGGAGGGCAGCTACCTCTCCCGCACGTCGGAGTCCGTTTTTTCGTGGTCGGTCATTGCGGAGATGACCGAGGGCCTCATCGAGCGTGGCGAGTACAAGATCAAGCTGGGCCTGCAAAACGCTCCAGTGATGGCGGAGCAGCTTGCCCTGTTCGACATGGGCGGCGGCCAACCGGTATATGAAGTGCCGCCAGATGTGCCCGCCGATATCCCGGCCCCGGCATCCACCGTGCCGCAGGCCGTCATCGACCAAGCCTTATATACGGCGGGGAACACACCCGGCAGCGCCGCCCGTGTCGCTGTGTTCTATATGCGGGAGCACTCCGAAGAAGAAACTGTGGCCTTCCTGCGCCGGGAGTTCAAAAGGGAGAACGGGCGTGGGATCGAGTACGGAGGCCGCAAATATGCCGTGTGGTTTATGGAGGACGGTATCCACATCGCCCAGGGCGACAGTGTCCGCACGGGGCATGGCAAAACCGTCGTCACATGGGAACAGGCGTCGGCCCGTATTCTGGAACTGCTGGAGGCTGGGACCTATCTTTCCGCCGCCGAACTGGAGCAGGCCCCGGACAAGGTGCTGCGTGAGGCGATGGACGCCCTATTGATGACCGCTCGTGATTTGAGCGAAAAAGGCCGCAACATGGGCCTGTTTCCGCAGACCTTGGCCATTCACGACCAGCCGAAAGGTTACCCGGAACTGGACGAGGACATGACGTCCTTTGCGAAAACCGGGGATAAGCTGCGGATGTTGGCGGAGGAATACCACGCTTTCCTTGACGCCTACGCCCAAGACCATAAGATTTTGCGGATTCGGTTGAGCACTTACAACACCCACCGGATCGGCATTGTGCTGGATGGTTTGGACCTGCCGGCGCGCCGCTTTACGGCCCAGCCGAACTTTTTGCGCCAGTGCAAAATGTTCATCACGCAGGACGAGATCGACAATGTTTTCCTCGACGATTCCGTGGGGAACCGGCTGACTGTGTACTCTCATTTCTGTTACGCCCATACACGGGAGGAACAGCAGAAATTCATCAAGAACAATTTTGGGGAGTACAGCGGCAGCAGTTGGGCGGGGTATCAGCGGACAAAGACCCACAAAGGTCTTGAGTTTGAGCGGGACTATGAATTCAAAAAGTATGACACGGTCCATCTGACGATCCCCAATGTAATTCGGGAGTACATACGTCTGATCGCTCAAAGGCGCTTCCCCGGCGAGGACGCCATCGCCAAGATCCCAGAGTACGAGCGTGAGCAGTTGGCACGGACTGTCTATCACGACTTTTATGACGCACCAGACGATGTGCCACGGCCTTACCCCAAGGGCGTGGACTTCTACACGGCCGTCCCCATGATTGAGAAGCAGCTGCAAGATAGGGACAACGCTGCCGAAATGCTGGCGGCACTGGCCTCCCGGCTGGACGGGTTGGCAGATGGTGACCGTTTTTACGACTCCGTCCGACGTGCGAAGGAGCAGCTTTCCGCCTATCTGGACGGCACCTTCAGCCTGTTTAACCACCGACATGACGCACCAAGGGAGATCGCCCCGGCTACCGAACCGGAGCGGCCGCCAGCAGACGAACCGCTCGTGGCGCTGACTCCGCCGAAAAAGAAAGAGCGGGGTACGCTGGCCTATCCGCTGGACGTGAACGGCAGGAACTACCGAATTACCGACGACCACATCGGAGAAGGGCCTCCGCTGGAGCGATTCCAGCGCAATCTGGACGCTATCCGCACGCTAAAAGCTGTTGAGGCGGAGAACCGCGCCGCCACCCCCGAGGAGCAGGCGGTGTTGGCACAGTATGTGGGGTGGGGCGGCCTGGCGGATTTCTTCGACGAGAAGAATCCCAGATATGGTGCGCTAAAAGAACTGCTTACCGACGCCGAGTATGCCGCCGCCCGGGAATCCACCCTCACGGCCTTCTACACACCACCTGTGGTCATCCGGAATATCTATGCGGTGCTGGAACAAATGGGCTTTACACAGGGCAACATTCTGGAACCCTCCTGCGGGATCGGCAATTTCTTTGGTATGCTGCCGGAGCGCATGAGCGGCAGCAAGCTGGACGGCGTGGAGCTGGACGACCTCTCCGGACGTATCGCCCGCCAGCTTTACCAGCGAGGCAGTATTGCCGTGCGGGGCTTTGAGAAAACCGTCTTCCCGGACAACTTCTTTGACGTCGCCATCGGCAACGTGCCCTTCGGGCAGTTCCATGTGCCGGACAAACGGTACGACCGGCTGAACTTCCCCATCCACGAGTATTTCATCGCCAAGGCGCTGGATCAAGTCCGGCCGGGCGGCGTCATCGCCTTCGTGACCTCCAGCTTCACCATGGACAAGCAGACCGCCTCTGCCCGGAAGTACATCGCCCAGCGGGCGGAACTGCTGGGGGCCATCCGCCTGCCCAACAACGCCTTCAAGGCTGCGGCGGGTACGGAGGTGGTTTCGGACATTCTGTTTCTCCAAAAGCGTGAGCGCATGGTGGATATTGAGCCCGAGTGGGTCCATCTCGCCGCCAACAGCGACGGCATCAAGATGAACCGCTATTTCATTGACCACCCGGACATGGTGCTGGGCGAAATGAAGCTGGTGTCCGGCCCCTTCGGACCCACGCACACCTGCGAGCCCTACCCGGAGCAGCCGCTGGACAGCCTGCTGGCGGAGGCCATCCAAAACATCCACGGCGAGATCACTGCCTATGACCGCGAGGAGGAGCTGGAGGGTGAGGACCGCTCCATCGAAGCCGACCCCGCTGTCCGCAACTTCTCCTACACGCTGGTGGACGGTGAGATCTACTACCGGGAGAACAGCCGCATGAACCCCGTGGAGGTGTCCAAGACGGCGGAGAGCCGCATTAAAGGCATGATCGAGCTAAGGGACTGTGTGCGGACGCTGCTGGAGTACCAGACCGAAGACTATCCCGAACAAGAGATCAAGGCCCAGCAGGTCAAGCTGAACACGCTGTACGACGCCTTCACCCGCAAGTACGGCCTCATCAACTCCCGGGGCAACGCCATCGCCTTCGACCAGGACAGTTCGTACTTTCTGCTGTGCTCGCTGGAGATTCTGGACGAGGACGGCGGACTGAAGCACAAGGCCGACCTGTTTACCAAGCGCACCATCCGCAGCCATAAACCCGCCGAACGGGTGGACACGGCGGTGGAGGCGCTGGCGCTGTCCATCGGCGAGAAGGCCCGTGTGGACATGGACTACATGGGCCAGCTTACCGGCAAGGACGAGGACGCCCTGTTTTCCGAACTGACCGGCGTGGTGTTCCTCAATCCCGACTACACCAAGGGAGTCAACGAGAAATACCTGTCGGCGGATGAGTACCTTTCCGGGAATGTGCGGCAGAAGCTGGCGGTTGCCAAGGCAAAGGCGGAGCAAGATTCTCAGTATCAGATCAACGCCGAGGCGCTGGCTCGGGTACAGCCGGTGGAGCTCACCGCCAGTGAGATTTCCGTCCGCCTGGGCGCCACATGGCTGGACACCGAGTATATCCAGCAGTTCATCTTCGAGACGCTGGGGACACCGTATAACATCCGCTCCCGCATAAAGGTCCACTACTCCGATGTCTCCGGTGAATGGCGTATTGAGGGCAAGAAGCATGATAGGGGCAACGTGAAGGCCGTCAGCACCTATGGCACCAAGCGGATCAACGCCTATGAGATTATCGAGGACAGCTTAAATTTGAAGGACGTCCGCATTTTTGACTACCTGTATGACAGGGAGGGGAAGAAGGTGGCGGTGCTCAACAAGAAGGAGACCGCCATCGCCCAGAGCAAGCAGGAGCTTCTGAAGGAGGCGTTTACAGAGTGGCTGTGGAAGGACCCGGATCGGCGGGAGGCCATCTGCAAGACCTACAATATTCTGTTCAACTCCAACCGCCCCCGGGAGTACGACGGCAGCCACATCCATTTTTCCGGCATGAACCCGGAGATCACGCTGCGCAGGCACCAGGTCAACGCCATCGCTCACATTCTCTACGGCGGAAACACTCTGCTGGCCCATGTGGTTGGTGCGGGCAAGACCTTTGAGATGGTGGCCGCAGCCATGGAGAGCAAGCGGCTGGGCCTGTGCCAGAAGTCCCTGTTTGTGGTGCCGAACCATCTGACCGAGCAGTGGGCCAGTGAGTTCTTGCAGCTCTACCCGGCGGCGAACATCCTCGTCGCCACCCGGAAGGATTTTGAGACCAAGAACCGCAAGAAATTCTGCGGTAGGATCGCCACCGGCGACTATGACGCCGTCATCATCGGTCACAGCCAGTTTGAGAAGATCCCCATGAGCGCAGAGCGGCAGAAGGCCGTTCTGCAACAGCAGATCGACGAGATCGTGGAGGGTATCTCCGAGGCCAAAGCGGAAAAGGCGGAGCGGTTTACCATCAAGCAGATGGAGAAAACCAAGAAGGGGCTGCAGGCCAAGATCGACAAGCTGAACGACCAGAGCCGCAAGGACGACGTCGTGACCTTTGAGGAGCTGGGCGTGGACCGCATTTTCATCGATGAGAGCCACTATTTCAAGAACCTGTTTCTCTACACCAAAATGCGCAACGTGGGCGGGATCGCCCAGACGGAAGCGCAGAAAAGCTCGGACCTCTTTATGAAGTGCCGCTATCTCGACGAGATCACCGGCGGCCGGGGCATTGTGTTCGCCACCGGCACCCCCATCAGCAACAGCATGGTAGAGCTCTACACTATTCAGCGGTACTTGCAGATGTCTACCCTGGAGACGCAGGGCCTGCGGCACTTTGATTCCTGGGCGGCCAACTACGGCGAGACCGTCACCGCCATCGAGCTGTCCCCGGAGGGAACCGGCTACCGGGCCAAGACACGCTTCGCCAAATTCTATAACCTGCCGGAGCTGATGAGCGTGTTCAAGAATGTGGCGGACATCCAGACAGCGGATATGCTGAAGCTGCCCGTACCGGAGGCACATTATCACAATATCGCCCTAAAACCTTCCGAGTATCAAAAGGAGATCGTGGCATCGCTGGCGGAGCGAGCGGAGGCGGTGCGAGGCCATGAGGTGGACAGCAGCGTGGACAATATGCTGCTCATCACCAACGACGGCCGCAAGCTGGCGTTGGATCAGCGGCTGGTCAACCCCATGCTGCCGAGCGACCCCAACAGCAAGGCCGCCAAGTGCGCCGAAACGGTGTTTGAGATCTGGCGGCGCACCGCGGAGCAGCGATCTACGCAAATGATCTTCTGCGACCTGTCCACGCCCAAGGGCGACGGCACGTTCAGCGTCTATGACGACATCCGGGATAAGCTGCTGGGACTGGGTGTCCCAGAAAGCGAAATCGCCTACATCCACAACGCCAAGAGTGAGGCACAGAAGAAGGACCTATTCGCCAAGGTGCGCTCCGGGCAGGTGCGTATCCTGCTGGGCAGCACCCAGCGCATGGGCGCCGGCACCAACTGCCAGCAGAAGCTCATCGCCCTCCACCATCTGGACTGCCCGTGGCGCCCGGCTGACCTTCAGCAGCGTGAGGGACGAATCATCCGCCAAGGCAACGAGAACAAGGAGGTGGACATTTACAGCTACGTCACCGAAGGCACCTTCGACTCCTACCTCTATCAGCTTGTGGAGAGCAAGCAGAAATTCATCTCACAGATCATGACCAGCAAATCGCCTGTCCGTTCCGCCGAAGATGTGGACGAGCAGGCGCTTTCTTATGCCGAGATCAAGGCGCTGGCCAGCGGCAACCCGCTCATCAAGGAAAAGATGGACTTGGATATTGAGGTGTCCAAGCTGAAGCTGCTGAAGGCAAACCACCTCTCCCAGCGGTACGCTTTGGAGGACGCCATCAGCAAGACCTTCCCGAGGCAGATGGCCGAAGCGCAGGCGAGGATTGCCGGCTATGGGGCGGATATTGCCACAGTCAAGAAGAATACCCACCCAAACAAGGATGGATTTTCTCCCATTGTTCTGGCCGGGGTTACTTATGCCGGAAAGAAGGAGGCGGGTACGGCGCTGCTGACCCTGTGCCAGAATATGCCCTCGCCGGAGGCCACACAGGTGGGCAGCTACCGGGGGCTGACGCTGGAGCTGTCCTTCAACAGCTTTGCGCGGGAATACCGGCTAACCATGATCGGCCAGCTCCGCCATGAGGTCACGCTGGGTACCGACGTGTTCGGCAACTTGCAGCGCATGGACAACGCATTAGAGAGCCTGCCCATCAAGGGACAGGCCTGTCGGGAGCAGCTTTCCAATCTGCAAACGCAGTCGGAGGCCGCAAAGGCGGAGGTACAGAAGCCCTTCCCCCGTGAGGAGGAGCTGAAAGCCAAGACGGCCAGATTGGAGGAATTGAACGCTCTGCTGAATCTGGACCACAGGGAGTCGGAGATCATCGACGCCGAGCCGGACGAAGCCCCACCCCCACGGGAGCGTTCAGTGCAGATGGAACGGTAAAATTCAAGGAGGTTATTTATGGGATACCAAGAAAGTTGGTTCTACATCGAGCCACAGCGCAAGTTCGGAAAACTGATCCAGGCCTATGAAAAAGCGGAGCAGTCCGGCTACTATGAGGTGGCTGGGGCGGAGCCCCGCTCCGTCATTATTTTGAAGCGGCCATTCGGCGACATCCCCGCCGGGAAGAAGCTGTTGTGGGTGTGCGGCGACCGTAGCTTCCACTGTGCCGCAGGGGTATTTGGCGGTGAGCTGAAATGCTCCGGCAGGCTCCGTGTGATCCCGCTGGAGGAGGTGCTGGATGGCACCGATGATTTCCGTTTGAGAGGGCTGGACCTGGACAGCCCGGCTCCCAGCGAGAACGACTACCTAAAGCGGTACAGCATCGCCAACTACGCCCACCGAATGCGGGCGGGGCTGGCGAGATAGGGGTGTTTGAGTTATGAGGAAAGAACAGTTTGAAAACCGGATCAGAAGCCTTCTGCCGAAGGTGGCCGACGATGCCTTGACTGCGTGGACAACGTATGCCGATGAGATTGTCCAGGAAGGAGTGGAAACAGCGGCGGATTTCTATGATAAGAACTATGTGGAGCTGTCTCTCATCAAGCGGCACTATGGCGAGGAGATCCCAACACGGCTTTTCAATTATGGCGAACACTTCACCTTCAACTACTTCGACCTGCGTGGCGCCGCAACAAGGCTGGCGGCTGGCTGGTCGCTGGAGGAGATCGAGAAGGGTTCGATCAAAGACGGCTGCGACGCCACACAGGAGGAGTACGAAGAATTCACGGCGGCGCTTCGGGCATTTCAAGAATCTGAACAGGCGCCGCCCGATAAGGGCATGACAAAGGACCAGTTAGAGGATAAGCTCTATGAGCGTATGAAGCAAGAGAACGAGGCGTTTCTGGCAGAGCTGAAAACAAAGCCTGCGGATGAGATCATTTCTCACGCCTATGAGATCGCTTGCTGTGATGATTTTCTAATGCTTTTTGAGGATGAGCCCCCCTTAAACCAGCGGCAGCTTGAGGTGCTGCTGGAGCTTGAACATCCGCTGGCGGCGCTTTTTAGCGATTGGAGCAATCGGGGCAGCAATCAAATGGAGTGGTTGAGAGAAAGCGTGATATCCTGTGCTGATGGTATTTTGAACGACCGTGCGGAGAAAAAGTACAGCGATCCCGCACAGCCGGTGTACGGAAGGCCGTGGAAGGAGGCCTATGGTCGCTGTGAGGTCCCGGAATGGAGAGCGGACCACCGGTGCAGCGAGAAGTGTGCGGAAGCCTTCCGCACGGAAGGCGCGGCGGCTTACCACGGGCGGACCTTCCCTGCTTTCCTGCAAAAGTGGGAGGCCGAGTTTGGTAAGGACCGCTGTATGTTCGTGCTGGCCTGCACCATGCGGCAGCGGGAGGGCGACGGACGCTTTTACCCGCAGGCCCGGCAGGCGGCGAAAAAGTTCAAAAGGCAGTTGGAGCGCCTCGGCAACGAGGTAGGCGACTACGCTGTGAACACTCATTCCTGCATTGTCAACGGCGCCATGGAGTACCTGGCAAGGCCGGAACTCAGCAGGGATCGAACCACAACGAGGGAGAAGCAGCAGGAACGGTGACATCTTAAAGATTGTACTGCGTATGGCACTATGATATAATGGTTCGGTCGAAGGCAGTAGCGTCGTTCGTATACACGAACCAGACGGACAAGCGGTGATAGCTATGAATATTGGTACGCCAGAAAAAGGAACTATTCTGTACTATATCAGTGGGGGAACTTCCTAAAGGCTATTTAGTGAGCCATGATTGCCTGTCAAAGCGGCGGTTATAAATTCACCTATAATTTCTCTAAGATTAAGAAAATCATAGATGCAGGGACAATCACATCGTATATGTATGTTGTTGTGTTTCCAAAGGCAATTATGAGACTATCGTATCCGGCTGAATTTGCAGATGGTCTTCCTGACTATAGAATAGTTTGCCAAAGAATCTACGTGGTTCGGAATATAATGAAAGGAAGTATAAACTATGCTTAACGGACATTTTGAAAACTGTTACGGTCTAAAGCGGTTTAACTTGCCAAATATAAACTTCTCTCGTTGCAATAAAGCTCTAATATACGCACCTAATGGCGTGATGAAAAGTTCATTATCAAAGGTTTTTGATGATATTTCTAAAGGAGCAGCTACCAGTGATAGAATATTTCAAAATGTAATAAGCAGTTATTCTGTTACACATTACACAAGCAAGTACGTTTTCAGTTCCACAAATGCAACACAACTACCGGCAACAGATAAGGTATATGTAGTAAACACATTCAATAATTCATTTGAGTTTACCAAAGAAACCGTAAGCACTTTGTTAGCTGATGAAACAACAAGAAATGCTTATAATGTGCTTATGGCTCAATTTAGCGGTGAAATCAAACAGATCGAAGAAAAATTACGGGTATTAACTGGTCTAACCAAGCCTCAAATAAAAGGAAGACTTATTACCGATCTAGGATTAACAGGAACTGCAGATTGGACAGATATATTTGAAAGGCTAAACGAACTATACTCTACGCGTCAAACGTTGGAATATCTGAATGATTGCACATATTTAGAGCTGTTTAACGATAAGGTAATGGCTGTCTATGGCAAACGGGAGTTTTTGACTTCGATAGAAGAATATATTTCAAGTCTTAATACATTACTTGAAAACAACCCCATTTTAAACGGCAGGTTTACCGATAGAAATGCAGAAACACTCGGCAAAGAGATGGCGAAACACAATCTCTTTGATGCCCAACATACTATCCACCTAAAAGATGGCATAACTGTGATTCACTCACTTGACGAATGGAACTCCGCAGTAAATGAACAATTAGACCGTTTATATTCGACCCCTGAGTTAAGTACTGCTTTTCAAAAATTAAAAAAATTACTTACCTCCAATGGCGAGGTTTCGCGACTTAGAGACATTATTGCTGCACATCGTGAAATAATCCCTGCATTAAGAAATATTCCTGCCTTGAAAGTACAGACCTGGTTGGATTGCTTTTCAAAGTTGGATGTGCCTTTTTCCGATTACTATCACAATATTTCGCAATACACTACCCAAATTAAAGCTTTATACGAACAAGCTTCAGCGCAATCGGCAAGATGGCAAGCTGTAGTAAATGAATTTAATAGGCGGTTCCGTGTTCCATTTGAAGTTCAAATTGAGAATAAGGCAAATTTCTTACTGAAAGATGAAGCCCCCAATTTATCATTCAAATATACACGAGGAATTGTTGCCCAGCAGAGTGCTACACTCAAAAAAGATGATTTGATGGTATCACTAAGCACAGGCGAGAAAAGAGCCCTCTACCTATTATACATCCTGTTTGATCTTGAGCGTATTAGGCAACAGGCGACCGCTGGTGGAGGCCAGTTTTTAATTGTTGCCGATGACATAGCAGACTCTTTTGACTATAAGAACAAATATGCCATCATCGAGTATCTCAACGATCTCGGAAACACGTCGGGGATAGATCTTCTAATTCTTACACATAATTTTGATTTTTACAGGACTGTAAAATTAAGACTAGATGTTGCAAGAAATAATTGTTATATCGCCCAACGTGACGAAGAAGGTATTGTATCAGTTACTGAATTCAAATACCAAAAGGACTTTTTCAAAAACGTTGTTATTGCGGGTATCAAAGATGGGAACATAACAAATGATGCCAAGAAAAAGTTGCTGATTTCTAGTATTCCTTTTTATAGGAATCTATGTGAATATAGTGGAAAAGACATCGAGTATTCGAAACTCACCTGTTTTTTGCACTTGAAAACAACGCCACTTGACACATTGGCTGTAAAAATATCTGATTTGTGGAATTTAATCAATCCGTTCCTCAACAATACAATTTTTTCGGGAGCAGATGAGGACTATTATTCTTCCGTAATAAGAATTGCCAGTGCTTGCGCTACAGATACCACTAATGAAGTGCTATTAGACAACAAACTAGTGATTGCAATAGCAATCAGATTATTGACCGAGAAATTTATGAAAAACACATTGGTTTCAAATGGTCAGGTATGTTCGGATGCAGGTAGCAACCAAACAAGAGAATGGTTCAATCAGGTTAAGCCGTTCTTGACGTCGGAACAAATATCAGTGATAGAAGAAGTAAATCTCATTACCCCAGAGAGTATCCATCTTAACTCATTTATGTTTGAGCCGCTAATTGATATTTCCGACTGGACATTAAAGGATTTATACACACGAGTAACGAACCTATAAATATGTTTTCTGTGGCAACGCTATGGCAACAAAAAATCAGATAGCCCATGCTAGCTGAATAATGAAAACAACACAAATGATTTGTGCTAAATCCCCCAAAGATTGATTTGTTGCCTTTTATGGAGATGGTCGACAATGGGTCAGAAAGAACTTGAATATCTCCAGCGCATAGAAGATCACGCCGCGCAAACTGGCTGGGTCGCACCGCTGACGCAGGAGGACAAAGAGTATTTTGCCTATCTGCGGCAGGTCAGCAAACGATATAACATCAATCTGTCCAAAGCGAACCGACTAGAATATGATTTTGTGATCCGTATCGCGGAGAGTGAATTCTATCTTCAGCGTGCCAACGCATAACAAATCAAAAGGCAGACTTTCCGGAAAGCGCAGGCAGAAATGCCTGCGCTTTTCTCATGCCAGAAGGAGGTAAACATCTATGTCCTATATCTCGAAAGACCAGATTGTCGCCGCCCGGGAGATGGACCTGCTGACCTACCTGCGGCGGTTTGAGCCACAGGAACTGGTCCATGTCGGCGGCAGCACCTACGCCACCCGCACCCATGACAGCCTAAAGATCTCCAACGGGAAGTGGTGCTGGTGGTCACGCAACATCGGCGGCTCGAATGCGTTGGACTATCTGATCAAGGTGGAAGGCCTTCCTTTTCTGGACGCTGTGCGGCGTATCCTCGGAGAACCGCCCCATGCGCCGCCTGCGCCAGAGCCCACAGCACCGCCTAAAATTGAATTCACTCTCCCGCCAAAACACGCCGACAACCGGCGTGTTTTTTCATACCTGCGGAACCGGGGCATTGACGCCGAGATCATCAACTACTGTATCAAGCATGGGCAGCTCTACGAAGACGCCGCACGTCACAACTGCGTGTTCGTGGGTTATGAACACGGCAGGCCCGCCTATGGCGCCCTGCGGGGGACGCTCTCAAATACCACCTTTGCCGGGGAAGTCCCTGGCAGCGACAAACGTTTTTCCTTTGCGGTTCCCCTCCACGCCAACGGGAAAACGCTCTGCGTATTTGAGGCGGCCATCGACGCCCTCTCCTATCTGACGCTGCTGAAGCTGCACGGGCAGGACTGGCGCACCGCCAGCGTCCTATCCCTTGGCGGCATTTACGGGCCGAAAAAGGCAGGCGGGCTGAAGCTGCCTGCGGCGCTGGAGCAGTATCTAAAGGACAACCCTGGGGTGGAGCGGATCGTGCTGTGCCTGGACAACGACGAGCCGGGGCGGGCGGCGTCAGCGGCGATCAAAGACTGCCTGTCCACCTATGAGGTCATTGACTGCCCGCCCCGCTGCGGGAAGGATTACAACGACCAACTTCAGATCCTAAAAGGAATCAGCAGCAGGGTAAAGACCCGGGGCGAGGCACGCTGATTCTTTCCCGGCTGGTAACGGACTGCGGTGCGGCCATCGGCCGTTCCGCAGTTGCAAGCATAGCATTTTGACATCAAAACGCGCTTGTTAAGGGGCAGCCCCCCTAAGGCCCCCGAGCCGCCGCTCAACAAAGGATGGAAATTAACAGCTTCGTTGAAAAGTTCGTGGATAAACCAGACAACATTTCAATGAGATCAAAGCAAGGAGGTTCTGCTATGCGAGAGACCGCAAAGACTATGACGCTCCGTTTGAATATGGCGGAGTACGCCCACCTGTGCCGGCAGGCAAAAGTGGCCGGCTTAAAAAAGGAGCCGCTGGTGCGCCAGCTCATCATGGGCGTGAACCTGCGCCCCCGTCCGCCCGACGAGTACGCCGAGATCCGCCGACAGCTTGCCGCCATCGGCAATAACATCAACCAGATCGCCCGAGCGGTCAACGCCCGGGGCTTTGCCACAAAGGAGGAGATTGCGGCAATCACAGCGGCACAGCAGACGATTTGGGGAATTGCGGAGCGGCTGTGATATGGCGTACACCAAAGTATTCGCCATCCGGACAAGACTGGACGACCGGGTGAAATATGCTATCAACGGGGAAAAGACGGAGTTGGACGAGAAGATCGGCTACGTAGCCGACCCGCAGAAAACCCACACGGTCCACTTCGTGACCGCCCTGAACTGCAAGTCCGCCGAGACCGCCTTTGAGACCATGCGCCGCACCAAAGAAAAGTTCGGCAAGACGGGCGGCGTTCTCGGATACCACTTCATCCAGTCCTTCGCCCCCGGCGAAGTCACGCCGGAGCGAGCCCATGAGATCGGCTGTGAGTTTGCCTATCGGCTGTTCGGCGAGGACTTCGAGGTCGTCATCGGCACACACCTGGACAAGGCCCATCCCCACAACCACATCATTGTCAATTCCGTGTCCCGCACGGATGGCCGCAAATATCACTCCAGCCCGGGGAGCTACTACAATGCCGTGCGGGGCACCTCAGACGAGCTCTGCAGGGAAAACGGCCTGTCCGTCATCACCCCGCAAGGCAAGGGCAAGCACTACGCCGAGTGGCAGGCGGAGAGGGACGGCAAGCCCACTGTGCGGGGTATTATCCGTGCTGACATCGACGCCATCATCGGGCAGGCCTACACCTACGAGTCCTTCCTTATGCTCCTGCGAAAGAACGGCTATGAGGTGCGCCACGGCCCCAATCGCAAATACACTGCCGTCAAGCCGCCCGGCGCAAAGCGGATGATCCGGCTGGACAGTTTGGGCGAGGGCTACACCGAGGCGGACATCCTGCTGCGGCTCTCCCGGCAGCGGAGCGGCGGTCTGGCTCCGCCGGTCATCGTCCATACCGTCAAACGCTATCGCACGAAGGGCAGGCTAGCCGCCCCTAAAAAGAAAATCACGGGTTTTCAAGCTCTGTACTTCCGCTATCTCTATCTGCTGCGTGGAGGAAGGAGAAAAAAACCGCCGCCTCGGTTGCCGTTTTCTGTCAAGCGAGAGGTCATCCATCTGGAGCGGTACGAGCGGCAGTTCAAGTACCTTTTATCAAGCGGAATCACTACCGGGGCCGAGTTGGAACGGCGTGCCCATGCACTGGAGGGGGATATTCGCTTGTTGGAGGAGCAGCGGAAACCACTCTATCGGAAAAGGAGGAGCACAGATGATGAAGAAACGCAAGCCCGGTACAGTGCGGAGATCGGCCGCCAGACCGCCGCCCTGCGGGAGAAACGCCGGGAGCTGCGCCTGTGCCGTAGGATACAGACGGACATTTCGCAGGTATCCAGCCAATGCCAGCAGGTGCAGGCCGAGCGGCAGAAAAATCTAAAAAAGGAGGAACACCAACATGAGCACCAACGGAGAAACCGCTGACCTTGTTGTGCGGGAGGGCATTCAAATCACCGAGAGCGCCGTCAAGCTGGCGGGGCTGGGAGCGAAAAATCTCGCTGCCCTGCTGATCGCCCTGGCCAACGACAACCAGAAGCTCTCCGGCAAGACCACCCTCAAGCGGCTGATCCACGACGGAGAGGAGCTGACCATCTTCTCTGTCAAGCAGGAGGATCTAAAGGCTTTCCAGATGGAGGGCAAACGCTACGGGGTGCTGTTCTGCCCTATCATCAACCGGGCGGAACATACAGGCACGGTAGAGATTATGGCAAAGGCCAGGGACGCCAAGCAGATCAACCGCATTTTTGAGCGCATGGGCTACCCCGCCCCGGCAAAGGAGGGCAGCGCCGCAAAAAAAGAGAACGCCCGTGCTCCGTCCGGGAACGGCTGGAAGGAGCACGGGACTGGTGCGAAAGCGTTTACGGAGGGTGACGTGCGCTCCTCCGTCCGCAGCCGCCTGGAGGCGCTGCGGGAGGATCCCACTCCGGCCAGAAGCGCCGTGCGTGAGACGGTTCAAAAATCCATGCCTTCCCGATAATTTTAGAGAGGTGAACGAAGTGAAAAAGAAACTGATCCCCCTGCTGTGCGCCGTGCTGGCGCTGTCCAGCGTGTGCGGCACGGCGCTGGCCGCAGCCGAACCCGGCGGCACAACAGCCGCACTGATCTCCACCCCGGAAGCCCCTGCCGTCCCGCTCTATCCCGCCGAGGTGAACGCCAGCAAACAGGACGGTGTGTACCGGCTGGAGAAGGTCTACTATCTGACTGCGGCGGATGACCCCGCCATGATTCCCACGGCGGATTTTGAGCGGGAGGGCCGCACCTACACCCTCCTTGACCTGCTGAAAAACGACCGAACCGAAACGGATACCCGGGAGCACACTGAGGTCGTCACGCTGGAGAGCAAAACCAAGGACATGACGGAAATTCTGAACATGCTGGAGCCGAAGCTGGAGGTGAAAACCGAGGAGGGCTATGAGGGCGTGCTCGCCCTCGATCACACATCCATTCAAGTGGAGGCGGCGGGCTACGGCACCAGCAGGCGGGCTGTCTCCGCCCAGCGCACTTACCCGAATCTGTCCGACGCTGATGTGTCGCTGATCCCCAAAAGCGTTGAGGAAAACGGCTGTACGCTGACGCTCTCTAACGTGGCGTGGCAGGAGGCGGCCGCCAGCCCCCTTGATGGCTATGAGGTCCCGATCCGCTACACCGCCGTGGCAACCTATGCCGGAACCGCCGTCAGCAAATACGTCACCGGCTACACCGTCACGGCGGACTATACGGGGGACGTGACTCGGACGAGCTGTGACACGGTGATTTACACAGCGGTCTTTTCCAGCGTGGATAAACCCGCAGAGCCCGACCATGTTAACTGGCTGTATCTGCTGATCCCCGCAGGCGTGCTGGCGCTGGGCGGCTGCGGCTATGCCGGGTATCGGGGCTATCTTAAAAAGAAAAGAGGTTACGCTGCATGAAGAAATGTCTGGTTACGCTGCTTGCCGCCTGCTGTGCGCTGGCGGCTTTTTCTATACCCGCTTCTGCCTTGGAGTACCGGTTCGACGGCCCGGACGCCGGGCTGTTTGGGCGCCCCACTTCGGATGATACCATCTATGTTGCCGCAAAGGACTCGGCCAATATCGACCGAAACAAAGACGCCGCCTGCCTTCCGCCCGCCGTTTGGGCTCCCGCACTCTATGCGCCGGCCTATACGGCGGTCACGGAGGACCTCTATTATCCCGGCGACTGGCTCGCCACGCTGAATATCCCCAGCCTTGGCCTGTCCGTCAAGGTCTATCAAGGGACGGACGGCGACGCACTCCGCAGGGGTGCGGGCCACTTTGCCGACACATCCATTTGGGACGGGAATGTAGCCATCGCCGGGCACAACCGTGGTGTAAACAACCACTTTGGCAGGATACATACCCTTCAGCCCGGCGATTCCATTGAACTGACCACCAAGCTCGGTACACACAGCTATGAGGTGTACTCCGTCACCAAAATCAGCGAGGATGACGTCAGCGCCCTAAACGCAAGCGCCGACAATATTCTCACTCTGTTCACCTGCGTGGCTGATCAACCTAATTTCCGTTGGTGCGTGCGGGCTCGCGAAAAATAACGGTTGCTTTCGTGATAAAATTCTGATAAAATTACGATAGGAGTGATAGAATAGCACCATGCAAGGAGGAACTGTTATGATCAACATCAGACCTGTTTCGGATTTGAGAAACAAATTCCCCGAAATCGAGAATACCGTGTTGAACACCGGCGAGCCTGTCTATCTGACGAAAAACGGATATGGCTCCATGGTCGTCATGAGTATTGAACAGTATTCCGCATTGACCGACGATATAGAGTTAAAACTGGATGAGGCAGACCGTGCGGCGGATTCCAGCGACGTTCGCTATTCCGGGGATGAAGTGTTCAAACGAGTGAGGGGACGGATTCATGGACAGAAAGCGTTATAAGCTGAGTGTCCTGCCGCTCTTTGAAGATGACTTGAATGAGATCGTAAACTATATCAGTGTTCGGCTTCAGAACCCCATTGCGGCTGAAACTTTTGTCGATGCGGTAGAGAGCGCAATCCAAGACCGCCTTTCTTGCGCGGAGGCGTTTGAACCGTACCGCTCCGCAAAAGAGCGCAGATATCCCTATTATCGTATCCAAGTCAAGAATTACACCATCTATTATGTAGTAATTGGAGATACAATGGAAGTCCGCCGTATTATTTACAGCCGCAGAGATATGACCAAGCAAATTTAAGCCAAAAAATCCGCTCTGAAAAAGTCGGAGCGGATTTTTTGACACCCCAGAGATCTCTGCGGTATCATAGGTTCATCTGAAATCAGAGGAGGAACTCATGATGAAACGGAGCGGATTCTGGACCGGCTTTCTGACCTGCCTGCTGCTGATCGGTGTGGTAACCACAGCCTATGCCGCAGGGATCACGGCGACCCGCAGCACGAACCGGTTTATGGTAGACGGGCGGGAGGTCACGCTGGACGCCTACGGGATCAACGAGGCCAACTACTTGAAGCTGCGGGATGTCGCAGAGTTGGTAGACTTCAACGTGTACTGGGACCCGGAAACCGGCTTTGTCCACATCGAAACGGACAAGCCCTACACCGGTGTGAAGCCGGAGAACACAGCGGCCGTCCCCGCTGACAATGTTGTGAGCTCCATACTGGCGGGGCTCGCCGGCCAAGAACGCATGGAGGTCACCACGGCCATGGGCTGCTGGCCCTGCTACGAGGTCAAAAAAGCGGCGGACGGCGCGCTTTCTCTGGCGGAATTATACCCGGAGGCCTATGAGGACGCCGCCGCACACTGCCAGCCGTTCATTGACAGCCTTGCCGGCCTGAGCGACCGGGAGAAGGTGCGGCAGATTACCTTCTACGCAGCGGACCATCTCACCTATGACGCCAGCCGCACCTCCACGCCCCGCACTGTCTTGAGTTCGGATGGGGTCCAGCCGGGCAACTGCACCTCCTACGCCTTCTGCGTCCAGTTTCTCTGCCAAATGGCCGGGGTCCCCTGCGTGCGGGCATACAGCGAGTGCCACATGTGGACGCAGGTGTGGGTGGAGGGCCAGTGGTGGAACGTGGACGCCACCGGGCTCAGCGGCGTGGATCCGGATGTGCGGGATGTGTTCGCCGTCCTGTTTTCCGAGGAGGAGCGGGCCGGGTACGGCAGCGCCTACCAGATCAAAAACGAAACCCTGCTGGACCTGTCCAGACAACTCACCCTCGAACTTGCAAAGTAGCAACACACCTTACATGAACAGCATCGCTTCGGCGGTGCTGTTCTCATTTTCAGAAGGAGGAATTCCAATGCGAAGAAAATCGATCCGCAGCCGGGTGACGGCGCTGCTGCTGGCGGCGGCGCTGGCGCTATCCCTGCTGCCGCTGTCGGCCATGGCGGCCTCGGTGGGGGACGGCAGCAAGACTGCCTCCATGTCCCTTGGCCCCCACCGGAACTACCTTACCACCACCGCCGGGACAAGACTGAGCGCATGGCAGTACCAGTACAAGACCAACAACAGCATTACCGGGCCCGCCTGGTGTATCAACTATGGGCTGGACTTCACCGGGGCCAGCCTGCCCATTGTGGGCAAATACCACGCCAGCCCTCGGACGGCCGGTGTGGTGGCCAACGGCTACCCCCAGCACACGCTGGACACCTTTCTGGAGCTCTACCTCTCCAAGAACCCCATTCTGGCCGGGCTGAGTGAGGCGGAGTACGCCTATGCCACCCAGGTGGCGGTGTGGGCCTCCCTGGGGCAGATCTCCGTGGACGGCGTGGCGTATACCTCCGGCGGCCGGGAGCGGCTGGCCCAGCCGGAGGATAATACCACCCAGTTTCGGGTGTTCCGGGCGGTACAGTTGATCCTCAAGGCGGCCCAAAGCTGGGACCGGGTATTCCAAACGGGAATGTATATCCGCCTGGAGGAGGACGCCCTGGGCGGCAATCTGGCCCTGCCGGGGAGCATGACGCTGGAGGCGGTGGCGGATCAAGCCCTGTACGGTCTCAAGCTGGAGTTCATCAACGGCCGCAGCTACTACACCCGGGAGTACACCTTCGCCTCCGCCACCTCTACCTACTACTCCGACTACACCCTCGCCCTCTGGGCGGACGGCGCCCCGGAGGGCACCATCTACACTGACTTATCGAACAAGGAACTTGCCCACGGGACCTTCCGGGAGCAGGCGGTGTGGGTGCTCCCCACCGAAGGGCGGCGGACGGAGCTCAACGACAACCTGCGGGAGTGGGCTGGCCGGGCCAAGCTGTGTATCCCGGCGGACAGCGCCCCCAGCGCCGGGGAGATCACCCTGCGGTGCGGAGCCTACGTCATGCAGTACAACATCTATCTGGCCAACAACGAGAACGCCCGGCAACAGAGTTATCTGCTGGCAGACCCCAGCAAGGGCGTCCTCACAGCGGACGCCGTGCTCTCCTGGGGCAGCGAACTCACGCAGGTCGGGAACCTGCTGGTGACCAAGACCAACGGCACCGGCATGGGGCTGGCCGGGGCCGAGTTCGTCCTCACCGGCACGGACGGCTCCCGACGGACGGGCACGGCCAACGCCGAGGGGAAACTTTCCTTTGAGGGGCTGGACCCCGCAGTGACCTATACCCTCACGGAGACCAAGGCCCCGGCGGGCTACGGGCTGGCGGAGCCCCAGACCGTGCGGATTACCGCCGCCCGCACCACCTACGTCACAGTGAAGGATTCCGTGGAGAAGCAGCTCACAGTCCGTAAGACGGACGCGCAGAACGGCTACTCGCTGATGGGGGCGGTCATCCGGTTCGAGCAGATCGATGGCAACTTTACCACCACCCGCACCACTGACCATGCGGGGCTGATCTGCCTCAGCGCCGACGAGTTGCCCGTTGGCAGCTATAAGGTCTATGAGGTATCCGCCCCGGAGGGCTATCTGGTGGACAGCCAGCCGCAGACCATCCATTGGGACGGGCTGCGGGATGTGGATCTGCGCTTCAACAATGTCCGCAAGCCGACGCTGATTCTCTACAAGTGCGACCGGGACAGCGGCCGGGCCCTGCTGGGGGCGGTGTTGGAGGTCTATCGGGACGGAACGCTGGTGACCACGGTCACCACCAACAACAGCGGCCTGGCCTATGTTCCCGATGTTGCGGAGGGCTACTACACCGTGCGAGAGAGGGTTGCCCCAGAGGGCTATCTGGCCGACGACACTGAGCACGGCATTTATATCGACCCCTACGACCCAGCCACCGCCGACGACCCCCGGCTGGTGATCACCAATCGGGCCAAGCCGGGCCTGCGGATCGTCAAGTATGACCGCAAGACCATGCGGGCCATGCCCGGCGTGACCTTTGAGATCTGGCGGGACGGAGTTCCTCTCGGCAAATATCAGACGGACGAGCAGGGGGATATCTTGCTGGAGGACGTCACTCCCGGCACTTATCGCGCCATGGAGGTGGACACCGGCAGCGACGGGCACATTCTGGACACCACCCCGCAGGAGGTCGAATTGAAGGCCGGGGGCGGCATCCGGGAACTGGTGTTCTTCAACGACCAGAAGCCGGGGCTGCGGCTCATCAAGGTGGACAGCGCCGACCCCAGCAAGGTCATCCCCAATGCAGTTTTTGAAATCCGCTCTGTGGCTGGCGATTACGGCCCCGCAGAATTTGTGACTGACCAAAACGGCGAGATCGACCTGTCCAAGTTGCCCGCCGGGGCCTACATCGTAACGGAGAAGTCCTGCGAGGGCTATGTGATCGATGACACCCTGCGCATGATCCAGCTTGACGCCAATGAGAACGCGCAGTTCGTGTTTATCAACTCCATCAAGCCCGCTCTCCGGATCATCAAGACCAGTTCGGACGGTACGCCGCTCAAGGGTGTGACTTTCCGTATTGCCAAGATCGAGGATGGCACCCACTACCTCGACCGCATCACCAACGAACAGGGCGAAATTTTACTTTCTGACCTCGAACCCGGTGTGTACTCTGTGCAGGAAACGGCCACGGATGCCGCTCACATTCTCGACCTGCGGGAGTACCATGTGGCACTGTTCCCCGGCAAGACCAGCACGCTTGTGATCGAAAACCAGAAGCGCCCCAACCTCATCGTGTATAAGCATGACGCCGACACCGGCGAACCAATCCCGGACACCGTATTTGAGGTCCGGGCGGCGGACGGCCACAGCGTTGACGAAATTAAGACGGACAGCGAGGGCAGGGCCGAGCTTCGCAACCTGCTGCCCTGTGTGTATGAGATCATTGAGAAGTCTGTTCCATCGCCGTATCTGGCGGACGCGCCCAGCCAGCTTGTAACCCTCTATCCCAACCGGGACCACACCGTCTATTTTGAAAACCACCGGAAGCCCAGTCTGACCGTGAACAAGGTAGACAGCGTGACCGGCGACCCTCTGCCAGGGGCGAAATTCCAAGTGATATACGCCAGCAGCAATACGGACACCGGGGAGATCAACGATCTTGGCACCTTCACTACCGACGAGAACGGCCAGTTCCATCTGACCGGTCTGCGGGACGGCTGGTACAAGGTGACGGAAGTTGAGCCGCCCGCTGGCTACTCCATCCAGGAGGACACGCAGGAGGTCTACATCAAAGCCGGTACGTCCAAAACGCTGACCTTTGAAAATGTCCCGCTGTCCGCACTGGTGGTCTGGAAGTACGACAGCATGACCCACGACCCCCTCTCCGATGTGGAGTTCATGGTGACCACGGCGGACGGCACCGTGGTGGGCGATGCCAACGGCAAATTCGTGACCGACAGCGCCGGCAGCTTCACCGTCAGCGGCATTACGCCTGGCACAACGTTGATCGTGAAAGAAACCCGTGCCAAGGCTGGCTACCTGCTGGACGATGCCCCGCAGACCGTCACCATTAAAGCCGGCCAGACTGTGACGTTGGAGTTCCGCAACCAACCCGTGGGTGGCTTAATCATCATCAAAAGCGATGAGGCCAGCGGCAGGCGGATCCCCGGCGTCCAGTTTGAGGTCCGCAAAATGAACGGAGAGATCATCGGCAGTTACACCACTGACCGAAACGGTGTCATTCAGCTCCCCGGGCTGGCCAGCGGCTGGTACACCGTGACGGAGCTGAAGGCCGCCAGCGGCTATCTGCTGGACGCCACGCCCCAGCGGATCGAGGTCAAGGACGGCCAGACGGCCACGCTGGAGCTGACCAACCATAAGTTCTCCCGAATCCTGCTCCACAAGGTGGACAAGGCCACCGGCAGGGGCATTTACGGCGCGGTGTTCCTACTCTACGACGGCAACCACAATCCCATCGGGGAATATGTCACCGACCAGGACGGCTATATTTACGCCGACGAGGGGCTGGAGGACGGCCGCTATTACCTGCGGGAAATCAAGGCGGCGGATGGCTATGTGCTGGATCCTAAGCTGAGAACCATCTATGTCCGCTACGGCTCCACCACGGAGATCGAGTGGACGAACACAGCGGAGTGCGGGCAGATCCAGATCATCAAGAAGTCCGCAGACGATAACACCGTCAACGGCCTGCCTGCCGGGACGCTGCTGGAGGGGGCGGTATTTGAGATCTACGACAAGGCGGGCAACGTGGTGGACACCGTCAAGTCCGACCACAATGGCCGGGCCGTGTCCAGAACGCTTCCACTGGGCCGCTACACCGTCCGTGAGGTGGGTGCCCCGGCCCATTACTCTGTCAATCCCACGGTGATGACCGCCTACCTGGAGTTCAACGGACAGATCGTGACTTTTGAGGTGGAGGATAGCAGCGTTTCCACCGGGGTGTCCATCCAGAAGACCGGTCCGGTGGAGGCCGTCCCCGGCCAGCCCATTCGCTATGTGTTCTCACAGATTGGAAATACGTCCAACATCGCCCTCGACTCCTTTTACTGGAGGGACCAGCTTCCGGCACAGGTGACATTGAATAGGATCGTTACCGGCAGCTACAACCATCCGCTCTCCTACAAGGTGATCTACAAGACCAACCTCTCCGGGGACTATCGCACTCTGGCGGACAACCTCTCCACTAACCGGACCTATGTGCTGGACGCCCGGCCAGCAGCACTTGGCCTCGCCGCCAACGAACGTGTTACCGAGGTCATGTTCGTGTTCTGCTGTGTGAAGGCGGGCTTCGGGCAGGTGGAAGCGCCGAGTTTCTACGGGACGGTCAGCGGCGGCCTCGCCAATGGGACCAGCATTGTAAATGTGGCGGATGTGGGCGGCCGCTACAACGGGCAGTGGATCCAGGCGGTGTCCCGCTGGCTCACCACCATCTACGCACGGACGACGGTGACCCTGCCTAAGACCGGGTACTGAGCCTTGAAGCGGAAGAATTTTTGGAGGGCCGCCCCCAAGTGGGCGGCCCTCCTGCCGCTGATCCTCTGGTTGGCTGCCATAGCGGCCTATGCCTATGAGGACGGCATGAACCTGTTTCAATGGATGGGGCGTTTCAGCCAAGTGCTGGAGCGCCCCTTTGCCATCAGCTGGACGGCCTATACGCCGAAATTCCTGCTGGGGAGCCTGCTGCTCTACGGCTGCGGCATGGCGCTCTACTACGCCAGC
Organism: uncultured Oscillospiraceae bacterium; assembly: GCA_934667095.1. Lineage (GTDB taxonomy): Bacteria > Bacillota > Clostridia > Oscillospirales > Oscillospiraceae > Enterenecus. The sequence goes on along the minus strand of CAKULE010000007.1, from coordinate 37,666 downwards.
CGGGAGAACCGGCGGCCGGGTGAGGAGTATGGCAGCGCCCAATGGGGCGATCCAGCGGAGCTCGACCGCAGGTATGCGGACAGAGCCCACAAGGACGCCAATATCATTCTGACTCAGCACGTCCGGCTGGGCATGGACGGCCACATCACCCGGCGCAACATGAATGTCCTTGTGGTGGGCGGCTCCGGGTCGGGCAAGACCCGCTTTTTCTGCAAGCCCAGCGTTTACAGCGCAAACTGCTCCTACCTCATCACCGACCCCAAGGGGGAGCTGCTGCGCTCGGCGGGCGGTCTGCTGAAGGCAAAGGGGTACGACGTCAAGGTGTTTGATCTCATCGACCCCAGCCAATCCGACGGGTACAACCCCTTTACCTATATCCGCAGCGAAAAGGACGTACTGACCCTCATCGATAACCTTATCCGCAACACCACGCCCCGCAGCGCCTCCGGCAGTGATCCCTTTTGGGAGAAAGCCGAGATCGCCCTGGACTCGGCACTCATGCTCTACCTCATCAGCGAGGCGCCGCCGGAGGAGCGGAACTTTGAAACGCTGCTCTACATGATGAACTTTGCCGAGGTGCGGGAGGACGACGACCAATACCGCAGCCCGCTGGATATGCTTTTCCGGGCGCTGGAGGAAGAACAGCCCAATCATGTGGCGGTGAAGCAGTACAGGGTGTTCAAGCAGGCGGCGGGCAAGACCGCAAAGTCTATTCTGGTGAGCGCCGCCGTCCGCCTGGCGGCCTTCAATCTCCCACAGTACGCACGGATGACCTCCGCCGACGAGATGGATTTCGGCAGTTTGGGGGAGCGAAAGCGGGTGATTTTCTGCGTGATCCCCATTGCGGACACTAGCATGAACTATCTGGTAGGTATGCTCTACACCCAATGCTTCCAAGAGCTTTATCGCCGGGCGGACACCAAGTACGGCGGGCGGCTTCCTGTCCCCGTGCGGGTCATTCAAGATGAATGGGCGAATGTGGCCCAGCCGGAGAGCTACCCGAAAATTCTGGCTACCTGCCGCAGCTACAACATCGGACTGAACATTATCGTGCAGAACATCCAGAACATCAAGGCGCTGTACGAAAAGGAGTGGGAGGGGATTATCGGTAACTGCGACACCCTGCTCTTTCTCGGCGGCGGCAACGAGCCCACCTCGCTGGAGTTCGTCACGAAGCTGATGGGAAAAGAGACCCTCGCCACCCGCACCCATGGGCAGACGAAGGGCCGCAGCGGCTCCAGCTCCACCAATTTTCAGCAGACGGGGCGTGAGCTGATGACGCTGGACGAGGTGCGAAAACTGCCCACGGATCAGGCAATCCTGTTCATCCGGGGGGAGGCCCCCGTGCTGGACAGAAAGTACGACGTCAACCGTCACCCCAACGTCAAGTTGACGGAGGACGGCGGGGCGCCCGCCTATGTCCACAAGCCGCCCGGGGCGCCGGACTATACGCTGCCCGACCTGCCCTATGCGTTCACATCGCTGGACGACTACGAATTTGTTGATATGGAGGAAAACGATCATGAAAAAACATCTGAATCCCAATAGAGTGAAGCGGCGCTACTGGATGGCGGCCGGTGCCGCCGCCCTCTGCCTCTGCTGCGTGACCCCGGCGCTGGCGGCGGGCGATCCGCTGGGCATTGTAAACAACCTCTCGGACTTTATTTTCAGTATCATCAAGGCCATCGGCGTCATCATCCTCGGCTGGGGCATTGTGCAGGTGGGTATGTCCATCCAGAGCCACGACGCCAGCCAGCGGACCCAGGGCTTTCTCTGCCTGTTCGGCGGCCTGCTCATCGCTTTCGCCAAGGAGATTTTGACGGCCATCGGGGCGATTTAATAAAAAGGGGCCGGAAGATCGGTAGTATCTTCCGGCCCCTTTGGGAGGTGATTTCAATTTGAACAACAACTGGATCGTAGAAAATCTGACCAATGCGTTTGCCACATGGAATGACAAAATGGCGGAGCTGTGGTCGCTGCTGACGGAGTCGCCGCAGACCTTCAAGGGCGGGGCCATCTGGCAGACCATTGTGACCATCAACGGCGGTATGCAGGCCATCGGCTACGGGCTGCTGGTGCTGTTCTTCGCCATCGGTATTTTCCGCAGCTCCGCCAGCTTTCGGGAATTTCAGAGGCCGGAACATATCCTGCGCCACTTCATCTACTTCGTGTTGGCAAAGCTCGGCATTACCCATGGCATGAGCCTGCTGGTAGATATCTTTCGAATCTGCGGCGGGATTATTGCCACGGCGGCGGGGAGTATCGGCGGCTTGCCCGGCACATCGGTGGCGCTCCCCGCCGAGATCGCCGCCGCCATTGAAGATGTAGGCTTTCTGGCGAGCATTCCCCTCTGGCTGGTGACGCTGCTGGGGAGCCTGCTTATCACGGTGCTGGCCTTTGTCATGATACTGACCGTCTACGGCCGTTTTTTCAAGCTCTATCTCTATGCGGCGCTGTCCCCCATCGCCCTGGCGTCCTTTGCCGGGGAGGGCACGTCCCGGTTTGGGAAAGCGTTTCTGCGGAGTTACATAGGTGTGTGCATGGAGGGCGTGGTGATCGTGCTGGCCTGTATCATCTTTTCGGCCTTTGCCTCCGGCGGGACCCCGGCCATTGACACTGACACTTCTGTGATCACGCAGGTGTGGAGCTATCTCGGCGAGGTCGTGTTTAATCTGCTGGTGCTGGTGGGTCTGGTGAAGTCCGCCGACCATATTGTTAAAGAAATGCTGGGACTATAAGGAGTTCAATATGGAAATCAAAATCAACAAAGAGATCCGCACCTACCGGGAAACGCTCTTTTTCGGCCTGTCGGTGCGGCAGTTTGTGTGCTCGGTGCTGGCTGTGGGCACCGCCGTGGCGCTGTATTTTGGGCTGCGCCGGGCGCTGGATCACGAAACCATCGGTTGGGTATGTATCATCGGCACCGCCCCAGTGGCGGCCGCCGGATTCTTTCAGTACAACGGCCTCACACTGGAGAAATTCCTGTGGGCGTGGCTGAAATCAGAGGTCATCTTGGCGGGCAAACGTGTCTGGCGATCGGAGGACTACTACCAGAAGGCCATAGAACAGGAGGGGAAAAAGCTTTGAAGCGATTGAACCATCAGCGCAGTGTGGAGTGGGACGCCTTTTCCATTCCCCGCAGCGTACAGAGCTCCATCCCCATCAAGCGAATTTATAAAGACGGCGTGTTTCAAGTGGGCGGCAAGTTTTCAAAAACTTGGCGCTTTTTTGATGTCAATTACGCCGTATCCTCCCCGGAAAAGCAGCGGGAGCTGTTCATGGCCTACTGCTCGTTTCTAAATTCACTCCCCATCGGGGCCACGGCAAAAATCACGCTTTTCAACCGGCGGCTGGATCCGCAGAATTTTAGCAAGACTCTGCTGATCCCGGAGAGAGAAGACGGGCTGGGTCTATACCGAAATGAATACAACCGCCTGCTGTGGGAAAAGGCGGTGGAGAGCAACGATCTCATTCAAGAAAAGTACATCACCATATCCGTCGAAAAGAGAAACGTAGAGGAGGCCCGGGCCGTGTTTGCCCGTGTGGGCACCGACCTCACTACCGGCCTTTCCCGCATGGGTTCCGCCGTCAGAGAGATCACGGTCAAAGACCGGCTGCGGCTCCTGCACGATTTCTACCGCCACGGAGAAGAAGATCTCTTTCAGTTCGACCTCGAGACCTCCATGCGGAGAGGGCAGGACTTTCGGGACGCTATTGCCCCGGACTGTATCTCCTTTCAGAAGGACCACTACGAACTGGGCAGCCACGTGGGCCGCACCCTGTTCCTGCGGGAATACGCCAGTTTCATTTCCGACAGCATGGTCACCGAGCTCACCGACTACCCTCGGACCATGATGCTGTCCATCGACATCATCCCCGTGGCGATGGATGAGGCGGTCAGCGACATTCGCAAACGGATTATGTCGGTAGAGTCTGACATCACCCGCTGGCAGCAGCGCCAGAACCGGAATAACAACTTCGCTGCCAATATTCCCTATGATCTGGAGCAAATGCGGAGCGAAACGAAGGAGTTTATGGACGACCTCATGAGCCGGGATCAGCGGATGATGTTGGCGCTGGTGACGCTGACCCATCTGGCGGACAGTTTGGAGCAGCTCGACCAGGATACAGAATCCATCCAGGCCATCGGGCGGGCGAGGGGGTGCCAGTTTAACATCCTGCGCTACCAGCAGGAGGACGCCTTGAACACCGTCCTGCCCTTTGGCCTAAAGCGGATCGAGGCCGTGCGCACCTTGACCACAGAGTGTACCGCTGTCCTTATGCCCTTCAAATCGCAGGAGATCCAAGACCCCGGCGGGATCTATTATGGGGTCAACGCCGTGTCCCACAACCTCATTGTCTGCAACCGGGACAACCTGCTCAACGGCAACGGCTTCATCACCGGCGTGTCCGGCTCCGGCAAATCCATGGCGGCAAAGCAGGAGGTCGCCGCACTGGCCCTTGCCACCGACCACGATATTATCATCGTGGACCCGGAGCGGGAATACGGTGAGCTGGTGCGGGCGCTGGGCGGGGAGGTCATCCCCATTTCTGCGTCTGATCCTCACGGCTGCCACATCAATGCGCTGGATATGCTCGAGGGCTATGGAGAAGGCAAAGAGCCGCTGGTGATGAAGACCGAGTTCATCCTATCGCTGTACGAGCAGCTCATGGGTGCGGACAAAATCAAGCCGCAGGAGAAATCCATCATCGACCGCAGCGTGAACAATATCTATCGGGATTACATCAAGCACTACCAGGGAGAGCCACCCACGCTCCGTGACCTCTACGACGACTTGATGAAGCAGGGCGACCCGGAGGCCCACCGGATCGCTCTGGCGCTGGAGTTATTCACCGTGGGCAGCTTAAATGTGTTTGCCCACCAGACCAACATCAATACCAAAAGCCGGATCCTCTGCTTCGACATTCAAGGCCTGGGTGAAAATCTGAAGTCGGTAGGCCTGCTGGTTATGCTGGACGCCATCTATAACCGGGTCATCCAGAACCGCAGGGAGGGCAAATACACCCACGTCTATATCGACGAGATCTACCTGTTTTTCTCCAACGGCAACGGGGGCGAGCACAGCATTACGAAGTACAGCAGCGAGTTTCTCTACAAGTGCTGGAAGCGGTTCCGCAAGTACGGCGCCACACTCACCGGCATTACGCAGAATGTGGAGGAGTGTCTGTTGTCCAACACGGCACGGCAAATGTTGGCCAACTCCGAGTTCCTGCTGATGTTCAACCAGGCCGCCACGGACCGGGAGCAGCTTGCCCGGCTGACGGGAGCGTCGGACACGCAGATGAGCTATGTGGACAACGCCCCGGCGGGACACGGGCTCATCAAGGTAGGCGGGGCCATCGTGCCCTTTGCCAATGAGCTGCCAAAGGATACGGAGCTCTACCGCTTGATGACCACCAAGCCCGGGGAGGGCTGATGTCATGTGGGACCCTAGAACCAGACCGAAAGCCTTAGCACCCAAGACGGCCGACTCCATCGTGGCCGTACACATGGACAACCAGCAATCGACGAGAGGGCCGGAGAGCCGTGCCCCCACGCATTATGCCATCAATCAAATGGGGAAGGGGGCCCGCCGTGGTACGGCGAGCGCCGCTAGTAGCTCCCGGCGGATAATAAAGCGCCGTTCAAGGGCTGCCGGCAGAGCGGCCAGCGCCGCCAAAGAGGTAAGTAGGGCCATCGGCAGAGCCGCTCTATCCGCAGTCAGCTCTATTCTGGCTATGGGCGGCGGTGTCGTGATTTTAGTCCTGCTGATGGCCGTGATCCTTGTGGCCGCTATTGCGGCCTCGCCCTTCGGCATTCTCTTTGCCAACGAGAGTGGCGGACCGGATACCGTTCCTATCTCCGTGGTGGTAGAACAAATCAACAACGATTTGGAAGCCAAACTGGAAGCTCTGCGGGATGAGGCCTCCTGTGATTCCGCCGTTGTGGAGGGGGAGCCCGCCGATTGGGCGGAGGTACTGGCCGTGTTTGCGGTCAATACCGCCGACGCTGTCGATGTGACCACCATGGACACCGACCGGGCTGCCCTGTTGTCCGCCGTGTTTTGGGACATAACAGGAATCACATCCTGGGTTGAAGCCGTCAGCTCTCCCGGCGGCGAGTGGGAGGAGCCGATCCTGTACATCACCCTCAACGCAAAGACGGCGGCGGAAATGCGGGCGGAATATAACTTCGACCGCCAGCAGACCGCCATGCTGGAGGAACTGCTGGAACAGCGGGAACTCCTGCTGGCTCTGATCTCACCGTAAAATTTGGGCCCCGGACTGACAAATCGTCAGCCCGGGGGCCTTTTGCGTTTCCCCAATTTCAATAGCGATTTGCGGCTTGGAGGCTGCATATATGCAGTTGAAACATGGGGGCGGCTGCGGTATACTAAAAGCAAATAGTATGAGGATAGAAAGGCGTTGAGTTTATGAGCGGAGAGCTGGCGAATACGGGGAAAATTCTGATTTATCAGAATGAGAAGGGCGACACGAAAATTGACGTCTACTTTGCGGACAACACAATTTGGATGACCCAGCGGACGATGTCGGAGCTGTACCAAGTAGATGTCCGCACGATAAATGAGCACATTGGGAATATCCTAATGGACGAAGAACTGGATGAAATGTCAACTATCCGGAATTTCCGGATAGTTCGCCAAGAGGGAGTACGGCAAGTCCAAAGAGAGATCAAACACTACAACCTCGACATGATCCTTGCGGTGGGCTACCGGGTGCGCAGTAATGTGGGTATCCACTTCCGCCGGTGGGCCAGCGGCGTTTTGACGGAGTACATGAAGAAGGGCTTTGTACTGAACGACGAGCGCCTGCGGAATCCCCGGGAATTTGGTGCGGATTACTTCGACGAACTGTTGGAACGTATCCGTGACATCCGTGCCAGCGAAAAGCGTGTTTATCAGAAGGTCAAGGAGATCTTTGCGCTCTCGGTGGATTACGACAGCAAGAGCCGGACGGCGCAGGACTTTTTCAAGTCGGTGCAGAACAAGCTGGAATATGCCGCCACGGGGCATACCGCCCCGGAGATCATCGCCACCCGGGCGGACGCCTCCAAGGACAACATGGGGCTCAATGCGTTTGAGGGTGCGAAGGTGCGCCGGAAAGATGTGACGGTGGCGAAAAACTACATGACGCACGAGGAGATCAGCACGCTGAATCTGATCGTAAACATGTATCTGGACTATGCGGAACTGCAGGCGAAGCAGCACCACGAAATGCACATGGCCGATTGGGAGGACAAGCTGAACCAGTTTTTGCAGTTCAATGGCCGTGAGGTACTGCAGAATTTCGGCTCCGTGAAGCGTGAGGTGGCGGAAAAGCTGGCGCTGGAGCAGTATGAGCAGTTTGACGCCCATCGTAGAATGCTGGAAGCGGATGATATGGACGAGCTGACGGAAGGCGTGAAACGGCTGAAAGGCTGACAATGCCGGCGGGGATATACACCTGCGCAAGGAGGACTGTACCATGCTAACGGAAAAAGCCAATGCCATCTGCATTTTAGAAGTTCTGAAGGAATACTCCGATGAGGAACATATTTTGCCTATGCGGGAGATTATTGCAAAGATGCAGTCCCTCTACGGTATCAAAATCGACCGCCGCACCGTTTACGGGGCCGTTGCGCTTTTGATCGAGCTCGGTTATGATATCTCCATTTACGAGGATAATGGTGTCGGTTACTATCTCCGCAGCCGAGAATTGGAACAGTCAGAAGTTCTGCTATTAACCGACGCCGTATACTCTTTCCCCTTCATTCCCGCAAAGCAGACGGAGCAGCTTGTCCAGAAGCTGCAAAAGCAACTCAGTGTACACCAGCGAAAACGATATCGCTATCTAACTATCGCACGACAAGACCGCAAGACTGACAATCGGCAGGTATTCTGGAACATCGAGCAGTTGGACGAAGCCATTGAGCAGAAGAAAAAAGTTCGTCTCAGCTATCTCCATTACGGATTAGATAAAAAACAGCATAAGACAAGCACCTATACGCTCAGTCCCTTTGAAATGGTTTACATGAACGAACGGTATTACCTTATCTGTGTCCCAGACCACGACCCACACACAAGGCTTTACCGTATTGACCGTATGAGGGATATTCAAATTCTCGACGAGTTCCGCAGCGAAACCAACGCCGTCCGGCAGGAGGCACAGGACGCAGTATATGCCCATGTTGGGGAGCCGGAACGCATTGTCATGTACTGTGACCTTGCCATCTTAGACGATGTGATTGACCGATTCGGCACAGATATACAGCTTTGTGAGCGGGATGAAAATACTTTCACTGCCAGCTTTACAGCGCCGCCGCGCGGAATCAAATTTTGGGCTCTGCAGTATTTGCCCTATGTTGAGATCATAGAACCCGTATGGCTGCGGGAGGAGGTCACAGAGAGTATTAGGAAGAACAGATACCTTCAGTAAACAAAGAAAAGGAGAATGATGGTGAGCATTGTCAAGATCAATCATTTAGGGGGAAAAGCAACTCTTGCTGAATTGTGGGACGATTTTTGCAAACACGACCCCTGCCGCAAATCTTACCTCGTTCCTCCTCAAAAAGGTATCTACTGCATTTACGCCCCATTAGGGATGGAGATAAACTTCAAAGATACCATCGACAATCACCCTGGCGATGCCTATCGGGTTGAAGACTTGGAATCAAAGCGTGTTTCCTCCGACATTCTCTACATAGGCAAGGCAAGTGGCAAAAGAGGGCTGTTCCAACGACTCCGGCAATATATGCGCTATGGGTTTGATACCGGAAATAATCATCGTGGTGGTCGGGCGATTTTTCAAATTGTAGGATATGAACAACTCATTTGTGAATGGTATTCTTGCGAACAATGTGAGGCGGAGGAACATCGCTTGCTGGAAGATTTTAAGCACAGCTATGGTACCTATCCCGTAGCAAACTGGCGGAAATAAAGACCGGGCGCCCTGTACAGACAAATGTACAGGGTGCTGAGTTATCCTTTCGGCAGAGCAGTGGCCAAGATAAGGGGAAATCGTGTATGGAGTTCGGTGCAAAGGGGGATCTATGAAAAATATCGTTGAGGATTTTCTCTACAAACGGGAATTGGAAAGATGTCATAGAAATCTGGATGCAAGAACAAAGACATTCCTTAAGCCGTGCGAAAAATGCGGAAAGTTTCTGTTGCTGGATTTTGAAATTTGTCCACGCTGTAAGCATCAGCAGAATGTCGATGAGATCGATCAATAAGGAGGGCGGCGCCATGAACCACCGTGGCATATCGGAACTTGAACTTGCCTGCGACGAGGCGCTGAAGCAGCTCTATCCCGCAGGGATCCCGGATGAGATTTCCCGGCGTCTCGGTGTGGAAATAGGTGCCTTAAAGATGGCGGAATTCGAAGGTTTGGATGCAGCGGATGAATTTCTGCTATTCAAGAAACTCAGTGCCGCCGCAAAACACGCTTGCTGTACGCTTTTCCTGCCTGGCGTGGAGGCAAATTCTTTGTTGACATACCTCCTTGGTTTTCAAGGATTGAATCCCATGCCGGCGCACTATTACTGCCCGCGCTGCGGTTTTTATCACGAGGAGCCAAAGACCTTAGCCGGCATAGATCTGCCTATGAAAATCTGTCCCCAATGCGGAAAGCCGCTGCGGCGGGACGGTTTTTCCCTGCGGGAAGAACTCGTCTGGGCCGCCGGGCGAACACTAAGTTTTGAATATCGTGCCCCAAAACGGTTTCACAACGTCGCACAGAGAGTCGTGGAGCAGCACTACGCCGAGCAGGGCAGAGCCGTTGCTCTGTGTGGATGGCACAGTAACTCTGGCCAGACAGGTATCACAGAATTCGGCTGGCTCGTCCTACCAAGCGGCCGGACCTTTGAGGATTATCCGGCAATGCAATGCGTAATGGCAGACGGCAAAGACTGCCTTTACAATGATTACGATCAAATTAAAAGCGAAGGTATGAAACATGTGCTCCTCGTGGACAGCGACCTTTTGGCCCGCCTTGACGCAGTCCAATGGGAAAGCGGCGTTCTTGCGGAAGATATCCCCGTGGAGCAGCTTGCCGGAATCACATGCCTGGATCTCGCCATGACCAACGTTCTGTCAGATGAGGACTACTATGCACTGGACTGTCGTAAACCAATGACCTTTCAAGGAAAGGCTGACTGCATCTCTGCGGCGCACGACACATGGCAGGATCCCTATACTGATAAAGTGCTTTCTTTTGAAGCGATTTCAGACTATTTTATATTTAGACAGTGTCCTTTCTGCACCCGCGACGATGCATTTGATTACTTGCGTACCGTATATTCAAATAAAGACCAGGCTCTTTTGGACGCCGAAAACTTGCGCAAGGGGAAATGCCGACACGATCCAGAGCGGTATACACACGATGATATGCCTGGGAAATTCCGGGACTTTGCCCAATACGCGGCCTATCTCGTCCCACGGTCATTCGGCCAGCAGATCATGCTGCACTGCATGTGGCTCGCCTGGTACTTTAAGCTGGACCGCCGTGCATACAGCAGAGCAGTGTGGAGGAGTGCCGGACCCGCAAAAGCTTACTGACTATCACGGACAAGAACAGCAACGCTGTGGATCCGATCAACAAGGGCGACGGCAGCGCCGATTTCTTTGCCCCCGATGTAATTTGCAGCCGTACCGAGGCCGCAGCCTTCCTCAACCGTTTTCCCGGTTCTGTCTCCGGCCAGAGCAACGGCTTCACCGCTGTAGTGGAAGGCTCCTACTACGAGAGTGCGGTTGCATGAGCCGTGGAGAACGGCGTGACCGATTGGGCAGAGGTACTAGCCGTGTTGCGGTCAAGGCGGTAGGCAGCGGTCCCCCCTATCGGGGCACCGCTGCCGTTTTTTGAGTACAATCTTGCTTTAGAATGTTTTCACAGGACTCGATTATCTTTTTGATGATTTTGAGAAATCTGAAAAAACGGTTTATATTTTCAAGTCACTAGAAAATCCTATAGACTTTCTGTGTTGCATTTTGTCTGGACAGGAAGTTCCTATAATAGGAATCCAAATACTGCGATGTGTGGAGGAATGAACCATGAAAAAATATCTGCCCATGTTAACGCTGATCCTGCTGCTGGCGCTGGCGGGCTGCGCCGCCCCGGCGGAGCCCACGCCTTCCGCCACGCCCACCGAAACTTCCACCGTGGAACCTGCCCCTTCGCCTACCTACGATGTGACGACCGACCCGCCGCTGGACGAGGACAGCCTCAACGCCGCCGTGCCCGATTTTCTGGATGAGGACCAGCAGCTGCTCTACCGCCGGGCCCACTGCGCCTATAACCATCTGTTCGGCGCCAGCACGGAGGACTTCGACTACTGGACCGAGGGGGATGACCACTATTTCTATGCCGCCGGGGATCTGGACGTGAACGGCGTCTCCTACGCCCGGTGCCGGGGCCGCTACTCCAACTGGGAAGACTTCGACGCCATGGTCCGCTCCATCTTCACGGACGGCTGCTGGACCACCCTCAATGGCGACCGCTACGTCAACGTGGACGGCACCCTGTACTTCGCCTACGGCGACAGGGGCAGCTACTACTACAACCGCCGCTTCCCCGATACCTTCACCCTCGTCTCCAAGACCGACGACGAGATCGTGTTTACCCTGACGGGGCATTACAGCTCCCCCTGGCCCAACGAGGGCGAGAGCGCTGAGGACCGGGACCATCGGCTGGAGAGCGGCTGGGACTACACCTACGACTTCCCCATCCGCATGGTCCGCACGGAGGACGGCTGGCGCTTCGACACCTTCCACGCTGCCAAAGCCGATGAGGTGAGCCCAAAAACAGCGGTAAAAGTCATGCCGCAGCCATAAGCTCATAGTAAAAAGTGTGCGAACCACTGTCGGTCCGCACACTTTTTGTTATGTTCTAGAACGAAGTTCAGAAATCGAAACCTTTGAATCAGTCAGTGGTAGTCAAACGGACATTTCGAATATTTGTATGCCCATTATATACCATTGCATTGGCCAAGGTTGTGTCACGGCCTTCAATATCGCTCTCGTTTAGATTGGCCGGATCATAAATGAGAATATCGTCATTGGTGGCCGCGCCATTTTTGTAACCATAGCAGAACATCGTGTGGGAGTCTTCGGGGCCCGAGCCAATATCAATCACGGGCGGGTGGCCCAAATCAATCTGCTCTTTAGTTTTAATCCGGAGTTCCGCCTGCGAGAAACCGTCTTTCTGTCTGAAGTACTGGCCAGTAAACCTGCCTGGGCCAGGAACCACCCACCTATACCCTTCGCTATTCCAATAAGTAGAACTATTCATATCAGATGGAGTGTATCCAGTGCCGTTAGTGGCATAAAAATTGGCCATATCCAAACCGGAAACCAAAGTACAGGCGTTTTCGCCAAAAAGTTTAACTACCCCGCTATGCTTCTGATTCCAATTGCACCGAGGCCCCATTGGCATGGTTAAGATTTTGCTGTCGGATGCACCGCCGGGATCGCCGCCGGAACCGCCACCGGATGCCTCGAATGCAGATAACTGCCACAGCTGAGTTGTGCCGCTACTGGCGAGGGGGGCCCAAGTAACATTGGCGTTATCTGCCGTCCCCGCAGCCGTAAGATAAAGATCATAATTTTTCAGCTTGAACTTATAGATGTTCTTGACTGCGTTCATGGAAAGTACAGTAATGCAGGAATCGGTGTCGTTCCCACTGTGCGGATAAATGTCACAGTTACCAGCGTTGCCCTGACCGGCAGACCAATAGTAGTTCAGTGCATAGGTTTGATTCAGATTGCTGACAATTTTAAGTCCAGCAGAAAAGGACTTGATACTCCAACTCTGTGCCTTCCCAGTACCCTGTGTCCACAGGCACACATTTCTGTTGTTAGAAACCTGCTCGTTGCCATACACATTGAGGCACTTGCCTGCCCCAGAGTGAGAGACAAAATAGTAAGGAGTATTCGGACTATAGGCCATTACAAACAGCTCCTTTTTGTTAATTTTGAACGCGTCCAAATGATAAAGGGCGTATAGCTCGAAAAAAGTAAACGGAAATGCAGGCGGAAGTTTTGCATGCCTTCGCATGAGGAAATATTAAAGCGCAGTACCTATACAATTTTTTGTGTAGGTGTTGCGCTTTTGTCGGTTTCATTGTTTTATTGAGTAATGGTACCTATTCTGTTCCTATGGATATTCCCATGTTGCACCCGCCAAAAGTATGTGTCATCTATAGTGTCGACATGCTTTTACAAGTCTTTCTTAAAAATTAAAGCGGTAGTTTACAATTGACGTGAGATTTACTCCTTAGCTCCAAAAGAGCAAAGGAGTGCCCACTCATGATCATTGACGACATCCGTAAGAGCCAGTTAGGAGATGATACCGCAACACTTAATTTGATTGAAAAATTTAAGCCAGCGCTTAAAAAATACGCACGGAAACTAGAAACTGAAGATGCTTACTATGACCTTCAAGTTGAGTTTCTGGATTTGATTTCTCATATCGATTGTACTACCTTGAAAACAAAAAATGATGGAGCAATGGTACAGTATCTTGTCAAGTCAATTTACCATGCTTATGTGAAAATCTTGCAAAAAAGCATCGACAATCCTTATTCAATCTCTGCTGACGAACTTACAGATGGGCTGATTTACAAAAATGATCTTACCGTATGCGCAGACTATGCACTTCTGGACATCCCGTCCAATTTGCTGACGCCGTTAGAGTCACAAACCTTTTGGGCCGTGTGTATTATGGGCTATTCATCTGCAGAGTTGGCCAAAAGAAGCGGCGTTTCCAGACAAAGCGTTAATCAAGCAAAGCGGCGCGCAATTAAGAAGCTTGGTGCCTATCTGAAGCAAAGCGGGCAAATGTAGTACCCTATTTCGTCTCGTTATTATCCGCTGGCTCCTTTTCGTGCAGAACCTTCAGATACTCTGTCAATTTTTTAGGCAGTGGGACTCCCATCCGGCTGGCGTTTTCGCAGATGCTGATAAGTTCATTAGAACAATAAAACAGCGTCGTCATGCTGCTAATTGTGTGCCCTTCCCCAATCAGCAAACGGTCAATAAGCACACTAAGACCAACCACTGAAAATATCATGATTTTTGTAGCCAGCCCCTTGGTCCCGATTTTACTGGAGAGTTCTTTTTTACGAATGGCAACGCAGACCCCTGTTATGTAGTCAATACACATCAAAAGAATAAGTGCCATGATAAGCCTTTGGAGCGTGACCGGAATTGATGTTGATATAGAACTGAAGAAATTAAGTATCGTGTTCATTTGACTGGCCCCTTCCTCTCCTGCAAAGTGGTTGCAGGGCAATCCAAATTAAAAGTTAAGGAGTGCATTTATGATGAAGAAACGGATGTTGATCCTGTGCGGCCTGCTGTTGTTCACCCTAACTGCCTGCTCTACGCAACAGGAACCCCTGCCTTCTCTTGACACTGTGTTGTCTTCGCCGTTACCGATCACCACACCGATACCTAACACCCCCACATCCTTCCCACTGGTGCCGTACCCTACCTCCTTGATCGGCGTATCCTCTGACTGCCAATACTACGCTGTCCGAGAGGACGGCACACTGCTCATGTGGGGACAGGCCGAGGAACATAACAGCATTGGGCACTGCAAGGAATATTCCTATCAGAAACCGCTGGAAGTAGCCCATGACGTGGCCTCGATATATCCCGGGATGAATATGTTTCTCTACACGGACACAGAAGGTACACTTTGGGGCATTTCCTCGCCGGTTCCTGACGGATTGGATACCGTGGAACTGCCGTCCTGTGATCTGCCGGTGGTCCGGCTGCTGGAGGACGTGGTATGGGCCAATCAATGCATCACCTTCGGCTATGCACTCCAGTCAGATGGAACCCTTTGGGGTTGGGGAGATGGGCTGCTGATCCCTGGCGAGTACGGCCGGAAGGACGCAGATATGACGAAACTCATGGATGGGGTCATCTGGGTTTCAGGCGGTTTTTATGGTGGCTGTCTGATCACAGAGGATCATACTCTCTATGTGTGGGACGACACATCGGATTCCCTGCGGACAGTGTGCAATGACGTGCGGTGGGCAGAGGGCAACCTTTTGATCACGCTGGATAATCAGTTGTACCGCTTCCGTAGAACAGAGAGTGAACAGTTCGACGATTATCAGTTTGATCTGCTTCTTACAGATGTAAAGCGGGTGGCTTCAAGTCTGCCCCGCGCATTGGGCGTAATCCGGCAGGATGACTCACTATGGGTGTTGAAACGTCTGTATGGGGAGGGCGGGACCAGCACCTTGGCTCCGGCGGAGAAGTTTATGGATGATGTGGCGGATACGGCCACCACCTATCAGCGTACTATAATTCTCAAAACAGACGGCACCGTGCTTCTGTGTGAGAATGCTGACGGCTACTATGCATTCCGAGAAGAGGATTACGATGCGCCCCGCTCCACCGGCATTGTCTGCCGGATGTGGTCGGAGGACTCGCCCTGACCGCACCCGGCAGACGCCGCATTACTTAGGTTGCATCTTTCAGCGTGACAATCTGAGAAAGCCCACGGGACTGGCTGGAAGGAATAACGACCATTGTGCCAAACGCATTTTTGGCTGTCATCTGCGAAGAGCCGCCGCCATCCAGCATGATCGCCGCATAGGTGGTACTCGGACTGGCACCATCGGTGATCCCCAAGTACTGCTGAATTGCGGTGCGGAAGTTGGCGGTGGTTACCGCAGCGGCATATACCATGAGTTCGACCTTGCCTGCTTTCGCTCCGCTCAGATGGGCGACCATTGCGGTGCGGTAGGCCGAACCGCTGGTATAGTTTTCGCCCCCGTCTTTACCAAATACGCTCAGCCAGCTGGAATACCCAAGGGCCAAATCGATGCCACCCTGCATCCACGTTCCCTCAACCTTATACTTGGCGGGAATGCTGCTGTCATTCTGATTCAGATATCGGATGCCGTTGATCTGTTCCAGGCTTGTGCCGTCCCAGCCGATAACGCTGCGGCCGGTGCTGTTTGTAAGCCCATGGGTACCAGGGCCGACATGCTGACCGTCCTGCAGTGCAACATTGAGAAGAATTCTGATCTTTTCCTTTTCGCCTTCCGTTCCTTCTTTTTCGACTTCTTCCACGGACCAAAAACCTCCGTTGACACCCAGGTAGCCGGAATTACGCATGGTCTTCAAACTGGCTGAACCAACGAGATTGCCCTGGCACAGCAGCCGGATGTTTTCTGCGGCAGTCTCAAGAATGTGAAGATAACCGGACTGACGGTAGATGTGGTTGTGAGGGCCGATGTCAGCGACAACACTCATGGTCCAAAGCTGATTGTTGGCATTGGTAGCAGCAGCCCAATAGGCAT
Source organism: uncultured Oscillospiraceae bacterium (assembly GCA_934667095.1). Taxonomy (GTDB): domain Bacteria; phylum Bacillota; class Clostridia; order Oscillospirales; family Oscillospiraceae; genus Enterenecus. The sequence continues at coordinate 21,351 of CAKULE010000007.1, read as the reverse complement.
TAGAGCCATTCGCGGTGCCGGCCGCCGTCAGGTAGTACGTGGGATAGTTGGCCAGCTGGATCTTGTAGTTGTCGCCGGAGGGAATAAAGTTCACCGCAGCATCAGTCTGGTTGCCGCGCAGCAGATGGACATCACAGTTATAGGTACTGCTCCGATATGCGTTGAGGGCAAATGCAGTGTTGATGGCGGACTGCACGAACACACCGCTATCAAGGATGTCGACAACCCATTTCTGTTCCGGCGTGTCGCTATCCTCCCACAGGGTGACGTTCTGGTTGTTAGTCAGACTGGTGACATTGCTGCCGTAAATGTTCAAACACTTGTTGGCGGCCACGTTGGTGATTTTGTAAGTAGGCATAAAAATCTCCTTTCAAATCAGATACCTGACAGACTGCGCGTGTCTGCCGTTTGGATATATCCGGTCTATAAGGAGTGGTGCGCATAGGGAAATGTAAACTCTAACAGGACAAAAAAGAAGAACTCAAGCAAACGCTTGAGTTCTTCTAGGTGCAGGATTAATGCGATACAGGGCATTCCATGTCATACGCTTCCATCGCCTTTCTTGCGGCGCTGCGGGCACGACTAAGTGCCATGCGGACACTGGCTGGTTTTATCCCAAGCTCATCCGCTATTTCCGGCATGGATTTTTCTAGAACGTAGTAGCTCTCTAACAATATTCGATTGTGCTCATCCAATTGGCCCCAGACTTTAGCCAGCAGATCAAAACGCTCTTGATTGATTATGATTTCTTCAATACGGCCATCTTGGCGGTCTGTTCCTGTTAAATCGTTTATACCATCAAGATAAACAATCTCATGCCGCCCGTGATCTCGAAGATAATTTAGAGCATGGTTTCGACAGGCGGCAATTACGTAGTTGATCAGATGATCCCGATCTTTCGTACGAAGATCTTGGATTTTCTCAATGAACTTGAGTAAAACGTTTTGGAGCAGATCCTCGGTTGTGGATGGATCATGCACAACTTTTATGATTGTGCTGTACATTAAGCGGTTATAGTGCAAGTATAACTCGGTCATGAATTCCCGGTCATTTTCATCTTCAATCGCAAGTATAAAAACTGGAATCATTTGCTGCCTTCCCCATATTGTTCTAGAATCACGCGAGTGCTCATGTCCCGCAGAATGACAGCCAGCGCATGCTTACGCTCCGGGGTTAGGCTGCTGATAGTTCGCACCACTTCGCTCGTTGTCTTTCCGGCCAGAAGCGGGTGATCCCAAATGTCTGGGGACAAGTCCGAAGAGCACCTGCCCAACAGGTAGTCCGTTGTCACATGGAAAAGGTCTGCGATGGCCTCTAGTTTCTCTACATCGGGGAGATGAACATTGTTTTCGTAGTTTGAGATCGTTCCTGCCGTTACATACAACTTTTCGGCGAGCTCACTTTGCTTTAAGCCGGCATCTCTACGCAGTTCTGCTAACAATTCTCCGAATTGCGCCATTGAAAACTCTCCTATACAGTGTTAATATGGCGTTATTATAAATTGTCTAAATAGGATTGCCGAATATGTGCAGAAATACAATTTATTTTGCTGATTTGGATGCCACAAAATTAGTTTTACAATACTTTTGCGAGCGAGGTTGTGCAAGAACAGTGCCCTGCTGTGTTGCAAAAAGAGAAGCCGAGTGTCTCCTTAAATAACCCTGTTCTGAAACCGTATGTAATAGCGAGAAAAGAGAGAATACCACTATGATCATGATGATCTCCACATTGGCTGCCCCGGAAGACCGGGAGTATCTGACCGGACTTTACGATAAATATTCCCGATTAATGTACAAGACAGCCGCCAAATACCTGTCCACGCCAGAGGACCGGGAAGACGTACTGCAAGAAAGCCTTGTCCGCATGATAAGCAGTGTGGCCCGGCTGCGGGGCCTGGACAGCTGTGCGCTGCCCTACTACATCTGCGCCATTGTCCGCAATACCGCCTTCACCCATGTGCGGGCACAGGGGCGCAGAACAGAAGTGGAACAGCCGCTTTTCGAGGAAGCCTCGCCCGTTGACCTGGCGGCGCTGGTCGAATGCCGGGTGGATCTCTCAACGCTGTGGGAACAGTTGAGCGAGGAAGACCGCTTTTTATTGGAAGGCAAATATCTGCTGGGCTATGAGGACGCCGAACTGGCCAAGGCGCTCCAGTGCAAACCGGGCAGTATCCGCATGAAGCTGACCCGCACCCGCCGAAAGGCCATGCGGGTGCTATATCGAACAGAAGGGAATGACTGCGATGACAAAGCATGAGCAGCTGCTGGAGAATTATGAGAACGCGCTGTTTGCTCTGCTGATGGATGAGGTGGCCCAGCAGGAAGGGGAGAAGCTGAGGGAGGAAAACCGCCTTCTGCGGGAGGACCCAGCGGCTGCCGTGCCGCCGCAGACAGAGCGGCGCTGCCTGCGTACCATCCGCTCGGCCCTGTCCAAGACCAAGCGGAAGAGCGCCCTGCGGACGGCCCGCCGGGTATTCAGCAAGGTCTCTGTAGTCGCCGTTGCGTGCATTATGCTGTTCGCCGTAGTCTATGCGGCGGTACCGGAGGTCCGGGTAGGGACACTCAATCTGCTGATTGAAGTCTCGGATGTTTCTACCAAGCTGAAGCTGACCGGCACGGGGAGCGTACCCGAGCAGCCCAGCTCAACGGCAGAAGTTGATGGTGGGATCACCCTCAAGGGCTATCATTTCCCTGCCCCGCCGGAGGGGTTTGTGCTTGATGAGGAATTGGTCTCTATTAACGACAATTCGGCAACAGTTTGGTTTATCAAAAGTGAAACGGAGTACTTATATTATGATGTCAGCATGGTAGTAGAGGGCACCAACACCTATGTGGATACCGAAGATGCCGAGGTAACTCAAATCGAAATTCATGGATATGACGGACTGCTGATTGAAAAAGTCAATTTGATTGGTCCAGAGGTCCATATTATCTGGGGTGATACAGATCGCAGTGCCTTTTGTAGTATTTTTAGCACGGGTGTAGATGTTGAAGTTATCGTATCTTTGGCGGAACAGGTTTCCCCGATTGAAAAATGAAAACTTTTGTTGCATTTTGTCTTTTTCTGTGTCTTCTATACTGCGAGCTAAGTTCGCAGCATTAAGAAGGAGGAATTAACATGAAAAACACAAAAAAGAAATGGGTGTGCAACGGGCTAATTATTTTGATGGCATTATGTATGCTAAGTACAAGTGCCTTGGCTGCAGTAGCAGATGGCAACAAGATTCTCCCAAGATATGTCGGAATCACGCAAATCAATGCAACTTTATCGATTGATAAAACTGATAAAGCGACATGTGAGTCTGTGGTAAAATTGAAAAATCCTACATATCGTGCAGATGTTACCATGACCCTCTATCGCAGCAGCGACGGTAGCAAGTGGACTTCCATCAAGAGTTGGTCTGACAGTGGAAAAGGTCGGGTTACACCTAGCGAAAACTATTATGTGCTTTCCGGGTACTACTACAAAGTAGAGGTTACAGCGAAAGTTTACAACGCCGCCTCCACTCTGTTGGAAACCGTGTCTGCGGCCTCCGAAACCATTTATCATTAACAGCCTCCAAATCGCCAGAGCGGCACGCCCCAATGGGCGTGCCGCTCTTTTCTGCTTTTATGTCGGGTTAAGTAGGGCACGAAATAAAGCATATGCGGCTTCGACAAAATTTTTTCAAATAAAATTTTTGATTATTCCTGGCAAAATGTGCGCAAAAGCGGCACCGCCAATCGGGATAGTAGCGAAAGGGGTCAAAACACCGCTTCCCGCGGTTCGGGAACGGGGGTGAAACACTTGAAACCTACGCCATCCCATCAGAAGACCATTAGACACCAGTTTGACAGCTTCTGCAAAAAGGTGCTGCGTGAAGAACTCCGTGATTATAAAAGGCATATCGCATGGCGCTCCGCACACGAGGTATCCCTTTCGGAGTTGTCCGAGGATCAGATTGGCCGTGCCTATTTTTTGGACGAGTATCCATCGGATAGCACACAGTTCGAGGTGCGGAATTATCTTGTTGCCATACACGATGACCGCTTGGCACAGGCACTGGCCGAACTTCCAGGGGAGGCCCGTGACATCCTCCTGCTGTCCTACTTCCTGGACATGACAGACCGAGAAATTGCGGAGAGGCTGAACCTGGTGCGCTGCACCGTTCAGCGCAGGCGGGTGAAGTCCCTTAGGGAGATAAAACAAAGAATGGAGGTTGAAAAAGATGGAGAAGAATAACGCTTCCGCCCTGCCGCCGTATTCCACGATTGAAGCGGCTGCGGATGGAGACGTGGACGCCGTCCATGCGGTGCTGGCGCACTATTCCCGCTATATCTGCGCATTGGCCACTAGGACCCTGTACGACGAAAATGGAATTCCATATCTCTGCGTAAATGAGGAACTGCGGTGCCGGCTGGAGACCAAGCTGATCACCAGAGTCCTGAGCTTTGATGTAAACGGGGCGGCGTAACCGCAGCCGCCCGGCGGTGTGTTTTCCCTTTCCACTCCGCTGTTCGTTTTGTTGTATTGGCGGAGAAAGGCACTTATCACGGATAGGTGCCTTTCTCGGCTGATAGAAGAATGGCCGATTATGTACTTTGAAAATTTCATAGGCAACCGGATAACGACTTGAATGGAGCAAAGCCCGGCAAATGGCACGCCACAATCCACAAGAATTTGTGGGGAGCGATCCAGCCAGTTTGCGGCTGCGTGTGGCGGCGCAGGCGGCCAAGACCTCCCTTCAAATAATGATACTCCCGCATTGAACGCCCTCAAAGCATTGTGCGGCGCACCCATCAGCATGGGCCGGGGTGAGATTCCCGTGGGCCGCCGCCAGCGGCCGTCCGGTTTGCCATTCCACATATAGTTTTATTTTTTGCGTTAATTACAGCACCATGCTACAATTCTAATTGAAGCATGGTGCTGTGGTCATAGAAAGGAGGTCACTATGAGTATTGACCACAGCAGTCCTTATAATTTCCTCGCCGGAAAGCGGACATATACCGTCGAGGAAATCGCAAAAATTCTTGGCATAGGAAGAACCGCCGCATACAGCCTTGTCCATTCCGGTGCTTTTAAGGCTGTGCGAATCGGTTCCTCCATCAGAGTTTCCAAAGTGTCCTTTGATGATTGGCTGGATAAACAGAATATGTAGGAGGTTTATTATGGCATCCATCAAAAGACGTAGAGGCAAATATCATGTTGTCTATTACTATCTTAACGAAGACGGAGAGAAAAAGCAAAAATGGGAATCGTATGACACGGAAGCTGAAGCAAAGCACCGCAAAGCCGAGATCGAATACAAACAAGGGTCCCGCACCTTTATTGCCCCCAGTAAAACGACCGTTGCCGCATTTCTTGAGGATTTTGTGAGCCTGTACGGAACAAAGAAATGGAGCCCCAGTACATATGAAGCCAATACGGGACTGATCCGCAACTATATCAACCCCAAACTTGGCAGTACGCTAATGCAGGATGTGACATCCATCGCCGCAGACCGTTTTATCTCCGCACTGCAAAAAACAAAATGCCCCACTTTCAAAAACCGATACAGCAAAACGGAGTATATGACGCCTGCCAACATCGAGCGAGTCAACAAGCTGCTGCGCTGCGCTTTCGGTCAAGCAGTGCGCTGGGACATTATCGCAAAAAATCCATTCGAAAACACAACACTTCCGAAAATCAAGCGGAAGCCCCGTGAAATATGGGATGCCGCCACCATTCGCAAGGCGTTGGATGAGTGCCGGGATGGGCGGCTATATGTCGCAATCAACCTTTCCTTTGCCTGTTCCTTGCGCATTGGTGAGATCGTCGGCCTAACTTGGGATAACATCCATATTTCCGATGCGGACATCGCCAATGATGACGCCTATCTATGCGTAGAAAAGGAGTTAGTGCGTGTGCGTGAGGATTCCCTTGCCGTGTTAGGTGAGGATGAAATCATCAAAAAGTTTCCGCGGACAATGTATCTGGAGGACGCTACCACTGTGATCGTGCTAAAAACGCCAAAGACAGAGAGCAGCGTCCGTAAAGTGTGGATGCCGAAAACAGTCGCTTACATCTTGCGGGAATGGAAGGCAGCACAGGACAAGCAGAAAGAATTCCTCGGAAGCGAATATCTCGACTACAACCTTGTGGTGGCGCTACCGAATGGACGCCCTTGTGAGGAAACTGTGATTTCAAACGCATTTCGACGTCTAAAGCGGGATGCGCAACTCCCCAATGTTGTGTTTCACTCTCTCCGTCACTCCAGTACGACCTATAAACTGAAACTCAACCACGGCGATATCAAAGCCACGCAGGGCGACACCGGGCATTCACAGGCCGACATGGTCACAAAGGTCTATGCGCACATTCTTGACGAAGATAGAAAGGTCAACGCACAGAGGTTTGAAAACGCCTTCTACGCAAACCCTGATCTGCGCAGCGTTCAAGCCCCCGCCGATCCGGTACCTGCCTTAGATGTGCAGAGTATCATCTTGCAACTTCAGCAATCCCCCGAACTTTTAAGTGCGCTCACATCTCTCATATCGAACCAAAGTTGCAAATAAGCATTTCAGCGCCGTGGTGCCAAAATGGTGCCAAACGCCGGAAAACGCGAAAACTGGTTCGATCTGGCCATCTGGTGCCAATTGCTGCAAATCCGTGTTTTACTTTCTCCTGTTTCGGTGCATTTCTTATTTGGTCTTCAAAAAGAAAAAACGCCGCAATCCGTTGGGATTACAGCGTTTTTGGTGCGCCTGCCCGGACTCGAACCGGGGGCCTCGGGCTTAGGAGGCTCGCGCTCTATCCAACTGAGCTACAGACGCGAATCATGCGTGCGAATATCAAATTGTGGGAAAACCGGTGCCATTGGTAATTGATGTCCGTGCGCTTAGGAGGCGGACGCTCTATCCTGCTGAGCTACAGACGCAGATATGCACTTTTCGGTCCGGTACAAAGGCTATTGTACTCACAGGGCGGCCCGCTGTCAATCGGAAATCCCCGGGGAGCGCAGCAGACGCTCCCCGGGGACGGTCCGGAACTCATTTCCCGAACTTCATATTCGCATAGATGCGCTCCATGCGGGCGTTGGGGAACCGGCTGTCGATAAACTGCCAGAAGCCGTTGGCGGCGGCCACGCCGTCCAGCCGCTGGGACCAGCGGTACACCGCGATGAGGGACACCACGGCGTTCACCACGAAGAAGGCCGCCAGTGCCCACGTGAGGATCCTGCCCGCCTTGTTGGGGATCTTCAGGATCCACTTGACCATCCGGGGATAGATGTCCTTGATCCACAGCACCCCGAGGATGCCCCAGAAGAAGGAATACAGCAGGCAGATGCGGCCGTTCAGGTTGAAAGGTACATTGCTGTAATCCCACGAGCGGGAACCGAACAGCACCTCCTGCCCCCAGGAGCAGACGTACTCCACCACACTGCCCACTACCATACCGCCCAGAAAGGACAGCCAGTTTCCCCGGTTGCGGTAGCGGTACAGGCACAGCGTCAGCGCCGCGGCCCCCGCCCCGTACAGCAAGTTGAAGGGCCCGTACACCAGCCCGGCCCGGCTCTCCAGATAGCCGTGGCGCGCCAGACACCAGAGGGTCTCCACCACCACGCCGGCAAAGCTGCCAATGAAGAAGATCCACAGCAGCTTGTAGATGTTCAGCCCCCTGGCAAAGTGCTCACTCTTCTCCTCCGTCAGGTCGATGGCCCCATTGGCCGGAGGCGCAGGCAGCACCCTCCGCTTCCGGCCGGACCGCCGCTGGTCATGCCAGCGGGCGTCCAGCTCGTCATAGAGCTCCCCCGTCCGCAGGGAGGCCCGGCCCAGCGTTCTGGCCGTGCGCTTCAGGGCGGCCACCCGGGCCTCCACCTCGGCCTCCTCCACCTCGTGAGCAGCGATCCGGTCATAGTAACCCTCCATGGCCGCCGCAGTCTGCTCGATCCGGGTCAGGAGCTCCCCGCTCTGCTGCTCCAGTTGAAGCACCTCGTCAACGCGGTCCTGTTTTTCTTTCTCTTCCATAGCACCCTCCGCTGCCGCCTGACGCGCAAAAAATGGGCGGCGGGCATAATTTTCAGGCCGGGACCTGTTGCAATCCCGATGATACTGCGATATAATGTATCGTTATTATATACCATGCGTCCCGTTTTGTCCATATCAGACCTGTCGGGCGGGGATCGTGCTGGTCTCATCTGTAAATACTTGTACGCGCTGACGCGCGCTCTGCCCCTGCGGGGCTCTGCGTTCCTGCCGTACAGTGAGGAGAAAGAATATGCGTAATGAACACTTGAGAAACGTTGCCATCATCGCCCACGTTGACCACGGCAAGACCACGCTGGTGGATGAGATGCTCAAACAGGGCGGCATCTACCGGGAGAATCAGGCCACTGTGGACCGGGTCATGGACTCCAACGATCTGGAGCGGGAGCGCGGCATCACCATTCTGGCCAAGAACACCGCCGTCCACTACAAGGACGTCAAGATCAACATCGTGGACACCCCGGGCCACGCCGACTTCGGCGGCGAGGTGGAGCGCATCCTGAAGATGGTCAACGGCGTCATTCTGCTGGTGGACGCCGCCGAGGGCCCCATGCCCCAGACCCGCTTCGTCCTGTCCCGCGCCCTCGAGCTGGGCCACCGGGTCATCGTGGTGGTCAACAAGATCGACCGCCCCGACCAGCGCATCCACGAGGTCATGGACGAGGTGCTGGAGCTGCTGCTGGACCTGAACGCCACCGACGAGCAGTTCGAGTCCCCCACCCTGTTCTGTTCCGGCCGGCAGGGTACCGCCTCCTACTCTCCCGACGTGCCGGGCACCGATCTGGTCCCCCTGTTCGAGACCATCCTGAACTATATCCCCGCCCCCGAGGCGGATACCGAGGCTCCCTTCCAGATGCTGGTTTCGTCCATCGACTACAACGAGTTCGTGGGCCGCATCGCCGTGGGCCGCATCGAGCGGGGCGTGGTCAAGCAGAATCAGGAGATCGCCGTGTGCAACTACCACACCCCCGACGAGCCCGCCCGCAAGGCCAAGGCCACCAGCCTGTACACCTTTGACGGGTTGGCCCGCGTCCCCGTCACCGAGGCCAGCGCTGGCGAGATCATCGCCATGAGCGGCATCGGCGACATCACCATCGGCGATACCATCTGCGCCCCCTCCGCCGTGGAGCCCATCGAGTTCGTGAAGATCTCCGCCCCCACGCTGGAGATGACCTTCTCCGTCAACGACTCCCCCTTTGCCGGCCGGGAGGGCAAGTTCGTCACCTCCCGCCAGATCCGGGAGCGTCTGTTCCGCGAGACCCTGAAGGACGTGTCCCTCCGGGTCACCGAGATGGAGGACAGCACCGACTCCTTCAATGTGGCCGGCCGCGGCGAAATGTCCCTGTCCATCCTGATCGAAACCATGCGCCGGGAGGGCTATGAGTTTCAGGTCTCTCCTCCCCGTGTGCTGTACCAGACCATTGACGGCGTAAAGTGCGAGCCCATCGAGCGGCTGGTGGCCGACGTGCCCGGCGACTGCGTGGGGGCCGTGATGGAGAAGCTGGGCTCTCGCAAGGGCGAGTTCGTGTCCATGACGCCCATGGGCAGCCGCACCAAGCTGGAGTTCCTGGTGCCCTCCCGCGGCCTGTTTGGCTACCGCAACGAGTTCCTCACCGACACCAAGGGCGAGGGCATCATGGCCTCCGTGTTTGAGAAGTACGCCCCCTTCAAGGGGGAGGTCACCCGTCGGAACACCGGCTCTCTGGTGGCCCACGAGACCGGCGAGTCCGTGGCCTACGGCCTCTTTGCCGCCCAGGAGCGCGGCGCCCTGTTCATCGGCCCCGGCGTGCCCGTGTACGAGGGTATGGTGGTGGGCGTGTGCCCCAAGATGGAGGACATCACCGTCAACGTCTGCAAGCGCAAGCAGCTGACCAACATGCGGGCCGCCGGCTCGGACGAGGCCCTGCGGCTGGTCACCCCCCGCACCCTCTCTCTGGAGCAGTGCCTGGAGTTCCTGGCGGACGACGAGCTGCTGGAGGTCACTCCCAAGAACCTGCGTCTGCGCAAGCGCATCCTGAACCACGAGCAGCGCATGAAGGCCAAGATGCGCGGCAGGTCCTGATATGTCACTGCTGCTGCATATCTGCTGCGCCCCCTGCTCTGTGGCCTGCATCAAGACCCTACGGGCCGAGGGCGTGGAGCCTGTGGGCTATTGGTACAACCCCAACATCCACCCCTTTCTGGAGTACAAGGCCCGGCGGGACACCTTGCGGCAGTATGCCGCCGACATCGGACTGGACCTGCGGGAACACGACTTCTACGGCCTGCGGGAATTCACCGCCGCAGTGGCCGCCGACCCGGACCACCGCTGCGGCCACTGTTACGTCTGCCGCATGGAGGACACAGCCCGCTACGCCGCCGAGCACGGCTTTGACCGCTTTTCCACCACCCTGCTTATCTCCCCCTACCAGAACAGGGAGCTGATCTGCGCCACCGGCGAACAGATGGCCGCGCGGTACGGCGTGGAGTTCATCCCCTACGACTTCCGTCCCTGCTTCCGGGAGGGACAGGAGGAGGCCCGGGCACTGGGGCTGTACATGCAGAAGTACTGCGGCTGCGTGTACAGTGAGGAGGACCGCTTCTCCAACCGGCGGAAGAAGGAGCTGCACAAGCTCCACAAGCAGCAGGCAAATTCATAAAACAAGTCCCCGCGGCACATGGCCGCGGGGGCTTTTCTCTTTTTGTCAGACTGCTGCGGCAGCCAGCGTCAGCTGACGGCGGCGGGCGGTGGGCAGCTCCTCCCGGGCCTCTGCCAGCCGGCGGAGGATGGTCTGCCGAGTGACGATGCCCATAAACGCCCCGCGGTCGTCCACCACGGGGACGAAGCTCTGGTTCATGGCCCGCTCCAGCAGCTCCTCCATGGACACCCGGACACTCACCGGCGGGTTGAAGCCCTCCCGCATCACCGCGCGCAGGGGCAGCTGCTCCGCCGCACGAAGGCTGTTGTCCTCGCTGTCCAGCATATGCCAGAGGAAGTCCCCCTCGCTGACCGTGCCGATGTACAGGCCATCCCGGTCCAGCACGGGGATGGCGGTATAGCCCCGGGCCCGCAGCTTCTCCAGTCCCTGCCGGACGGTGACGTCCGCATAGACCCATGCCACCTGACTCTTGGGCGTGAGAAAGTTGATGACGTTCATGGGCTGACCTCCTGTTGTTTTCTGCTCTTATGTTACCAAAGGGCGGGACCGAAATCTATCAAAAATTTGTGAACGTTCTGTTCCAAAATTGTGGACGGCGGCCCCTGTTGCTTTTCTCCGGCCATTGGGTTAAAATGTATGGTAAACCAGAGAAAGGCAGGGGCATTTTATGGCACTGCGGGAAGGAAACACATACAGGGCCGTCATCACCGGCTACACCACCGACGGGGACGGCGTGGCCCGGGTGGAGGGCATGGCGGTGTTCGTCAAAGGGGCCCTCCGGGGGGAGGACGCGGAGTTCACCGTGGAGCACGTGGGCCGCGCCGCCGCGTGGGCCCATGCGGACAGGATCCTGACCCCCTCCCCTGCCCGGCAGGAGCCCGACTGCCCCTACTACCGCCAATGCGGCGGCTGCCAGTTCCGCCACATGACCTACGCCGAAGAGCTGGAGGCCAAGCGTCAGCGGGTGCAGGACGCCCTGGCCCGCATCGGCGGGGCAGATGCGGCGGTGGAGGTCATCCACGGCGCGGCGGACACGGAGCGCTACCGCAACAAAGTCCAATTTCCCGTGGGCCCCGGCGGCATCGGCTACTATCAGGGAGGCAGCCACCGGGTCATCGACATTAAGGACTGCCTGCTCCAGCCGGCGGCGGACACCGCCGCCCGCCGGGCGGTGAAAGACTGGATGGCGGCCTTCCGCATCCCCGGCTATGACGAGCGCACAGGAAAGGGCCTGCTGCGGCACCTCTATCTGCGCACCAACCGGGCCGGAGAGGTGCTGTGCTGTCTGGTGGTCAACGGGGACAGCATCCCCCACAGGGAAGAGCTCATCGCCGCCCTCCGTGCCGCCGTCCCTGCGCTGGCAGGGGTGGTGCTCAGCGTCAACAGGAAGAAAACCAACGTGATCCTGGGCACGGAGTACCGCACCCTCTGGGGCCGGGACTGGCTGGAGGAGGCCCTCTGCGGCCATGTGTTCCGCCTGTCGGTGCCCTCCTTCTTCCAAATCAACCGGGCCCAGACCGAGGTGCTCTACCGTCGGGCGGTGGAGTTCGCCGGTCTCACAGGGGCGGAGACGGTGGCCGACCTGTACTGCGGCATCGGCACCATCAGCCTTACGCTGGCGGAGCACGCCGGGCAGGTCATCGGCGTGGAGATCGTGCCGCAGGCCATCGAGGACGCCAGAGAGAATGCCCGGCGCAATGGACTGGCGGGCAAGACCCGCTTCGAGTGCGGGAACGCCTCCCACCTGGCCGCTCGGCTGGAGGCAGAGGGCCTGCGGCCCGACGTGGTGGTGGTTGACCCGCCCCGGAAGGGGCTGGCCGCCGACGTGGTGGAGACCATCGCCCGCATGGGCCCGGCGCGGGTGGTGTACGTCTCCTGCGACCCGGCCACACTGGGGCGGGACGTGGGCCGCTTCGCCGCGCTGGGCTATGCCCTCCGCCTGGCCGAAGCGGTGGACCTCTTCCCCCGCACCGCCCACGTCGAGACGGTGGCGCTGCTGGTCCGGAAGTAAGCGCCGGGCAGGCACGCCGAAATCCAGAAGCTGGAGGGCTTGAATTTGACCTTATATCATATGAGTGACACCCTGAACGTGGGGGATACGCTGGTGCCGGACTACAAACGAAACAGCAGCCTTGCAGAGCCCTTTGCAAAGGCCCTGAGCATTAGCATCGACGCGTTTCAGGGGCTCCTGCTGAACGCCGAGTACTTCGGCAGCGTTCTGGCAAAGTACGGTCTGGCGGGAATGCCGACCCACGAGACGAAATGGGCAGCGGAAGGGATTTTTGAGCATATCCGGCGGCGAGAATTCCCCGACTGCTGCGGCAGAATGGGCAGCAATTACTTTTACGACAGCATAGAGCTCTGTAAAAATCTGTACGAGGAGGACTGGGGAAGCGCCCCTCTCGAGGAACGGGAGCGCATCAGGCTGTTCGAGGTGGAGGCGTCGGGCAGGACCGCCCGCTATGACATGCAGCTGTTTGACGAGGCCTTCGACTGCCTGTCAGAAGGCCAGACCGCCGAAGACATCCGGCATTGTATGGAACTGGCCTGCATGTATTATCAGGGAGGGCGGAGCGCATCTCCCATTATTGAGATCCTGTGCGACGGTACGGTCACCGCAATCAGAGAACTGGCTCTCCGGTGATATTCGACCACGGCGGCCTGACCTTGGGAATAAGCTCTGCCTTACAAGGAATCTGAAGGAGGAATTTTGATGGAAGACAAGCTGAAGGTCCTGCTGCTCAACGGCAGCCCCCGCGCCAACGGCAACACCGCCATGGCCCTGCGGGAGATGGAAAAGGTGTTTCAGAAGAGCGGCGTGGAATGTGAGACGGTGCTCATCGGCAGTCAGGCCATCCGGGGCTGCGTGGCCTGCGGTGGCTGCGCCAGGCTGGGCCGCTGCGTGTTCGATGACGTGGTCAACGAGCTGGCCCCCAAGCTCGAGGCCGCCGACGGCCTTGTAGCCGCCAGCCCGGTGTACTACGCCTCCGCCAACGCCACCCTCATCGCCTGTCTGGACCGGCTGTTCCACAGCACCGGCTTCGACAAGACCATGAAGGTGGGGGCCAGCGTTGTGTGCGCCCGCCGGGGCGGCTGTTCCGCCACCTTTGACGAGCTGAACAAGTACTTCACCATCTCCGGGATGCCCGTGGCCTCCAGCCAGTACTGGAACAGCATCCACGGGCGGGAGCCCGGTCAGGCCGTGGAGGATGGCGAAGGCCTCCAGACCATGCGCACGCTGGCCCGGAACATGACCTTCCTCATAAAGAGCATCGCGCTGGGGAAGGCGCAGTTTGGTCTGCCGGAAAAGGAGGAGCGCATCGCCACCCACTTCATCCGCTGAGCGAGCGGGGCAGACCCACAGCAGCATCCGGGCACCGGGTATTTCCGTGGAAATGCCCGGTGTTTTTCTATTCCCAAGCGGCCCGCAACGTGCTATACTTAGTCCGATTCAATATGCGATACCGCTTTATAAGGGGAGGCAGAGCATATGCAGAAAAAGCTGGGCGGGCGCTTCTGGGCCGCCATGCTCATTTTCGGGCTCATGGGCCAGATCGCCTGGGTGGTGGAGAACATGTACTTCAACGTGTTTCTCTACAAGATGTTCCGCTGCACCGCCGGGCACATCTCCCTGATGGTGGGGGCCAGCGCCGTGGCCGCCGCGGCCACCACTCTGTTCATGGGGGCCCTGTCCGACCGGGTAGGCCGGCGCAAGCTGTTCATGTGCTTCGGCTATCTGGCGTGGGGCGTGTCCATTCTGGCCTTCGCCCTCATCCGGGTGGACGTACTCACCCCGCTGGCGGGCTCCGCCGCCGGGGCCATGGCGCTGGGCGTGGCGCTGACCATCGTTATGGACTGCGTGATGACCTTCTTCGGCTCCACCGCCAACGACGCCGCCTACAACGCGTGGCTCACGGACCGGGGAGACGACAGCGACCGCGGCCGCATCGAGGGTTTCAACTCCATGATGCCGCTGGTGGCCATTTTAGTGGTGTTCGGCGGCTTTATGGGCTTCGACCTGGACCGGGCTGACAGCTGGAGCGCCATCTACCTCATCATCGGCGGGGGCGTGATCCTCATCGGCCTGCTGGGCTTCCTCCTCATTGACGAGGCCCCGGACCTCAAGCCCGACCCTGCCCCCTACTGGGCCACGCTGGCATACAGCTTCTGGCCCTCCACCCTGCGGGCCAACCCGGTGCTGTACGCCATTCTGGCCTGCTTCGCCATCTTCGGCATCTCCATCCAGATCTTCATGCCCTACCTCATCATCTACTACGAGCAGTCGCTGGGCATGAGCAACTACGTGCTGGTCATGGCCCCGGCCATCGTACTGGCCTCGGTGTTCACCGCCTTGTATGGCAGGCGGTACGACAAAAAGGGCTTCCGGGCGGCCATCGTGCCCAGCATGGCCCTGCTGATGGCAGGCTATCTGGTGCTTATCTTCTGCCGCAGCATGGTTCCCGTGTTCCTCGGCTCCCTGCTGATGATGAGCGGCTATCTGGCGGGCATGGCCGTGTTCGGCGCCGCCATCCGGGACCACATCCCCGCCGGCATGGCCGGGCGGTTTCAGGGCGTCCGCATCATTGCTCAGGTACTCATCCCCGGCGTCATCGGCCCGGCCATCGGGGCCTTCCTCCTCCGGGGGGCGGACACGGTGGTCAACAGCGACGGCACCACCTCCTTCCTGCCCAGCGCCGCCATCTGGAAGGGGGCCTTCGCGGCGGCCCTCATCCTGTGCTTCGCCCTGCGGCGGCTGCTGTGGATCGTCCGCCGGCAGCCCAAGGCCCCGGTGGAGGTGTGCCAGACCGGCGACGTGGACGCCGCCCCGTGGACGGTCCATCCCCGGCCCCAGCTGCGGCGGGACGCGTGGCAGTCCCTGGACGGCCGCTGGATGCTGAACGACCGGCCCATCCGGGTGCCCTACCCGCCTCAGGCCCCCCTGTCCGGCTACTGTGGGCCCATCGGCGACATGCTGCTGTACCGCAAAGAGTTCACTCTGGACCCGGCCCTGCGTGGCGGCCGGGTGCTGCTCCACTTCGGGGCCGTGGACCAGATCGCTCAGGTATCCTTCAACGGTATTTCTCTCGGGGAGCACAAGGGCGGCTACCTGCCCTTTGAGTCCGACGTCACCGACGCCCTCACCGACGGGGTCAACGTCCTCACCCTGTCGGTGCTGGACGCGCTGGACCACACCTACCCCTACGGCAAGCAGAGCGAAGACCCCCACGGCATGTGGTACACCCCCGTCAGCGGCATCTGGCAGACTGTCTGGCTGGAGAAGGTGCCTCAGTCTTACATCCACTCCCTCACCCTCACCCCGGACCTCACCGGCGTGACCGTCACCGTCGAGGGTGCGGCGGGCTTTACCGCGGAGGTAGAGGGCAAGGTCTGGACCTTCCCCGGCGGCACCGGCCGGATCGAGCCGGAAAATCCCCGGCTCTGGACCCCAGACGACCCCTGGCTCTACCCCATCACCGTCACCGCCGGGGCGGATGTGGTCCACTCCTATTTCGCTCTGCGCACCATCGCCATCGAGGAGCGGGCGGGCACCGCCCGGGTGTGTCTCAACGGCGCGCCCATCTTCCTCCATGGGGTGCTGGATCAGGGCTACTTCCCCGACGGGATCTTCCTCCCCAACCACCCGGAGGACTACGACCGGGACATTCTGGCCATGAAGGCGCTGGGCTTCAACCTGCTGCGCAAGCACATCAAAGTGGAGCCGGAGCAGTTCTACTACGCCTGCGACCGGCTGGGCATACTGGTGATGCAGGACATGGTGAACAGCGGCGACTACTCCTTCGGCCGGGACACGGTGCTGCCCACCCTCGGCCTCAAGCGCCTGCGGGACGACCGGGGCCGGCTGGATGCGCGGAAGGAGTTCTTCCTCCGCCACATGGACAACACCGTCCGCCACCTCTATAACCACCCCTCCATCGCAGCGTGGACCATCTTCAACGAGGGCTGGGGCCAGTTCCGGGCCGACGGGGCCTATGCCCGGCTGAAGCGGCTGGACCCCACCCGGCCCATTGACGCCACCTCCGGCTGGTTCGCCCAGCGCCGCAGCGATTTTGACAGCGAGCACATCTACTTCCGTCTGAAAAAACTCCATCCCAGGCAGCGGCCCCTGCTGGTCAGCGAGTGCGGCGGATACACCCTTCCCGTCCCCGGCCACGTGGCGGAGGGCAAAAAGTACGGCTACGGCGGCTGTAAAGACGGCAGCGAGCTCACCGCCCGCATGGCCGCCCTCTACGAAAAAATGATCCTCCCTGCCGTGCCCGGCGGGTGCTGCGGCTGCATCTACACCCAACTCAGCGACGTGGAGGGAGAAATCAACGGCCTGCTCACCTACGACCGGCAGGCGGTCAAGCCGGAGGCGGAGCCCCTGCTCGCCCTCGCAAAACAGCTTCAGGAGGCAGTCAAGTGACAGATTACGAACAGCTTTTGGACGCGGGCGCGGCCCTCGGCCAGCGCCTGCTGGACAGCGGCGCGGAGATCCACCGGGTGGAGGACAGCGTACAGCGGCTCCTGCGCTCCTACGGCGTGGAGGGGGAGGTATTCGCCATCCCCAACTGCCTCATCGTCAGCTTCACCGGCCCTGACGGCCACGTGTATACCCGGATGCTCCGGGCCCGGGTGCAGGGAGTGAACATCGAAGGGATCGAGCGGTACAACGCCCTCTCCCGGCGGCTGTGCGCCGCCCCGCCGGCGGACACCGCCTGCCTCCTGCGGGAGGTGCGGGAGGCCCCGGCCCTCCGGACCTACCCCATGTATATCCAGCTGCTGGGCTTTCTGGCAGGCGCCTTCTTCTTCACGCTCTTCTTCTCCGGCGGGCTGCTGGAGGCCGCCCTGGGCGGGCTGGCCGGCCTGTGTGCCGGGCTGACCACGCTGGTGCTGGGCCGGCGGTCCCGGTCCAACTTCTTTGTAAACACCACAGTGGCCGGCTTCGTGCTGGCGCTGGTGGTGTACGCCGCCCTGCTGACGGGGCTGGAGGTGAATGTGGAGGCCATTATCTCCGGCTCCATCATGACACTGGTGCCCGGGCTGGTGTTCACCAACTTCATGAGCGACCTGCTCACCGGTGACATCGTGGCCGGCCTGTCCACCTTTGCCCGGGCGGTGCTCTCCGCCGGGGCCATTGCGCTGGGCACCGGTACGGCCATCACCCTGCTGCGCTCCGCCCTCACCCTGCCGGCGGGCAGCGCCGCCGTCACGGCGTGGCATCCCCTGCTCTACTGCCTGTTTGCCGCACTGGGCAGTCTGGGCTTCTGCTTTCCCTACAATGTATGGGGTGGGGGAATGCTGCTGTGCGGGCTGGGCGGCGCCCTCGGCTGGGGCACCTATCTGGCGGTACAGGGGCTGGGCGGCAGCGTGTACATGTGCAATCTGGTCGCGTCCGTGGCGGTCTCCATCTACGCGGAGATCATGGCCCGGGTGCGCAAGTGCCCCGCCACCTCCTATCTGGTCATCTCCTTCTTCCCACTGGTCCCTGGCCTGATCATCTACCGGGCCATGGATTACAGCATTCAGGGCAACACCCAGCTTTTTCTGGAGACCTTCATCCGCACCTTCGGCATCGCCGGATGCATCGCGCTGGGCTCTCTGCTGGTGTCCACCGCCCTGCGCATGATGGAGAAACGGAGGAGCAGCACATGAAGCGCTATGATTTTGTCCTGCTGGACGCAGACATGACCCTGCTGGACTTTGAGCGGTCGGAGCGGGAGGCCCTCCGCCGGGTGCTGGCCGCCGCCGGCATCGAGCCCACGGAGCAGGTCTGCGCCGACTACTCGAAGATCAACGACGCCCTGTGGCAGGCCTTCGCCCGGGGCGAGGTGGATCAGGACTTTCTGACCGTAGAGCGATTCGCCGCTCTGCTGCGGCTGTACGGCCCCGGGAACCAGTCCCCCGCCGCCCTCAGCCGGGCCTACGAGCACGCCCTTGGGGAGGAGGCCCACCTGCTCCCCGGCGCACTGGATTTCTGCCGAGAGCTGAAGCGCCGCGGCTACCATCTGGCCATTGCCACCAACGGGCTACCGGTGCCCCAGCGGGGCCGCTGGACACGCACGGGGCTGGATCAGGTGATCCCGGACATCTTCATCTCCATGGAGCTGGGGGTGCAGAAGCCCCTGCCCGCCTACTTCGACCGGGTGTGCGCCGCGCTGGGCATCACTGACCGCAGCCGGGCCGTCATGGTGGGGGACAGCCTCACCTCCGACATCCGGGGCGGTCATGACGCCGGGCTGGACACCATCTGGTTCAACCAGAAGGGCCTGCCCCTCACCGGGCCCGCAGCGCCAACCTACACCGCATCCGGTTATGACGATGTGCTGGCCATTCTGACCTGACGATCAGATATTATGTAACCGAATTGTAAGTTGACGGCCACGGCTCCCCGTGATAAGATAAGTCGGCAAGCACCGAACGATAGAGATAAAGGAGCCCTATTCCTATGAAATTCCGTATTCCCTGCGCCCTGCTGTGCGGAGCGCTGGTTCTCTCCCTCGCCGCCTGCGGCAGCGGGGCGGCCACCCCCACGCCCACCGTCTCCGTCCCCTCCCCCTCCGCCAGCCAGTCCCCCGACGTCACACCGGAGCCCTCTGCGGAACCTACCACGGAGCCTACGCCGGAGCCCTCCCCCGAGCCAGAGTTCCCCGTCTACGAGTTCGGCGCCCCGCTGGAGGAGAGCGAGCCCGTGGAAGACAGCTACTTTGACGACGTGGTCTTTCTGGGTGACTCCCGCACTGAAGGCCTGCAGCTGTTCGGCGGGCTGGCCCACGGCACCTACTACTGGGCCCGGGGTATGACGGTCTTCCGCGTGGACGACCCTAAGTACGCCGTATTCAACGTCAACGGTACCGACCACACCATGATCGGCGCCCTGAAGCAGAAGCAGTACAAGGCCGTGTACATTATGGTGGGCGTGAACGAGCTTGGCTACCCCGCGGACTCCTACGAGACCGGTCTGGCCGCCTTTGTGGATCAGGTGGCGGAGGTCCAGCCCAACGCGGTGATCTACCTCCAGATCATGCCCCCCATCAACGACGAGCTGGCCCGCAAGAACGGGCTGGCCGACTACATCAACAACACCAACCTTGCCGCCTTTAACGAGGCGCTCATCCGGGTGGCGAAGGAGAAGCGGGTGGTCCTGCTGAACACCGCCGAGGTCTACACCGACGAAAATGGTCAGCTGCAGGCGGACATCGCCGCCGACGGCTGCCACTTCACCTTCAGCGGCTACCCCCGCTGGATCGAATACCTGCGCTGCCACGTCATCGACGCCGGCCGCTATTTCTACTACCGTGATCTCATCAAGGAGGGACCTGAAGCATGAAAAAGACTGTATCTATCCTGCTCCTGCTGACCCTGCTGCTGTGCGGCTGCTCCGGCGGGCAGAAGGAGACCCCCTACACCGTCGATCAGGCCGACGCCATCTTGAACTCCGGTGCCTTTGAGGGCAGCGACATGGCGCAGGTGAACGCCTCCGTGGCCGCCCTGCTCTACGGTATCGACGCCGACAAGCTCTCCGACAGCGTGTGCTACATGGCCGCCAACACCTCCGTCAGCGCCGATGAGCTGGCCATCCTCGTCTTTGCAGACGAGGATTCCGCCTCTGCCGCGGTGGAGGCCCTTCAGGCCCGGGTGAAGAGCCAGATCGCCGTCTGTAAGGAGTACGCCCCCGCCGCCGTCAGCCGGCTGGAGAAGGCCATTGTCCGTCAGCGGGGTGCCACCGTGCTCTATGCCGTGGGCGACCCGGACGTGCTCTCCGGGCTGAAGGACGTTCAGTAAACGGCACAAAAAATCCCCGGCAGCGATAGCTGGGTGTATGTAAGACAGTATTGCGCTAAGATTGACGAAGCGGCACGAAACCGCATGGAGCTGATCGTGCCGGAGTTGGCGAAGCGAAACGGCGTGACCGAGAAACTGAAAGCCGACACCAAATGGAATGGGTGCGGCAGATGAACGCTTGCAAGGCACAGGCAGAGGAAGTTGTGAAAGCGGAATTGATTTATAATTGAGTGAGGAAGTCCGGGCAGAAAACTGTTCGGACTTTTCTCATATAGTCCAAAGTTGCGGTAGAATTGTTCACAAGTTTTATGGTATAATTTGAATGCGTAAATAGAGCAAGAAATCGGAATTTTTGGAGGAGAACTTTTGACATGCATATCATTCAAATAGCAAATGATGAAGATAAAAAGAGCATAACCAGAAATATATTGGAAGAACTGCCTGAATGGTTTGGAATCCCTGAGGCACGAGAAGAATATATCCGCGACAGCGCAGGGAAAGTCTTCTTTTGTGCCATGGAAAACGAAAAAGACTTGGGATTTTTGTATCTCAAAGAAACGGGAAAAGATACAGTTGAGCTTGCAGTTATGGGCGTCTTAAAAGAATATCACCGCAAGGGAATCGGAAAAGAACTTTTTAACCGTGCGAAAAAGGCTGCAAAAGAAATGGGTTATTCATTTATACAGGTTAAAACTGTTCAAATGGGGAAATATAAATCCTATGACGATACAAATCGGTTTTACATTTCTATCGGTTTTAAGGAGTTTGAAGTATTTCCTGCATTATGGGATAAATGGAATCCCTGCCAAATCTATGTGATGGGAATATGACAACTTCCAGTTTGTCGAGCTGATAAAATCCCTTTAGGAACTAAAGGGCGCACTTCTATACTCTCTGTCGAGAGTAGTGCGTCCTGCGGAGCTTCA
>CAKULE010000006.1 GCA_934667095.1 uncultured Oscillospiraceae bacterium | reverse complement strand
ACATTTGGGCAAGAACGGCTGAAACTCAGCCGTTCTTCGCATTTCTTTCCATTATTCAAAACTTTTCATTAGGTTTGTTATGCAAAGCTTTGCATAAGTTCCCGGGCGAGGGTGCTTAACCCTCGCCATATAGCAGACAATCCGCAGTTGAATAAGCTGTTGAAAAGTTTTGCGGTTTATAATCGTAAAATAAATTGACTTTTGATGAGAATTGCGGTATACTATCTACAAACGGAGGTGGTCACGATGATTTACAGGCCTTTGTATGTAGAGAAGATTATGGCTTATGTGGATACGCCATTTGTTAAAATCCTCACGGGAGTGCGCCGCTGCGGAAAGTCAACGATCCTGAAAATGATTATGGAGAGATTGAAAACGCAGCGGAATATTCTGGATGAGCGCATTGTCAGTTGCCGCTATGACTCGATGGAATATGAGGATATGACGGCAAAGCAGATGTACGCACAGCTCAAGGAGCGTCTTTCGCCCGATGGAAAAACCTATCTGTTTCTTGATGAGGTGCAAGAAATCAAGGGCTGGGAAAAGGTCGTCAATTCACTGGCGTCGGACTTTGATGTTGAC
This sequence comes from uncultured Oscillospiraceae bacterium, assembly GCA_934667095.1. Lineage (GTDB taxonomy): Bacteria > Bacillota > Clostridia > Oscillospirales > Oscillospiraceae > Enterenecus. The sequence goes on along the minus strand of CAKULE010000006.1, from coordinate 128,035 downwards.
CTGTATGTGACAGGCTCCAACTCCCGTATGATGTCCTCTGAGATCTCGACCTATCTGACGGGACGGTATGTGTCTTTCCGCATCTTCACCTTGTCCTTTGGCGAGTACCTGATGTTCAAAAGTCAATATACCGGGGTTGGAGAGCCGAAGGCAGAGCTTGCTAACTATGTGCGCTTGGGCGGTTTCCCGGCAACGCATTTGCAGGAGTTCTCTCAGGACGAGGTCTACACCATCGTGCGGGATATTTACAACTCCACGATCTTCTCGGATATTGTCAAGCGCAATCAGGTGAGGAAGATCGACCAGTTGGAACGAGTGGTCAAGTACACCTTCAACAATGTGGGCAATACCTTCTCCGCAAAATCCATTTCGGATTATCTGAAAGCAGAGCACCGTGCGCTGGACAACGAAACGGTTTACAGCTACTTGGAGAAGCTGGAGAAAGCCTATTTGCTTCACCGATGCTCCCGCTTTGATTTGCAGGGTAAGGAAATCCTGAAAACACAGGAGAAATTCTATCTTGCGGACACTGCCTTGCGGTACAGCGTCCTTGGCTACAACGCTGACAGCGTGGCATCCAGCTTAGAGAATGTTGTGTACTTGGAGCTTTGCCGCAGAGGCTATACCGTCAATGTCGGTAAGTCCGGCAGCGGCGAGATCGACTTTGTGGCTGTTCGGCAAAATGAAAAACTCTATGTGCAGGTCACACAGGAGCTTCGTTCTCCGAAAACGGAAAAACGGGAGTATGAGCGTTTGTTGGAGATCCACGACAACTACCCCAAATATGTTCTCACAACGGATGAGTTCTCAGGAGGAAACTACGAGGGCATCAAGACGATGCACATAGCGGACTTCCTGTTAAGCTCTGAATATTAAACGACAGAATCGTGAAATGCTCGCTTGGAAACAGGCGGGCATTTTGCTTTTCGGAAAGGAAACTCAATGAAAAAGAAAATCTGTATGATTCTTATTGCGGTGTTTGTAGCCGTCCTCGGCACAAGCACCTATTTTATTATCGACCACCACAAGGAGTCGAATAAGCAACGAGGACTATTCCGTCAAACTCTTGGAACTGCGAGAGCGTTTGAAGGAGTACACTGGATTTGATTACTCGGTTATCCCAGAAAGCATTGTGGAGGCATTCATTGAGCGCATTTGGGTGTCAAAGGATGAGTTCCGTTGGTATCTGAGAACCGGAAACAATGCAGATAGCGAATTTGACCCTGATGACCACATCAAAATCGGCGCCTTTACGCTGACGATCGACGATGCAAAGAAGTATATCTACAGCTTTTCGACCCGCAGGAGAGTCTACAAGTGGGCGGACTTGAATGTGAGCGTGTGGATATGAAATGATTGGCGCTATGTACCGATGGCAGCACAGGCTGCCATCAAGGACGGGCATTGATGACCGCAGGCCGCGGACTCTCTGCCCGTTGAACAGCAAGCTCCCGGCCAGAAGGTCGGGAGCTTGCCTTATAAGGAATAAAAAGCGCCGGGACGTCATCCGCCTCGACGCTTTTATTTATCGCTTAATTTTTGTCCCGCTTGCGGCAGAGGTAGACGTCCAGTTTTTCCTTCATGCTGTCGGGCATCTCCCGCTTCACCGGGCAGTGAGCGGCATTGGCCATGCGGTCGGCAAATACCGCGAGGAAACGGCAATCCTTCTCCATCTGTTCCCCGCTCATGACAGCCAGCGTGTCATAGCTGTTATGGATGGTGGCGGTGTTCTCCGGCGCGATGCGGGCAAAGGACACGGCGGGAACACCGCCGTCGGCAAAGGGGGTGGAATCGCTGGAGTAGACTCCCTGCCGCGCCTTGATACCGAAGCCCTCCTCCGCAGCCAGATACTCAATGTAGTGGACCAAACGCTCCTCACCGGTCACACAGGCAATAAAGCCGCCCATCAGGCAGCCGATCATATCCAGATTGACGTTGAGAACGATGTCCTTCAGCTCCTCCTTGTGGGCCGCGCAGTAGGCCTTGGAGCCCAGCAGGCCGCGCTCTTCGCAGCCGCACCAGATGAAGCGCAGGCCGTAGCGGTGAGGATGGTCTTTGAAATATTCTGCAAGATACAGCAGGCCCACGCTGCCGGACATGTTATCATAGGCCCCCTGAGAGAGGGAGGTGGAATCGTAGTGGGCAGTAAAGGCGATGAACTCCGGGCGCTCGCCGTGTAGGTCCAGCACCACATTGCGGGACTCCCCCTTGTACTCCGTCTGACGCAGGGTGATCCTCACAGTCTTCGCGCCGCTGCGCACCAGCTCGATGGCATCCTTGGCATTGATATTCACGCCGGGGATCTTGCGGCCCTTGCTGACGAAGCTGCGCAGCTCCCGCTGGTCGATATCCCGGTCAGGGTAGTTGGCGTTTCCGTCAAAGGTGATAAAGCCCACCGCGCCATTGTCCACGATATCCTGATACTTCCAGTAGCCCATATAGCCATCCGACAGAACGATCTTCCCCCTGCACTGGACCAGAGAGCCCTCGTCCATGCTGGTCAGGTAGTACAGCGGTGCTTCCACCTCGCCCTCGCCGGCGCAGAGGTAGCCCTTGCAGGGGATGGAGACCCCATCGGCCAGCAGCACCGCCTCGTGAAGGTCTGCCATATCCACCTCAAAGGGCTCCAGTTCTGCCTTGAGGCCGAGCTCAGCGCAGCGGCCCATCAGATACTCGGCGCAGCGCTGCTCCTCCCTGCTGCCGCCGGTGCGGATGTAGGCCGTGTCCTGAAACACCTGCATGATCTGTTTCGCATCCATAACGTTTCCTCCCGTAAAGTAATTTTATCCTGATGGCTAATCCCATTCACCGGGCCGGCCCTATGTTCAGCCGTTTCGCCCGGGCATATCCCAGCCCTGATGATCGGTGTGGAGCAATTTGTGCGCTCTCTCACTCAAGGGTGCGCCGAGGTACTCCCGATAAAGGGTCTGCGCCTCCGGATTCTCATGCGAGAAGCGGAGTGACGCCTGCTGGTCCAGCCTCCAGAGGACGCTGCCCCGGGTGGAGGCCAGTTCCTCCCCTTCATGAATGGGCTGTCCGCCGCCGCCGGCGCAGCCGCCAGGACAGGCCATGACCTCCACAAAGTCATATTCTACCCGCCCGGCGGAAATTGCGTCCATCAGCATCCGGGCATTGGCAAGGCCACTCACCGCCGCCACTCGGAGCGTCCCAATGCCGGGGATGGCAAACTCTGCCTCGCGCCACGGCCGGTCGCCGCGAACCTGTGCAAAGGCATCCGGATCAGGATTCTCCCCCGTGGCCAGATAGAAGGCGCTGCGCAGAGCCGCATCCATTACGCCGCCGGTGGCGCCGAAAATCACCGCCGCACCGGTCCCAGCGCCCAGCGGGCTGTCAAAGGGCAGCTCCGGCAAATCGGTGGGGACGATGCCGTCGCTGCGGAACAGCCGGTCCATCTCCCGGGTAGTGAGCACCACATCCACGTCCGGATCGCCGCAGGCATCCTTCATGGTGGGCAGCTCACACTCCGCCTTCTTGGCTGTGCATGGCATGATAGAGGCCACAAAGATCTTGCTCGGGTCCTTTCCCAGCCGTTCGGCAAAGTAGCTCTTGGCCACCGCGCCGAACATCTGCTGGGGGGACTTCGCGGTAGAGAGCCCCCCCACCTGCTCTGGATACTGGGATTTCAGAAAGCGCACCCATCCAGGGCAGCAGGAGGTAAACATGGGCCAGCAGTGTTCCTCCCGATGGGCCAGCCGCTCCAGCAGCTCGCTGCTCTCTTCCATGATGGTCAGGTCAGCCGCAAAGGTGGTGTCGAATACGTAGTCAAAGCCGATGCGCTTCAGCGCCGCCACGATGCGGCCCACGCCGCCGGACCCACTGTCCAGCCCGAAGCTCTCAGCCCATGCGGCCCGCACTGCCGGTGCTACCTGGACCACTGTGGTGATCTCCGGATCAGCCACCGCCCGCAGGACCCATTTGGTATCGTCCCGGGCGGTAAGGGCTCCGGTGGGACAGTGGGTCACACATTGGCCGCAGTAGGTACAGTCGGTGTACTTCAGCGCCCGGTTGTAGGAGACATCCACTGTCGTGCGTGCACCCGTACCCGACACATCCCAGATGTTCATACTCTGGATCTTGTCGCACACCTGAACGCAGCGCATGCACTTGATGCACTTGCTGGCTTCCCGCACCACCGGCGCGCTCAGATCCACCCGAGACCGTTCCGGCTGGACCTGATAGGGCTGGAAGTGAATATTCAGGTCGTGGGAGAGCTTCTGTAGCTCGCAGTTCTGGCTGCGGATGCAGATGGTGCAGTTGGAGTCATGCTGAGAGAGAATGAGCCGCAGGTTGGTCTTTCTGGCCTGCCGGACCCGGCTGGTATTGGTGCGGATCACCATGCCATCCGTCACCTTGCTGTTGCAGGCGGGAACAAGGCGCTCGGCCCCCTCCACCTCCACCATGCACATGCGGCAGGCGGCGATCTCGTTCAGATCTTTCAGGTAGCAGAGGTGGGGAATGGGAATGCCGTTGGCCTCCGCCGCCTCCAAAATGGAACTCCCCTCCCGGACGGCAAGCGCACGGCCGTCGATCGTAATGCTTACCATTTGTCCACTCGCCCTCCTTTGAAGTTCCCATAGCCGAAGTGGTCGCAGCGCAGGCAGCGGGACGCCTCCTGAAGGACCTCCTCCTCCGTCAGGCCGCACTCACAGCAGATAAAGTCGTGCTTCCGCTCCGACGCCTCCCGTTCCGTGCAGTTGACTCGCCCCTTGGGTTTGAGCAGGTTATAGCCCGCCTCGGGTACTTGCACGTCGGCTACGATCTCATGATGGAAGCCCAGATATTCGTCGATATTGGCCGCCGCGGCCTTGCCCGCGGCAATGGCCCGGATCACCGTGGCGGGACCGGTGACACAGTCCCCGCCGGCGAACACGCCCTGAAGGTCCGGGAGCCGGGTACTGGAATCGGCCAACAGAGTGCCTCCCCGCTGAATATGAATGCCGGTCTGCTCAAAGCCGTGGGTCTCGATGCCCTGCCCCACCGCCATGATAACGACGTCCGCAGGGATGCGGCGCTCCGGCAAGGCTGCAGCCGAGGGCCGGGGCCGTCCCTGACCGTCTGCCTCACCGATCAGCTGAGGCTGCGTCCAGAGAGCCGCCACGCTGCCGGTCTCATCGTCCTCGATGCGCAAGGGGGCCTGCAGGGTCAGCAGCTCTGCTCCTTCCGCAACTGCACCCTCCACCTCTTCAGGCAGAGCGGTCATGTCCTTCTGTCGACGGCGATAAACGCAGGTCACTTTTTTCGCCCCCAGACGAATAGAGGACCGCGTCACGTCCATCGCCACGTTGCCGCCGCCGATGACCACCACGTTCTTTCCTGTGAAATCCGGCATGTCATCGTCGCCGATGCGGCGCAGCAGCTCCACGGCAGAGATCACATTTCTGCTGTTCTCCCCCTCAATGCCCGCCTTCTTATCCGTATGTGCGCCAATAGAAATGTAGAGGCAGTCGTAGCGCTTCTGGAGTTCGTCAAAGGTGATATCTGTGCCTACGTCAACGCCGGTATGTACCTCAATGCCCAGCGAAAGGATAGAGCTGATCTCCTCTTTCAGTAGCTCCCGGGGCAGGCGGTAGCTGGGAATGCCGTAGACGAGCATACCGCCCAACTGCTTCCGCCGCTCATATACCGTGACCTTGTGGCCCATCAGCGCCAGATAGTAGGCCGCGGACAGGCCGCCCGGGCCGCCGCCCACCACCGCCACGGTCTTCCCCGTGGCCGCGGCGCAGGCCGGCTGCGGAACACTGCCCGCATGGTCCACCGCGTACCGCTTCAGGCCGCGGATATTGATGGCATCGTCTACCATGTTCCGCCGGCAGTGGGCCTCACATGGGTGCTCGCAGACGTAGGCGCAGGCAGAGGGAAAGGGATTATCCTTGCGGATGAGGCGCACCGCATCGGCGCACCGGCCCTCCTTCACCAGCCCCACATAGCCCGGCACATCTACCCCGGCGGGACAGAGCGCCACACAGGGCACTGGGTTCTTCAGGCCGCCCAGACATCTTTGGTGCAGGATGTGCTCCTCGTAGTCCTCCCGGAAGCCCTTCAGCCCCACAAGGATCATCTGGGCCGCGTCGATGCCGATGGCACAGTCCGCAGTGTCCATAATGACCTGAGCAGTCTTTTCGATCCGGTCCAGAATAGTCAGATCCGGCTCGCCCTCCAGCACCTCCCGAATCATGTTGATGAGCTGGCCCAGCCCGATCCGACAGGGTACGCACTTGCCGCAGCTCTGGGCGTGGCAGTGATTGAGAAAGTTCAGTGCCATATCTACGGGACACAGGCCCGGAGGGCTGGCCGCAATGCGGCGCTCCATATTGCGGTAGAGCTCCTCTACCACCCCCTGCGCCTTGCTGGGGGTCTTGATTTCCAGTCTGCTCATGATCTCACCTCTACATTATGCCTCCTGGCATGTTTGCCGCAGCGGAGCCAAGCGCTTCACGCCTTTCTCCCCTGTTCCCAGTGCCAGGAATCCCGGCACATGTCCTCCAGTGACCGCTCCGCCCGCCAGCCCAGCATCTCCTGTGCCCGGTGGGTGTCTGCGTAGTATTCCGCCAGATCGCCGGGACGGCGCGGGTCATTTTGGCAGGGGATGTCCACGCCGTTGGCCCGCTCAAACGCCTCCACCACCTGCCGCACACTGAAGCCGCGCCCGGTTCCCAGATTCACCGGCAGCGCTCCGGTGTGGCTTCTGGCATAGCGCAGTGCGGCAGCATGCCCCCGGGCCAGATCCATCACATGGATGTAGTCCCGGACGCCGGTGCCGTCCACCGTGGGGTAGTCCGTGCCATAGATATGGAGCTCCGGCCGGATACCTGCGGCCACCTGCGTGATGTAGGGCATCAGATTGTTGGGCACACCGTTGGGCCGCTCCCCCAGCAGGCCGCTCTCGTGGGCGCCAATAGGATTGAAGTAGCGTAGCAGGACCACGGACAGGTCCGAGTCGGCCGCCGCGGCGTCCATCAGAATGCGTTCGATCATAAACTTGGTCCAGCCATAGGGATTGGAGCAGCCGCCAGTCTCCATCTCCTCCGTATAGGGAACGGGATTTTTCGTGCCATATACCGTCGCAGAGGAGCTGAAGATGAATCGCCTGCAGCCGTGGGCTGCCATGACCTCCAGCACCGTCATGGCAGTGTCCAGGTTGTTGCGGTAATAGCGCAGGGGCTGCGCCACTGACTCCCCCACCGCCTTATAGCCTGCAAAGTGGATGACCGCCTCGATCTCACGCTCCGCAAAGACCCGCTCCATAGCTGCCCGGTCCGCGGCGTCCTCCTGATAGAAGGCCGGCCGCCGCCCCGTAATCGTCCCGATGCGTTCGATCACCTCGGCGCTGCTGTTGGAGAGGTCGTCTACAATGACGACCTCCTCTCCCTTATTCAGAAGCTCCACCGCCGTGTGGGAGCCGATATATCCCGCGCCGCCAGTCAATAATATCGCCATGTTTCCACGCCTCCGCCTCTAGATTTTAGTCGTCCGACTCAGTATGACACAAAAGCTTCGCAATGTAAACGCTTACTTTTCAGTAAGCAAAAGCAGACCGCGCCGATACCGGCGCGGTCTGCTTTCTCAGTCGGTCCAGGCAATCGCTGTCACCGGACAGCTGTCAATGGCCTCCTGAACCTCTTTTCGCTCATCCTCACTCACAGCGCTGACCACGTGGGCCTTACCGTCGTTGTCGATCTCAAAGACGTTCGCCGCGATCCCCGCACACAGGCCGCAGCCGATGCACAGGTCCTGATCCACATGAGCTTCCATGATCATTACCTTCCTCCTATCAAAATACCACGACCAGCAGCATTTTGAACTGTTCCGCGCCAAAGACTGCATGGGGATGCCCGGCAGGCATAACGATGGAGTCTCCCTCCTTCAGGTCGTAGTCCACCCCATCGATCGTGATGCGGCCCACACCGTCCAGGCAGGTGACAAAGGCGTCGCCGCCGGAGCTGTGGGTGCTGATCTCCTCACCCTTGTCGAAGGAGAACAGGGTGACGCTGAGTGCGTCGTTCTGCGCCAGCGTACGGCTGACCACCTGTCCCTTCTGATAGGCTACCTGCTCCTTGAGCACCAAAACCTCCGCCTTGCCGATGTTCTTGATCCCGCTCATACAAATGCCTTCTTCCTTTATTGATCCAGACGTCTGCCGTCCACCGAGATGGTAACCACCTGCCACGGGATGAACTTCCCGCTGTTCTTCAGGGCCGTGACCGCCGCATGCTCCAGCCCGCCGCAACAGGGCACCTCCATACGCACCACGGTCACGCTCCTGATGTCGTTGCCTGCGATGATCTCCGTCAGCTTCTCGCTGTACTCCACCGGGTCCAACTTTGGGCAGCCGATGAGGGTGATTTTGCCCTTCATCAGCTCCTGATGAAGATTGGCGTAAGCATACGCGGTACAGTCAGCGGCGATGAGCAGCCTCGCCCCGTCGAAATAGGGGGCGTTCACCGGCACCAGCCGGATCTGGCAGGGCCACTGGGCCAGCTGGGAACGGACCGCAGCGGCGGGCGTGTCGGCCTGCGGCTCTTCTTCCCGCTTGAACTGGCGCATCCGCTGGCCCGGGCAGCCTGTAAAGGCTTTCCCGCTGTCAGATTTTTTCGCCTTGCTGGCCAGGACGGCCTGCTCGTCATAGGCCGCAGCCTCCCGCTCCACAAAGGTGATGGCCCCAGTGGGACAGGCAGGCAGACAGTCGCCCAGCCCATCGCAGTAGTCATCCCGCAGTAGCTTGGCCTTGCCGTCCACCATGCCGATGGCGCCCTCGTGACAGGCGGCGGCACAGGCGCCGCAGCCGTTGCACTTCTCCTCATCAATGTGAATGATTTTCCGGATCATCACAGATACCTCCTTGTTTTTCTGGCTCAAGTATAGTATGATAACTGTAATGATTCGGTTGTCATGACCACGAAAAGAAGGTTTTTTATGAATTTGCTGCAAGCGCCTCTGTTTCGCGGGCTGGACCGCGCCGAGCTGGAGGAGATGCATACCTGCGGCTGTATGCGGCGTGCCCTGTACGAGAAAAATCAGGTCATCCTCCACGCGGGCGATACCGTCCGGGAGCTGGGCATCGTTGCGTCCGGCCGGGTGAACATCGAAAGCGTGGACCTGTGGGGGAACAAGAGCCTGCTCAGCGACGTGCCTGCCGGTCAGGTCTTTGCGGAGAGCTACGCATGGTGCGGCGAGCCGCTGATGGTAGACGCGGTAGCCGCTCAGGACAGCGAGATTTTCTTTCTGGAGCTGTCCGCCCTGAACACCTGCCCCCACGCCGCCCCCTGGCGGGACACGCTGATGCGCAACCTGCTGTCCATTTCCGTGCGCAAAAATCTCGCGCTCACCGGGCGGAGCTTCTGCACCGCCCCGAAGTCAGTGCGGGGCCGCCTGCTCACCTACCTGTCCGCTCAGGCTGTCCGGGCCGGGAGCCCCTCCTTCCAGATCCCCTTTGACCGCCAGCAGATGGCGGACTATCTGAATCTGGACCGGAGCGCCCTGTCCAAAGAACTGGGCCGTATGCGGGATGAAGGTCTGCTGAGCTTTCACAAGAACTGCTTTACCTTAAAAGCACAGACGTCAAAATGACGCCGGTCGTGCCCTGATAGCTTTCCCCGCTGGGCCCGCCCTATTCTAAAAGGAGGATCGCCATGTCTCAGATCACCAAGCGAGCCCTTGAGGCATCGCTGAAAAAGCTGCTGCTGCAAAAACCACTGAATAAGATCACCGTCAACGACATCACCGAGGACTGCGGCATCAACCGCATGACCTTCTACTACCACTTCAAGGATATCTATGATCTGGTGGAGTGGTCCTGCCTGGAGGACGCCTCCCGGGCGCTTCAGCAGAAAAAGACCCACGACACCTGGGAGAAGGGCTTTATCCAGATTTTCCGCGCCGTGCGGGAGAATAAGCCCCTGGTGATGAACGTCTATCGCTGTGTCAGCCGGGAGCGGGCGGAGCAGTATCTGGTCTCCCTCACCGACGGGCTCATCCGCGGCGTGGTGGAGGAGGAGGCCGCCGGCATGTCCGTCCGGGAGGAAGACAAGGACTTTATCGCGCAGGTTTACTCCTACGTCTTTGTCGGCATCATGCTGGAGTGGGTCGCCGGGGACATGAAAGCCGAGCCGGAACCGCTGGTGCACCGGCTGGCGTTGGTGGTGCAGGGGTCGGTGGCTGCCGCACTGGAACGCTTCCGCACCGACCACAGCTGACCTCTCTCCTGTTTTTATCAAAACCGCCCGGATGATAAAATTTTATACAGCTCAACGCCCTGTGATAAAATCTTTGTCACAGGGCGTTTTCTGTCTATTGTTCCTCCCGGCTGGAAATGCTACACTCACATCAGAAATCAAAAAACAGGAGGAACCCGTTATGTATTATTCTGCTGGTAACTATGAATCCTTTGCCCACCCCGAAAAGCCCATGGGCGTTGACCGCAAGTCCGCCTATATCATCGGAACCGGCCTGGCCGGTCTGGCCGCTGCCTTCTATCTGGTCCGTGACGGCCAGATGAAGGGCGAGCACATCCATCTGCTGGAGAAGCTTGACCTCGCCGGCGGCAGCTGCGACGGCCGCAAGGACGTGACCAAGGGCTTCTATATGCGCGGCGGCCGCGAGATGGACAACCACTTCGAAGTCATGTGGGACCTGTTCCGGGACGTGCCCTCCATCGAGAACCCCGAGGTCTCCGTGCTGGACGAGTACTACTGGCTCAACAAGCACGACCCCAACTACTCCCTCTGCCGGGCCACCGTCAACCGCGGTGAGGACGCCCACACCGACAAAAAGTTCGAGCTGGACAAGGATTCCGCGTTGGCCCTGTCCAAGCTGTTCCTGACCCCCGAGAAGGAGCTGGAGGACAAGAGCATTTCCGAGGTCATGCCCGCCTCCTTCTGGGAGACCAACTTCTGGCTGTACTGGCAGACCATGTTCGCCTTCCAGCGCTGGTCCAGCGCGCTGGAGATGAAGCGCTACCTCTGCCGCTACGTCCACCACATCGACGGCCTGCCCGACTTCAGCGCCCTGCGCTTCACCAAGTACAACCAGTATGAGAGCATGATCCTCCCGCTGGTCAAGTATCTGGAGAACCACGGCGTCAAGGTGGAGTACGGCATGGACGTGAAGAACGTGGTCATCGCCCACGAGGGCGACAAGCAGGTGGCCAAGCAGATCGTCTACGTGAAGGACGGTCAGGAGCAGACCATCGACCTCATCGAGGATGATCTGGTGTTCATCACCAACGGTTGCTGCACTGATACCTCCTGCTACGGCGACCAGACCCATGCCCCCGACCTGTCCGGCATCAAGAACGGCTGCGGCGAGTCCTGGGACCTGTGGAAAAACATTGCGGCGCAGGCCACCCACGGCGAGTATGGCAACCCTGACACCTTCTGTGACGACGTGGAGGCCACCAACTGGATGAGCGCCACGGTGCAGACCTCCAACGAGGAGATCATCAAGCACATCATGGACATCTGCAAGCGCGATCCCCGTTCCGGCAAGGTCACCACCGGCGGCATCGTCACCGTGAAGGACAGCACCGAAAACTGGTATATGTCCTGGACCATCAACCGCCAGCCTCAGTTCAAGTCCCAGAACAAGGATGACATTCTGGTGTGGGTCTACTCCCTGCACACCGACCGCGAAGGCAACTTTGTGAAGAAGCCCATGCGCGAGTGCACCGGCGAGGAGGTCTGCCAGGAGTGGCTGTACCACATCGGCGTGCCCACCGACCACATCGAGGAGCTGGCCAAGACCGCCTGCAACACTACCACCTGCTATATGCCCTATATCAACGCCTTCTTCCAGCCCCGCAAGCAGGAGGACCGGCCTCTGGTGGTCCCCACCGGCGCGGTGAACTTTGCCTTTGTCGGCCAGTTTGCTGAGACTCCCCGGGACACCATCTTCACCACCGAGTACTCCATCCGCACCGGCATGGAGGCCGTCTATACCCTGCTGAATGTGGATCGCGGCGTGCCCGAGGTATGGGGCAGCAAGTACGACGTGCGTGAGCTTCTGCGGGCCTGCTACTACGCCATCGACAAGAAGCCCATCACCGACGCCAAGCTGAACTTCGGCGAGCGCGAACTGGTGAAGATCCTTCTGTCCAAGGTGCGCGGCACCGACATTGAGCTTCTGCTCAAGGAGAGCGGCCTCATTGAGTAAGGTCTCCCCCTTTCCTGAACGCAAGGCAGGCTCCCGGGACAATGTCCCGGGAGCCTGCTTCTTTTTTCTCATTCATCCGATTCTGTCAACAGCCCCCGGGAACAAGTCCCGGGAACTGCTTTCATTCAGTCTTCGATTGAACGTCCGGACTCCACGAAGTAGCAGAGCATGTCAATAAACTCGCCTGTGCTGGGCTTGGTCTTCATCACATAGCCTGCGATCCGGTTCAGGCGGTTCCGATCCGCCTTCTCCCATGCCTGATCCCGGGCTGTACGCAGATTGCGTTCCACGGCTCTCCAGTTGGTGGAACGATCAAATCTGGCGGCCACCTCGAGATAGAGCCCTTTTGTGACAAACTCCAGCAGGGATTTATCTTCATGAGCCAGTTCCACAGCCAGCATCAACTGCCGCGATGAGAGCGCCCGGCCAGACAGGCCAAGGGAACGGACCACTTGCTCGACCCTCTTCATATTCTCATCCACGTTCATTACCGCCTTTCAGACTTTACATCGGTATCCCCATGTTACACCAAAAATACCCAAAATGGAATAGATTTCGTTCGGCAATTTTCGACATATATAGTTTTTGACTCAGCAAAACGGGACGGCCGAAGCCGCCCCGCCCTGCTGCATCGGGATGGGTCACCGCTGACCCTTGTCGTAGGGGATACCTTCTGCCTTCGGTGCTCTGGATTTCTTGGAGGTAAAAGCCAGCACTACCAGAGAGATCACGTAAGGCAGCATATTGTATACCGCGCTGGGGATCTTCAGCGTCACAAGGAAGCCAAAGCCCATGTAGACGTTGGAGAGAGCCCGGAGCAGGCCGAACAGCAACGCTGCCAGCGCAATGCGAATCGGTCTCCACTGGCCGAAGATCATAACCGCCAGAGACAGGAATCCGAAACCGGCCACACCGTACTCGAAGCGCCACTCGGACACACCGGCCAGAATATAGCAGATGCCGCCCAAGCCGCCCAGCAGGCCGGAGATGAGCACGCCGGCCCAGCGCATCTTGTAGACGTTGATGCCTACGGAATCCGCCGCCTGAGGATGCTCACCGCAGGCCATCAGGCGCAGGCCGAAGCGGGTCTTATAGAGCACGATATACGCGGCAATCAGCGCGATCACTGCCACCAGCATAAACCAGTTGAACTCAAACCGGCCAATGTTGATGGTGAAGGCCCGTTTGGGCACGGCATACTGGATGGTAGAGGACACGTCGTTGGGGTCCGCAGCGGTGTTGAAGGCCTTGACGATGACCGTGGCCGCAGCAGTACCGAGGATGTTCATGGCCGTACCGACGATGGTCTGATCCGCCTTGAAATTGATGCTGGCCACGCCCAGCAGGCAGGAATACACCATACCAAACAGGATAGCCGCCAGCATGACCAGCAGCACGGTCACTCCGCCGGGAAGCGAAGACGGCAGGTAGCGCATTGCCAGCGCGCCGCCCAGCGCGCCTATGACCATGATACCCTCAAGGCCCAGGTTGATCACGCCAGAATGCTCGGCAAAGCAGCCGCCCAAAGCCACCAGCAGCAACACAGAGGCGAAGACCAGCGTGTATTGCAGCAACAGTACCATTATGCCTCGCCTCCTTTCCCGTTCTCTGCCCTGTCAGCGGCCCGTTCCAGTTCCGCCAGCCGCTGCTTTTCCTCGCGGCGGTCGATGGCGCGGTTCATGGTGTACTTCAGGAAGAACACGAAGCTGCACAGGTAGATGATGATGGCGGAGATCAGGTCAGAGATCTGCGCACAGTACATGGTCTTATCCACATACGCACCGCCGGCGGTGATATGCTGGATGAAGAAGGAGGCAAAAATGGTGCCGATGGGATTCAGTCCGCCAAGGAAGGTGGCCGCGATGCCGTTGAAGCCCATGGCCGGCACAGAGGACTGGGTGCAGGACCACTGCTCATAACCGGACTGATAGAGCAGCGCGCCGCCCAGACCAGCCATGGCACCGGCAATAACCAGCGTCAGGATGATATTGCGCTTCTCCGCCATGCCGCAGTATTTGGCGGCGTTCTTGTTGTTGCCGGTGGCACGCAGCTCGTAGCCGAAGCGGGTCTTGTCCAGCACGATCCAGACCACGATGGCGATCACAATAGACAGCGGGATCGCCATCGTCACGTACTTATTGTTGTTGAACAGCTTCTCCAGCCCCAGAGAGGGCAGCAGGGCCTGCTTGCCGAGGCTGGTCATCTGGAAGGTGTAGGGGCTGGTATCCTCCTTCACGTTGGTGAGGATCATGTTGGCCGTGTACAGGCCGATCCAGTTGAGCATGATGCCAGAGATGACCTCGTTCACGTTGAAGTAGGACTTCAGCAGGCCGACGATGACGCCCAGCAGCGCACCAGCCGCGATCGCCAGCAGCATGCAGGGCAGCCAGCCCCAGCCCCACGCCAGCGCGGCGTACAGGCTGGCGCAGGACCCGGCAACGTACTGCCCGGCGGCACCGATGTTGAACAGGCCGACCTTGTACGCAAACAGCACGGACAGCGCGCACATCAGCAGCGGCGCAGTACGCACCAGCGTGTTGCCCAGATACTTCAGACGAGCCTCTGGCCGGTTATAGGTGAAGAAGTTCTTGATGACGGTCAGGATGGCCTCCCCTGCCCCGGCTGGGTTGATGAACAGCAGCACGATATAGCCGATGAGCAGGCCCAGCACGATACAGAGCAATGCCGCGATGAGAGACTGGACCGCATTGTTTTTCAGCAGATTGCGCTTCATGCTCTCACCTCGTCTCTCTTCGCGCCGGCCATGTAGAGGCCCAGCTCTTCCTGCGTGGTCTTCTTGGGGTCCAACTCACCCACGATCTCACCCTCGTACATCACAAGGATACGGTCAGGGACATCCATGACCTCGTCCAGCTCCAGCGACACCAGCAGAACCGCCTTGCCTTCGTCCCGCTTGGCCACCAGCCGCTGGTGGATATACTCGATGGCACCCACATCCAGGCCCCGGGTGGGCTGCACGGCTACCAGCAGCTCCGGATCCTTGTCGATCTCACGGGCAACGATGGCCTTTTGCTGGTTGCCGCCGGACATGCTTCTGGCAACGGTCACGGGGCCCTGACCGGAGCGGACGTCGTACTGCTCGATCAGCCGCTCGGCGTACTTGCGGATGTTCCCCCGGCAGAGGAAGCCCGCACGGTTGGTGAACTCCGGCTCGAAGTACCGCTGGAGCACCAGATTGTCCTCCAGCGTGTAATCCAGCACCAGCCCGTGCTTGTGCCGGTCCTCAGGGATGTGGCTCATCCCGTGGGTGTTCCGGTACCGGATCGGCGCATGGGTGATGTCCTGCCCGCACAGATTTACCGTACCGGAAGACACCGGCTCCAGCCCTGTGAGACCATAGACCAGCTCGGTCTGGCCGTTGCCGTCAATGCCGGCGATACAGACGATCTCGCCCCGGCGGACCTTGAAGGACACATCCTTCACCGCGTTGTTCTTGTGGACCTTGGAGGCCATGGTCAGGTGCTGCACATCCAGCACTACGTCGCCGGGCTCCTTCGGCTGCTTCTCCACATGGAAGCTGACGTTGCGCCCCACCATCATGGCGGACAGCTCCTCCATAGTGGTGTTCTTGGTCTCCACCGTGCCGATGTATTTGCCCTTGCGCAGAACTGTACAGCGGTCGGCCACCGCCATGATCTCCGCCAGCTTATGGGAAATGAACAGGATGCTCTTCCCCTCCGCAGCCAGATGGCGCATGATGTCCATCAGCTCGGTGATCTCCTGCGGGGTGAGTACGGCCGTGGGTTCGTCAAAGATAAGGATCTCGTTTTCCCGGTACAGCATTTTCAGGATCTCGGTGCGCTGCTGCATGCCAACCGTGATCTCCTCAATGAGCGCGTCCGGATCCACATGCAGGCCGTACTTCTCCGACAGCTCCAGCACCTTCTGCCGGGCCTCCGCCTTCTGGAGGAAACCGCACTTGCAGGGCTCCACACCCATAATGATATTGTCCAGCACGGTAAAGCACTCTACGAGCTTGAAGTGCTGGTGGACCATGCCGATGCCCAGCGCATTAGCGTCGTTGGGGTCCTTGATACGGACCTCCTTGCCATCCTTTTTGATCATGCCTTCCTCCGGCTGGTACAGGCCGAACAGGACGCTCATCAAAGTAGACTTTCCTGCACCGTTTTCGCCCAGAAGCGCATGGATCTCGCCCTTTCTGAGCTGCAGGGTAATATCATCATTTGCGATGATACCCGGGAACTTCTTGGTGATGTTCAGCATCTCAATGGCATACTGCTCCCCCAAGTTGACCCCCTCCTTCTCCGTATTTAGGAGGCAGCGTTCCTACCTCCTCAAGGCCCGCACGCGATCGGTTCGCGGGGACGGAACCTATTCAATTGTAGTATACTACACCGGTCCTCATAAAGCAAAAGGAAATTGTCTGAAATCCGAAAAAACTGTTTTATTTCCGACAAAAAACGTCCCTGCAGGCTTGGATAGCCCGGCAGGGACGCAAAAACCTATGTTTTTTCTTTCAGCAGAACGAATTTTTCCAGCGGAAACAGCACAACGAGCTGGAGCAGCCCCGCCGCCCCGGCTGCGATGGTCCGGGCCATTGCATGGAGGAATCCTGTGGGAAACACCCCGTTCAGCCACGCATACACCACACCCTGAAGCCATGTGGAAACCAGGATCAAGGCTGCAAGGATCACAAAATAGAAGACAAAATTGCGCGTGGGCGCGTCGCTTTTAAAGGTGGTCTTCCTGTTCTGAAAATACCCGTAGATGTTGGCAATGGCATTCGAGAGGAAAAACGGCAGCACATAGCCCCACGTCACCACGCCGTCTGTCACATATTTATCCCACTCGGCCGATCCCGCCTCAAAGAGCCGGTCTGGCTGGAATATTCCCTGCAAAAATGCCGGGATGGCCGCTATGACCCGGTCAAACGCCAGAGGCAGCACGTTGGCCAGCACCAGCTGGATGATGCCCGCCAGACCGGACACCAGAATAAACTTCACAAACTGCCAGAGGTTCTTTTTGCCGCTCTTGTTCCCCATAAGGAACCACCTGCCTTTGTGAGTCAAAAAAGCTCCGCCCTATAATGCAAGGCGGAGCTTTTGGAGCGGGTAATGGGAATCGAACCCACCTCTCAACCTTGGGAAGGTCGCATTCTACCGATGAACTATACCCGCACAGCTCTGCTATTATACTAAATTGGCAGCGAAAATGCAAGAGTTTTTTTGTCGCCCCGGCGTCCCATTCCGGGACGCCGGGGCGTTTGGCTCAAAACAGAGAGAACTGGCTGCTGTCGGGCAGGTCGCCGAAGGCCCCCGCCTCCTTCATTTGGGCCAGATGAGTGGCGGACACCTTGGTGCAGGCCATGGAGAACTCCTCGATGGACAGGAAACTCTGCCCCTGCCGTTTCTCCATGATGTCCCAGCCCACGGTCTCGCCCAACCCGGCAATGGAGGTAAACGGCGGGATAAGTGCGTTGTTTGCTTCGTCAGGGAGGAAATTTACCGCATGAGACTTCATCACGTCCATACGGCTGAAGGTGAAGCCCCGGAGGTAGAACTCATAGCATACCTCGAGAGTGACCAGCATGTCCTCCTCCACCGCAGTGGCCCGGTCTGCCTTGTCCTTGGCATTGTTCTTTGCCTCGATCTCCTTGATCTTCTGCTTGACCACCTCCATGCCGCGGCACATGTACTTCTCGTCAAAGGCCTTGGCCCGGATGGAGAAGAAGGCCGCATAGAAGGCCAGCGGCCGGTGGACCTTGAACCACGCGATACGGAAGGCCATCATCACGTAGGCCACTGCGTGGGCCTTGGGGAACAGATAGGCGATCTTGGCCAGGGATTCGATGTACCACTCAGGAATGTTGAGTTCCTGCATCTTCTCCAGCCAGCCGTCCTGAAAGCCTCCCTTTTTCACTTTGCCCTTACGGACAGCCTCCATGATCTTGAAGGCTAGCTTGGGCTCCATGCCCTTAGAGATGAGGAACAACATGATGTCGTCGCGGCAGCCCACGCACTCGTTGACGGTGGCAGTCTCCGACATGATGAGATCCCGGGCGTTGCCCAGCCACACATCGGTGCCGTGGGAGAAGCCGGAGAGCCGCAGCAGCGTATCAAACTGCACCGGCTGGGTCTCCACCAGCATACCGCGGGTAAAGCGGGTATTGAACTCCGGAATGGCCACGGCACCCGTGGGACCCAGCAGCGGGTCGTCCACGAAGCCCAGCTTCTCCGAAGAGGTGAACAGGCTCATGGTGTCCGCGTCATCCAGCGGAATTTTAGTGGGGTCTACGCCGGTGAGGTCCTGCAGCATCCGGATCATGGTAGGATCATCGTGCCCCAGCATGTCCAGCTTCAGGAGGTTGGACTCCATCTTGTGGTAATCAAAGTGGGTGGTGATGATATCGGAGTCCTTGTTGTCCGCCGGGTGCTGGACTGGACAGAAGTCGTAAATCTCCTTGTCCTGCGGAATGACCACCATGCCGCCGGGGTGCTGACCGGTGGTACGCTTCACATCCACGCAGCCCTTGGCCAGCCGCAGGACCTCTGCAAAGGGCACGTTAAGCCGTCCAACAGATTCCAGATACTTTCTGGCATAGCCGATGGCGGTCTTTTCCGCCACGGTGCCGATGGTACCCGCCCGGAACACGTGGTTCTGGCCGAACAGCTCGAAGGTATAGCGGTGTGCCTTGGACTGGTATTCGCCGGAGAAATTCAGATCGATGTCGGGCACCTTATCGCCGCCGAAGCCCAGGAAGGTCTCGAAGGGGATGTTGAAGCCGTCCTTCTCATAGGGCGCACCGCAGATGGGGCAGCTCATGTCCGGCATATCGGCGCCGCAGCCGTAACCGTGGGCTGGGCCGTACTCAAAGTCGCTGTGCTTGCACTTGGGGCAGCGGTAGTGGGGCGGCAGGGCGTTGACCTCGGTGATACCAGACATGAAAGCCACCAAAGACGAGCCCACCGACCCACGGGAGCCCACCAGATAGCCGTGCTCCAGGGAGTTCTGCACCAGCTTCTGTGCGGACATGTAAATGACATCGTATTCGCAGCGGATGATGTCGCCCAGCTCATCCTCGATGCGCTTCACCACGATCTCCGGCGGGTTTTCGCCGTAAAGACGATGGGCTTTCCCCCACACCAGATCACGCAGTTCTCCATCGGAGTTCTCCAATTTGGGGGCGAACAGGCCGTCAGGCAGGGGGCGCACGTCGCCGATCCAGTCAGCCACCTGCCTGGGCGCCTCGATGACCACCCGGTGGGCGGTCTCCCCCCCCAGATAGGAGAACTCCTCCAGCATCTCGTCGGTGGTGCGGAAGTACAGGGGATTGGGGGCGTCCGCGTCCTCAAACTCCTTGGCCGCCAGCAGCACGTGACGGTAGATCTCCTCCTCCGGGTCCATGAAGTGGACGTCGCCGGTGGCGCACACGGGCTTGCCCATGCGGTCCCCCAGGGCTACCACCCGGCGGTTGAAGTTCCGCAGGTCTTCCTGACTCTGGGCGATGCAGTGGCCCTCCTTGTCCGGACGAAGCATGTAGGCGTTGTTGGACAAGGGCTGGATCTCCAGATAATCATACCAGGAGGCAATGCGCTCCAGCTCCCGGTCGTCCCGGCCATCTACTACGGCGCGAAACAGCTCTCCCGCCTCGCAGGCGGAGCCGATGATGATCCCCTCCCGGTTCTCGTTGATGAGAGACTTTGGCATGATGGGAAAGCGGTTAAAATGCTCCAGATGGGACAGGGACACCAGCTTATAGAGGTTGCGCAGGCCAGTCTGGTCCTTGGCCAGCAGGATCAAATGGTAGGCGCTGCGGCGGCTGCGGCCGCCCCGCTTCTTCCCTGCCAGCGCGGCATTGATCCGGGCCGACTCAGTAACGCCCAGCTTCTTCAGCTCCGGTATCAGCTTCCAGAGGATACCGCCGCAGACGGCAGCATCGTCAAAGGCCCGGTGGTGCTGGAAGGGCGGCAGGCCCAGATGAGCGGCCACAGTGTCCAGCTTGTGGTTGCCGAGGCCGGGACACAGATACTGGGCCAGAATAAGTGTGTCGAAATACAGCGGGTCGAAGCGGCGGCCAGTGCGGCGGCAGCTCTCCCGGATAAAGCCGGTGTCAAACTCGGCATTGTGGGCCACCAGCGGCGTATCGCCCAACCAATCAAGAAACTGCCCTACCGCCGTGTCCGGCTCAGGTGCCCCCCGGACCATCTCGTCTGTGATGCCGGTAAGGGACACCGTCTTGGCGCTGAGGGGATGCCCGGGATAGGCAAAGGCGGCGAACTTGTCCACCACCTCCCCGCCCCGCATCCGCACCGCGCCGATCTCGATAATGGCATCGGTGCGGGCGTCCAGCCCGGTGGTCTCCAGATCGAAGGCCACATACTCCCCGTCCAGCGACATGGAGCCGGGGCCGTGTACGCTCACCTTCTCGTCCACATCATTCTGGAAATAGGCCTCCACGCCGTAGAGGATCTTGATCTTCTTCCCCCGGTCAGAGGCGCTGTAAGCATCCGGGAAGGACTGGACTACACCGTGGTCCGTGATGGCGATGGCCGGGTGCCCCCAGGCAATGGCACGGTTGATGGCCGCCTTGGTGTCACACAGGGCGTCCATCATGGACATCTTGGTATGCAGGTGAAGCTCCACACGCTTTTCCTTGGCCTTGTCCTTCCGGCCCTCCGGGCTGGGGAGCTCGACCACGCCGTAGGGCTCCAGAATCATCTCGCCATCAAAACGGTTCAGATTCAGCCGCCCCTGCAGGCGGAGCCACTGCCCAGTCTTGATCTTGTCGATGAGCGGCTTGGCCTCACTGGCCTCCATGAATTTGTTCACAGAGATGGAGCCCGTGTAGTCGGTGACAAAGAAGTTCACCACCCAAGCCTTCCGGCGGGGAAGCTCCCTATGCTCCACGTTGAAGACCTTACCTTCGATCACCACGCTGCCCATATCCAATTGAAGGTCCCCGATAGGAATCGCCTTTTTGCTGGCGTTGATCTTCCCATAGATGGCGTGGGACCTCTTGTCGCCCTTCTCCTCCGGGACGGCCTTGGTCTCTATCACCTGCCGGCGCATCTCCTCCATCCGGTGCAGCAGGTCTCGCTTGTCCTCAGCAGACGGCTTCGCTTCAGCCGCTGCGGCCGGCTCCTCCTTCGGGTATTCCGGAATCACTGGCGGGACCAGGTCCTCCGCGGGCGACCCCGGCGCGGTGATCTCCACGGCGTTCAGCCGCAGACAGCGCGTCAGGGTCTCCTGTGCGGCGGAGAGCATCTCTTCCGCCGCCCGGCAGGGCTCCAGCAGCCTCACCGCCATGGTCCGCTCCGCCGTGGCCACCCGCACCTCCACCGGGCAGGGGCCAAGAGCCTCCATGACGCCGGGCGGAAACGGGCACCTGAAAAAGGTCTGTTGAAATGTCGGCGTACCGACAGTACTCATAATGTCTCTCTCCTTATAAGTATCGCGCTATGTTCACAAGGTTTCGATGAGCTTCATCAGCTCGGGCACCAGCCGGTCCTCCGGCAGGCGGGCCACGATCTCCCCCTTGCGGAAGAGGACGCCCTCCCCCCTGCCGCCGGCGATGCCGACGTCCGCATGGCGGGCCTCGCCGGGGCCGTTGACGATGCAGCCCATCACGGCCACCGTTATGGGCTTGTCCACGCCCTTCAAAAGCTCCTCCACCTGCTGGGCCATGGGAATGAGCCCGATCTGGGTCCGCCCGCAGGTAGGGCAGGCAATGAGCTCCGGACCCTCCCGGCGCAGGCCAATGGCCTTCAAGATCTGCCGGGCGGCCAGCACCTCTTCCACCGGGTCTGCCGTCAGGGAGACCCGCAGGGTGTCTCCCACCCCCAGCGCCAACAGGCCGCCGATGCCTGCAGCCGCTTTCAGCACGCCAAGCTCCGGCGTGCCCGCCTCAGTGACTCCCAAATGGAGCGGATAGTCATACTGCTGGGCCATCAGCCGATAGGCCGCCATGGTCACCGGTACGGAGGACGCCTTCAGGGAAATGCAGATGTCCTCAAAGCCATACCGCTCCAGCAGGGCGGCGTGGGCCAAGGCGCTTTCCACCATGGACTCCGGCGTGGGGCCGCCATAGCGGGCCAGCAAGTCCCGCTCCAGAGAGCCGCCGTTGACCCCGATGCGGATGGGAATGCCCCGCTCCCTGCAGGCATTGGCCACCGCCTCTACCCGATCGGCCCCGCCGATGTTCCCGGGGTTGATGCGGATCTTGTCGATACCCTGCTCCGCGGCGATAAGGGCCAACCGGTAGTCAAAATGAATGTCCGCCACCAGCGGTACCGGGCTTCCCGCCTTCAGGGCTCCGATGGCCCGGGCCGCGACCTCATCAGGCACCGCCACCCGGACAATGTCGCATCCTGCCGCGGCCAGCGCGCGAATCTGGCTCAGGGTGGCTTCCACATCGTGTGTGGGAGTATTTGTCATGGATTGGATGGATACAGGTGCCCCGCCGCCAATGGCCACGAGGCCCACATGGATCTGTCTGCTCAAGGCCGTTTCGCCTCTCTTATTTAAATATATTCCACACATCGTGGAAGGCCACCAGCGCCATAACTCCCAGCAGAAGGATGAAGGCCCCGGTGTGGACATAGCCCTCATACTTGGCGGGGATACGCTTGCGGCAGATAACCCACAGCAGGCCGTTGAGCAGGACAAAGAACGCCCGCCCTCCATCCAGTGCCGGGATGGGCAGCATGTTCATCACCGCCAGATTGACTGCAATAAGAGCCATGATGTTCAGCACATTCAGGATGCCCGCCCGCGCCGTGGCCGAGGCCGCCCCGACCTGAGACACCACGTCCACCACGCCGATGACACCGGTCATCTGAGTAACGCTCACCCGGCCGGTGACCAGATCTGCCAGACTGATCCAGACCGTGCGGACATAATCTGCCGTCTGGATGAAAGCCAGCTTCAGTCGTCCGCCCAGTGTAAGCTGCTCGGTCTGCTCAAAGATCAGGCCGAAGCCGGTGTAACTTTTCCCCTCGTAGACAAAAGTACCGCGGTAAAGGGGGAAGTCCTTCAGCTCGATGCGCTTTCCATCCCGCTCCACCACCAGATTCACGCCGGACTCGCCGTCGTTGCGCTGGAGGAAGGTCAGAACGTCATCATAGCACCAGACGCCGTGACCGTCAATCTCCACCACCCTGTCCCCGGGCAACAGGCCGCCCTCCCCGGCCAGTTCTTGGGAAAACCCGCCGGCAAAGGAGGTGATCACCGGCACCTGAACAGCGGCCACGCCGGTGTAGATCAGGATTACAGTGAGCAGACCGGCCACAAAATTCATGAAAGAGCCGGCACACAGAATGATGAGCTTCTTCCACGCCTTCTGTCGGGCAAAGGAGCGGGGGTCCGCCGTCTCCTCGTCTTCCCCTTCCATGGCACAGAATCCGCCGATTGGCAGGGCTCTAAGTGTGTAAAGGGTCTCTCCTTTCTGCTTCTTCCAGAAGGCGGGGCCCATGCCGATGGCAAACTCGTTCACTTTCACACCCAGCAGCTTAGCGGTGAAAAAATGCCCGAACTCGTGGACAGCGATGAGCACACCGAACAGCAGTACAGCCAGCAGGATATAGAGAATACGCGCGACCAATTCCTTCACCTCAGCATTTCATAGACCGCCTCGCGGGCGGCGGCATCCGCCGCAAAAATGGCCTCCAGATCAGGGTGCTCTACTGCGGGCACCCGCTCCAGCGCCCCCTCCACCAGCCGCTCAATGTCCAGAAAACCGATGCGGTCAGCCAGAAACAGGGCTACCGCGGCCTCGTTTGCGCCATTGAGAATGGCCGTGGAGGTCCCTCCTTTGCGGGCACAGTCCAGTGCCAAGGCCAGACAGCGGAAGGTCTTCGTATCCGGCTTGGCAAAAGTCAGCGGAGGGCAGGAGAACAGATCCAGCGGCCGGGCAGGTCCCTCGGTCCGCTCCGGCCACGTCAGGGCATATTGGATGGGCAAACGCATGTCGGCGGACCCCAGCTGGGCCAGCACGGCTCCGTCCACAAACTCCACCAGAGAGTGAACAATGCTCTCCCGGTGGACGGCAATGTCGATGCGCTCCGGAGGCAGCCGGTAGAGGCGCATGGCCTCGATAAACTCCAGGCCCTTGTTCATCAGGGTGGCGGAATCGATGGTGATTTTGGCTCCCATGGACCAGTTTGGGTGCTTCAGTGCCCGTTCTTTTGCGACAAGTGAAAGTGCTTCACGGTCCATGCCCCAGAAGGGTCCACCGGATGCGGTGATGATGAGCCGCATGACCTCTCCCCGGCCCCGGCTGCCCTGCAGGCACTGGAAAATAGCCGAGTGCTCCGAGTCCACAGGGACGATGTCCACCCCGCGCTGCTCCGCCCGGTCCATGACCAGCTCCCCGGCGCACACCAGCGTCTCCTTGTTGGCAAGGGCGATGCGCTTGCCTGCGTCAATGGCGGCCAGTGTGGGCCGCAGGCCTGCAATGCCTACCACTGCAGTAACCACTGTGTCCGCCTGCGGCAAAGTAGCCGCCTCCATCAGGGACTCCGCTCCGCCCGCCACCTTGATCCCGGTGTCCGCCAGCCGGACCTTCAGGTCGGCCGCTGCCTTCTCATCGGCGGCAGCCACCAGCAGAGGTTTGAACTGCCGGGCCTGCTTCTCCGCCAGCCCCACGCTGGAATTGACCGTAATGGCTGCCACCGGAAAGCCGCAGGCAGCGGCTACCTCCAGCGTCTGCCGGCCGATGGACCCGGTGGACCCCAGAACGGATATACTTCGCTTCATGTCAGAACACCTCAAGGCAGCGCACGATGAAGTAGATCACCGGAG
The DNA here is from genome assembly GCA_934667095.1 of uncultured Oscillospiraceae bacterium. Lineage (GTDB taxonomy): Bacteria > Bacillota > Clostridia > Oscillospirales > Oscillospiraceae > Enterenecus. The sequence continues at coordinate 103,087 of CAKULE010000006.1, read as the reverse complement.
CGCAGAAAATCATACTGTCAAACCGGTCCAGCATGCCGCCGTGGCCGGGCAGGAGATTGCCATAGTCCTTGATACCATACTGGCGCTTCACAAAGGAGAAGGACAGGTCACCCAGCTCGGTGGCAAAAGCTCCGATAAGCCCGCACAGCGCCAGAGAGAGGTAGTTGGCCTGTTCCTTAATAATCGCGCCCACCACCGCACCGTACACGATAGCAAAGATCACACCGGTGAGAAAGCCGCCGATATAGCCCTCCAGGCTCTTCTTGGGACTTACCCGGGTGATGCCCTTGTGCTTGCCCAGAAACACGCCCACAAAGTAGGCGCCGCCATCGGTGATGAAAGCCATAGCCACCGCCAACAGGGCCAGATACCGGCCATAGGCCATCAGCTGGAGCGCTACCAGCGCGGACAGGGCCGCCGGGATGAGCACCCCGCCGAACAGGGTGAGCATCACGTGGTAGAAGCCAAGGGAGACCTTCCCCTCGTCATAGGCGTGGATGGCGCAGCCGAAGGCCACCGCACCGACTACAAAGGCACACACGCCAATGGCTGCGCCCCCGTGCCCCCACCAGCAGGCCATAGGGATGACCGCAGCGGACAGGATGGCGGCGATGCGCATGGGTAGAGTGACACGCCCCTCCCCCGCCGCTTTCAGCAGCTCGTGGGCAGCAACGGCGGAGATCAGCGTCACCACAAGGGCCCACACCACCGTCGGCAGGAACACCATGATCACGAACAGGATGGGCACGAAGATCACAGCAACCAGAATGCGTTTGCCCATATCACACACCTCCAAACCGACGGGAGCGGTGCTGGTAGGCAGCAAGGGCCTTTCGCAGCTCCTCCGGGCCGAAGTCCGGCCAGAGCACGTCGGTAAAGTAAAATTCAGAATAGGCGCACTGCCACAACAGGAAATTGGACAGGCGCTCCTCCCCGCTGGGGCGGATGATCAGCTCCGGGTCCGGAATGCCGGCAGAGTAGAGGTAGCCGCCGAAGGCGTCCTCTGTGAGATGGTTGGGGTCCGCCCTGCCCGCCGCGCAGTCGGCGGCAAAGGATCGGGCTGCCCGGACGATCTCGTCCCGGCCGCCGTAGTTCAGACAGATGTTGGCCTGAAACCCCGCGTAACCCTTGGATATCTCCTCCGTCTCCCGGCAGAGGGTCTGGAGTTTGGGGCTCAAAGGCGACAGGTCCCCGAAAAAGGCCATTTTGATCTTATCCCGGGCCATGGTCTCGATGGCCTCGTGGAGGTACTTCTCCAGCAGGCCCATGATAGCCCTGACCTCCTCCGGCGGGCGCTTCCAGTTCTCCGTGGAAAAGGCGTACACCGTCAGGTAATCCAGCCCAAGGTCCTTGCAGTAGGTGGCGATGGTACGGAAGGTCTCCGCCCCCGCCGCGTGGCCCGCCGTCCGGGGCAGGCCGCGTTTTTTCGCCCAGCGGCCGTTGCCGTCCATGATAATGGCCACATGCCGGGGCAGGCTGCTCTCATCCAGCCGGACCGCTTCCTGTTTTTTTTTGAACAATGCCATTGATCCGCATCCTAACCTATTTGTTTTCTCTGTTGAATAGAACACAAGCGGGGCGCACCGCGCCCCGCATATGTTCACATTTTGACTGGCTCAGACGGCCATCAGTTCCTTTTCCTTTTCCGCACAGAGGCCGTCGATCTCCTTGCAGCGCTTGTCGGTCAGGTCCTGAACCTCTTTCTCCAGATCCTTGGCCTGATCCTCCGTGATCTCAGACTTCTTCTTGAGCTCCTTGAACTCATCCATGGCTTCGCGGCGAATGTTGCGGACGGCCACCTTGCCGCTCTCCGCATACTTGCGCACCTGCTTGACCAGCTCCATACGGCGCTCCTCCGTCAGCTGCGGAAAAGCCAGCCGGATGATGCGGCCGTCGTTCTGAGGGTTGATGCCCAAATCGGAGGTCTGGATAGCCTTCTCAATAGCCTTCAGCAGAGAGCTGTCCCACGGCTGGATGGCCAGCGTGCGGGGGTCAGGGGTGGAGATGCTTGCCACCTGCTGGATGGGGGTGGGAGTGCCGTAATACTCCACCTGAAGGCGGTCCAGTACAGCGGCGTTGGCCCGGCCGGCGCGGACGCTGGCAAAGTCGCTCTTCACCACCTCAATGGTCTTGGCCATTTTCCCGTCATAGGGTTTGCAGTACTCAGTCATACTATGTCCTCCTTACTTTACGATGGTGCCGATCTGCTCGCCGTGGACCACCCGCAGGATATTTTCGGGGTCCTTGAGGGCAAAGAGCATGACCGGGATCTTGTTGTCCATGGACAGCGAGGTCGCCGTAGAATCCATGACCTGCAGATGTTGGGCCAGCACGTCGTCGTAGCTGATGGAGTCGTACTTGACGGCGCTAGGGTCCAGCCGGGGATCAGCGCTGTACACGCCGTCCACGTTCTTGGCCAGCAGGATGATGTCCGCATTGATCTCCGCCGCCCGCAGCACCGCCGCGGTGTCGGTGGAGAAGAAGGGATTGCCGGTGCCGCAGCCGAAGATGACCACCCGGCCTTTTTCCAGATGCCGGATGGCGCGGGAGCGGATATAGGGCTCCGCAATGGGGCGCATTTCGATGGCGGTCTGCACCCGCACATCCACGTCCTTCTGCTCCAGAATATCAGCCAGTGCCAAGCAGTTGATGGTGGTGGCCAGCATACCCATGTGGTCAGCGCGGGTACGCTCGTGCATGGCCTTGCCGTCCTTCAGGCCGCGCCAGAAGTTGCCGCCGCCCACCACGATGCCCACCTGCACGCCCTCGTGGGCGCAGCGGGCCACCACGTCACATACCCGGTCGATCACGTCAAAGTTCAGGCCGCGCCCGGCGTCGCCGGCCAGCGCCTCGCCGCTGATCTTCAACAGGACGCGGCGGTATTTCAAGTCTGCCATCCAGTTCAACCTCGCTTTATCTTTGTTGCCTTCTATTCTAATACAAAAACCGGCGTTTGCATAGAGGGCAAATTCATTTTTTCCGGTTTTTCACGGAATCGTCCTGCATATCATTTATAATGTAAATCTATCCCGCTGAAAGGAGCCTGCTTATGAAATGCCGCATTTCCGAACTTCAGGACAAGGAGGTCGTTGACATCAGCGACGGCGCCCGCTACGGCTACATTGGCGATCTGGAGATCGACACAGAATCCGGCCGCATCGAGACGCTGGTGGTCTGCGGCCGTACCCGGGCCCTCGGCCTGCTGGGACGGGAACCAGACCAGACCTTCCCGTGGTCCGCCATTCGGCGCATCGGCGAGGACATCATTTTGGCGGAGGGGTCCGTTTCCAAAGCCGCTTCCCGAAAGCAGGGTCATTCCGGTTGAAATTTTTTGTGTTTTTTGAGAGAAAGCACTTGTGTTTTTCATGGACCCGTGATAAACTATCAGGGCATTCCGCACGGGGGCGGATTTTTCGTCATGTGCTTTTCTTAGAAAAGTGGGCGCGAAAGATGAGGCTCCCGGAGGCAAAAACAAAAATCAGGAGGAAACAAAACTATGGCAGTCGTATCTATGAAGCAGCTTCTGGAGGCCGGTGTTCACTTCGGCCACCAGACCCGTCGTTGGAACCCCAAGATGGCCGCGTATATCTACACCGAGCGCAACGGCATCTATATCATCGACCTGCAGAAGACCGTGAAGAAGCTGGAGGAGGCCTACTCCTTTGTCCGTGACACCGCCGCCAACGGCCAGTCCATTCTCTTCGTGGGCACCAAGAAGCAGGCTCAGGAGGCCATCAAGGAAGAGGCTTCCCGTTGCGGCATGTACTACGTCAACGCCCGCTGGCTGGGCGGCATGATGACCAACTTCAAGACCATGCGCACCCGCGTGGACCGTCTGGCTCAGCTGAAGAAGATGCAGGAGGACGGCACCTTTGACATGCTCCCCAAGAAGGAAGTCATGAAGCTGATGGGTGAGATCGAGAAGCTGGAGAAGTATCTGGGTGGCGTTGTCGAGATGAAGAAGCTCCCCGGTGCTCTGTTCGTGGTGGATCCCCGCAAGGAGCGCAACGCCATCAACGAGGCCCGCAAGCTGAATATCCCCATCGTCGCCATCGTGGACACCAACTGCGACCCCGATGAGATCGACTATGTCATCCCCGGCAACGACGACGCTATCCGCGCCATCAAGCTGATCTCCTCTGTCATGGCCAACGCCGTGCAGGAGGGCAAGCAGGGTGTCGATGCCGCCCCCGCCGCTGAGGCCGCTCCCGCCCCCGCTGCTGAGTAAGTTGCAGAAATTCCGGCGCCCGTCCCCGCGGGCGGGCGCCGCTCTTTTACCAAACTAATTTTGGAGGTTTACGATATGGCTATCACTGCGAAAGACGTACAGACCCTGCGCGAGATGACCGGCGTGGGCATGATGGACTGCAAGAAGGCCCTCACCGAAGCCGAGGGCAATATGGACAAGGCCGTTGAGATCCTGCGCGAGAAGGGTCTGGCCAAGGCCGCCAAGAAGGCCGGCCGCATCGCCGCCGAGGGCATGGCTTACGCCATGGTCGAGAACGGCGTGGGCGTGGTCATCGAGGTCAACTGCGAGACCGACTTCTGCGCCAAGAGCGACCGCTTTGTGGAGTTTGTCAAGGATCTGGCCAAGGTGGTCATCGACAATGATCCCGCCGACGTGGACGCCCTGCTGAACTGCAAGTACCCCGGCTCTGACCTGACCGTCTCCGGCATCATCCCCGAGAAGGTCATGGCCATTGGTGAGAACATGCAGATCCGCCGCTTCGTCCGCTTCAACGAGGGCTTCAACGTGCCCTATGTGCATGCCGGCGGCAAGATCGGCGTTCTGGTCAGCCTGAACGTCTCCGATGGCGTTGACGCCACTGAGATTGGCAAGGACGTCGCCATGCAGATCGCTGCCCTGAATCCCCGCTTCTGGGACAAGAGTCAGGTCACCGAGGACGTCATGGCCGAGGAGAAGAAGATCGCTCTGGCCCTGATGGATCAGGATCCCAAGATGGCTTCCAAGCCCGCCGCCGTCAAGGAGAAGATCGTTCTCGGCAAGCTGAACAAGTTCTACGAAGAGAACTGCTTGCTGCAGCAGTCCTTCGTCAAGGACGGCTCCATGTCTGTGGAGCAGTATATCGCCTCTGCTGCCAAGGCTCTGGGCGGCACCGTCACCTTCCGTGACGCCATCCGCTACGAGAAGGGCGAGGGCATCGAGAAGAAGGAAGAGAACTTCGCCGAGGAGATCGCCAAGCAGCTGGCCGGCAACTAAGTGCTCACCTTTCAAACATCAGAAAAATACCGGGCGCAGATTTCTCTGCGCCCGGTATTTTTCTATCTACTTCCCTGCTTGCAAAACGCTTCTTGATATTGTAAACTATTTTTTACTATGATTTTGCGCGGAGGGTCCCCTATGGCCAGCATGCAGGTAAAAGACATCGTTAAAATGGAACCCACGATTCAGCCGCAGGGCGCCTTTACCCTGTCCGCCAGCGCCCCCTTGTACAGCCTGTCGCCCGGCGACATTCCCACCGGCATCGAGCTCTTCTACGCCATCGATCAGGAAGGGGCCTGCATCGGCACCGGCTCTGCCCGCCGGCTGCGGGCCGCCCTCAGCATCTTCCAGGGCATCCCGCTGGCCACCATGCTGGACGAGCTCAATGATGCCGTAGTCGCCGTGGACATGGACGGCGTCATCTTCTACGCCAACCCGGCCTACGAGCAAGTCCTCGGCGTTCCGGTGGGCAAGGTGCTCGGCAAGAACATGCACACGCTGGAAGCCGGCGCCACCCTGCTGAAAACGCTGCATTCCGGCCAGCCCATGACCCGGGACAGCTATATGGTCGAGAGTATCCAGCGATTGGTGCAGATCAAGGCTTTTCCGCTTATCTCCCACGGCAGGATGGTGGGCGCGGCATCCATCTTCCGGGACACCACAGAGCTGAACTACCTGAACTCCGAACTGGAGCGCGCCTCGCAGATGGCGGCGGAATACAACCGCCAGATCAAAGCCCAACAGATCCTGAAACAGAGCAACATCATCGGTGAGAATCGCAATTTTCTCTCCAGTGTGGTAAAGGCCACCGCCGTCGCAGCCACCGATGTCACCGTCCTGCTCCGCGGGGAAAGCGGCGTCGGCAAGGAGGTCTTTGCCCGCCTTCTGCACCAGAACAGCGAGCGCCGTGAAAAGCCCTTCATCGCCGTGAACTGCGCCGCCATTCCGGACAGCCTGATCGAAAGTGAGCTGTTCGGCTATGAGGAAGGTTCCTTCACCGGGGCAAAGCGTGGCGGCCAGCTGGGCAAATTTCAGCTGGCGGAGGGCGGTACGCTCTTTCTGGACGAGATCGGCGACATGCCGCAGCCCATGCAGGCCAAGCTGCTGCGTGTCCTGCAGGAGGGCGAGATCGAAAAGGTCGGCCGCCAGCGTTCCGTCCGGGTGGACGTACGGCTCATCGCTGGCACGAACCGCCCACTGGAGCGCATGATCGAAGAAGGGTGCTTCCGGCAGGACCTGTTTTACCGACTCAACGTCGTGCCTATCACCATCCCGCCCCTGCGGGAGCGCGGCCGGGACATTGTCCTGTTAGCAGCACACTATCTGGAGCAGTACAACCTCCGCTACCGTAAAAACGTCCGCCTGTCGGAGGAGAGCTACCAGCTCCTGCTGCGTTACGACTGGCCGGGAAATATCCGGGAGCTGCAGAATATTCTGGAGAGCTGCGTCGTGCTCTGCAGCCGGGACACCATTCTGCCGGAAGACCTCCCGGACTATATCCGCGGCCATCACCCGGACGGGAGCACCGGCACTGCAGAAAGCGCCCTACCCTACTCCTCCCTTCCAAGCCGACTGGATGAAGGTGTCGCCTTCTGCGAAGAAATGCTGATCCGCAACGCACTTCAGCAAAACCATTATGACCGACAGGCCACCGCTGACAGTCTCGGCATCTCCCGCCGCACCTTTTACCGGAAGGTACAGCAGTACCAAATTCCTCTGGAATAACAAATGCGTCAGAATTGTCACAACGACATTTCTGGCGCATCCTTTTGCTTGATTGTGCCATATCTGTCACTTTCGTTTGGGCAGAATGGCTTAAACCCAGCATTCTTTCTGTGCCGAAAGTTGGCATGTCGTTTGCTTAAGACTATATATGCATTGACGGAAAACCAAAAACTGTCAGGCAAAGAAGATTAGGAGGTAACAAAATGAAAAAGGCACTTTCCCTGCTGATGGCTCTGGCCCTGTGTCTGGGGCTGCTGGCCGGCTGCTCCGGCGGCGGCAATCCCAGCAACACCAGCACCCCTGGCAACAGCTCTGCCCCCTCTGGGAGCCAGTCCACCGAAAAGACCCACCCCACCCTGAACCTGCGTATCACCAGCGACATCACCTCTCTGGATCCTCAGGTCACCACCGTCAACGAAGAGTACTGCATGTTCGTGCAGATCTTTGAGGGTCTGGTGAAGTTCAACGGCACAAAGTTCGAAGCTGTGCCTCTGCTGGCCACCGACTGGACCATCAGCGACGACGGACTCGAGTACGTGTTCAACCTGCGCAAGGGCGTCAAGTGGCACGACGGCACCGACTTCACCGCCGAGGACGTTGTCTTCACCATGGAACGCGCCAAGGAGATGCCCTCCACCAAGAGCAAGGCCGCCGTTATCAAGAGTGCCGAGGCCCTTGACGACTACACCGTGAAGCTCACTCTGGAGTACTCCTACCCCAACTTCATCCTGCAGCTGGCCTCCTATCCCTGGTGCATCGTCAGCAAGAAGGTCGTTGAGGCCAATGGTGATGACAACGACAAGATGCTCATCGGTACCGGCGCCTACAAGTTCGTCTCCAACACCACCGGCGTGGGCGTCACGCTGGAGTCCAACAAGAACTACTGGGGTGGCGAGCCGTACTTTGAGACCGTCAACTACAAGCTCATCCCCGACAACAACACCGCTCTGACCGCCCTGCTCAACGGCGAGATCGATCTGGATCAGGTCACCACCGCGCTGGACGTGGACTACGTGAAGGACACCGACGGCATGACCGTTCACTCCTTCCAGCGCTCCGCCGCCTACTTCCTCGCCTTCAATCAGGCCGAGGCGCCCCTGAACAACGAGCACTTCCGCAAGGCCATCGCCTACGCCATCGACAAGCAGTCCTGGGCCACCCTGGTCTGGAATGATCTGGCCACCCCCGTGACCAAGAACACCATGCTGAGCGAGGGTGAGGAGGGCTACTGCGACTCCATCCCCAGCTATGACTACAACCTTGAGAAGGCCAAGGAGGAGCTGGCGCTCTCCGGCCTGAGCCAGGACGAGATGACCTTCACCCTTACCGTCTCCACCAGCGGTTACGGCCCCGCGCTGGGCGCCGCCTTTAAGGAGGCCATGGACGCCATCGGCGTGAATGTCACCCTCAACTCCATGGAGAGCGGCGCAGTCAAGACCGCCCTGTTCGCCGGCGACATCGAAGCCTGCGCCTGGAACCTGGCCTCCATTCCCTACAACGCTCCCCTGTTCTACAAGCTCTACTACAAGCCCACCGGCTATGTTGGCCGCAACAACACCATCCCCAACATCGCCGAGCGCATTGACGAGGCCGGCACAACCTTTGATGACGCTGCCCGTATCGCCATCTACGAGGAGATCAGCACCGAGGTCGGTGAGACCTGCATGTACATCCCCATCGCCTATCAGGTCATGAACTACGGCTGCTCCGAGCACCTGCAGGGCATGGCCTGGTGCCCCAGCATCCTCAGCGACTACATCTGCAACTGGACCTGGGCCGACTAAAGCCCGGACCGAACGCGCTCCGGTAACAGGAACGCCTGCGGGGGCGAAAGATGATCTTTCGCCCCCGCCCCTTTCGTCGGGCAGCCGGGCTGCCCCTCCCCCTCAAACCTATGACCCGAACCTATGATATGGGAGTAGAGATATGATTAAATTTGTTATCAAGCGATTGCTGACGATCATCCCCATGATGCTGATCATCATCTTTATCGTATTCGGACTGGTGTCCATGTCCAAGGTGGACGCCGGCCGTATGAAGCTGGGCCCCGATGCCAGCGAAGAGGACATCTGGGCCTACAACGAAGAGCTCGGCCTCCACGATCCCCTGATCGTCCGCTACGGCAAGTACGTTCTCGGGATCTGCAAGGGCGACTTCGGTACTTCTTACTACTACAATGAGCCTGTTATGAAGATCATTATGGGCCGCTGGCCCTACACCATCAAGCTGACCCTGCTCAGCATGGCCATCGCCATGGTGGTCGGCATCTCGCTGGGCGTGCTCTCGGCCGTCAAGCAGTATTCAGTGCTGGACCGGATCGCAACGGTGGCCTCCATGCTCCTGTCTGCTATTCCTACCTTCTGTATGGCGGCGCTGCTGGTGCTGGTCTTCTCCTATAAATTCCGATTGGTCCCGGCCAGCGGCGTCACCAATGGCTGGAAGAGCTGGATTCTCCCCGCCCTCACGCTGGGCATCTCCTATTCCGCCCAGTTCCTGCGCTTTACCCGTTCCACCATGCTGGATACCACCCGTCAGGACTACATCCGCACCGCCCGGGCCAAGGGCGTGGCCGAGCGCACCACCATCTGGCGTCACGCCTTCCGCAACGCCCTGCTGCCTCTGATCACTATTTCCGGCACCACCATGGGCGCTCTGCTCGGCGGCGCCGTGGCCATGGAAAAGGTGTTCGTCATCCCCGGTCTGGGCACCCTGGTGCAAGACGCCCTGAACCGCAACGACGTTCCTCTGGTCATCGGTGCGATCACCCTGATGGCCTTCACCTTCATGATGATCATGCTGGTGGTGGACCTGCTGTACGCAGCCGTCGATCCCCGCATCCGCGCAAAATACTCCGGCGGCAAGGTACGCAAGTCCGCCAAGAAGGAGGCTGCCACCAATGGCTAAACCAAAGAAAAAAGTCAACAGTGCCTATGCGGATGCCTGGCGCCGGCTGAAAAAGAACAAGGTCGCCATGGTGTCTATGGTGGTCATCATCCTGCTCATTCTCATGGCCGTCTTCGCCGACGTGATCGTGGATTACAGCGCCGCCGTTACTCAGTCCGCAGCGGACAAGCTGGCCAAGCCCAGCGCCGCTCACTGGTTCGGCTGCGACGGTATGGGCCGCGACCTCTTCGCCCGCATCATCCACGGCAGCCGCATCTCTCTCCTGCTGGGCTTCGGTACTACTGCTATCACCACCATCGTGGCCGTGATCCTCGGCACCACCGCAGCTTACTACGGCGGCAAGTTCGATAGCCTGCTCATGCGTGCCTTCGACATCCTCATCTCCATCCCCAGCGTGCTGCTGGCGCTGGCCATCTCCGCCGGCTTCGGCAGCGGCATCGTGCAGCTGGTCTGTGCCATCGCCATCGGCCAGCTGGCCAGCTTCACCCGCGTGATACGCTCCGCCGTGCTCAATCTGGTGGATCAGGAGTACATCGAGGCCGAGCGCGCCCTTGGCCTGAATGACGCCCGCATTATCATGACCCACATCATTCCCAACGCCATGGGCACTATTCTGGTGCAGGCCACCATGCAAGTGGCGCGCAACATTCTGATGGGCGCACTGCTCTCCTTCCTCGGCCTCGGCGCTCCCATCCCCACCCCCGAGTGGGGCCAGATCGCCTCTGACGGCATCGGTTCCCTGCGCTACACCGGCCACATCGTCATCTTCCCCACTATCTTTATCACCATTACCGCGCTGTCCATCAACCTGTTCGGCGACGGTCTGCGCGATGCGCTTGACCCCCGCCTCAAGGGCAAGGCTTAAGGAGGACGAACTATGGATACGCATACCAATCTGCTTGAGATCAAGAATCTCACCATCCAGTACGTCACCGAGGGCGAGATCGTACACGCCGTCAACGACATCAGCCTGACCATTCCCAAGGGCAAGACCCTCGGTCTGGTGGGCGAGACCGGTGCCGGCAAGACCACCACTGCCCTGTCCATCCTCCAGCTCCTGCCCAAGTTCACCGCCAAGGTCCCCTCCGGCGAAATCTGGTTCAACGGTGAGAATCTGCTGGAAAAAACCGAAGTCCAGATGCGCAAGATCCGCGGCGGACGCATCTCCATGATCTTCCAGGATCCCATGACCAGCCTGAACCCCGTGCTCACTGTCCGCGACCAGATCGCTGAGGTCATCAAACTCCACCGCCCCGAGCTGAAGGGCGACGAGCTGGACGCCGAGATCGGCCGTCTGCTGGAGATGGTCGGCATCCCCGCCTTCCGCATGGACGACTATCCTCACCAGTTCTCCGGCGGCATGAAGCAACGCGTGGTCATCGCCATTGCCATCGCCTGCAACCCCGAACTGCTCATCGCGGACGAGCCCACCACCGCGCTGGACGTAACCATTCAGGCACAGGTGCTGAACATGATGCGCCGCCTCCGCCAGGAGCTGGGCTCCTCCATGCTGATGATCACCCACGACCTCGGCGTTGTGGCCAACATCTGTGACTACGTGGCCATCATGTATGCCGGCGAAATCGTAGAGTACGGCACAGTGGAGGACATTTTTGATCCCGACCGCAAGCACCACCCCTATACCGTTGGACTGTTCCGGTCCATCCCCAATATCAACGTGGAGACCCATCGCCTCCAGCCCATCGACGGCCTGATGCCTGAACCCACCTGCCTGCCCGAGGGCTGCAAGTTCAATCCCCGCTGCCCCAACTGCATGGAGCAGTGCAAGGTCCCCTGTCAAGTGGAGCGCACCGCCGCTGACGGGACCGTGTACGTGGCTGACGCCTCCGCCCCCGAGCTGGTGGAAGGGACCCACTACATCAAGTGTCATCTTTTCGCAAAGGAGGCGGCGCAGGCATGAGCGAGCCGATTCTTCAGTGTAAAAACCTTAAAAAGTACTTCGACACCCCCCGCGGAAAGCTCCACGCCGTGGACGATGTGAGCTTCTCCATCGATGCCGGCAAGACCCTCGGCATCGTGGGCGAGTCCGGCTGCGGCAAATCCACGCTGGGCCGCACCATCCTGCGCCTGCTCCCCGCCACCTCCGGCGAGGTTCTCTTCGAGGGCAAGAACATCCTCCAGTGCAGTAAAAAGGAGTCTGTCGCCCTGCGACAGGAGATGCAGATCGTCTTTCAGGACCCGTATGCCTCTCTGGACCCCCGGAAGACCGTGTTCCAGACTATCGAGGAGCCTCTGCGCTTCCATAAGATGTGCTCCTCCTCTGAGGAGGTCGAGGCACGCACCTACGAACTGATGAAGACCGTTGGACTCACGGAGCGCTATGCCTCCATGTATCCCCACGAAATGGACGGCGGACGCCGGCAGCGTATCGGCATTGCCCGGGCTCTGGCTCTGAACCCCAAGTTCATCGTGTGTGACGAGCCCGTGTCCGCGCTGGATGTCTCCATTCAGGCGCAGGTGCTCAACCTGCTGATGGACCTGCAGGATCAGATGGGCCTGACCTATATGTTCATCACCCATAACCTGTCCGTAGTAAAGCATATTTCGGACGAGATCGGCGTCATGTACCTGGGCCAGATGATCGAGCGCGCCAGCTCCCGGGAACTGTTTGCCCACCCCGCCCATCCCTACACCAAGGCTCTACTGGCCGCCATCCCCATCCCCGCGCTGGGGCAGCACAATTTGGAGAGTGAGGCCCTCACCGGCGAATTGTCCTCCCCTGTCGATCCCAAGCCCGGCTGCCGTTTCGCCCCCCGCTGCCCCTATGCCACCAAAGAGTGCGCCGAGGCCCCCTACGAACTGAAGGAAATCGCGCCGGACCACTGGTGCGCCTGCCCCATGGCGGGGAAATTCTGACCCGGAGGAAACTGAAATGGAACTTGAAGAACTGAGAAAAAGCCGGGTCGTGATCTCCTGCGCCATGACCGGGACCGCCACTCCCCGCAGCAAGAACAGCGCCCTGCCCGTCACCCCGGAGCAGATTGCGGAGGACGCCATCGCGGCATGGAAGGCCGGCGCAGCCGTTGTCCACCTGCACATGCGGGACGAGAACGAAAAAGGCGTTATGGACTGGAAGCTGTTTCAGAAAACCGTTGCCCTCATCCGCAGTCACAAGGAGTGCGATGTCATCATCAACTGCACCTCCTCCGGCGGCCCCGGTCCCGACGGCCGCTATTCCAATGCCGCCCGCATGGAGCACTTCCGCCGCATTCCTGAGATTGAGGTCGGCAGCTTCGATGCCGGCACCTTCAACTGGGCCGACTCCAAGGAATTCAACAATGACCCCGCATTCCTGAAGGAGCTGGCCAACACCTATCTGGAATGTAACGTGAAGCCCGAAGTCGAGGTCTTCGACATGGGCATGCTGGGCAACGCCACCCATTACTATAACAAGCTGAAGCTGCTGAAGGAGCCCCTCTGGTGCCAGTTCGTGCTGGGTGTTCTGGGCGGCATGGACGCCACCCCGGAGAATCTGCAGTATCTGGTGCGCCACCTGCCCGAAGGCACCCTGTGGTCCGCCACCGGCATCGGCAGCGGCCACCTGCCCATTCTGTACAGTGCCATCGCGCTGGGCGCCAACGGCGTGCGGGTCGGTCTGGAGGACAATCTCTATATGGACCGCGGCGTCACGGCCACCAACGCCTCGCTGGTGGAGCGCGCCGCGCAGCTCATCCGCCTGTTCAACAAGCAGCCCGCGACTCCGGCGGAGGCCCGCCAGATCATGGGCATCGATCCGCTGAAAGTCTGAGGTGTACAGCATGGAAATCATTGATCTGAGCGTCAGCATCATCGACGGTCTGCCCGTTGACCGGCCAGTACAGATCCCGAAGATCAACTACCGCCGGCATACCGACGAGGAGTCCGTCACCACTTTCCTGGCCGCCTATCCCGGCCTGACCCGGGAACAGTGCCTCGATGGCCACGGCTGGGCCATCGAGCAGCTCCAGCTCTCCAGCCACACCGGCACCCACGTGGACGCCCCTTACCACTATCACCCCACCATGAACGGCGGCGAGCCCGCATGGACCGTGGACGAGGTCCCGCTGGACTGGTTTATCGGGGACGGCGTTGTGGTCGATTTTTACAACAAGCCGGACGGCTACGTCTGCACCTCCCGGGACTTCAAAGAGTATTTCGATCAGATCGGCTATCAGCTGAAGCCCGGCGACATTATCCTCCTGCGCACCAACGCCATGTCCGAGTGGGGAAACCCAAAGTATCTCGAGAAGGGCTGCGGTGTCGGCCGCGAGGGGACCCTGTGGCTGCTGGATCAGGGTGTTCGGGCTGTGGGCACCGACGCCTGGAGCTGGGACGTTCCCAGAGAATACGCTCTGAAGCAGTTCCAGCAGACAGGCGACCCCTCCGTCTGCTGGGAGGGTCACAAGGCCGGGGCAACGAAGGCCTATGTTCAGTACGAGAAGCTCACCAATCTGGAGCAGTTGCCTCCCTTCGGCTTCAAATTCTTCGGTGTCCCCATAAAAATCGAACGCGCCAGCGCCGGCTGGGTCCGTGCGTTCGCCATTGTTGATGACAAAAAGGAGTAACCAAGCTATGAGAAAAACTGCTATTGTCGCCGCCGTCCGCACTCCTGTCGGCCGCATCCGCGGCGTTCTGTCCGATGTGCCCGCCCATCAGCTGGGCGCGCTGGTTGTCCGTGAAGCGGTCAAGCGCGCCGGGATCGACGGCAGCATGATCGACGAAGTCGTCTACGGCAACCTTTATTCCCACGACATTTCCAATATGGGCCGCTATGTTGCGCTGGAGGCCGGCCTGCCCATCACCGTCCCCGGCATCACCGTGGACCGCCGCTGCGGCACCTCCCTTACCGCCATTTCTCTGGCCGATGCCCTGATCCGCGCCGGTGATGCGGACTGTGTTCTGGCCGGCGGCGTGGAATCTGATTCCAACCGGCCCTACGTGCTGATGCAGCAGAACCGTCTGCACGACATGACCCCCCCTGCTTTCCGCGGGAAGACCCAGCTGGCTCCCGAGGAAATCGGCAACCCCCACATGGGCATCACCGCCGAAAACCTCGCCGAGCGCTACCATCTCACCCGTGAGGACTGCGATGCCTTTGCCGTGGAGAGTCACCGGAAGGCCACCAACGCATGGGATCACGGCTACTTCAAGGATCAGATCGTTCCCGTCACCATTTCCAACGCCAAGAAGGGCACCAGCGTCACCGTAGACACCGATGAGGTCTTCCGCCGGGACTGCACTATGGAAACTCTGGCCAAGCTGAAGCCCGCCTTTAAGCCCGACGGTGTTACCACCGCAGGGAACAGCTCCCCCAACAGCGATGGCGCCAGCGCCGTGATCCTGATGGAAGCCGAGAAGGCCAAGTCCCTCGGCTGCGAGATCCTCGGCTATATCAACGGCTTCACCTCCGCCGGCGTCGATCCCACCATCATGGGCATCGGCCCCGTGGCCGCCACCCGCAAGCTCCTTTCCAAGACCGGCCTGACCATGGACGACATCGACGTGATCGAGATGAACGAGGCCTTCGCTCCTCAGTCTCTGTCCTGCATCAAGGAACTCGGTATGGATCTGAACAAGCTCAACCCCAACGGCGGCGCCATCGCCCTCGGCCATCCTCTGGCCGCTACCGGCGGTATTCTGGTGACCAAGATGGTCTACGAGCTGAACCGGCGCGGCGGCGGCCGCGGTCTCGTCACCTTCTGCTGCGGCGGCGGACAGGGCGTGTCCTTGATCGTGGAGAGCAAGTAAGAGAGGTTTCGTATGCAGAAAGTTTTGATTGCTGACACGACCCTCCGGGACGGCCTTCAGCACGAAGAGCATTACATGCCTCTGGAGCTCCGGCTGGAGCTGCTCAACGGGCTGATCGCCTCGGGCGTAAAAAAGATCGAAGTCGGCTCCTTCGCCCACCCGGTCTATCTGCCCCAGTTCCGGGACATCAACGCCTTCGCCATGATGCTCCCCCGGGTCGAGGGAGTTGAGTACACCTTCCTCGCCCTCAACCGCAAGGCCGTGGAGCGTGCCGTCGCCATGAAAGCCGCCGGTGCGCCTGTTGACCGCGTGCTTACCGGCCAGCTGGCCACCAGCGAATCCTACGCCCGCAAAAACATGAACCGCACCCACGAAGATCTGTTCGAGGAGGCCAGGCAGATGGTCCGGATGCTGCACAACGGCGGCATCGAGCGGGTCTGCGCCAACGTCGGCACCATCTTCGGCTGCCCCATTGAGGGCGAAATGCCCCTGTCGCTGGCCTATGAATTTGACGACCGTCTGTTCGACATGGGCTTTGACGAGATTGAGCACTCCGACCCGGATGGCGCAGCCGCCCCTGACCGGATGGCTGAGTACTGTGCTGAGGTCATGCGCCGCTGGCCCGATCCCTCCCGGCACGTCCTCCACGTCCACGATATCAACGGAATGGGCATGGCCTGCTACTGCGCCGCGATGGAACAGGGCATCCGCCAGTTTGAGTGTACGCTGGGCGGTATCGGCGGACAGCCCGCCAACTGCATGGACGGCACCATCGTCAAGGGCACAGGAGATTATTACTTCACACAGGGCCGCACTGGGCTGGTCTCCACAGAGGACTTCGCCTCCATGCTGGGCCGCATGGGGTACGACACAGGCATCGACTCCGCTGCCCTGACCAGACTTGGCGGCCGGCTGGAGATCATGCTGGGCCGCAAGCTGGACTCCTTTGCCGTCGCCGCGGCGGGAACCGGCTATGAAAACGCAAAATATGACAGCGCCGCTGTATAAAGTCCCCCAGTCCATGCACAGCCTGCTCCGCAGTGCGGAGCAGGCCGCGGCATTGATCCCGGAGGGTGCCATTCTGGCCGCCAGCGGCTATACCTCCGCAGGCGACCCGAAGGCAACGCTGTCTGCGCTGGCCGCCCGCGGCGCGGCCGGCGACATCCGCTCCATTGACCTCATCACCGCCGCGCAGCTCTCCCCGCCTATTGAAGACGCACTGGCCAATGTAGGTCTCCTGCGGCGGCGGGCGCCCTTCACCGTGTCCCCTGCTGTGCGGAAGCTGGCAAACCGGCAGGAGCTGCGGTACGTGGAGGCAGCCATGGGAAAAATGCCCCGGCTGTTCGCCTCCGGTGCCTTTGGCACGCCTGACGTTGCCATCGTAGAAGCCCTCGCTCTGGACGATGACGGCCGCCTGATCCCCACTGCCTCCGTGGGTATGACTCAGCTCATCTGCCGACAGGCAAAGTCCATCATCATCGAGCTGAACGAGGCACAGCCCGCCCTTCTGGCCGGTCTGCACGACGTGTATGAAGACGACCCCGCCCACTGCGGCCGCTCACTGGTCTCCCCCTCCCAGCGGATCGGCCGGCCGTGGGTTCAGGCCGATCCCGGTAAGATTATCGCCATCGTCCGCTCTGACCAGCCTGACTACCTGCCCCCTGCGCCTGTCCCCACCGAGATCGAGCAGGCCATCTGCCGCAATCTGATGGAATTTCTGGCCGACGCATTCCCGGGACACACCCTCCCCCCTGTCCAGACCGGGATCGGCAGCCTGTCACAGGCTATTCTCGCAGCCTTTGACGGCAGCGGGTATCGGGATCTCACCTTCTTCTGCGGGGCACTTCAGGCCGGAATGGTGGAGCTTCTGGCCTCCGGTAAGGCCGCTCAGCTCTCCGGTGGCTCTATCGCCACCGACGCGCGCACGCTGGAGCTGCTGCAGGCCATTGGTCCAGAGCTCTCTGAGCGGCTGGTCCTGCGCAGTATGGAGGTCTGCAACGGCTCCGCCGCCATCAGCAGCGTGGGCCTACTGGCCCTGAATACCGGCATCGAAATGGATCTGTTCGGCAACGTAAACTCCAGCCACATCGCCGGTCGGCAGGTGGTAAACGGTATCGGCGGCGGCGCCACCTTCGCCGCCAACGCCGCACTCTCCGTCATGCTCATGCCCTCCGTTCGTAAGGGTGGCCAAATCTCCTGCTTTGTGCCGGTCACTCCCCACGTGGACGTCATCCACCACGATGTGGATGTAGTCGTCAGTGAGTACGGCGTCGCCGATCTCCGCGGCCGCGACGACGTGGAGTGCGCCCGACTCCTGATCGAGCGCTGTGCCCATCCGGACTACCGTACCGGGCTTGCTCAGGCACTGGAACAGGCCTTGTCCGCCGGCGGGCATCACCCCATCCTGCTGGAGCACGCCTTTGATTGGCAGGCCCGGCTCCAAAAGACTGGCTCCATGCTGTAAAACAAAAAGGACCGCCGCAGGTACGGCGGTCCTTTTTTACAGCTCTTTCCGGATACGGTTCAGAGCGTTCTTCTCTAACCGTGACACCTGCGCCTGCGAGATACCAACCTCTGCGGACACCTCCATCTGGGTCTTGCCCTGAAAAAAGCGCAGGGTGAGGATGCGGCGCTCCCGCTCCGACAGGCGGCCGATGGCATCTCCCAGCGCAATGTGCTCCAGCCATCGCTCATCCGTATTGCCCGTATCCTTCACCTGATCCATCACACAGACGGTGTCCCCGCCGTCAGAGTAGATCGGTTCGGACAGGGACACCGGGTCCACCACCGCATCCAATGCCATCACGACCTCCTCCCGTCGCAGGCCCAAATAGGCGGCGATCTCCTCCACGGTGGGCTCCCGCTGGTGCTCCGCCTGCAAAGCCTCTCTGGCCTGAAGCACCCGGTAGGCGGTGTCCCGCAGGGAGCGGGACACCCGCATAGCGCTGTTGTCCCGGAGATAGCGGCGAATCTCTCCGATGATCATGGGCACACCATAGGTGGAAAACTTCACATCCAGATCTACATTGAAATTGTCTATGGCCTTGATAAGGCCGATGCAGCCCACCTGAAACAGGTCGTCCGCACTCTCTCCCCTGCCGTTGAACCGCTGGATCACCGACAATACCAGCCGCAGATTGCCGGCAATGAGCTCTTCCCGGGCGGCCATGTCCCCGGCCCGTGCCCTGCGGAGAAGTGCCATGCTCTCCTCACTCTTGAGCACCTTCAGCCGGGACGTATTGACGCCGCATATCTCCACCTTGCCGTGCATAGCCTCACCCCGTTTAAATACTGCTTTCAGTATTTCCCCCGGAGGGACGTTCATACCGCGGCGGACCCGGCTTTATTTTTTATCGCATGACCGCTTTCGATGGATTTTTGCGCCGGTAGCGGCTCCGGCGGCGTATTCGGCATTCAGTCTTATGTATTGTGTTTTCACTTTACAGTTGGCTCAAAATATCACGTTTCAGCCGGTTGATGATCCGCTTCTCCAGCCGGGAAATGTAGGATTGCGAGATGCCCAGCAGATCGGCGACCTCCTTCTGGGTACGCTCCGGGGCCCCGTCCAGCCCGAAGCGCAGAGTGATGATCGTGCGCTCCCGCTCACTGAGCCGGCCCACCGCCTGAAAGAGCAGATCCCGCTCCGCGCTCTCCTCCACGGGCTTTTCAATGAGGTCGCCCTCCGTGCCCAGCACATCGGAGAGCAGCAGTTCGTTCCCGTCCCAGTCCACGTTCAGCGGCTCATCCAGCGAGACCTCGCTGCGCCGGTTGGCAATCTTGCGCAGGTGCATCAGGATCTCATTTTCAATGCAGCGGCTGGCATAGGTAGCCAGCTTGATGTTGCGGTCCGGCTGGTAGGTCTCCACCGCCTTGATGAGGCCGATGGTGCCGATGGAAATGAGGTCCTCGATGCCCACGCCGGTGTTCTCAAACCGCTTGGAGATGTACACCACCAGCCGCAGATTGTGCTCGATGAGCCGGTCCCGGGCAGTCCCCTGCTCCCCCTCTGCATTGAGCTGAGCCATGAGTTGCTGCTCCTCCTCGCGGGTCAGCGGGGCGGGCAGCGTATCGCTGCCGCCGATATAAAAAATGCTGCCGTGGAGCGGCAGTCCCAGTTGGACCAACAGCCGGTCCAGCCGGGCACGCAATATGGTCAGGGTCATGTCATATTCCTCCGATCAAAGCCTGATATTCTCCCTCCCCCAGCGGCGTGGGAGACAGCGCGATGAGCAGGCCGCCCAGTTCCCGCTCCCCGGCCCGCACACTGTCCGCCCGGAGTGCAAGCAGCAGGCCGCACTCCACCCCCACCGCACGGTACGGCAGAAGCCGTGCAGTACTCAAGCCGGCCTGATGGCACGCCTTCAGCGCCTCCACAGGCCGGGCCGGGTCAGAGGCAGACGGCAGAAGGCGGCGGAAGCGGTCCGCCTCGGCCACCACCACCGGCCTGTTGTCCGCCGGGTCGGTGAGGGTGTGTCCGGTATCCACCAGAGCCGTCAAAACCACCCGCTCCCCCGCCAACAGGACCGTCAATTGGATCAGCGCGCGCCGGCCGCCATTCCCGCTCTGGCGGCGGAACACCAGCGTCAGCAGGCAGTAGCACAGGATAAACAGCAGCAGGAGCAGCCGCAGATCCAATGCGCTGTACAGCACCCCGCCCCGGAGGGTCAGCGCCGAACTGCCCAGCAGCTCCGCCCCCAGTACCAGCCCCGCCAGCACGGCGGATGCACCGAAAAAGGTCAGGATTATACGGAGCAGCCGGCGCTCACCCCCATAGGCGACCACCGGCATCAACATTCCTGCGCCCAGCCGGCAGGGCCATAAGGACATCCACCCCAGCCCCGGCAAAAATACCAGCACCGCATAGAGCGCCCCTGCCGCCGCACCCAATGCGATCCTCCACCGCCGCAGAACTGCCCCGGACATCCGTCCAGCCCCCAGCAGGAGCAGATAATTCGCGGTGAGATTCAGCAGAAACAGCAGGTCTATGTACACCACAGTCATGGCCGGGGCTCCTCTCTGGACGATGGGACCATTATAGACGAGCCAGCCGCAGAAAAAGGGCAGAAAAAGAGCCCGCGGGAAATTCCCGCGGGCTCCTCTGCTTATTCTGGTCTTACCACATGCCGGACGGCCTTCTCCGCCTTGGCCCGGGGTACCATCATCTCCCGGCCGCAGCCGAGGCAGCGCAGCTTGAAATCCATCCCCACCCGGAGCACCTGCCAGCGGCTGCTGCCGCAGGGATGGGGCTTTTTCATCTCCAGCACGTCGCCCACCTGAATGTCCATGGGCATGACCTTCGCCCTCCTTCAGCCTTTCTTGATCTTGTCCCAGTACGCCTTTGCCGCCTGCTCTGACTTGTTGGGGCCGTACTCGTAATAATGCCGCCCCACCAGCCTGTCGGGCAGGTACTGCTGCTCCACATAGTGATTGGGATAGTCATGGGGGTAGAGATAGCCCTGCTCCCGCTCAAAACCCGTGCCGTCGGCGTGGACGTTCTGGAGGTGCCGGGGGAAGTCCCCCAGATTGCCCTTTTTCACGTCTGCAGCGGCCGCGGCGATGCCCATATAGACGCTGTTTGACTTGGGCGCCGTGGCCAGCAGGATGGCCGCCTGCGCCAACGGCAGACGCGCCTCCGGCAGACCCAACTGGAGGGCGCTGTCCACACAGGCCTTTACAATAGAGATAGCCTGTGGATAGGCCATGCCCACATCCTCGCTGGCGGAGCACAGCAGGCGGCGGATGGCGGTGATCATGTCTCCTGCCTCCAACAGCCGGGCCAGATAGTGGAGGGCAGCGTCCGGGTCAGAGCCCCGGAGGGACTTCATCAGTGCGGAGGCGGTGTCAAAATGGTTGTCCCCATCCCGGTCATACCGCATGGCGGACCGTTGGGCCACCACCTGGGCGTCCGTCATCGTGATGGTCAGCTTTCCTCCGCTGATGCGCCCGGCGGTCACCAGCAGCTCTACCGCATTGAGGGCCTTGCGCACGTCCCCTCCGCTGGCGGAGGCCAGATGCTCCCGCACCCCGGGCTCGCAGGTCACCTCCGCACCCAGCTCTCCGGCCAGAATGCCGGTGGCCCGGTCGATGGCGGGCAGCAGGTCATCCGCTGTCAGCGCCTTGAATTCGAAAACCGTAGAGCGTGACAGGATCGCGTTAAAAATGGTGAAATAGGGATTCTCCGTGGTGGAGGCGATGAGAGTGATCTTTCCGTTCTCGATGAACTCCAGCAGAGATTGCTGCTGCTTCTTATTGAAATACTGGATCTCATCCAGATAGAGCAGAACCCCGTTGGGGGCCACCAGAGTGCCGACCTCATCCATCACGTCCCGCACGTCAGAGAGAGAGGCCGTCGTGGCATTGAGCCGCCGCAGGGCGCGGCCCGACTGCTTGGCAATGATATTGGCCACAGTGGTCTTGCCCGTACCGGACGGGCCGTAGAACACCATATTTGGGATATTCCCACTCTCGATGACCCGACGGAGCAGGCCATTCGGGCCGAGAATATGCCGCTGGCCCACTACCTCATCCAGTGTCTGGGGGCGGATGCGGTCCGCCAGAGGCTGATACACAGTGGGTCACCTCCCTGTTTCAGTATAGACCGATTGTATCACAGAACAAACGTTCGTGCAAGGGGCTCAGGGCAAAAAGGTCCGGCCCGCCGGAGGTTTTCAGCGGGCCGGAGCATCCGGTCATTCGTAGATGGGGTGCCGGTCGGTGAGGTCGGCCACGCCTGCCAGGATAGCATCCTTATTGGCCTCAAAATCCGTGGCGGCCAGGGTGATGAATTCGGCCACCCTGTCCATGTCCGCGGCGTCAAAGCCCCGGCTGGTGACGGCAGGGCTGCCCACCCGCAGGCCGCTGGTCTGGAAGGGGGAACGGGGGTCTCCAGGCACCTTGTTCTTGTTGGCGGTGATGCGCATCTCGTCCAGCCGCCGCTCCAGTTCCTTGCCGGTGAGGTCGCCCATATCCCGCAAGTCGATGAGGGCCAGATGGTTGTCCGTACCGCCGGAGACCAGCTTCATGCCCCGCTTGGTGAGCCCATCCGCCAGCGCAGCAGCATTTTCCACCACGTGCTGCTGATAGGTCTTGAACTCGGGCTTCAGCGCCTCGCCAAAGGCCACGGCCTTTGCCGCGATGATGTGCATCAGCGGGCCGCCCTGAGAGCCGGGGAATACTGCGGAGTTGAGCTTCTTGGCAATGGCCTCGTCATTGGTAAGCAGCAGGCCGCCGCGAGGGCCCCGGAGGGTCTTGTGGGTCGTGGAGGACACCACGTGGGCATAGGGCACGGGCGAAGGGTGCAGCCCCGCCGCCACCAGCCCGGCAATGTGGGCCATGTCCACCCAGAGATAAGCGCCCACCTCATCGGCGATGGCACGGAAGCGGGCGAAGTCGATCACGCGGGGATAGGCGGATGCGCCGGCCACAATCATCTTCGGGCGGCACTCCCGGGCAATGCGGGCTACCTCATCGTAGTCAATGCGGCCGGTAGCTTCGTCCACACCATAGGAGACGATATGGAAGTACTTACCAGAGTAGTTCACCGGGCTGCCGTGGGTCAGGTGGCCGCCGTGGTTCAGATCCATGCCCAGCACGGTATCTCCCGGCTGGCAGAGCGCCATATAGACCGCGTAGTTGGCCTGCGCACCAGAGTGTGGCTGGACGTTGGCAAACCTTGCTCCGAAGAGCTTGCAGACCCGCTCGATGGCCAGGTTCTCGGCAATGTCCACACACTGGCAGCCGCCGTAATACCGCTTGCCGGGGTAGCCCTCGGCGTACTTGTTGGTGAGCACGCTGCCTGCCGCAGCCAATACCGCATCAGACACAATGTTCTCCGATGCAATGAGCTCGATATTGTGCTGCTGCCGCTCATACTCCTGCCGGATTGCCGCACCGACCTCCGGATCGAACCGGGACACATAGTCCATATACTCCAAAACCATTTTGACCGCCGCCTTTCATTAATTTACTTCATTATAGCAAGTTTTTGTTTCTCCTACAATCGGCGTTTTCGAAAAAGCCTGTCGCATTTTGCACGCTTTTATGGTATTATCGACATCGAGGTGGTTCTCAATGACAAACAGTTCCGATGTCCGCTCCATGGTGGATGCGCTGAAAGCCCTGTATCCTGACGCGCTGTGCTCCCTTCCCTATCCAAAGGATTATGAGCTGCTCTTCGCCGTACGGCTGGCAGCCCAGTGTACCGATGAGCGGGTCAATCAGGTGATGCCCGCTCTGTGCAAGCGTTTCCCCACGCTGGAAGCCTTCGCACAGGCCGACCCGGAGGAGGTGGGCCAATACGTCCATTCCTGTGGATTTTTCCGGGCCAAGAGCCGGGACATCGTCCTGTGCGCCCAGATGCTCCTGCGGGATTACGGCGGAAAGGTCCCCGGCACCATGGAGGACCTGCTGAAGCTCCCCGGTGTAGGCCGCAAGACCGCCAACCTGATCTTGGGCGACATCTATCACACCCCCGGCGTGGTGGTGGCGGACACCCACTGCATCCGCATCTCTGGCCGGCTGGGCCTCACCGACGGCACCAAGGACCCCGCCAAGGTGGAGACGCAGCTGCGGGCGGTGCTGCCGCCGGAGGAGTCCAACGACTTCTGCCACCGGCTGGTGCTCCACGGCCGGGCCGTGTGTACCGCGCGGCAGGCCAAGTGCGGCCTGTGCCCGCTGACGCCGTGGTGCCAGTACGCAAAAAAGGAATTCAAACCGGAATAAAAGAGCTCCCCGTACCCTTGAGGCACGGGGAGCTCTTTTTATCATATTATCACAAAACCGCCTTCTCAAACGCCCTGATGCAGCTTCGCCGCGGTCAAGGTGTTTTCCATGAGCATGGCCCGGGTCATGGGGCCCACACCGCCGGGGACCGGGGTGAGCCAGCCAGCCCGCTCCGCCGCCTCCGCCGTCACATCGCCGCAGAGCTTACCGTTTTCGTCCCGGTTCATGGCCACGTCGATGACCACAGCACCCTCTTTCACCATGTCGGCGGTGACGAAACCGGTCTTGCCCACGGCGGACACCAGAATGTCCGCCCGGGCCACGATGGTCTTCACGTCCGGCGTGCGGGAGTGGCAGGTGGTCACTGTGCCGTGGGCCGCCAGCAGGAGCATCCCCATGGGCTTCCCCACGATATTGGACCGGCCCAGCACCACACACTCCTTCCCCGCCGGTTCGATGTGGTACTCCGCCAGCAGCTCCATCACACCAGCCGGCGTGCAGGGGCGGAACACCGGCTTGCCGATGGACATACGGCCCACGTTGTAAGGGTGGAAGCAGTCCACATCCTTGGCTGGGTCGATGGCCTCCAGCACGGTCTGCTCCTTATAGCCCGCGGGCAGAGGCAGCTGGACCAGAATGCCGTCGATCTCCTCCCGGCCGTTCAGTGTGTCGATGAGCTCCAGCAGAGCTTCCTGCCCCACCGCAGCGGGGAGGGCATACTCCTCGCTGTAAAGGCCGCAGTCTGTACAGTCCTTGCGTTTGCTGTTCACGTACACCCGGGAGGCCGGGTCCTCCCCCACCAGGATCACAGCCAGTCCGGGCCGGCGGGGCAGCGCAGCCGCCTCTTCCCGCACCCGGGCCTTCACTTTTGCCGCCAGCGCCGTGCCGTCAAGCCTGATCGCCGTCATGGTCATCCGCCTCCCGTTCTTTTTTCATTCTGTTCTCGGGCAGGTCCTCCGGCCTGGCCGTTCTGAACCGCACGATGAGAAACACCAGCGCCGCCGCCGCGGACAGGATGCCCACGATCTGCGAGGTCCGCAGGCCGGTGTTGAAGAAGTACAGGCTGTCGGTGCGGAGGCCCTCAATGGCCGTGCGGCCCACGCCGTACCACAGGGCATAGCTGGCGAAGACCTGCCCCTCGAACCGGCGGCCCTTGCGGATCAGCACCAGCAGCAGCGCCAGCCCCAGCAGGTTCCACAGGGACTCGTACAGGAAGGTGGGGTGGACGCCCAGCGTGCCGTCCAGGATCTGCTGGGCAGTCTCTGCCGTGATTTCACCCTTGGCCAGCAGCTCGGCGGCAATGCTCTCAGAGCACATGCGCCACGGCACGGCGGTCACGCCGCCATAGGCCTCCACGTTCACAAAATTGCCCCAGCGGCCCACGATCTGGCCGATGAGAAAGCCAATGCAGGCCACGTCCATATAGCTCCAGAAGGGCTGCTTCCGTACCTTGCAGTAGATCAGCCCCACCAGCGCGGCGGCAATGAGGCCGCCATAGATGGCCAGCCCGCCGTCCCAGATGGCGATGGCTTTCCCCCACTGGAAGCGCCCTGCGGCATCCTTATAGAGGTCCAGATAAAAGACCACGTAATAAATACGGGCGCCGATGATAGCCGCCGGAACCGCAGGGAACAGGGCGTCCAGCAGCTTGTCCGCGTCCACGCACAGCTTGGGGGCGATCACCTTCAGGCAGAAGGTCACCGCCAGCAGAAAGCCGCAGGCAATGATGATGCCGTACCAGTAGATTTCCTTGCCGAACAGGTTGAAGGCCACCCGGTTCAGGCTGAACTCCAGCCCAAGGCCGGGAAACGACAGTGTGTTCATGGTATCACTCCTTGTATATGCTTATTTCTCTGCGGGCAGGGCCACAAATAGCGCCGTCCGCTCCGGAACGCACCAGCGGCCCAGCAACGCCTCCGCTTCCTCTCTCCGCAGAGAGGCGCACAGCGCCGGGAAGTTGAGGTAGTCCTCTCCGTCAAAGTGGGCGGCGGCAATGTCGATGCAGGTGTCCCGCAGGTAGTCCAGCTCGTGGAGCCGGCCGCCGTAGGCCGCCCGGGTAAGGCGCTCCCACAGGGCGGGGTCGATGCCCTCCCGGGACAGGCGGGCCGCCTCATTCAGAAGCTCCTCCCGCACACGGGCCGGGTCACGGCTTTCACCGCTGAACACCAGCCGGGCGGAGGTATCCGTGGCCTCGTCATAGTAGCAGGAGAAGTCCCCGTTGATGAGTCCCGCGCCGTAGAGGCGGCTGTACAGCGGCGCAGAAGGCCCCGCCAGCGCATCGCAGGCCAGCCGGGCCAGCAGCTCCTGCCGCAGACGGCTCCCCGCCGGGGCCCCGTCGCCCTTGATGCCCAGCTGGAAGGTGGGCATGGAGACCTCCATCTCCGCCTCCCCACCGGTGCGGACACATTCGGCAGGCTCCGACACCATAGGGGGCTCCCACGCAGGGCCGGAAGGCTGATCGCCCAGCACCTCCCGGGCCACGGCACACACCCGTGCCGGATCCAGCGCTCCGCCCGCCGCCAGCACCATGTTCTCCGGCCGGTAGAAGACCCGGTGGAAGCGGTAGAGCAGTTCCGGCGTGATGTCCTGTATGGACTCCACCGAGCCCACCACCCGGGTCTTCACCGGGTCGGCGGCATACATCAGCTCCATCAGGCGGCAATAGGATTCATCGTAGGGGTCGTCCTCGTTCATGCGAATCTCCTGCGCGATGATGCCCCGCTCCTTGTCTACGCTCTCCCGGGTAAACCACGGGATGGAGACCATCTTCAACAGGGTCCGGAGATTTTCCTCAAAGTCCCGGGTCCCGGTGAAATAATAGGCCGTCATGGTCTCGGAGGTAAAGGCGTTGTCCGACGCGCCGGTCTCGCCAAAGCGGTCGGAGGCGCTGCCCCCCTCCGTGTCGAACATCTTATGCTCCAGATAGTGGGCCGTGCCGGCGGGCAGGTCCTCCCAGCCGCCCCGGCCGTCCGGGATACGGGTGGAGGCTCCTCCGCAGCGGACAGCAAAGCAGGCAAACTGCTCACTGCTCTCCGGCCGGGTGAGCACATACACCGGCAGGCCGTTGGGCAGCACCTCATGCCAGACGGTCTCTCCCAGCCGGGGATATTCCCTTCGCTCCATGTCAGTCCTCCTCCCTGCCCCGCAGGCAGTATACGGTGTCCGGCCGGATCAGCCCGGCGGCCTCCACGACCTGTTCCGCCGTCACAGCCTCCAGCGCCGCGATGAGCCCGTCGGTGTCCGGAAAGGCCCCGCGGGTCAGGAATCCGGTGACCGCACCGTCCTCCAGCCGGCCCTGACAGTCCTTGCCGGCGATGAGGCTGCTGCACAGCGCCCGGACGGCCAACGCCTGCTCCTTTTCCGTAAACTCTCCCCGGCCCATGGCCGCCAGCTGGGCCATGATCTCGGCCTCCGCCGCCTCCAGCCTGCCGGGCTCCACGCCGGTGCTCACCAGCAGGATGCCCTTGAGCCGGTCATAGGCGGAGTCAGCATAGTAGCAGAGGCTCAGCCGCTCCCGCACGTTCAGGAACAGCTTGGAGTGGCTGGTGCCGCCGTACATGGCGCTGCACAGCACCATCGCCGGGTAGCGGGAGTCGGCCTCGGTAACGCCGCCGGTGCGGAAGCCCAGCGCCAGCTTGCACTGGGCGGCGTCCGCCCACTCCGAGACCCGCCGGACCGGGCCCGCAGGCTCTGGGCGGACCGTGCAGAGAAAGCCACCCTCCCGCGCGCCGCCCAGCAGCGGGGCGAAGGAGGCGCGCACCGCGGCCTCCACCCGCTCCGGCTCTGCAGGGCCGCAGCAGCAGAAGATCACCTGCGCCTGCGCCAGCAGCGCCTGATAGGCGGCCCACAGGGCGGCGGGCTCAGCGCGCTCCGCCTCCTCCGCTGTGCCCAGCTTGTGGATGGAAAAGGCCTCGCCCCGGCACATCTCCTGAATGAGCCGCCAGTTGGCCCACGCGATCTTGTCGCTTCGCTCGGCACGGATGCGGTCGGCCAGATTGGCCCCTTCGCCCCGGACATAGTCCGCCCGGAACAGGCCGTTCTCCGTCGCCGGGTCCAGCAGGAGCTCCCCCAGCAGGGCCACGGACTGCTCCAGCAGGCCGGTCTCCCCGGGGACGAAGCGGTCGTCCGCCGCGGCGCACCGCAGGGTCACACACTGCATCTCTCCCCGGCGGCGGATGCCCACGCCGATGGACGCGCCGTACAGCCGGTCGGCCTCCGCCGACAGGCGCTCGATGTCCGGGCAGCGACGGGTCCCCCGGTAGAGCACCTCGGGGATGAGGGCGTTGGCCGAGGCAGTCTCCCGGGCCAGCGGCACCGCCAGCGTCACGCTGAACAGATTGGTCTTGAACTGATTCGTCCGGAGCGTCAGCAGCCGGACGCCCGGCGCCAGCTGGACAGATGTACGTTTCATGGGGCTCCCCCTCGTTGTCGATGTCAGAGCCCATTATACATCATTCTGCCGAATTTGCCACTGTTTTCTTTTGGTCGGAGCAGGCGGACACAATATCCTGTTATGTCAAAACTCCCTCTTGACTTTTGGCACACTTTATGGTATAGTTTCGGTTTGTAAAGTCGTTGTGCTTTACAGAACAGGTTTTCGGAGGTGCGTCCGCATGAAAAATCAGGCCTATCGGATGGCGATGCTGTTCGATTTCTACGGCGATCTGCTCACGGACCGCCAGAAGGAATTTTACGACCTCTATTATAACGAGGACCTCTCCCTGGCTGAGATTGCCGAGAATTACGGCATCTCCCGGCAGGGCGTCCGGGACGTGATCGTCCGGGCGGAGGCAGCCATGACGGAGATTGAGGACAAGACCCACATCATCCGCCGCTTCTATCAGAATCAGGCGGCCATCGCCGCCATCGATCAGGCCGCCGACCGGCTGCTGGCAGCCGTGGATCAGCGCAGCTATGACGACGCCATGCTGGACGGGATCGGCCGGACCATCAAGGAAAACACCGCGAAGCTGGCGCAGGAGTAAACTATGGCATTTGAAAGTCTGACCGAAAAGCTCTCCGCCACCTTCCGGCGGCTGCGCGGCAAGGGCCGCATCTCCGAGGCCGATGTAAAAGAGGCCATGAAGGAGATCAAAATGGCCCTGCTGGAGGCCGACGTCAACTTCAAGGTGGTCAAGAGCTTCGTCGCCTCGGTAACGGAGCGGGCCGTGGGGGCCGACGTGATGGAATCCCTCACCCCGGGGCAGATGATCGTCAAGATCGTCAACGAGGAGCTGACCGCCCTGATGGGCGGCGGCGAGAGCAAGCTGAACATCTCCTCCACCCCGCCCACGGTGGTGATGCTGGTGGGCCTGCAGGGCGCAGGCAAGACCACCAACGGCGCCAAGCTGGCGGGTCTGATGAAGAAACAGGGCAAGCGGCCTCTGCTGGCCGCCTGCGACGTGTACCGTCCCGCCGCGATCAAGCAGCTGGAGGTCGTGGGCCAGCAGCTGGACATCCCGGTGTTCCAGATGGGTCAGAGTGACCCTGTGGACATCGCCAGGGCCGCCGTGGAGCACGCAAAAAAGCACGGCAACGATATGGTGTTTCTGGACACCGCCGGCCGACTCCATGTGGACGAGGCCCTCATGGACGAACTGCGGGCCATCAAAGCCGCCGTCACCCCCAACGAGATCCTGCTGGTGGTGGATGCCATGATCGGCCAGGACGCAGTGAACGCCGCCAAGGCCTTTGACGACGCACTGGACCTCACCGGCGTGATGCTCACCAAGCTGGACGGCGATGCCCGGGGCGGCGCTGCCCTGTCTATCCGCTCCGTCACCGGCAAGCCCATTAAGTTTGCCGGCACCGGAGAGAAGCTGGACAATATCGAGGTCTTCCACCCCGACCGGATGGCCGGCCGCATCCTCGGCATGGGCGACGTGCTCTCCCTCATCGAAAAGGCGGAGCAGAACCTCGACGCCAAAAAGGCCGCCGAGCAGATGGAGCGTCTGCGCAAGAACAAGTTCACCCTGTCCGACTTCTACGATCAGCTGCTGCAGCTGAAAAGCATGGGCTCCATGCAGGACATCGCCGCCATGCTCCCCGGCATGGGCGGCAAGAAGCTGGACCTCACCGTGGATGAGAAGAACCTCGCCCGAATCGAGGCCATCATCCAGTCCATGACCCCCTATGAGCGGGAGAATCCCTCCGTGCTCAACTCCAGCCGGAAGAAGCGCATCGCCGCCGGCTCGGGCACCGAGGTGGTGGACGTGAACCGGCTGCTGAAGCAGTTCGACTCCATCCAGCAGCTGACCCGGCAGTTCTCCGATCCCAAGAAGTCCCGCGGCCTGCTGAGCCGGTTCAAGGGACTGGGCGGTGGCTCCGGACTGCCCTTCTGACGTTGGTCCGTGTCTTCTGACATTTACCATAGATTTCTGTAAACATACTTTGGAGGTGAATATAAAATGGTCAAAATCAGACTGCGCCGCATGGGCGCCAAGAAGGCTCCCTTCTATCGTGTGGTCGTTGCCGACTCCCGCTATCCCCGGGACGGCCGCTTCATTGAGGAGCTGGGCACCTATGATCCCCGCCAGAACCCCGCCGCCGTCAACATCGACCTGGAGCGTGCTCAGGCTTGGATCAAGACCGGTGCTCAGCCCACCGACACCGTGCGTGACCTGCTGAAAAAGGCCGGCCTGTAAGCCGCGCACGAATGGGAGGCCCTCATGAAGGAATTGCTCACTTATATTGCCCAGAGCCTCGTGGAGCATCCCGAAGCGGTGTCTGTGACCGAGCATGAAACTGCTTCGGAAACGGTGCTGGAGCTGCGGGTGGCCCCCGACGACATGGGTAAGGTGATCGGCCGTCAGGGTCGCATCGCCAAAGAGATCCGCGCCCTTATGCGCTCCGTTGCGCAGCGGCAGGGCAAGAAGATCTCGGTCGACATTATGGATTGACAGGACAAGGCGGGGGCTCTGCGCTCCCGCCTTTGTCTATATGAACGGAGGACCTGCAATGGATCAAGCAACATTTCTGGAGTGCGGCAGGATTGTCAACACCCACGGCATCCGCGGCGAGGTGAAAATCGTCCCATGGGCGGACAGCCCGGAATTTCTCTGCTCCCTGCCCACTCTCTACATAGATGAAAAGCCCTACACCGTCCGCTCTGCCCGGCCTCACAAGGGCAGTGTGCTGGCCCTGCTGGAGGGTGTGGACGACGTCAACGCCGCCATGCTGCTGAAAAACAAGGTGGTATGGCTCGCCAGGGCGGACGTGGCGCTGGAGGAGGGGGCCTTCTTCCTCGCCGACCTCATCGGCCTGCGGGTGGTAGACGAGACTGGCGCAGAGCTGGGCGTACTCAGCGAGGTGCTCTCCCCTTCCATCCAGCAGATCTATGTGGTGAAGGGGCAGCGGGAGATCATGATCCCCGCCGTGCCGGAATTCATTCTGGAGACCAACGTGCCCGAAGGGTACGTGAAGGTGCATCTCATCGAAGGGATGTGAGCGGATGTACCGCATCGACATTATGACCCTGTTCCCCGATACGGTGGGAGACGTGCTCAGCGAGTCCATTCTGGGCCGGGCACAGGAGCGGGACTATCTCCGCATCGAGACCCACCAGATCCGGAACTATACCGTAAACAAGCAGAAGCAGGTGGACGACTACCCCTACGGCGGCGGCCGGGGCGCTATTTTGCAGGCCGACCCTCTCTACCGCTGCTGGGACCACGTCCGCGGCCTCGCCGAGGGGCGGACGCGCACCATTTTCCTCTCCCCCTGCGGCAGGACCTTCACTCAGGCGGACGCCCGCCGCTTTGCCTCCGATTACGACCGGCTCATTCTGGTGTGCGGCCACTACGAGGGCATCGACCAGCGGTTCATCGATGAGTGCGTGGACGAAGAGGTCTCGCTGGGGGACTTCGTGCTCACTGGCGGGGAGATCGCGGCCATGGCCGTGGCCGACGCCGTCAGCCGGCTGGTGCCCGGAGTGCTGCCCGACCCGGAGTGCTTTGAGAACGAGAGCCACTGGGCCGGCCTGCTGGAGTACCCTCAGTACTCCCGGCCGGAGGTGTGGCATGACCAGGCCGTGCCCCGGGAGCTGCTCAGCGGCAACCACAAGGAGGTGGAGCGCTGGCAGCGAAAGATGCAGCTGAAACGCACCAAGGAGCGCCGGCCCGACCTCTTCGCCGCCTTCCGCCCGGGGGGCAAGGAGGACGAGGCCCTGCTGCGGGAGCTGGAACGGGACGAGACCCGGCCCAGGCTGACCCAGCCCCTCACCTGCCGTCTGGCGGACCCGGAGGATCTGCCCGCCATCATGGATGCCATCCGCGGCGCCAAGGCCCATCTGGCCGCCGCCGGCATCGACCAGTGGCAGGAGGAAGACTATCCCTCCGTGCGGAATTTCGCCATGGATATCGACCGGGGCACCTGCTGGGTCCTCTGCCACGGGGAGGACATGGCCCTGTGCTTTGTGCTGGCTCCCGGTCCGGAGGCGGACTATGACACCATCACCGACGGCAAATGGGCCAGCGACGAGCCCTACGCCGTGCTCCACCGCTGCGCCGTGGCGGAGGACTACCGGGGCTCCGGCGTGGCGGACGAGATGATCCGCCAGTGCGAGGCCCTTACGCTGGCTATGGGCCGCCGCTGGCTGCGGGCGGACACCCACAAGAAAAACCGCACCATGCTGGACCTGCTGCGCCGCAACGGGTTCCAGTACCGGGGCAACGTCTCGCTGGCCCACGTGCCCGCGGACCACGACCCCAAGCGGGTGGCCTATGAGAAAAGGCTGAAGGCGCCGGAGGTCCATCCATGAACCTCACCGACGCTCAGGACATCAAGGCCCTGCTGGAGCGGCACGGTTTCCACTTCTCCCGGTCCATGGGCCAGAATTTTCTCATCGACGGCCGGGTCCCCCGGGACATCGCTGAGGCCGCCGGGCTGGACGAGACCTGCGCCGTGCTGGAGATCGGCCCGGGCATCGGCCCGCTGACGGAGCAGCTGGCTCTCCGGGCGGGCAAGGTGGCCGCCATAGAGCTGGACTGCTCCCTCCTGCCCGTGCTGGCGGAGACCATGGCCCCCTACCCCAACGTGGAGATCATCCCCGGGGACGTGATGAAGCTGGACCTTACGGCTCTGCTGTCTGACAGATTCAACGGCTTTACAGCTAAAGTGTGCGCCAACCTGCCCTACAACATCACCACCCCGGTGATCACAAAGCTGCTGGAAAGCGGGCTGTTCGCCTCCCTGACCGTGATGATCCAGCGGGAGGCGGCAGCGCGCATCTGCGCCAAACCGGGGGACGAGGACTACGGCGTTTTCTCCCTGCTGTGCCAGTACCACGCCCGCTGCACCCCCTTGTTCGATGTGCCACCCCAGTGCTTCCTGCCGCCCCCCAAGGTCACGTCCACGGTCATCCAGTTCGTCCCGTGGAGCGAGCCGCCGGTGGCGGCCGACCCCGATGCGCTGTTCCGGATGATCCGGGCGGCCTTCGCCCAGCGGCGGAAGACTCTGCTCAATGCCCTGAGCGGCCTGTACACCAAGGACGCGGTGCGGCAGGCCCTGGCCACCTGCGGCCTGCCCGAGGCCGTCCGGGGCGAACGGCTCACGCTGGAGCAGTTCGCCGCCCTGACCCTGCGCCTGAACTGACGAAAGGAGGACTCCCCGCCATGCCTCAGCCCCAGCGCGACACCGCCGTGGATGTCCTCCGCGGCTTCGGGATGCTCCTTGTGGTGGTGGGCCACCTCTACTCCGGACCGTGGACCCACTACATTTACAGCTTTCACATGCCGCTGTTCTTCTTCCTCAGCGGCTTCTGCGCCGCCCGGAAGGAGCGGCAGGAGCCCTTCGGGCAGTATGTCCTGAAAAAATGCCGCACCCTGCTGCTGCCCTATGTCGTCTTCTTTTTTCTGTCCCTGCTGATCATCTTCTTTCTCTACCATGACAAGCCTTCCGTCTGGCCCGGGGGGCTGTCGGTCCCAGCGGTACTGAAGGCGCTGGTGCTCTCCGGCGGGTACCTCATCCGCATCCCGCTGTACAACTATCCTCTGTGGTATCTGCCTCATCTGTTTGCGGCCGACCTCATCTTCTACTGGCTGCGCCGGGGCTTCGCCCTGCTGCCCCGGATCTGGCTGCAGCGGACCGCTGCCGGGGCCGTGGCGCTGGCGCTGATGCTGGTCACCCTGCCGGTGCAGGCTGCCCTGCCCTACCGGCCCATCCTTCAGATCGACGCCATGCCCGCCGCGTTGGCCTTCATGCTGCTGGGCTGGCTGCTGGAGCCCCTGACCCGCTGTAAAGCATGGGACCTTGCTCCATGGCTCTGCCCGGTGCTTCTGCTGGGCGGCTGGCTGCTGCAGTCCCTCAATGACGGCGGCAGCATTTCCAGCAGTCACTCCCTGCTCTACTACCCCGCCGCCCTGAGCTCCATTCTGGGCTGGTACTGCGTCAGCCAGCGGTTCCGCAGCCCCATTCTGGCCTTTATCGGGCAGGAATCCATCCTCTTCCTTGGCCTCCACCTGAACGTGTACGGCCGGCTGGTGCGGTTCCCCTGCCCCGCCTTCCTCACCAGCGAGACGGTGTACGACCTGCTCCAGCTGCTGGCCGGGACCGCGGTGCTCTGCCTCATCGCCCTGCTGCTGCGGGCAATAAAGCATTGCTTTCACAGACGAGCCGGTGGCTGAACAGTTGCCGGCTCGCCATTTTCCCCAAGGCCGTCCTGCGGAAACCGCCGCCATTTGACACATTTGTTTCTTGCTTTGCCCTTCGCTTTCCTCTAAAATAGAAACAACACAGGCCCGTAAACCCAACTTTTTTGGAGGTATGACTATGGCGCTGACCACGAACAAGCACGTTCTGGACTGGATCGACGAGATGGCGGCTCTCACCAAGCCGGACAGCATCGTCTGGATCGACGGCAGCGAGGCCCAGCTGGCCGAGCTGCGGAAGCTGGCGGTAGACACCGGCGTGCTCACCGAGCTCAATCAGGAAAAGCTCCCCGGCTGCTATCTGCACCGCACGGACCCCAACGACGTGGCCCGGGTGGAGGACCGCACCTTTATCTGCTGCCGCCATGAGGAGGACGCCGGCCCCACCAACCACTGGATGGAGCCCGCCAAGATGTACGCCAAGCTCCGCGCCCTCTACGACGGCTCCATGCAGGGCCGCACTATGTACGTCATCCCCTACTCCATGGGCGTGGTGGGCTCCCCCTTCGCCAAGTACGGCATTGAGCTCACCGACTCCGTGTACGTGGTGCTCAACATGGCCATCATGACCCGGGTGGGCACCAGTGTGCTGGACGCGCTGGGCGACAGCGGCGACTACATCAAGGGCCTCCACTCTCAGGGCACCCTGGACGCCGAGAACAAGTACATCGTCCACTTCCCCGAAGACAACTCCATCATGTCCATCAACTCCAATTACGGCGGCAACGTGCTGCTGGGCAAGAAGTGCTTCGCCCTGCGCATCGCCTCCTATCTGGGCCGGAACGAGGGCTGGATGGCAGAGCACATGCTCATCCTCGGCATCCAGAAGCCCGACGGCGAGATCCGCTATCTGTCCGCTGCCTTTCCCTCCGCCTGCGGCAAGACCAACCTGGCCATGCTCATCCCCCCCGAGGGCTACCGCAAGGACGGCTGGAAAGTCTGGTGCGTGGGCGACGACATCGCGTGGCTCCGGGTAGGCCCCGACGGCCGCCTGTGGGCGGTGAATCCGGAGAACGGCTTCTTCGGCGTGGCCCCCGGCACCAATGCCAAGTCCAACTTCAACGCGCTGGAGTCCACCAAGTCTGGTACCATCTTCACCAACGTGGCCTATAATCCCGAGGACGGCACCGTCTGGTGGGAGGGTCTCACCAAGGGCGACGCCATCCCCGAGTACCTCATTGACTGGAACGGCGAGGACTGGCACCGGGGCGATGCGAAGAAGCCCGCCCACCCCAACAGTCGCTTCACCGCCCCCGCCAAGAACTGCCCCTGCATCTCCGACAAGTTCGACGACCCCAACGGTGTGCCCATCTCCGCCATCGTCTTCGGCGGCCGCCGGGCCAGAACTGCCCCGCTGGTGTACCAGTCCCGCTCCTGGGAGCACGGCGTATTCGTGGGCTCCATCATGGCCTCTGAGACCACGGCCGCCGCGGCCGGCGCTGTGGGCGTGGTCCGCCGGGACCCCATGGCCATGCTCCCCTTCTGCGGCTACCACATGGCCGACTACTGGCAGCACTGGCTGGACATGGGCAAGGCTATCCAGCACCAGCCTAAGATCTTCAACGTCAACTGGTTCCGCACCGACGAGGAGGGCAACTTCCTCTGGCCGGGCTTTGGCGACAACCTGCGGGTGCTGGAGTGGATCATGAAGCGGGCCTTTGACGAGACCGACGCAGTGGAGACCGCCATCGGCTGGCAGCCCCGGCCCGAGGACATCAACCTCGATGGTCTGGACATGGACCGGGCTGCGCTGGAGGAGCTGCTGAGCATCGACCCCGTCCTCTGGAAGCAGGAGACCGCCGGCATCCGGGAGTTCTACGCCAAGTTCGGCGACAAGCTCCCCGCCGAGCTGGCCGAGCAACTCAAGGAGCTGGAAAACAACCTCAACTGATACAGAAGCCCCGGCGCGGACCTCGCGCCGGGGCTTTTCCATGCTGGCAAACTCTCCGGGGCGGCATAGGATGGGCAAAGGAGGGTACCACTATGCCTGTCATCTATCTGTCCCCTTCCACGCAGGAAAACAACCTCTACGTCAGCGGCGGCAGCGAAGAGGAGTGGATGAACCGTCTGGCCGATGCCATGGTCCCCTATCTGGATGCCTCCGGCATCCAGTACGTCCGCAACACGCCGGACATGACCGCCGCCAGCTCCATCCGGGCCTCCAACGCCGGGAATTACGACCTCCATCTGGCCCTCCACTCCAACGCCGCCAACCCCAGCCGGTACGGTCAGGTGCGGGGCATCATCGTCTTCTACTACCCCGGCAGCGCCAACGGCAAGCGGGCGGCGGAGATCGTAGCGGACAATCTGAAGGCCATCTATCCCTTGCCCAACCGGGTGCGCACCGAGGCCACCACCGCCATTGGTGAGGTACGGCAGCCCCGGGCGCCGTCGGTCTTTCTGGAGCTGGGCTACCACGATAATACCGACGACGCCGCGTGGATCAAGGGCAATCTGGATGAGATCGCCCGCAATCTGGTGCTGTCCCTGACGGAATACTTCGGTATTCCCTTCCTCTATCCCAACACCAGCCGGCAGGGCGTGGTGGACGTGAGCTGGGGCTACCTGAACATCCGCCAGCGGCCCTCCACCTCCGCCCCCGTCATCGCCAAAGCCTACGACGGGGCCCGGCTCACCATCCTCAACCAGTGGCAGGGGTGGTATCTGGTGCGCTTCGACGGCACCGAGGGCTACGCCAGCAGCGAATTTATCACCCTGCTATGAGGGAACTCGCTCAGCTGCCTCCCGGCCGGGTGTGGCTGCCGGTAAAGGACCTGCCCTCTGCGCTGGCAGCGCTGGAGCTGCTGCGCCGGCGGTCGCCCGTCCCGCCCCCGCCGGACCGGGAGGGCGACCGGGTTTGACCCGCCGGGTCCGCCGGTTTTCCAGTCATTTACAGAGTATCTGGCCCCCGTGGGCAAAGCGCCGAAAACTGGAGCTTTGCGGCAGAGATAGTCTTTCAGATTCCCCGCTTGACGGCACAGTGCTAAGATGGTACACTGTGAACATAACAAGCAAGAGGTCGTCCCGTGACTGACGGAAACAGGAGATCAACTCCATGGGAGCGGAACGATAATAAATGCCGACCGTCTGGGCAGACCGAACCTGCATACCTTAGACAGGGTCGGTCTGCCCTTTTGTCATTTTCTCAAATGAGGAGGAGACGCACATGCGTAAAGTCGGAGTCGTTATGGGAAGCGCCAGCGATCTGCCGGTGGTGGAAAAGGCCATCGGAGTACTGCGCCAGTACGGCGTACCCTTTGAGGTACGGGTGTTGTCCGCTCACCGGTGTCCGGATGAGGCAAGAGTGTTTGCTGCGTCCGCACGGGAGAGCGGATTTTCTGTTCTCATCGCCGCAGCGGGCATGGCCGCTCATCTGGCGGGAGCGCTGGCCGCCAACACCACACTGCCGGTCATTGGCATCCCCTGCAAGTCCACCAATCTGGACGGCATGGACGCCCTGCTGTCCACGGTGATGATGCCCAGCGGCATCCCCGTGGCCACCGTGGCCATCGACGGGGCCAAGAACGCAGCCCTGCTGGCCATCGAGATCCTCGCCGTCAGCGACGAGGCCCTTGCGGACAAGTTGGCTCAGGCCCGGAAGGAAGAGACCGAACAGGTCCTGAAAAAGGACCGCGAGATCATGGACGCTTACAGCGTAGAATAAAAAGGAGTGCTGAACAAGATGGAGAAACTGGAACAGCTTTATGAGGGCAAGGCCAAGCGGGTCTATGCCACCGACGACCCCAACTGCGTGATCGTCAGCTACAAGGACGATGCCACCGCCTTCAACGGCGCCAAGAAGGGCACCATCGTGGGCAAAGGCGTCATCAACAACCAGATGACCAACCGCCTGATGGCCCGCATGGAGAAGGCGGGCATCCCCACCCATTTCGTCAAGGAGCTCTCCGAGCGGGATACTCTGGTGAAGAAGGTGTCCATCGTCCCGCTGGAGGTCATCATCCGCAACATCTCCGCCGGTTCCTTCGCCAAGCGGTACGGTGTGGAAGAGGGCATTGTGTTCGACGCGCCCACCATCGAGTTCTCCTACAAGTGCGACGCGCTGGACGACCCCCTGCTCAACGCCTACCACGCTGTGGCCCTGAAGCTGGCTACCTGGGAAGAGATCGAGACCATCAAGAAGTACGCCTTTGCCGTCAACGAGGTGCTGAAGGCCTTCTGGGCCGAGTGCGGCGTCACGCTGGTGGATTTCAAGCTGGAGTTCGGCAAGGTGGCCGACGGCTCCATCGTGCTGGCTGACGAGATCAGCCCCGACACCTGCCGCCTGTGGGACTCCGTCACCCACGAGAAACTGGATAAGGACCGCTTCCGCCGGGATCTGGGCGGCGTGGAGGACGCCTACGCCGAGGTCATGAAGAGACTGCTGGACCATGATGGAGAATAAAACCTGTACCGGGGCCTGCGCTGCCTGTCCCGCCCCCTGCCGGGAGGAGCGCCACATCCACGAGGAGTGCGGCGTGTTCGGCGTGTACTCCGCCCAGACCGCCCAGGTGGCCCCGCTGGCCTACTACGCCCTCTATGCCCTCCAGCACCGGGGACAGGAGAGCGCCGGCATCGTGGTGAACGACGACGGAGTGTTCTCCGCCTACCGGGACGTAGGGCTGGTCAGCGAGGTGTTCCCGCCGGAGCGGCTGGCCGCCCTCGGCCCCGGCAACATCGCCGTGGGCCATGTGCGCTACGGCACCACCGGCAGCGACAACAAGCGCAATGTACAGCCCATCCTCATCAATCACTACAAGGGCCGGCTGGCCCTGGCCCACAACGGCAACCTCACCAACTCCCACGAACTGCGGCGGGAGCTGGAGAGCCGGGGCTCCATCTTCCAGACCACCACGGACAGCGAGGTCATCGCCTACATCATCGTGCAGGAGCGGCTGAAGGCCCCCTCCATCGAGGACGCCGTGTCCGCCGCCATGGGCAAGATCAAGGGCGCCTACTCTCTGGTGATCTCCTCCCCCACCAAGCTGATCGCGGCCCGGGATCCCCACGGCTTCCGCCCCCTGTGCATGGGCCGGCTGAAGGACGGCAGCGTAGTGTTTGCCTCCGAGAGCTGCGCACTGGACGCCATCGGCGCCAGCTTCGAGCGGGATGTCCGCCCCGGCGAGATCGTGGTGGCTGACAAGAACGGCGTGCGCAGCATCGAGACCCACTGCGAGACCGTCCCCTCCAGCCTGTGCGTGTTCGAGTTCATCTACTTCGCCCGGCCGGACTCCGTCATTGACGGCAGCTCCGTCCACGTGGCCCGTCAGCGTGCGGGAGCCTTTCTGGCTCTGGAGCACCCGGTGCAGGCCGACGTGGTCATCGGCGTGCCCGACTCTGGGCTGGACGCCGCCCTCGGCTACTCCCGCCAGAGCGGCATCCCCTATGGCATGGGCTTCATCAAGAACAAGTACATCGGCCGCACCTTCATCTCCCCCACCCAGACCATGCGGGAGAACGAGGTGAACATCAAGCTGAACCCTGTGCGCTCCGTGGTGGAGGGCAAGCGGGTGGTCCTCATCGATGACTCCATCGTCCGGGGCACTACCTGCCGGCGCACCATCGACCTGCTGCGCCGGGCCGGGGCCAAGGAGATCCACATGCGGGTCAGCGCCCCCCCCTTCGTGTCCGAGTGCTACTACGGCACTGACATTGACGACAAGGACAAGCTCATCGCCACCCACCACACCGTGGACGAGATCGCTGAGATCATCGGCGTGGACTCGCTGGGCTATCTGAGCCTTCACGACGTGGTGAAGCTGGCGGACAACACCCACAGCGGCTTCTGCACCGCCTGCTTTGGCGGCGGCTACCCCACCGAGATCCCCGCCCCCGGCGGCAAGGACCGGTTCGAGTGTAAAATCAGTGAAAAGGAGAACTGACTATGCGCAGCTTTTCTGAGAGCTACCGCGAGGCCGGCGTAGATATCGAGGCCGGCTATCAGGGCGTGCGCCTGATGCAGCAGCATGTGAAGCGCACCCTCATCCCCGGGGTCATTTCCGACCTCGGCGGCTTCGGCGGCCTGTTCGCCCCCGACCTCACCGGCATGGCGGAGCCCGTGCTGGTCTCCGGCACCGACGGCGTGGGCACCAAGCAGCGCATCGCCCAGTTGATGGACAAGCACGACACCGTGGGCATCGACTGCGTGGCCATGTGCGCCAACGACATCATCTGCTGCGGCGCCAAGCCTCTGTTCTTTCTGGACTATATCGCCATCGGCAAGAACGACCCGGAGAAGGTCGCCTCGCTGGTGTCCGGCGTGGCAGAGGGCTGCGTCCAGTCCGGGTGTGCCCTCATCGGCGGCGAGACCGCTGAGCACCCCGGCACCATGAGCCCCGACGACTACGATCTGGCGGGCTTCTGCGTGGGTATCGTGGACAAGAGCAAAGTCATCGACCACAGTAAAATGGTCCCCGGCGACGTGGTGCTGGCCCTGCCCTCCTCCGGGCTGCACTCCAACGGCTATTCTCTGGTGCGCAAGGTCTTTGACGTGGAGCACGCCGACCTCGGCCGCTATGTGGACGAGCTGGGCACCACCCTCGGCGAGGCTTTGCTGACCCCCACCCTGCTGTACGTGAAGCCCGTGCTGGCCGCCATCGGCGCGGCGGAGGTGAAGGGCGTGAGCCACATCACCGGCGGCGGCTTCTATGAGAACGTCCCCCGTGCTGTGCCCGACGGTCTGTGCGCCAAGCTGGGCAAAGCCGCCATCCGCACTCCCGCTATCTTCAGCCTGCTCCAGCGCACCGGCAATATCCCGGAGCGGGACATGTTCAACACCTACAACATGGGCGTGGGCATGACACTCACCGTCAGCGCCGCCACCGCCGACGCCGCGCTGGCCGCCCTGCGGGCAAACGGCTGCGACGCCTACGTACTGGGCGAGATTGTCCAGGGGGAGGAAAAGGTGGTCCTGTGCTGACCCGTATCGCCGTGCTGGTATCCGGCGGCGGAACCAACCTGCAGGCCCTGCTGGACGCCCAGCAGGCCGGGAAGCTCCCCCACGGCGAGATCGTGCTGGTGGTCTCCAACAAGGAAGGTGTCTACGCGCTGGAGCGCGCCGCGCAGGCCGGGGTCCCGTCGGCAGTGGTGTCCCGCAAGGCGCTCGGCAACAGTCAGGAGGCCTTCGAGGCCGCCCTGCTGGACCTGCTGGAGGAGTACAGTGTGGACCTCATCATTCTGGCGGGCTTCCTGTCTATCCTAAGCGGGGATTTCACCCGCCGGTATGAAAACCGCATTCTCAACGTCCACCCTGCCCTCATCCCCTCCTTCTGCGGGAAGGGGATGTACGGCCTCCACGTCCACGAGGCGGCGCTGGCCTACGGCGTGAAGGTCACCGGGGCCACCGTCCACTACGTGAACGAGGTGCCCGACGGCGGACATATCCTGCTGCAGAAGGCGGTGGACGTCCTCCCGGGAGACACTCCGGAGGCTCTGCAGCGCCGGGTGATGGAGCAGGCGGAGTGGATCCTGCTGCCCCAGGCCGCCGAACAGGTGGCCAAACGTATTTACGAGGAAAAGGAGAACTGTTGTCATGACTGACCTGCTGGACCTTCTGCGCAACAATCCCTATCCCGGCCGCGGCATCGTGGTGGGAAAAGGCCGGGTATACTACTTCATCATGGGCCGCAGCGAGAACAGCCGCAACCGGGTCTTCGTGCCCACGGAAGATGGCATCCGCACCGAGGCCCACGACCCCGCCAAGCTGTCCGACCCCAGTCTGATCATCTACCACCCCGTGCGCACCATGGGGGATTCCCTCATCGTCACCAACGGTGACCAGACCGACACCATCCGGGACATGGGCTGCTTCCGCAAGGCCCTGAAGACCCGGGAGTACGAGCCCGACTGTCCCAACTATACCCCCCGCATCTCCGCCCTGTGCCGGGCGGACGGCTCTTTCGAGCTGTCCATCCTCAAGCGGCAGGACGGCCGCTGCCTGCGGGAGTTCTTCTCCTATGAGGGCTGCGACGAAGGCACGGGCTATTTCATCAGCACCTATCAGGGGCCCGGGGACCCGCTGCCCTCCTTCACCGGGGAACCCATCCCCGTCACCATGCCGGAGCCCGGGGCCGTCTGGACCGCCCTCAACGGGGAAAACAAGGTGTCC
The DNA here is from genome assembly GCA_934667095.1 of uncultured Oscillospiraceae bacterium. Taxonomy (GTDB): domain Bacteria; phylum Bacillota; class Clostridia; order Oscillospirales; family Oscillospiraceae; genus Enterenecus. Next base: position 60,015 of record CAKULE010000006.1, on the reverse strand, counting down.
CTCTACGCCAATGTTGGGGGCACAGTGACCATCTTCAACAAGAATCTGGGGGACTGACACATGAACGAACTGGAACTGAAGTACGGCTGCAACCCCAACCAGAAGCCCGCCCGGGTGTTCATGGGGAACGGCTCCGACCTGCCCATCACCGTGCTGAACGGCAAACCCGGTTACATCAACCTGCTGGACGCTCTCAACTCCTGGCAGCTGGTGAAGGAGCTGAAGGAGGCCACCGGCCTGCCCTCCGCCGCCAGCTTCAAGCACGTCTCCCCCGCCGGGGCAGCCGTGGGTCTGCCCCTCAGCGAGGTGGACAAGAAGCTCTATTTCGTGGACGACAGTCTGGAGCTCACCCCGCTGGCCTGCGCCTATATCCGGGCCCGAGGGGCGGACCGGCTCAGCTCCTATGGCGACTGGGCGGCCCTGTCTGACGTGTGCGACGCCGCCACTGCTACCTACCTGAAGCCCGAGGTGTCCGACGGCATCATCGCCCCCGGCTACACCGACGAGGCGCTGGCCATCCTCCGCAGCAAGAAAAAGGGCGGCTATAACGTTGTCCAGATCGATCCGGACTACGTCCCCGCCCAGCTGGAGCGCAAGGACGTGTTCGGCGTCACCTTCGAGCAGGGCCACAACAACGCCAAAGTCACCGATGAGTTGCTGGACAACATTGTCTCCGCCAACCGCGACCTCCCCGATGGGGCCCGGCGGGACATGAAGGTGGCGCTCATCACCCTGAAATACACCCAGTCCAATTCCGTCTGCTACGTAAAGGACGGGCAGGCCATCGGCGTGGGTGCCGGCCAGCAGAGCCGTATCCACTGCACCCGGCTGGCGGGCAACAAGGCGGATAACTGGTATCTCCGCCGGCACCCCAAGGTGTTGGCGCTGGAGTTTCTGCCCTCCATCCGCCGCCCCGACCGGGACAACGCCATCGACGTCTACCTCTCCGACGAGTGGGAGGACCTGCTGGCCGACGGCGTGTGGCAGAACACCTTCGCGGTCAAGCCGGAACCCATGACCGTTCAGGAGAAAAAGGCTTGGATCGCCACCCAGAGCGGCGTCACCGTGGGCAGCGACGCCTTCTTCCCCTTCGGCGACAACGTGGAGCGGGCCCGGAAGTCCGGCGTGCAGTACATCGCCGAACCCGGCGGCTCCATCCGGGACGACAATGTCATCGCCGCCGCCGACAAGTACGGCATGGTGCTGAGCTTCACCGGGCTGCGACTGTTCCACCATTAAAAGTATCCAGGGGGCATCCAATCCCCCCTGAATACGGGTCTGCGTGCCGGCTTCGCCGGCGGCTTGCCCCGATACCCCCGGTTTCGCGCCCCGCGGCGCGGGTCGTGGTGTTTTTCGGAGAAGTGAATTCCCGAAAAAACAAATCCCACTCTTTTTCGCTGACGCGAAATTCTGTGAAACGAGGTCTGAACATTCATGAATGTACTGGTCATCGGCTCCGGCGGGCGGGAGCACGCCATCGTCAAAAAGCTGAAGGAGAGCCCCCGGGTAGAGCAGCTCTATGCCCTGCCCGGCAACGGCGGCATGGCAGCAGACGCCGTCTGCCTGCCCGGCAACGTGAAGGACATCCCCGGTCTGGTGAGGGCCGCGCAGGAGTGCAGTGCTGACTTCGTGGTGGTGGCTCCGGACGACCCGCTGGCTCTGGGGGCGGTAGACGCCCTCCACGCCGCAGGCTTCCGCTGCTTCGGGCCTGACGCCAAGGCTGCCGCCATCGAGAGCAGCAAGGTCTTCTCCAAAGACCTGATGCACAAGTACCACATCCCCACCGCCGACTACCGGGTATTTGACGAACCCGCCGCCGCGCTGGACTATCTGTCCTCCGCCCCCATCCCCATCGTGGTGAAGGCGGACGGGCTGGCTCTGGGCAAGGGCGCGCTGGTGTGCATGACCCGGCAGGAGGCCGAGGACGCCGTACACGCCATGATGGAAGACAAGGTCTTCGGCGAGTCCGGCAGCCGGGTGGTCATTGAGGAGTTTCTGGAGGGTCCGGAGGTGTCCGTGTTGTCCTTCACCGACGGTGAGGCCGTGGTGCCCATGGTGTCCTCCATGGACCATAAGCGGGCACTGGACGGCGATCAGGGCCTGAACACCGGCGGCATGGGCACCATCGCCCCCAACCCCTACTACACCCCCGAGGTGGCTCAGGTGTGCATGGACACCATCTTCCTGCCCACCATCCGGGCCATGGCCGCCGAGGGCCGGCCCTTCAAGGGCTGCCTGTACTTCGGGCTGATGCTCACCAAGAACGGCCCCAAGGTCATCGAGTACAACTGCCGCTTCGGCGACCCGGAGACCCAGGTGGTGCTCCCCCTGCTGGAGAGCGACCTGCTCACCGTCATGGAGGCAGTGGAGGCCGGGAAACTGGCGGACTGCCCCGTGAAGTTCTCCGCCGGCGCGGCCTGCTGCGTGGTGGCCGCCTCCAAGGGCTATCCCGGGAAATATGATACCGGATACCCCATCACCATGACGGATGAGGCCCGGGCCCACGCCTATGTCGCCGGGGTCAAGCTGCGGGAGGACAGCCAGCTGGTCACCTCTGGCGGGCGGGTGCTGGGCATCACCGCTGCCGCGGCCGCCCTGCCCGACGCCATCCGGGAGGCCTACCGCCTGATGGAGGGCGTACAGTTTGAAAACCGCTACTTCCGCCGGGACATTGGCGGGAGGGCTCTGGCGGCTCTGGAGGGAAAGAACTGATGGTCTATCGAGTTTACGTCACGAAAAAGCCTGGCCTCGCCCCGGAAGAGGCCGCACTGCTGGCCGATTGCCGCTCCTTTCTCGGGCTGAGCGGCCTCACCGCCGTCAAGCTGTGGAACCGCTATGACGCAGAGGATATAGATGCCACCCTGTTCGACTACGCCAAGCGGACCGTCTTCTCAGAGCCGCAGATCGATGTGGTGTCCGACCGCATCGACGCCGGGGATGCCGCGGCCCTCTTTGCCGTGGAGCCCCTGCCCGGCCAGTTCGACCAGCGGGCCGACTCCGCCGCCCAGTGCATTCAGATGCTCAGTCAGGGGGAGCGGCCTATCATCTGCTCCGCCAAGGTCTACGCCCTGTACGGCACCCTCTCCCCCGCCGAGGTGGAGGCGGTGAAGGCCTATGTCATCAACAAGGTGGAGAGTCGGGAGGCGTCCCTCGACCTGCCGGAGACCCTGAAGATCCTGCACGAGCAGCCCAGCACCGTGGAGACCATCACCGGCTTCACCGCCATGGATGAGGCTGCGCTGGCCGCCCTGCTGGACCGGCTGGGACTGGCCATGGATCTGGACGATTTGAAATTCCTGCAGGTCTACTTCCGGGATGAGGAGCACCGGGACCCCACCATCACCGAGATCCGGGTGGTAGACACCTATTGGTCTGACCACTGCCGGCACACCACCTTCTCCACCCACATTGACCGCGCGACCATCGGGGACAGTGCCGTTCAGGCCGCCTATGACCGCTATCTGGCCGCTCGGGTGGAGGTGTACGGCGAAGAGAAGGCCGCCAAGCGGCCCCAGACCCTGATGGACATTGCCACCATTGGCACCAAAACACTGAAAAAGCGCGGTCTGCTGCCTGAACTGGACGAGAGTGAGGAGATCAACGCCTGCTCCATCCACGTACCCGCAGTGGTGGACGGCGAGGAGCAGGACTGGCTGCTCATGTTCAAAAATGAGACCCACAACCACCCCACGGAGATCGAGCCCTTCGGCGGCGCAGCCACCTGTATCGGCGGCTGCATCCGGGACCCCCTCTCCGGCCGGGCTTACGTCCATCAGGCCATGCGCGTCACTGGCGGCGGCGACCCCCGCAAGCCTCTGAGCGACACCCTGCCCGGCAAGCTGCCCCAGCGTAAGCTGGCCCAGACCGCCGCCGCGGGCTACTCCTCTTACGGTAACCAGATCGGTCTGGCCACCGGCCACGTGGCAGAGCTCTATCACGAGGGCTACATCGCCAAGCGGCTGGAGTGCGGCGCGGTGGTGGCCGCGGCCCCCGCGGAAAACGTCCGCCGGGAGCGCCCTGCCCCCGGCGATGTGATCATCCTGCTGGGCGGCCGCACCGGCCGGGACGGCATCGGCGGCGCCACCGGCTCCTCCAAGAGCCATGACGCCAAGTCCCTGTCCACCATGGCCAGCGAGGTCCAGAAGGGCAACGCCCCCGAGGAGCGCAAGATCCAGCGGCTGTTCCGGGATGGGGCTGTGACACGGCTCATCAAGCGGTGCAACGACTTCGGCGCGGGCGGCGTGTCCGTGGCCGTGGGTGAGCTGGCCGACGGACTGGAGATCGAGCTGGACGCCGTGCGCCGGAAGTACGACGGACTGGATGGCACGGAGCTGGCCATCTCCGAGAGTCAGGAGCGCATGGCTGTGGTGGTGGTCCCCGAAGATGAGGCCGCCTTCATCGCCGCTGCGGAGCGGGAAAATCTGGAGGCCTACCGTGTGGCTGTGGTCACCGAATCTCCCCGGATGGTCATGCACTGGAAGGGGCAGACCATTGCAGACCTGTCCCGGGCCTTTCTGAACACCAACGGAGCCGCCAAGCGGACCACCGTGGAGGTCCCCGGTCGAGAGGCCGCGGACAGCCGGCTGCCCTTCCGCTCCCTGCGGGAGATGGCCGGCAGCCTGAAATGCGCCAGCCGCCGGGGCCTGACCGAGCGCTTCGACAGCACCATCGGCGCAGGCAGCGTGACCATGCCCTTCGGTGGCAGGACACAGAGCACCCCCGCCCAGTCCATGGCCGCCCTGCTGCCCGTACTTTCCGGCCATAAAACCGAGCAGGCCAGCGTAATGGCTTGGGGCTGCGACCCCGACCAGATGACCGCCGACCCCTATCTCGGGGCCTACAACGCGGTGTACACCTCCGTGGCCAAGCTGGCTGCCGCCGGCGCGGACTACCGAAAGGCCTACCTCTCCCTGCAGGAGTTCTTCGAAAAGCTGCGGGACGAGCCCCGGCGCTGGGGCAAGCCTTTTGCCGCCCTGCTGGGCGCGCTGGACGCGCAGCTGGAGCTGGGGGCCGCCGCCATCGGCGGCAAGGATTCCATGTCCGGCTCCTTCCTTGACAAGGACGTGCCCCCCACCCTCATCTCCTTCGCCATTGCCCCCATCAAGGCGGGCGAGGTGCTCACCCCCGAGTTCAAGGCAGCCAATCACCCCGTGTATCTGTTCCGCCCCGACCAGTGGGAGCAGTTCCATCAGTACTGCGGACAGGGCGCGGTCCGCGCCGCATGGGCGGTGGAAAACGGCCTTGCCGAGGCCGTGATGAAGATGTCCTTCGGCAACGGGATCGGCTTCCGGGCCGAGGCCGGCAAGGCCGTCGATTGGTATGCCGCCATGCCCGGGTACATCGTGGCCGAGGCAGAGAGCGAGCTGCCCGATGCCCTCAGGCTGGGCTTCACCACGGCGGCGGCCGAGATCGACCTCAACGGCGACCGGGCGTCCGTCGAGGAGCTGCGCACCCTGAACGAGGGCGTGCTGGAGGGGGTCTACCCCACCCGCGCCGGCGAGGCCAGCACGGTGGTGGAGCCTTTCGCCTACACCGCCATCAGCCGGGCCGTGCCCGCGGTGAAGACCGCCCGGCCCAAGGTGCTCATCCCTGTGTTCCCCGGCACCAACTGCGAGTATGACACCCAGCGGGCCTTTCTGGAGGCTGGGGCGGAAGCAGAAATTTTCGTCATCCGCAACCTGACCGCCGACCACGTGGCCCAGAGCGCCCGGCAGTTCGCCCAGCTCATCCAGACCGCCCAGATGATCGCCATCCCCGGCGGCTTCTCCGGCGGCGATGAACCCGACGGCTCCGCCAAGTTCATCACTGCCTTCTTCCGCAATCCCGCTGTGAAGGAACAGGTCACCGCCCTGCTGGACCGGCGGGACGGCCTGATGCTGGGCATCTGCAACGGCTTCCAGGCCCTCATCAAGCTGGGTCTGGTGCCCTACGGCAGGATCATCGACACCGACGCCTCCTGCCCCACCCTGACCCACAATATCATCGGCCGGCACCAGTCCCGCATAGTCCGCACCCGGGTGTGTTCCAACAAGTCCCCGTGGCTGGCGGGCGTGGAGGTTGGCGAGGTCTACGCCGTGCCTATTTCTCACGGCGAGGGCCGCTTCCTCGCCTCGGACGAGCTGGTACGCCAGCTGGCGGAAAACGGACAGATTGCCACACAGTACGTGGATCTGGACGGCGTGCCCACCATGGACACCGCCTTCAACCCCAACGGCTCCGTCTGCGCGGCGGAAGGCATCACCTCCCCTGATGGACGGGTGCTGGGTAAGATGGGCCACAGCGAGCGCATCGGCGGCAGCCTGTACCGCAACGTACCGGACCAGTACGACATGAAGCTGTTTGCTTCCGCCGTCAAGTATTTCAACAAGATTTAAAGGAGGACCCGCCCATGGCCTATCTATCCGACATTGAGATCGCTCAGGCATGCGAAATGAAGAAGATCACTGAGATTGCCCGAACTGCCAGCGTGGACGAGCGCTATCTGGAGCAGTACGGCAGCTACAAGGCGAAGGTGGACTACCGCCTGCTGAAGGATTTGGCTGATAAGCCCGATGGCAAGCTGGTCCTCGTCACCGCCATCAACCCCACCCCCGCCGGCGAGGGCAAGACCACCACTACCGTGGGCCTTACCGACGGCCTGCGGAAGCTGGGCAAAAACGCCGTGGCTGCCCTGCGTGAGCCCTCTCTGGGCCCTGTGTTCGGCGTGAAGGGCGGCGCCGCCGGCGGCGGCTGGGCGCAGGTGGTGCCCATGGAGGACATCAACCTCCACTTCACCGGCGATTTTCACGCCATCGGGGCGGCCAACAACCTGCTGGCCGCCATGCTGGACAACCACATTCAGCAGGGCAATGCCCTCGGCATCGACGTGAAGCAGATCACCTGGAAGCGCTGCGTGGACATGAACGACCGCCAGCTGCGCAACATCGTGGACGGTCTGGGCGGCCGGATGCAGGGCGTTCCCCGGGAGGACGGCTTCGACATCACCGTGGCCAGCGAGGTCATGGCAGTGCTCTGCCTTGCCAGCGACATCCCGGACCTGAAGGCCCGGCTGGGCCGCATCATCGTGGCCTACACTTACGACGGCAAGCCCGTCACCGCCCATGACCTGAAGGCTGAGGGCGCCATGACCGCCCTGCTGAAGGACGCGCTGAAGCCCAATCTGGTTCAGACACTGGAGGGCTCCCCTGTCTTCGTCCACGGCGGCCCCTTCGCCAACATCGCCCACGGCTGCAACTCCGTCACCGCTACCCGCATGGCCCTCAAGCTGGGGGACTATGCCGTCACCGAGGCGGGCTTCGGCGCGGACCTCGGCGCGGAGAAATTCCTGGACATCAAGTGCCGGCTGGCGGGGCTCACCCCCAGCGCCGTGGTCGTGGTGGCCACCGTCCGCGCGCTCAAGAGCCACGGCGGCGTGGCCAAGGCCGACCTGAACGTGGAAAACCTCAAGGCGCTGGAAAAGGGCCTGCCCAACCTGCTCCACCACGTGGATACCATCCGGAACACCTTCCACCTGCCCTGCGTGGTGGCCGTCAACGCCTTCCCCACGGACACCACTGCCGAGCTCAATCTGGTGGAGGACAAGTGCCGGGAACTGGGCGTCAACGCCGTGTTGTCTGAGGTGTGGGCCAAGGGCGGCGAGGGCGGCAAGGCGCTGGCCGCCGAGGTGGTGCGCCTGTGCGAGGAGTCCTGCCCGGAGCAGCCCAGTCCGGAGGAATTCACCTTCGCCTATCCCGACAACACCTCCCTCATCTATAAGCTCAACGCCATTGTGGGCCGGGTCTACGGCGGTGCACAGGCCGTCCTGACCCCCGCCGCCCAGAAGCAGGCCAAGCAGCTCTTCGAGCTGGGCTTTGGCGATCTGCCGGTGTGCATGGCAAAGACCCAGTATTCCCTGTCCGACGATCCCACTCTGCTGGGTGCGCCCGAGGGCTTCACCGTTACCGTGCGGAATCTGAAGGTCAGCGCCGGTGCCGGATTTATTGTTGCCCTCACCGGCGACATCATGACCATGCCCGGTCTCCCCAAGGTCCCCGCCGCCGAGAAGATCGACGTGGACGAAAACGGCAAGATCAGCGGGCTGTTCTGAGCCATGCACGTGGCCCTGCCCTTCCCGGCTACTGAAAACAGAAAACGCAAAAGAGCCGCACCCCGAAGGGTGCGGCTCTTTCTCTTTCGCCGCGCGGCGGCGTTACTGGTTCCGTTCCTCCTGCTCGATGTTTTCCTCGATCACCCGGGAGACCGTATCGATCCCGATTGGCTTCGCCTAGCGGGCGTTCATACCGGCAGCCAGTGCGGCCTGCACATCCTCCAGAACAGTGGCGATCTCGGCGTTCAGGTCGTTGTCCTCTGCCATCAGGATGTGCAGATCCGTCAGGTTTACCTGAACCGGCGGCTGGACCGGCGCTTTCCGTTCGATGGGGCCCAGCCAGCTCCAGCGGCAGCTTCACGGTAAAGGTCGTACCCTTGCCCTTGATGCTCTCCACCCCAATGGTGCCGCCATCATGGGTGAACTTTACGGCGTTGCTGAGGATATTGATCAGGAACTCTCTGATCCGCACCTCATCCGCCAGAACATATCGCTCCTCTGGCTTCTCCCGCTGGACCAGAAGCTGCAGGTTCCGGTCCGGCATTATAAGGAAAAGCACCGGAAACGCTTGTTTTTAAGCATTTCCGGTGCTTTTGGCGCGGAAGGAGGGATTTGAACCCTGTAAAGACTGCATAGGCATCACGTTTCTTTGCAATCTGTGAATTTGCTGTGTTATCCATGCTCTTTAGATCTCCAGAGTGACGATCATAGCCTGATAGCCCTTGCTTTCCAGGTCGGCTTTCATGGCCTCGGCGTTGGCCTTGTTGTGGTAGGCTCCAACCTGCACCCGGTAAAGGATCTCCTGCTCCTTCTTCTTGGTCAGGCCCGCCACGGAGGCGATGCCATCCATGAGGGCGTACCCGGCAGACTTGGAAAAGGCGTCGGTCAGGATGATGGGGGCGTCCACGGTGCTGTCCATAAAGCCCAGCTCCATGAGCACCGCCGGGGCAATGGTGCCGTTGCACATAAGGAGGTTGGCCGTGGCGAGGGGGGTCGCCCGGTTGCCCTTCAGGCCGGTGGCGGCAATGACGGCGTCGTAGAGGGCCCGCTGATACTGCTTGGTCTTGCTGTCCACGCCGGGGCCGACGTAGGCCACCACGCCGCCGCCAGAGAACACCTTCCCGGCGCTGTTGTGGTGGATGGACAGGCAGAAGTCCGCGCCCCACTGGTTGGCTGCCTTATTGCGCTCCTCCACGGAGATTGGGGCCATGCCCTCGGGATCATCCACCCGCAGCAGTTCCACGCCCTCGTACTGGGCGGCGGCCTCGGCGAAATACCGGGCCACCCTGTCATTGACCGTCCATTCCTTCGTCTGGTTGGGGTCGGTCTCTTTGGGGAACTCCTTCCCCGCCGTCACCAGCCGGTGCCCGGCACCGTAAGCGATCTTAAACGGCATCGGTGTCCGCCTCCTCGGTGGCGGCGGTGTCTCCGGATGTGGCCGTAGCCGTAGCGGTGGCCGTGGAATCGCTCTTGCCCTTCTGCGTGCCGAAATAGAAGGAAATGATGACCGCGTAGATGGTCATGAAATCACGGTTGATCTCTCCTCGTGCCGCCATGTACGCAAACACCAGAGTCAGAGCCAGCGTCACAAGGCTTTTGACGGTCAGAAGGTTCCGGGCGTTCTCCCCAATGGTAGTTTTCTGCTTTTCCATTTTGTGCTCCTTTCTCACAGCCCGACCTTCGCCAGCAGAAAGGCCACCACGGCGGCGACCACCACAAGGATGATCTTCTCCACCACGCCGTCCCAGCGCTTGGCAGGCTTGTCGGTCAGGGTTTTCACATCTTCCTTGATCTCCGAAACGTCGGATTTGGTATACTCCATATCTTTCTGGAGCCCGCACACGGCATTTACCAGTTTATCGTTCTCATCCACCCGCTTTTCCAGGTCGTCCAGCCGATGGGTGTTGCTTTTGCTCCGTTGGTCTACCTCGGTCAGCCGGTGCTCGATGTTCACAACATCTTCCATGTGTACCTACTTTCTCGGTGGCAAGCACCGGTTTGATGGCGGCCCCCATGACGGGGGCCGCTTTTGGTTACTCCTTCGTGCCGCCGTACTCAACGGGGACAAGCGCGGGCAGGCCGCACTCGTTGATCAGGATGTCCGCCACCTGCTGCTTCAGTTTTGGGGGGACGTCCACAAATTCCCACGCCTTCTTGGTCTTGGGGTTGATCGCCTCCATTACGATCTTGATTGCATACAACATAGCCATCATTTCATTTTCTCCTTTGCATAAAATGTATACTCTTAACGCCAGTCCGGCGATAAGGTCACGCATACACCACATCGCCGATCTCAAGCAGGCAATCCTCTAAAAAGGTCTGCTGTTGAGATTGCATTTTGACCTGTTCCTTCAGGAGCTTGTTTTCGGCTTCCAGCGCCGTTACTCGTTCGTCCACCGTGGGCTCGGGGTCCGGCTCGGGGTCCGGCTCGGGGACCACCCCGGCGGTCATGGACACCACCACGCCGGCCTCCACCTCAATGTCCACAAAGGGGAAAGTGCTTGGAATAGTCAGTTCAGGCGGGATGACCGCCCAGCCGTCAGGCGGGGCCTTTGCGCTGGTAGTCTGGTTCCGGTGCGCTCCGTTGGGGAGCGGCTCAATTTGAATGATACGCATCTTTATCCCTCCTCTTCGGTCAGCCGATGGCAAAATAGAAGTACGTTCTGGCGCTGAGATTGAGCTGATAAACCGCTCCGCCATTGATGTCGTAGCTGCCGGAGGTGGTGTGCGCCCCCGCCACATACCACGACAGGCCGTCCTCCGTCCACGTCACAGTCTGCTCCACGTTGACGAGGCCGGGGGCACCGTGCTTGGCACCGTAGCCCTTGGCGCAGCCGTTCACGAAGTCACAGGAGTAGCCTTCGCCCATCACTATTAAAAACTTAGGCTGAAATCCCAGTGTCAGGACGCAGGGGCTGTTGACGCCTGAGCCGCCGGTACCGGTGTAGCTGCCCACGGCGGTGCGCACGGCCGTGCCGGCCAGCTCGGCCAGCAGGCCATCAATCGTGCGGGCATTGTCGTTGAGCGGGTCCGGGGAGAAGACATCGCTGTTTTCGATCAGACTGAGTTGATAATTTTCGGTCTGCTTCACATTTCATTCCTCCATAGATTTGTGCTTGCCATAGAATCAGAGCGGCTCTACCGCAGGCATCTGGGCTCTGAGTTCCGCCCACGTCTTGCTTGCCGCGCTTGCCCACGAATCATAAACGGGCTCCAGCTTCTCCCACGTGGCGCACTCGATAGGATTGATCCGCAGCGCATAGTCGGCCCAGCCCGATGCTGCTTTGTACTGCTCCAGCAAAGCCAGCGGGACGTAAATGACCGCATCGCTCAAGTCGTTCTGGTTGAGGGAACACACCAACGGGCCCCAAAGAACCAGCGTCTTAATCGAGCAGCCATCAAAAGCTCCGTCGTCAATAGCCTGCGCGGCGTTCAGGTCGATCCTGGCCAGCGAGGAGCAGCCATAGAAGGCATCGACGCTGATCTGTTCCGCTGCGGGAAGGTTCATCGATATCAGAGAAATGCAGTTCTGAAATGCATACGCCCCAATCCTGAGCACCGAGTCCAAATTGACATACTCCAGTGAAGAGCAGTTTTTGAAGGCATAGGCATCCACCTGCTCTGCTGCGGAAATATTCACTTCTGTCAGCGCGGCACAATTCTGAAATGCACAAGAGGCAACCGTACCCGCCGCAGGAATATTGAGTTCCGCCAATGCGGCGCAGCCCCGAAACGCATAAGATCCAATCGTGACCGCTGAATCTAAATCGACACGCTCCAAAGCGGCACAGCCTTCAAAGGCATAGGCTTCCACCGCAGCCGCCTGCGGGAAATCGACCTCTGCAAGCGTCTGACAGCCCTTAAAGGCGTAAGATCCTATCTTGGCGACCGCAGGGTTTCTGTAATTTCCGGCAATCGTCCGGGATATGATGGCGCTCTCCACGGCACCGGTTCCTACAATCACTCTTCCTGCCGCATCATGCGCAGTAATGCCAGCACCTAAGACATCAGGCGTTACGGTGTCCGCCCGCAGGTCAAGCGACGTCTCACCGTTGATGATGACGTGATTGACCGCCATAGGCTCAGGCCCCCACCTTCAGGGTCTGGCCGCCCGCCTCATTATCCACGTAGTTGACCGGGATAGCCGCCACAGCTACGGAAGACAGGCAATTGTAATCTTCGTCCGGCAAAACTTCCTGTGCTTCAAACGTCGGCGTGACAGACTTGGTCTGGGGCTTCATGTTCTCGCTGCCGCTCATGGCGCCCTTGACGCCGAGAATTGTCACCCCCTCGCGCACGTTGGCGGGAATCAGCTTTGCACCCTCCGCATCGGCAATCTTGGCCTTGCCAGAGCCGTCGTGGTAGCCGGCAGGGATGGTCACTGGGGTAGTTTTGTCCGTGATCTCCAGAGTCTTGGCCCCGTTGTTGGGCATGGTACCGGCAACCCGGGAGCCCTTCACATGGGCCGTCTTCCCCAGCAGGACCTCACTGGCCGCTGCGGTATCGGCAGAGGTATCCGCATCAAAGGTACTGGTACCCACGATGGGCGCACCGGACTTGTCGTGGGCCTTGATACCCTTCGCCAGCTTCTCCGGCGTGACGTCGTCGTTGGTCAGATCGAATTTGACCTCATCGCCCAGAATAAATTTGTTGATATACTGGTTTGCCATCGTTCATTACTCCTTTATCAAAATAGTTGTCCCGCCTGCGGGATTGCTCGTCTCCGAAATGGTGATTGCCTTCACGACCACGTCCTGCACCATCAGCTTGTTGGCCGTCTCCATCACCTTGTCCTCTCCTCCGAGAGAAGACACCGCCATATAATCCCCTTCATAAGTCGGGGCAGTAGTGCCGACCACCTTCCCGCCCAGCTCCGCCGTCAGCTGCGGCCTCGACCGGAGCTCCACCAGCAGCCGGCCGCCTTCCCATGCTCGATCTACCTGCATTACAGCACCGCCTTCGACCGGGATGCCGCAATGCTTACCTTGCCGAGGCTAACGCCGATGACATCGCCATTTTTGAACTTCACCCGGATCTTGCACTCCGCCCCGGCCGCCGAGAGAGCAAACGCCTCCGGCTGTGTCAGCTGAAAGAGCCAGTCCCCCTCCAAAAACGAAACGCCGACCGGGTACTGCTTGACCAACGGGCCGATGGCGATTTCCACGGTTTCTGCCGTTTCCGGAGTCACCAGCTCGCCGTCGTTGGTGATGTGTACGGGGATGCTGTACGCATCACCCTGCATGATATACATGGTATCGCCTCCTCCTCAGATATCGGCCCATGCCGTGTTGCGAACCCGCCACTGGACCTTGTTGCTTGAAACACGCAGCCAGATCGTCCCGCCGCCGTTCTGGTTCTTGAGGCCGTCTGCCACGTCGGCCGCCGAGGCAGAATCCGCACTGACCGAGGTGGCCGGATTCCCCACCGGGAACAGCACCACATAGGTGCCGCCGTCCTTCTGGATATACACCCGCTGCCCGGGGGCGAATTTGCATGACTGGTTGCACTTATAGTGCTTTTGGCTGGCCTCATCCTCGCCGTCGAACCGCAGCCCCAGCCCATCGGTATAGACTGCGGTCACGGTGGCAAAGCTCTGGGCCTGCGGCGTCTTTGGCTCCTGTGCCTGCTGCTCTTGATAGGTTTCTATGATGTCAGACATAGACCGCCCTCCTCACTGTATGGGACATCAGCCCGTCCGGGCTGAGCGGGATGGACCACGCCGTTTCCTCCCACTTCCCGGTCAGCTCCGGGAGGTCGAGCTCCAGAATATCCAGCACCTCGTGCCCCGGGCAGATGGCCGTCTGGATCTTGGCCGTCTCGGTGCTGATCATGCTTTTCAACCGAAGGCTGTCCGCATAGGCCTGCGCCGCCGCCTCGTCCGCCGCACCGTCCAGCCTGGTCACAGGAGCTACAAGGCGGCCCCGGGCCACTGTGGAGAGTTTGCTGGACGGGTCATCGTTGACGCTGACCACATAGATGGGCTCCCCGCTGTCCAGATCGGACACCGACACCGGAAACACATTGTAGGCGTCAAAGGTGTCGTCCTCTACCGAGTGGGCCCGGAGGACAACCGAGCCGGGCCCTGCAGCGTACCAGTGCTGGACAGGCCGGAGCACCGGGGACTGGTAGGGGCCGCTCCGGGCCACGCCGGCGGAGTCGAACCACAGGGTGGTATAGCCAATCTCCTCCAGCAGGGTGTTGACCACGGTCAGATAGCTCTCCCCTATCTCCCAGTCCTCCCGGGCTGCGGCCAGTGCCTGGCCGCTGTCCGGAATGGAGACATCGGAGATCCCGCAACGGGTCAAGATCGTCTTGACCGCCGTGGTATAGGCTGTTCCGGCCGGGAAGTAGCCATCAGAGCGCCGCTCCAGCTTGGCTCGGTATACTTGATAGGTCAAGTCGTAGGCCTCGATCCCGACGGTCACAAGGCCCTCTGCGGACACCGTCCGGGGGGCGGTGGTCGGGATGAACACCCCCAGCGGGAACCATACCCCGTCCTGCTCCAGCGACACCCGAATCCGGTCATTGAGCAGGTCTGCCTCGTCCGGCAGCTGCACCGTGCAGGAGAGCGCCCGTTTGATCTCCGCCGAGGCAGTGCAGGTGATCTCCCCATCCTGCCGGGCCTTGAGGTCACAGAGCCGGACGCCCTGTCGCAGCAGCTCAAAGCGGAACCGGTTGCGGCGGATTCCGTTACTCATAGTCCACCTGCTCCCGAAAGGCCACCCGGGTGAGCTTCAGCTCCACATCCGTACGCCGCCAGACGTTCTGCCCCACGGAGTCCAGGATGGCATAGAAGGCGGCCTCGCCGCTGTCCTTGACGCAGACCACACGGCCGATTAGAGCGGCCAGTTTCGGCAGCTCTCCGTGGAGGATGGTGAAGGACATGGCTGCGCTCATGTCCCGGCAGCCGCCGTCAAAAGCTGTGGGCCAGGCTTCGCCGGCAAAGTGCTGGTAGCTGACGGCGGCCGAGCAGTCCCGGCTGATTTGGGGCGGGGAGCCCTTGTGCTTGTAAAGCTGGATGAAGGGGCCGTTGGTTTCGGCAGCGAACAGGATGACGCTGCGGATACGGCTCTCGGCGGACACCTCCGGGCTGAGCCGGTAGTTGTCCCCGGTCACTCCCATCACCGTGTAGCGGTTGACCCCGGAGGCCGCCCGGTCCGTCCACTGGGTCCCAGTGAGCTTGGCCACCGGCTCGCCGTTGCGCAGGACGTAATACTTGCCGTAGCTGCCGGGCGTGCTCCACGTCAGCTTGACCGCCCCGGGGATCTGCTGGGCCTGAAGGGCAATCTCCGCCCCGGGCTCGTTGGCCATGGTGATCTCGCTCTCCGCGCTGGCCCACAGCCCGACAGCGTTGCAGATGCTCACGGTGACCGTCGCCAGGCCGTCCGGCAGAAACCCCGGGCACCGGGCAGACTTGACCGTTCCGTATCTCTCCCCCGTGTCATATAGGTCTCCAGCGGCCGAAGCAAACACTACCCGGTATCCGATCTGCTCTCCACTCTGCCACTCCACCGTTGGGCGAGGAGTTGCGGTCACGGCACTGATCACCGGCGCCGCCGGGCGAGACTTGGAAATGATGGTCACAGGAGTGCTCCACTCCCCCGCCTGCCCGTCAGAGTTCAGCGTCCGCACACGCCACTGGACCGTACCAGAGGGCAGAGCTCCTGCACCAATCTCGCAGCTCTGTTCCTTGCCGCCGACCTCAGCCAGCGCCGTCCACGTGCTGCCGTCCTCCGAGTATTGCAGCTCCGCTCCGCCCTGAGCGCTGCCCGTGGAGATATTGTGCTGCCAAGAGAAAGTAAGCGGCACCCGGTTGTCAACCACGCTGTCCGCCGGCTGAAGCTCTGTCGGAACGGATGGGGCTACATCCACCGTGGAAACCGTGATCCAGTCAGAAGTCGTGCTCACGCTGTGGATGGTGGTAACCGTCACCCGCCAGTCCACGCTGGTTACCGAGGTCGGGATGGAGTTGGCCGGAAGCGTCACAGATGTCCCAGCACCGGTGAAGGATACCTCATGGACAGCGTCCTCGCCGGTCACACGCCACTCCAGCTTGCCGCCGGCCTGCGTGGTGGGCGTCCCATTGTAGCTCTTGGCCGCCGAGAAAGCCCAGCCGAACACCACGTCCGCCTTCTCGTTCACAAATGCCCCCTTGGCCGGGGTCAGCCCGGAGATCTTGGGCACGATGTCCTTCCAGACGGCATCCAATTTAGGCGGGCTCTGGCTGGCGATACCGCTGATTACCACTTGAGCTGAGACATTGTAGGTAACGTTCCCGTAAATGTCATCCTGAACGCCCACAACGGTCATCAACCGTTTGACCTTCGAAATCGCTCCGAGTTCCATATACCCGGTCACCAGCTTTTCATAACAGGTGTTAATTGGGTTTTGTGCCTCCCTGTCCCGGCAATACACGTCCAGCGAATTAACATACACAGAACCTGCCGCAGTTAACATCCCCGTGAATCCTCCGCTGGGCAGGTTGCCGCTGCCGGTCGCCGTCTTGCTCACAATGCTGGCAGACACCATTCCTTCCAGCGTCTTGGAATCAGCATTGGGATTTTCGGACAGATCGAACTCGAACTCCAAACTATTACCCGCATAGCCGGTCGCTCCGCTTGAATACTTGTACCCAGTAATCGAATGTTTGACCGTTACGGTCGCTCCTGTCTGCTCGGTCCTTGTCCCAGTTTCGAGATCTACCGCATAAATTTTCTTTGCTGAGATAACTTCTTGTACGTCTGCCATACTACACCTCCACGTAGCCCATGCGCCGGCTCTGGCGTTCCCGTTTGAGCCGGCGTTCGATTTTGCCGTAGGTCTCAATGTCGTCCACCCGGAACACGTACTGGCTGTTGTCCGTGTAGCTTCCACTGGTCGCCGGAGCAGAACCGGTCTTGTAGACCCGGCTGCCCCGGGGAAGATCCACGACCTCCGGGCCGTTCTCGCCTACCATCGTGCGGCCGCCGGCCCAGAAGCGGGTGCCCGTGGCGTTCCTCGGATAGGTGTTCTGCGTCGAGGTCACCCGGCCCTGCACGGTCCCCACCGTGGTGCCCACGCTCTCCATGGCGTTGGTGAGATCCTTCCCCCGTCCGGAGATGACAGCGATGATCACGCCCAGGGCAATGAGCGCCGCCACTACGCCGAGGATGATGGCTGTAGTCTTGAGCATCGCTGCATTGGCGGGAGACAGCAGGGTCTTGACGCCCTTTACTGCCCCGCTGATGTCCTTGATAGCCTTGACTACCAAAAGGAGTGAAGTAATTGTGGCTGTCAGCACGATAAGCGTCTGCATGACTGGTACCGGGATATTGCTGATGACAGAAAACAGGGATGTCAGCACCGGCAGGAGCGCCAGTGCCAAGCTGTTCTTCAGCGCATCGGACTGCTTGCTCATCTCGTCCAGCTGGTCCTGGAGGGCGCCGAAGCGGTTCAGCGTTTCACTATCCATCACATAGCCCACTTCGTGTGCCTGGTTTGCCAACTCTTTCAGCTTCTGCCCGCCGGCCTCGATCAGAGGATTCAGTTCCCGGGCACTCCGGCCAAAGATCTGCATGGCCAGCGCGTCCCGTTCCGTTTCGTTGGTCATGCGCCCCAGCCGGTCGATGACCTCGGTGAACACCTCGGAGGAATCCCTCAGTTGTCCCCGGGCGTCGGTAATCCGCACGCGGAGCTGAGCAAAGGCCGCAGCGGCCTCACCCGAGCCGGTCCGGGCCGTGCCCATGTTCTTAACCATCCGGGTCACGCTGGAGTTGATGGTGTCCACAGAGGTGTCCACCAGGTCGGCCATGTAAGCAAACTCCTGCAAGGCGTCCGTACTCATGCCGCTGGTGCTGGAGAGAGTGAGCAGGTCATCGGCGGTCTGGGCTGTGCTGATGGTCAGCTTGGCTAACGCAGTACCTGCCGCACCCAGAATCCCCACCAACGCCGCACCAGAGGCGGAAACGCCGTCCAGCTTGTCCACCACACCTTGCAGCGCCGGCGGCACCTTGACACCCAGCATATCGGTGACCTTGTTGACTACGTCGGCGAGAGAGGTAGTTTCGGAGTTGGCAGTCTTCAGCGCCTCTGTGTATTCGCTCTGCTGGTTCTCCAGCTTTTGCAGGGCCGTCTGCGCCTTGAGCAGCGCAGACTGGTATTCCATGGACTTTTTACTGCCCTGCCCTGTCGCCTCAACGCTTGCCTTCAAGCGGGCCTCCAGCAGGGCCACCTTGTCACGTTGGGAGAGTATGGTTTCAGCAAGCGCTTTGCTCTTTGCCCGCAGAGCGTCCTGGCTCTTCCCCGCCTCGCTGTACTGTGCGGCCACCAGCCCCATCTGAGCGTAGTTCACCTTCAGCCCAGCATTGATCTCGTTCAAGGCCTGCCGGTATTCCCGTTCGCCTTCCACGACAAACTTTGCGTTGATCGTATTCCCGCTCAAAAGCTCACCTCCTCATCCTCAGAGCCTGTTTCCACCCCGTGAAGCTCACAGTAAATGGAGAACTGCTCCGCAATCTCCGCCGTGCGCATGACCCGGTACTCCAGCCCGGAATACCCCAGCAGCGTACAGGCGATATATTGCAGCCGGGCGAAGCTGCGGGGATCTATACAGAGGTCATCAACGTCTGCGCCATCTCCCGGAGCTGCCCGGCCGTCAAGTTTTTTCGGTCACCGCCTCTGCAATCAAGGAACTCGTCCACAATGGCCTGCACGGTACCCTCCCGGTTGAGGTCGTCCAGCGAGGCCAGCAGGCCAACCTTCTGCGCCGTCAGCGGGTAGTGGGGGACCTCGGCCGAGATGTCCCGGCCGTTGATGACCCGCTCGTAGTCCACGGCGGCGTTGATGAGCAGGGCGATCTGGAGCAGGTCGTTCTCCCGGTCGGACACGTACCGCTTCAGCGCCATGGACTTCCGCCTGTCGATGAGCAGGGCCGTCTGCCCGTCGTTGAGGCCCTCCCGCTCGGCCTCCTCTCTGGCCGCCTCCTCGGCGGCCAGAATGGTCTGGTTATACCGGCGGGTGATCTCAGCATCCACGGTCACCGTGGCATGGATGGGATACTCGCTCCCGCCCAGCGTAATCGTCCGCACAGCCTTAGCCCCCCTTGATGTTCAGCAGGTCCTTCATCTTGGTCAGCGCCGCGTCGAAGGTCGTGTAGTCCTGCTTGAACCGCACGTTGCCGGAGGCATTGGGGAAGGTCGTGCCGGACATGCTGTGGGTCTTATAGCTCACCGTCTTCTCCTTGGTGGCAAAGTCGTCATCGGGGGCGCCGAACTTGACCTTGTAGTAGCACACCAGCCGGTAGAAAGTGACACCCTTGCGTACGCCTACACCGATAGCGGCATAGCGCACGTAGGGGGCGCTGTCGTTCTCGCCGACAGTCATGCCGTCATCCTCGGAATAGGTATGGCCGCCCAGCGCCGCCTCGTCCTTCAGCGGAAGCTGGGACAGCTCCACCTTGACGCTGCCCACAGGGCTGCTCTCACTCTCCTCCAACACGTCGCCGGCGTAGAGCTCCGTATCCTCGGAGCCGGGAGAACCGGTAAAGGTGACCACGTGATTGGTCAGCACACCGGTCCCCAGCGTTTCGGTCGCAGCGGAACCGTCACCGGGGTCGTTGATGGACAGGACGCAGTAGCCCTGCCGGTTATGGCCCTTCATCGCCATATAGATCACACCTTTCTCATTTCTTGTTGATTTCTTGGTTGTAGACCGCCTGGGCGGCGGCCACCGCCTCAGCCTCGGCGCTGGCCATCGCTGGCGCAACGACCGGGGTCGGCGGATACTTGGATGTTCCGTACTCCATCATGGCCAGCTTAGACCCATTCTTGACGCCTTTGTGGTCTTTCCCATAGGCCCAAACAACCCCATAGACTCCATCACTGTGATCAAAGCGTTTCGCTTTTTTGGTCTGGATACTTTTGCGGAGATCGCCGCTCTGGACATGTCCCGCCAACCGGCGCACAAGGTGTTTCTTTATCACCGGCGTCGCCGCATTGACCATCTTACACGCAAGGTCCTCCGACATGAGCCGATCCAGCTGGGATATTTGCCCGCGCGGGTAGTCAAAAGACAGCTTTGCCATCAGCCCGCCTCCCACGACCACGTGTAGTGGAACAGGCCGGTGTCGCTCTCACACTGCACAGCCTCCAGCTCGCAGCCGATACCATGCTCATCCAGCGCCGCTTCGATCTTGCCCACCAGCAGGTCGCACTCGTTCCGGGTGAACAGGTGGACGGTGCCGGTATCGCTGTACTCCTCCCGCCGGTCACCGGCATGGAAGCCCGGCCGGCCGCTCTCGCTCCATGTGATATAGGGCGGGTCCGCCTTAGCGGCAAAGAAGTGATAGACCCGGTTCGTACAGGTCAGCAGGGCGGCCTTGACTTCATCGAGTCGGCTCATAGACTTGGGCCACCTCCTCCAGCGTCAGATCCATCACCGGCGGCTGCACGTCCTCTGGATACTGGATCAACGTGATCATGTACTGCCGACCATCCACGGGGACGGCCACGTCCTGCTGAGACACACAGAAGTATCTGGGACACCTCAGCAGCTTGGACACCTTAACATTGGCCTGGGCGGCGGCATAATAGCGGCGGAAGCCCACCGTGCGCTCGTGATAGCGCAGAACACAGAGCGGGGTCAGCTCCATCTGCGGAGCGCCGCCGGGCTCTCCGGTGTCGGCGGTGCGGAAGATCCGCACCACGCCATCGTTAAAGGTCTGCGGTGTCATCCTGTGCCACCTCCCCCGCCATGTGCAGCGCCATCAGCTCGTCGGCATAGTCCACGCCGAAGCTGGGCAGCGAATTGGCCCGGGCGTACCGGCAGTAGTCAAAGAGCAGGCCCCGGGCCTCCGTTTCAGTCTTATAGTCCTGCTGTACCCCCGCAACACGGTCCAGATAGGCAATCCCCCGGGCGATGACGCCGGAGAGCTTCTCGTCCCCGGCGTCATCCACCCAAGTGATGTCCAAATAGTTGCGGACGGCATCCAGCAGCCCGTCCGGCAGACTGTCCATAGGTCGGCTTAGGTGCCGGAGGCCGCAGCCGCCTCGGTCACCGTCTTAACGGTGGGCACGTAGGGCTTGAGGCCGGAAATGTCCAGCAGCAGGAAGGCGTTCTCGTCCAGCGCCCGACCGTTGCCATACAGGTAGGTCAGATAGACCCGCTGGCGGTTGAGGAAGCGGACGGAGTCGTCATACTCGATCTTGCCGCCGCTCTGGGTGCCCACGCCGAGGAAGTACTTGGAGGCCAGACCGAGAATCGCCTTGCCGCTGGGGACCGCGCAGGACTGAATCACCTTGGTGGGATAGGGGAAGATGTCCCGAAGATAGGTGCCGTCCGTAAGGCGGGCGGTAGTAGCGGGCATGACACGGGTGAAGTAGTCCGCGGGATTGACCACAAGGATCACCTCGGGCACGGCCCGGGGCTTGCCGTTGCGGCCGGTGGCGATGGTCGCCAGCAGAGAGCCGTAGGTCTCGGCATCCAGCGAGGTGACCTTGGTGGCGGTCTTCAGCGGATAGACGCCGTCGTTGGCACCGGAGAGCTTCCGGTCCGCACCGATGGGCATATTCTTGCCCGTACCGTCCACCACGCCGTATTCCAGCTTGGAGGCCAGCGCCTCGGCGAGCAGCTGGCGCACATAGGTGTCGATCCACTCGGGGCCCAGCTCCAGAATGTACTTGCCCACGGGGATGAAGGCCGTGAGCTGCGCCATGGTCAGATCCACCTCGGTGAAGCTGGCGGTCAGCTCGGCCGTCACCTCGTCGCCCAGCTCACCCCAGGCGGCAGCGCCGCCGTCGGTGGCCAGCAGGATCTTCACCAGCGCGCCGGTGTTCTGGAAGTTGATGGCGGACAGCAGCGGATGAGCCGTCTGGAGCTCATCAAACACAGCGTTGATCACGGTCTCGGGCATGACGGTGTCGATGGTAGACAGCGCCTGCCGGGGATCGGGCTCACGCCACGCCTGGGCCAGGTCAGTGTAGAACTTCCGCTCCTGGATGGTCAGCACACGCAGGCCGCGGGCGGCCAGCACGGCATTGTCCCGGCTCTGCTGGAGATCCTGGACCTGTTCCAGGATGCCGTCCTGCACCAGCTGGGAGAGTTCGTCAAAGGCCTGGGAAAAGGCCTCGGCGTCGTTGCTGCGGGTGGCGTCGGTCATCCGCTGGAGAATGGCCTGTCTGGCCTGCTGGATCGTGTCTTTGTTTTTCATTACTTACTCCTTTCCAAGCTCTGCGAGCTCAGTCAAAAATGTGGATACGGTCTTTTCCGCCGGTGTGGGAGGGGTCTGCGGCGCAGTAAGCTCCGCAGCAGCAGGCCGGGCGTCCAGTGCGGCGGAAAGCTGCTGCCGGGCCGCGCGGTAGTACTGGATCTGCTGTACCAGCGCCGAAGACATGGCCTGCACCCGCTGGGCCAGACCGGACGGGTCCTTGACCTCCCCGGCGATCTCGTCACATAGGCCATAGGTCATACAGTCCTGGGCCGTGAGCCACGTTTCGGCGTCCAGCATCTCAGTCAGCTTGTCTTCCGTGAGCTTGCCGGCCGTCCGCTGGAGATAGATCTGGCGGTTGCCCTCCATCATGCGGTCAAGGTCATCGGCGGTCTTGCGGTGGTCTGCTGCGTTGCCGTAGCAGTAGTCCAGCATATTGTGAATCAGCATCATGGAGCCTACGGACATCACAATGTGGTCGGCCGCCATGGCGATCACCGAGGCGATGGAGCAGGCGAAGCCGTCCACGTAGGCCGTGACCTTGGCCGGATGCCGGCGAAGCTGTGCGTAAATGCCGTAGCCCTCCAGCACAGAGCCGCCCACGGAATTGATATACAGGTTGATCTGGCTGACGTCGGGGTACTCCGCCAGCTTATCCCGGAAGAAGTTCGCGGAGGTCTCGCTCTGGGTCATCTCCCAGGTCCACCAGTCGAAGCCGTCCGGCTTCACCTCGTCGTAGATGTACAGGTCCAGCACGGAGGGGGCCTCGGCCTGCTGCCGGAAGTCGATCTTCATGCGTTCATGCTTCAAGTGTTTTCACCTCCTCCCGATGCGGCGATTTCTGCTTCCAGCGCCGCGTAATTTTTGGTCATAAAATGCTTCCACGCCCAGGGCTCGTTGATGAGCGGCTGGCCGGTCAGCGCGCGGAGATCGTTGACGCAGCAGACGCCGGAGGCAAGGAGTTTGTCCACGCTGGGCGCCACGGAGAGCAGGTCAACGTGCTGGATGCTGTTGGTGGAGATGGAGAGACAGTCGCCGCGAAGGAACGCCTGCTCGCCGTACCGCTTCCGGTTGATCTCCTCCTCCAGGTTGTCCACTATCGGGTCGATACAAAAGGTCAACAGCTGGGATGTGGCCGAGGCCACGTCCTGCACGCTGCCGTTGAGCAGAGGGGCCGGGACACCGAAGGCCCGGGCAGTAAAGTCGGTCACATCGTCGATCATAGAGCGGATGTCCCGGGTGGTGTCCGCGGAGTAGGTCTTGCTGCCCAGCTCCTCAAAGCCCATGCCCTTGTAGACCGGCAGGACGGCGTTCTCCGCCTCTGCAAAGCGGCGGAAGCCGTCATTCTTAATCCGCTCGTAGGTTTCCGTGAACTGCTTATCCCCCGCCAGCGTCGTGTCCAGGGTCAGCACGCCCTTGACACCCCGGCTGCGCTGATAGCCCCGCATACCGTAGGCAATCAGCTTGCCGTAGGACTGGTAGAGCCGGTCTACCACGGCCCGGGCCCCGCAGTGGGAGAGCTCAAAATAGAGCACGTCCTCCATGTCGAAGGTGCGGTCAAAGGTGAAGTTCCCCACCTGCACCTGCGAAAAGCGGTGGCCGTAGAGGGCGTACTCCGTCTTGCAGAAGGCGTCCGCCACGTAGAGCCGGCCGCCGCTCTCCACCACCAGCGCATCTCGGTCCCAGATCAGCTGATGTACCAGCTGGTGCAGGAAGGCCGTGCTGTTCTGGTTCTGGTTTGGCTCCATGTTCCAGAGGTACCACTCCGGGCCTCGGGTGATCTCGCCGCCCCGGAAGGTGCGGAACTCGCACTTGCTCAGTGCGTTTCCGATGAGATTTTCCACCGCCAGCAGGGCCAGCTCCCGGATGGAGCCGTCCGCCAGCAGTTCACTCTCTATCGCCGCCGGGCTGATGGGCTCAGCCTGCCGCCCTCGGAGCCAGCGGAAAAAATTGAATCCCATGGGCAAGCCTCCTTACGTGATGATGTCCAGAGCGAAGTCCGCCGGGATGCCCGGCGCCTCCTGCTCAACGGTCATGGCCGCAACCAGAGCCATGAATGGGTCGGTCTTACGGCTCTTCCCCTCGATCTTGCCGTAGTAATAGTTGCCGGTGTCGGTACCGTCCGCCTTGCCCCGGCGGATGAGCTTGGTGTTGTTGGCCGCCCACCGCAAGGGCGGGCAATCGCCCCATGTAAACAGGCGGTTGGTAAAGCAGCTGTCGATCACCGGCTGCACCTTCATGATGTCACTGGGACGCACCAGCTTCAGATTCTTTCCCCGGAGGGTGAAGCCCAGATGTTCCAGCGGCTCAGACAGAAGGGCGAAGCGGAAGTTATCCAGCGCCGCCCCGCAGACCACATACTGTTCCATCTGGGTGGCCAGATACTCCGTGATCATCACCGCCGGGATCTCCGGCTGGTCCACCACGGTCAAATGGCCGGCCTCCGCCCACTCCCGCCACGGGGCCTTGATCCTGGAGAGATCCGGGGACTGAAGACAGAGCCAGGAGTGGTGCAGATCGTACCGCTGGGCCCCCACCTTGAAGTGGAGCACCACCGAGGCCCAGTCCCGCAGGCTGGCGTAGTCAATGCCCGCTGTGCATGGCTTGCCATGCAGCAGGGCCGGGTCAATGGGCTGATCCGTGGCTGCGATGTTGGCCCATTCGGTCACCTGTACCGCTGCGTCCGACCGGGGCCGGTTCATGCGCTTGGTGTAAAAGCCCCGCTCGACGATCTTGTCGTATGCCTTCTTCTCCGCCTCCTGCTCAATCTGGCGACGGAGATTAGGTAGGTACGGCAGGGACGGATTGGCCTTGACCCACAGCGCCGGGTCGCTGCACTCAGCGTCGGAATCCATCTCATAGAGCAGCGGGCACAGCCGGGAGCCCGGCAGCTCCCCGTGGAGCACGTCATCCGCAATAGCGAGATCGGTGTCCAGGACGCCCTCCCGGACGTGGCCCTGGGTGGTGATTTTGAAAATACGGCTGTTTGGCCGCTTGCCGAAGCCGGAGGTGTAGACCTCGATGTTGTCGCCGTTCTCGTACTCATGCAGCTCGTCGAAGATGAGGCAGGCGGAACGCTTGCCGTCCTTCGTCCGGGCGTTGGCCGTGTTGTAGCGGATGTAGCTGCCGGTCTTGAGGTTGCGGATCTCGGCCAGGGAGCGGTAGAAAAACCGCTTGCTCTTGGCCCATGTCCGGCCCAGCATGTCGTAGATGTCCATGAAGGAGGTCTTAGCCTGGTCCTCGCTGTTGGCCACGATGTCCACGTTATAGCTTCGTATTCCGTGGTAGTGGGTGGTGAGATACCACGCCACCCCGGAGATAAAACCGTTCTTGCCGTTACCCCGGCCCATCATGATGAGATACTCCGTGAAGACCAGCGAGCCGTCCTCCTCATAGCAGTGGATGAGCGCCAACACGAACAGTTCCCACGGGAACAGGGTCATGGCAAAATACCGCTCTATGAGCTCCACGGCCTTGTCGGTCTTCTCCGTGTCGATGACCACCCCGGGGGTCTCCAGCTTCTTCTGCACCCAATCTGCCGCCAGCAGCATTCGCCGGCCAGAGGGCCCGGCCCGGACGGAGGCGATGTAGTCGTCGATGTAGCGGCAGCCGGTGTTACATCTCGTCATCCCAACCGACTCCCTCCTCATCCTCCACGGCGAGGAAGTCGAGGATCTTCAGCATTTGGCCGTTGACCTTCAGCGCGTCGGCCACGGACTCGTTGGTCTTCACCGTGACGATCCCGAATCGGTCGGTGCTCTCCACCTTGGCCCCACGCTTTTTCACGTCGGCCAGCAGACTCCGCTTGATGGTCACCAGGCGGAGATAGTCCTCCACCAGGTCGGTGTACTGCTTGCCTACAAGGCCCTTGCGGTCCAGCTGGTCCAGCAGATCCTGCCGGAGTTCTCCGATGTTCGGCGTCCTTGCGCCCATATTCTCTCCTCCCCAAAATTCGCGTCCCGTGTACGGGAGATTTTTTCTCTTGGGAGGCATGCCCACCGAGTAGAAGGGGTCTGCCTTAAATCCCAAATTTTTCGGCCGGGGGTCACCATCGCTCTGGCGTCAGCGGCTCGGAGCGTGGCTCATAGGGTGCCCGCAGCCGCTCCGGGTGGCAAATCGTTTCATGGCACTCCCGGCAGACGGAGATGAGATTGCGCTCCAGCTTCCCCGTCGCAGAGTCCCGGACATAAGGGCTCAGCCCGTACTGCGGGAACTCGTCCAGGTGCCAGACATGGTGCACCAGATCGGCGGGCACATGCCGGTGTTTTCGCTCCCGGCATAGGACGCACTCGTTATGGTCCAACCGTTTGATCTCGGCTCGGAGCTGCCGCCAGGCGTAGCTGTCGTAAAACGCGATCTTGGACATCGGTCACACTCCCCGGCGGCCTGCGCCGCGCGCACACGTCACCCCCGCAGGCGAAGCGCACTGCACGGGCGCAGCCCCGCCCGCTGGGCCGGCCGTCTGCCCGGTCTGCGGGCTATCACCTCCGCAGCGCCCGGGCAAAACAAAAAGCCGGAACCAACGACCGCGCATTTCTGCGTCAGTCATTGGCTCCGGCTCTCAAAGCACTGGCCCTTGTCAATATCCACGATGTGTTCGGTCTTGCAGTCCCTGCAAAAGACCACCAGGCGCTTGGCGCTGGTGTCCGGTCTGACCTGGATCAGCCGCCTGTTGCGACGGCACGTGGGGCAGACCAGATACCCGTCTTTCACTGTCAACATTCTACCATAACTTTCCCCTGTTTGCAAGGCTTTCTCCCCCTTTTCGCTGCCTCTGTCCGATTATTAAGACTTGTTTCAAGACTGAAAATTATTACGTCATTCCGTTCTTCTCCGCCCTCTGGTGTAGCTATAGACCGGGGCCGACGGCGTGTCGAACAGCAGGTACCGGGCCCCGATGCAGTCGGCAAAGCCGTACGGGTTGTGCTCCGAGAACTGGCGATAATCCACCGCTCCCGCTGGCGGCGAAAGTGTCACGCTGTCGCTGGGGATCTCGATGTACTCCACCTCATACTTGGCCAGATTCCGGGAGGCCCGCCAGGTGCGCTCCCCCGGCTTGGCCCGGCCGAACTCCCGGGCCTCCTTAGTGAGGTACTTGGCCAGCTCTTGATAGTAGTGGACGTCCAACGGCTCGAACCGCAGGTATCCTCCGTAAGGCCACAGGCTCCGCAGTTCCTCCCAGTCTTCGGGTCCGGCGGCATTGATCACCATGTGGTGGTGGATCCGCCGGTCCTCCAACCCCCGGTCATCCCCGAAGTACTCGTCGGCCTGGGCAGCATGGAAGCCCTCGGTGACGTAGACGTACCGCAGCTCCTGCCCCCGGGAACGCCGCACCTGCCGCAGGCGGCGGAAGAACCGCTGCATGAGCTTGGCCGCCTGGGCCTTGCTCTCCGGGAGGTGGCCCTCGTCATAGGTAAGGGTCACCACGTAGTCCTGGGCGCCGAAGTTGGCGGCCAACACCAGCTCCAGCTCCCGCCAGGAGCATTTGAGATTGTAAAACGCCTGGGCGGCGCTGGTTGGGCGGCTGCGCCCGGACCGGGGCCGGCGGCCGCATTGGTCCGGGACGCTGCCGATGACCTCCACATGTAGGAGGCCCGCATGAATGTGCTTGATGGTCTTTGACATAACTTCTCCCTTGTCTCAGACCTCAGCCCTCGCGGCATCTGTCCTCCTATTTCAGTTTCATCTGCTCCGGCAGGCACTCGTCAATCTTTGTCACCCGGGCACGGCCGAACCGCTCCAGGCACATGGCCAGCACCTCCTTAACGCCGATAGCCTGCCCCGCCGGGGCATCCACCTCGATGGTGATGATCAGCACCGCTCCACCTCGTCCAGCGCCTTGTCGATCCGGTACCAGGTGGCCAGGTCTACCGTGGTCTCCCCGATGTAGACCGCCCGGAGCACTTCGGTGCCGCATCCGAGGACCTTCGCCAGCGGCTCGAAGGAGCCCAGCCCGCGGGCCTTGCGGTATGCCGTCAGCCGGGCGTGGATGCGCCGCTTGTCCGCGGAGCCCTTGCCGGAGAAGGTCACGGTGGGCTCATCTTCACCGCGCTCCGCCTCCGGGTCCTCATCGGGCTCTGCCGGGGCGATGAGGACCCCCTGCACCTCGCTAAGGTCCAGAAACACGTACTCCCACTTGGAGCCAACGGCCAGCACCCCGGTGGGCAACGAGGCCGAGACAAAGTCCCGCACCTGCTGAAGGTCCGCCAGCGCCGGGTCGCCGGGCACCCGGATCAGAAACACCTTGCTCATGCCTTCCTCCTCACAAAGCCCAAGTGGACCCAGCCGTCCCCGATCAAGCCCCAGCCGCTGTCCTCCTTCTGGACGGTCACCTGCGTCCCCTTCGGCAGCACCCGGAGCAGCGTGTGCTGCGGCCCGGGGCCGGAGCGCACGTTGAGCACCGACCGGGTCACCGTGCCGGCCCACGGCCGGAACTTGAGTTTGATGTAAAATACCGTGTCCACCGGGCGGTTGGCGGTCTGCCTGGTCTTTCTGGCCCCCTTGATGAGCAGTCGGGTGGAGCCACCGCCGTCCAGATTGATGGCGTAGACGCAGCCCAGCTTGAGCAGCAGGGCCTGGAGGGCGGCGAAGACCATGCCCGGGCTCTCCACACACAGCAGATGGACCGTGCCCTTGGCGTCGAAACCCAGGCAGGTGCGGCGGGTGCGGTAGTTGAGCTCCTTGGCCATAGTCACCGGCTCCCGTTGCCCGGCCCGGATCAGCACCGGGAACCCGGCAACGAAGTCCTTCCAACGGTATTCCGTGGAGTGACCGAACAATAGGCTCTTGCCGTCCACGGTGCCGATCCCCTCCCGGACCTTGCGGCTGGCGGACATGGTGCAGCGCCCCACGATGACCGTGCCCACGGCATTGCCGGAGGTCATGTCGAAGAATCCGCCGTTGGACACCACCTCCGGCCGGTCGTCCTGGTCCCTGTACCAGGCGTCGATGGTCTGCCGGGGCTGGGCGCACAGGCCGAAGCCCACGTCGGCGATCTCCTCCGGCGGCACGGAGACCACCGTCAAATTGGAGTATCCCTTTGGTGTGTATACCTTCATGCTCATACCTCCTCTGCGGGAACAATTCTAACTGGCTCACCGTACTCCCGCTCAAATTCCATCAGCCGGTGGAGGGCGGCGTACACCTTGGGTGGCAGGGTCGAGAGCTCCACGCCGTCCAGGCCCCAGCTGCCGTCCGGGGCTTCCCACGTCATCCGCATGATCTTGCCTCCTCCAGTTCCGGGTGTCGCTCCAGCCACTCCGCCATGAGGGAGAGAAACTCCAGCCGCTCCGGGTCTCGAGTTTTGATCGGCTTCCCGCAACAGGGACACGGGTCGCCAGGCTTTAATTTTTTCATAAATTCCTCCGAAAATCATTGACACGTGTGTTTATACGTGCTATAATATAGACAGTTAAGAGAGGTGGTTATGTGAAAAGCTATTCGTCCCGAGAGGTGCTCAAGATCCTGGCCGAAGATGGCTGGTACGAGGTCCACTGTACCGGAGATCATCACCAGTTCAAGCACCCCTCAAAACCCGGGAAGGTAACAGTCACACATCCAGTCAAAGACATCCCAAAGCGAACACTGAAATCCATTGGGGACCAGGCGGGGCTGAAATTCGAGTAAGCCCCGCCCCTCGCCCAACCGAAAGGAGTTTTCTATATGCTTCCGAACTACTACAGCTACCCCGCCATCTTCTACTATGACCCGGATGGGATCTCGATTGAGTTCCCCGACCTGCCGGGCTGCCTGCCCTGCGCTTCCACCACCGAGGAGGCATTCCGCAACGCCAAGGAGGCCATGGGCCTGCACCTGTACGGCATGGAGCAAGACGGCGACCCGATCCCCGTCCCTTCCCCTATCGAGGATCTGCACCCCGAGGAGGGCGGCGTCTTGACCATGGTGGAGGTGTTTATGCCCTCCGTCCGAGACCGGGTCAACAACCGCGTAGTGAAAAAGACCCTCACCATCCCCGCCTGGCTCAACCGGGAAGCGGAGGAGGCCCACGTGAACTTCTCCCAGGTACTGACCGACGCGCTGAACGGCTATCTGCACGGTGCCGCCAACTGACTGACCACCCGCTGCCGGGGGCTTTGCCCCCGGCAGTTTCTTTTTACCCCGCCCGGCGTCTGCTCTGGCCGACGGGCTTACTCTTCCACTCCCGCCGGGCCATGAACCACGGCAGGAGCACCTCCCGCTGCCAGCGGTCGCAGAAGTCCCGGACCGTCTGCGGGATGGAATGGCTGTACTGCTTTGCGGGGCCGTGGCGCTCGTTGCCGTAGCCGTGCAGCTGGATCTCCCGGGGCAGCTTGCCCGTGAGGTCGATATTGAGGGTGTAGTAGCTGCGCTCCGGCCGGCGGCGGTGGCGGATAAAGAAGATGGGCTTACCAGAGCAATGGGGCCGTCCATAAGTGCCCACGCAGTGCCGCAGCACACGGCCCTCCTCGATCAGATCCTGCTCCGACCTCGGCACCACGACGCACAGGTCGCCGTCCGTCCACTCCAAGTCTCGGAGCGACAAATACACCGACGTGAAACCCAAGGAATACTCTGCGGAGCTCCGCCCGGTCCACATCTGGGCCACCCGGTCGTGGGCGGCGGCCAGATCCCGGGGCCAGAGGGTCTCCTCCGTCTCCGCCAATCCCGCGTCCCGCAGCATCCGGCGGTAGTCCAGCAGCATCTGGACGCCGTCCGCCGCCGGGCCGTGGCACTCCAGATAGCGGGTCACCCGGGCGGGGCGCAGGTCGGGCCAGCCCTCGGCCAGGGCATCCAGCAGCTTTTCCACCTCCGCGCGGCCCAGCACCTGACGGCAGCGGTCATATTCCAGGGCATCCGCCCCGGGCAGAGCCGCCCGGTATCGGGCCCAGCAGGCCGCGTCCTGTCCGCCCCATCTGCTCCTCTCCCGGATGGCCCGGAATGCCTCCCGGTTCATGCCCAGCATTTTGTGGGGCTGGCGCTGAGTCCAGTCCACCCAGTCGATGGCCGGGGCATCCCGCAGGTCGGCGAAGTAGGCAACGCGGTCCAGGTACTCATCAATGGTCTGCTGGACGGCACCGGCAAACCCCTGCCGTATGAGGTTCTCCACCTGCGGGTGCTTCTGCCACACGTGGAGGTATGCCCCGGGCCAGTGCCCGCCCGCGCCGATGTACTTGTCCAGAGCGGTTTTCTCTCCGGTGTGCCCGGCCAGCTCCGGACCGTAAACGCAGGTCCAGCCTCCCACCTTCCGGCAGTTGACTGAGCCATGGTCGTAATAGGCCACCTGCATGGGGTCCCGGGTGCGGGCGCAGGGCAGCCACTCCACGTCCGTTACCTCGCCGCCCTGCCGGACGGCCCGGAAGCGCCGCAGCCTGCCCGCCTTGTCCACCAGCAGGGCGGCGCTGGGCAGGCAGAGGGTCCGGTCCACGCCGGCATCGTCTTGATAGCGGGACACCAGCCAGAACATCACCGCCGTGTACCCGTCCACGTCTACCGTTTCCGCCTGCATGACCTGGTGTGTCCTCCCCCGCCGCAGCTCGCTCCGGCGGGTCAGCATGCCCTCATTCCGGCAGCTGGGGCACTGGACGGGCTCTCCGTCAAAGTACTCTGCCCCACCCTCCTCCGCCAGAGCAAAGCCGGGCTGGGTGTTGCCGTCATCGTCTGCAAAGAGGGCGATCCCCGTCAGACCCTCCCGCCGGACATACCCGGCGAGGAAGTCTTCGCCGCAGAAGGAGCAGGTACACCGGGCGCCCCAGCGCCGGCGGCGGGAGGCATCATAGCGGGCCCAGTCCTCCGGGGCCATGGTCTGAAGCATCAGGCCTTCGTCCGCCAGCTCCACCGATTCCCGGTGGTAGAGAATCAGATTCTCGCCCAGCTCCTCACCGTCGTACACGGCGCTCATGATGTCCTGGATCAAGTCGCCGCAGGGCTGCGTCGGCAGCCGGCCGGCCAGAGCTTTCCACTCGGTATCCATCAGCCCGCCCCCTCACAGAAAGTCCGCCAGGTCCAGGACCTTGGGGCGTTCCGCCGGAGTGCCCGGGGCTCCAAGGCCGAAGAACTCCCGGAGGATCTCCTCCGCCTCCGCCGGGGTGACGCAGCCGCAGTTGCCCACCTTGTTAGCCTTGGCCCGGGCGGCGATCTTTTTCTCGGCGGCCGCCAGCGTCATGTCCGGGTTGTGGGTCAGATCCGCCAGCAGGAGCTCGGCGGCGGCCGGGTCGGCCCGGCAGATGTCCTTCATCTGCTCCCCCACCATCCAGACGGCGGAGCGTTCCTTCGGCTGCTGGGCCTCGATGGCGGCGATCACTTCGGCCAGTACGCTCATCCTGCGCACCCCCTCACGCTGTCCGCCAGGGCCAGCAGGGCCCGGCGGAGCTTCTCCGCCAAGGTCTCATCCCCTCGGCTGCGCACCTTCATGAGCAGACCGTGGAGCCGATTCACGTCCTCCTGGGTTTGAGCGAAGGTCACCTCAAATACCGCAAGGTCCTTGTCCGCCGCGATCTGCGCCCGCTTGTCCTCCCGGGCAGAGTCCGCCAGCTGCGCCCGGAGAGCCGTCAATTCCTCCTCCAGTGCCTTGCGCTTCTCCTCCGCCTGTTTCTTGCCATCCAGGGCCTTGTCCAACTTGGCCTGCGCTGCGGCGGCCGCTTCGGCCCGGGCGGCATCCAGAGCGGTCTGGTCCACCTCCATGACGGCCACGTCCACCGGCCGCTCCTGGGTGGCCTTCAGCTCCGCCCGAAGCTGGACGATCTCGGCGTCCTTTTGGGCGGTGAGATCGGCGGCCAGCTCCTGGGCCGACTGGAGGGCGGCCACCCGCTCCGCCAGCTTGTCCCGCTCCTTGTTGGCGGCAGCCTTCTCGGCCAGCGCCGCCTCACGGTCCGCGATGGCCTGCTTCAGCTCCCGGGTGCTCATGTCAGCCACCGGATGGGCCTCTACAAACTGCTCCCGCTCCTCCTCCGGCAGGGCCAGCAGGGCGAGGGCCTTGCTGCTGCCCAAATCCGCAAGCGTTTGCGGATTTGACCACTCCCGGGCCAGCCGCATGAAGTTCTGGGCTGCCCGCTCCGACAGCTCTGCCTGCTCTGTCAGCCACGGCAGCCACTCCCCGTGGCTCAGCAGGGCCTTGGCCTCGTTGAGGGCCCGGCCGATGGTGAGGACGGCCTCTCCGCCACGACGCTTGTTCTCGATGATCTCCGCCGTGATGGCGGCGATGTCCCGGGGCTTGGGTGGGGTCTTGACCTCCTGCCCGGCAAGGATGGCCCCCAAGTCAAACTTACCGGCCACCCAGCACCGCCTCCTTGGTCACCAGTTCCCTGACCCAGGCCCGGTAGTCCCGGGCGGCGGAGGACCGGGGGCTCCAGATCATCACGGGCTGCTGGGCCCAAGTGGATTCCAGCACCCGATCCGTCCGGCGGATCACCGTGTCGAACACGGGCACGGGGGAGGCTGCCCGGAGGTACTCGGTGGCGTCCTCCACCACGTCGGCCCGGTGCCACTGGTTGATGAGGATTCCGGACACCCGGATGGAGGGCTGATACCGCCGGGCGCTGTCGATCTGCTCCACCAGGTCCGCCATGCCGGCGGCGGAGAAGGCGTCGGGCAGCACTGGGATGATGATGCTGTCGCTGGCCACGATGGCGGACACGCAGGCGGCGGAGAAGCTGGGCGGGCAGTCAATGACCATCACGTCATAGCTGTCGTCCTCCTCCACGGCGTCCCGCAGACCCCGCAGGGCACGGAACACTCCGGAGCCGTCCCCGGTGACGCAGGCGAAGTCTACCCGCCACAGCTCATTGGTGGCTGGGAGCATATCCAACCCCTCGATCTCCGCCACAGGCTCGATCAGCTCGTCATAGCTGGCAAGGCCGGTGAGCAGGGCGGCCAGCCCGGAGCGAGTCTCATCGGCATCCAGCAGGCAGCGGGTGGCGTTGGACTGGGCATCGGCGTCCACCAGCAGTACCCGCTGCTGGTAGTCGGTGGCCAGAATACACGCCAGATTGATGGCAGTGGTAGTCTTGCCCACCCCGCCCTTCATGTTGACAACTGCAAATGTTCTCATGGTATGTACCTCCTCAGAAAATTTTGAAGGATTCCTTCATGGGATACCCTCTGCCGAGGGTAAAGCTCACGGTGAAATACCTGTGGGGCTCGTTGATATAGCAGACCCGGCCGGTAACCGCCCGGCGGACGGTCTCCCCGTCCCGGGTCACGTCCCGCTCCCCGATAAAGGGGGCCGGGACGAACGTGTACGGCATACCCAGCTCAATGTCTCGCATGGTGTGCCCTCCTCTTTCGCTTTCTCCTCCCGCACTGGGCGGCGTCCAGGGCGGCCAGCAGAGCCGCCGCCGTTTCCAAGTGTCCGGTCCGGACGGATGGTTCCTCCGATAGGCGGCTCAGCCGCTCGTGCCGCAGGGCCTCGCCCCGCACCAGGGCCATCTGCCGGGCCGTCATGAGGGCGCCCTCGCCGGGAAGGGACAGTCGCTGTCCTCCGGCAGTTCTGTAAAGCCCGGAACCTGTGCAGCCGCTCGGTTGCGTTGCTTCACCGCTTTGCCCACCTCGGAATAGTGAGCGGCCACGGCGCTGCGCTCCGATTCCTCCACCTCTGCCATAGTCTGGGTGGAGCCATCAAAATCCAGATGGCGGAGAAACTTCTCGCCCTCCTTGTTCTTGCCCAGCTTGAAACTCCGGCGAGAACGGTTGTCGTTGTCATCCTCTGCCCACAGCAGAAAGGCCACGTCGGCGTCCTGCTCGATCTGGCCGGACTCCCGGAAAGAGTGCATGGACGGCGGGATGAGGGCCTGCCCATTCTTCCCGCCCGCTGGCTGGGGCCGGGAGAGCTGGGCCAGCGCCACCACCGCCACGTTGTGGGACTGGGCGAACAGCTTCAGCCCCCGGCTCACCGCCGTCACGGCTCCATAGCGGTCCCCTGCCCGGATTCCGGGCACCTCGATGAGCTGGAGATAGTCCACGTAGATCACCTGGTAGCGGTGGGCGATGGCGTCGGCGGCGATGTCCTCCACGGACAGGCCCGCCGCCCGGACGAAGTCAATGGGGCAGGTCTTGGTAAACAGATCCGCTGCGTCCGCCGCCCGGCGCAGATCGCCCTCCGTGATCTCCCGGCGCTTGATAGCCGTCATGGGCAGCTTGGCCAGGTGGGCGAACATGCGGTCGGCCATCTTCTCCGGCCGGGTCTCCAGGGTGTAGTAACCCACCCGGTACCGCTTGGCCTGGGCCAGGGCCATCTGGAGGGACAACAGGGTCTTGCCCGCCGAGGCGTACCCGCCCAGCAGGCACAGGTCCCCCAGTTCGGCGTAGACCTTCTGGTCCGCCGCCGGTATCCCCCAGGGGAGGTACTCCGGCTTTTTCTGGTCGGTCAACCGGCGTAGGAAGTCCTCCGCCAGCTCCCGGGCCGTCATGCGGGACACACGGCTGGCCGCCGAGGTGGCGGCCGACATCTCCCGCACCAGAGCCGAGGCCGTTTCCAAATCTCCGCACTGGACCACATTGCCCGCCAATTCCCGAAGCCGACACAGGGCCGCCGACTTGCGGACGATCCCGGCGTAATACTCCACATTGGCGGCGGTGGGGGTGATCTCCATGACCTCTTTGATCCACTGGACATAGCGATCCCCACCGCCCACGGCGTCCAGCAGGGCGATGGGGTCCACCGGCCTGTCCGCCACGAACTGCTTTTTGATGGCCCGGAAGGCCGTCCGGCAGGGACCGTCGGTAAAGTCCTCTGCTGTCAGACTGCTCATCACCACGCCCACACAGCGGTCGTCGATGAGCATGGAGCCGATGACAGACTGCTGGGCCTCCACGGCCCCGGTAAGGCGCAGTTCCTCATCCATCGGGGATCACCTCCGGGTCCGGGGCCCAGCACCGGCCGCCGGAATCAGCCGCCGCCGGCAGCAGCGACAGGTCCACACCCTCGTCCTCCCACATACGGCCGTTGATCCATGTGGAGGCGTGGGGAATGAACTCCCCGTTGTCCTTCGTCCACTGCCGGGAGGTTCGGGCCCGCTCCAGCCCCGCCGCCATGGCCCGGCAGGTGGGCCGGTCTGGCTTGAGTTTGCACCACGACTTATAGGCCGCCTGTTTCCCGTCCTTCCGGGGATAGATGGCCCAGAAGGCATTGAACCACTCCGGCTTGTAGTCCTTCAGTCGCCCCTTCCGGGGCTTGGGCTCCGGCGGCTCTGGGGCGTCCTGCTTCGGCGGCTCCGGAGTATGTAGATCTTCGGCAGGCCCGTCCCCCGCTGGGGGACTATAGGGGGTATCTGTTAAGTTCTTCTTTGTTAAGTTCTTATTTTGTTCCGTTCGATTTTCCGACGACGGAAAATCCGACGTCGGAAAACCGAACGACGGTGGCTCCTCCTCTGCCGTCGTCCGATTTTCGCACGACGGTCTTGGCAGTTCGTAGACCACGTACTCGTAGCCGTCCATGGTGCCGGTGGCCTTGCGGACGGCGCTGCGGGTCACGTGGCCGGCCTCCATCAGCTCCCCGATGGCGCTGCGGATGGCGGCCTTGCCCTCCCTGCACTTGGCGGACAGGCCGGATATGGAATAGTCCCAGTCTGCCGGGACGGACAGCATATAGGCCAACAGCCCCTTCGCCTTTAAGGACAGCTTCGGATTCTGGATGACCTCGTTGGCCAGCGCCGTGAAACCCTGGGATTTTTCGATTCTGATCTGCGCCACGCCCTCACCCCCTTGCAATTTTCCGCCGAATATGGTAAACTAAATTTGTTCTCATGGTAGTACTTGTACTGCCGAGCCCCTGGTGAATGTACCCGCATTCGCCGGGGGCTTTTTTATGCCAAATAGCTGGCGAGCTTCGTCTTGCTGACATACAGATTCTTCCCCACAAACTGCTTCGGAAATTTTTTGTCCTCTCTGGCGGTGCGCGACGGAATCCCGCAGTAGTCCACCGCGTCCGCGAATTTGATAAGCTCCCGTCCGGGAAACGCCTCGTCCAGCCGCACAAGGTTGTCCCGGAACAGTTCCTTTTCTCGTGACATGGTCGTCCTCCTATCTCTCCGCGCTCTGGCAGCTGATGGCCACAGCCGCCGCCACAATGTTGTTCAGCTTCCCCACGATCCGCCGGAACTGGGGCCGCTCCGTTTCGTCGATCACGCCGTCCCGGGCCATATCGATCAGCTGGCGGTCGAGCTTGTCGTCGGCAAAGTCGTAGATGGTGTCTACAAGGCAGAGCACCGCCTCCGGCAGGCGCAGCTGGGCGACCTCCGGCAAAATACTGCGGGCGCTCTCCACCGTGGCCCGGATGTGCCACACTGCTAACTGATGACAGCAGTAGCACGTGACCATCTGGTCCACCACCTCGTTGGGCGGCACCCGCACCCCGCACTCGTAGTCCGCCAGGGAGCGCACGGACAGACCCAGCATCTCGGCGGCCCGCTCCTGGGTGACGCCCGCGATTTTCCGGGCGGTCTGATAGATATTTCTGCAATCTCTCTGCATGGTCAATCACCTCCTGCCGGTGTATTATGACGCTGTGGGCCGGACGGCCCGGGCCTCCTCGGTGTATGGTTCAGTTTCTTCGCCAATTAGATCCCCAACTGTACATCCCAAAATCCTTGACATCTCAATCAAATTTTGAAGCCGAGGAGTTGCCTTTCCTACTTCCCATAGATAAACAGCAGTACTCGATACTCCAAGATCCTGTGCCAATCTTTTCCTCGTCATTTTCGCTGCCTTTCGACACTCTAAAATTTTCATAACTACCTCCTTACAGAAAAGTCTTGCGATATTGCTTTTGATGTGTTAAGTTATACTTGTTTTTATGTATATACTAATCAGATTTTTTCTGATTGTCAACCATAAATCAGATTTTTTCTGATTTATGGCGAATCTGTCCAAATAGGAGGTCGCAATTTTGAGCGATTTTAACGTAGAATACGATTCCATGCGAGATCGCATTTTCACTTTGCTAGATGATTCTGGTATCACGCAAAAAGATTTTGCGGATATGATGCAAGTTTCTCCTCAAACAGTCACTGACTGGAAAAAGGGGAAAAGTAATTCTTTTGCTGGGAAAATCGGCCTTCTCTGCACCGCACTCAACACATCGCCAAGTTGGCTTCTTTTTGGTTCCGGCGAAAAGTATAGAAGCCCACAATCTGCGGCCCTATTAGATTCTCAGCGACGCATATCCTCACTGCAGGAATCACTTGCGTTGAGCCACGACACAATTTACGCATTAACTCATGGCTACCAGCACGTATTAGACTTAGTCACCGCTTCCCGTATCCCTGTACTGGGCGACGTGGCCGCCGGTATCCCCATCGAAGCCATCACCGACGTGGTGGACTACGAGGAGATCGATGGGGCCCTGGCCGCTACCGGCGAGTTCTTCGGCCTGCGGATCAAGGGCGACAGCATGGAGCCCCGCATGCGGGACGGCGACGTGGTCATCGTCCGTAAACAGGACTCCGCCGAGACCGGCGACACCGTGGTGGTGTTGGTCAACGGCGACAGCGCCACCGTGAAGAAAATAAAATACGGGCCGGACGGGATCTCGCTGATCCCGACCAACCCGGTGCATGATGTCCAGTTTTACAGTTGTGCCGACGTGGAGCGCCTCCCTGTCCGAGTCATCGGCAAGGTGGTTGAGCTCCGGGCGAAGTATTGAGAGGTGCGCGGCGATGGAACGGCTCTATCATCAGCTTGCCGCGCTGGCGCAGCGGCACGGCGCCCGGCGGCTTGTGCTCTTTGGCTCCCGGGCCCGGGGCGATTTCCACGCTCAGAGCGATGTCGATCTTGCCGTGTACGGTATGCCGGAGGCGGAGCGCGGGGCCTTCTGGCTGGAGGCGGAGGAACTGCCCACCCTGCTGAAGCTGGACATCGTCCATATCTCGACCGACATGGCTCCCGCGTTCCTGCATAATATCGAAAAGGATGGTGTGGTCCTCTATGCTGCAAAAGATCAGTAATTACAAGCACGCCCTCGCCCAACTGGAGGAGGCCGTCGCCCGCTATCAGCAGGCCCCGGAGGATTCCCTGTATCGGGACGGGCTCATCCAGCGCTTCGAGTTCACCGTGGAGCTGGCCTGGAAGTCTGTCAAGGAATACCTGGAGGACCAGGGCATGGTGCTTTCCATTGCGTCGCCTCGGGGTATCCTAAAGGAAGCCTTTTCCGCCGGCGTGATCAAGGACAGCGAGGTCTGGAACAATATCCTCACCGCCCGCAACTTGACCTCGCATGTTTATGATGAAGCCACTGCCGCCGCCATCGCACGGCAGATCTGCGGCGACTTTCTCGATCCGCTCCGTGCCCTCCTTCTTCTCTACGAAGGACAGACACTCGAGCATTGAAATTTCTGAAATCCGCAAACGTCTGCGGATTTGAAAAACCTCCCCCGGCTTCGGGGGAGGTTAAAAAAGAACGCTGAATCGAACATTTGTGCGCAAATCCGCATGCGTTTGCGGATTTGGAGGAGGGATACCATGGGAAAAAGAAAGGCCCGCTACTACGTCCGCCCCGATGGTCTGCATGAGGCGATCCGTGTCATCAACGGGAAGCGTGTAGCATTCCGTGGCGCGACTGATGCCGAGGTGGAGCGCAAAATGATTGCTTATCGGGAGGACGTCCAGCGCGGCCGGGATTTTGCAGCCGTGGCACGGGACTTCTGCAATGATCGGTTTCCCAAGCTGGCCCCCAACACCCTGCGCAGC
The DNA here is from genome assembly GCA_934667095.1 of uncultured Oscillospiraceae bacterium. GTDB lineage: Bacteria > Bacillota > Clostridia > Oscillospirales > Oscillospiraceae > Enterenecus. The sequence continues at coordinate 20,089 of CAKULE010000006.1, read as the reverse complement.
TATAATGCGGCCTATGACCGTGCTGTGGAGCACTTTGGCAGGCTCCCCATCCGCAGCATTACGCCGCCACAGATCAAGGCCTATATCGATAAGTTTGCGCCGGGGCGAGCAAAGAAAACCGTGATTACCCAGCGCCAGATGATCAACATGATCTGCCGTTGGGCCGTGGAGCATGGAGACATCAGCCTGAATCCCTGTGCCGAGGTTACCATCCCAAGGGATTTGAAAAAGTCATACCGGCAGCCGGCTTCGGATGAGGACATTCAACGCATCCGGGAGCACGCAGACACGTGGCTGCTTCCCTTTTTTCTTCTCTATACCGGCCTGCGCAAGGGGGAGGCCCTTGCCATACAAGGAAAGGACATCAACCTGCGGGAGCGGGAGATCTATGTGAGAAAGTCGGTATACTACGAGAACCGCAAACCGAAGATCAAAGCCCCCAAAACCGAGAGCGGAGTGCGCACGGTGCCGATTCTTGATCCGCTGGCTGACAAGCTCCCCCGCAAGCTGGGGCGGGAGTCCTTCCTGTTTTCCTCTGATGGAGGGCTGACACCCTATGGTGAGGGAGAATATGAAATGCGCTGGAAGCACTATGCCAGAGACACCGGCATCCACTGCACTGCCCATCAACTGCGCCACAGCTATGCGACCATCCTGCTGGACAGCGGCCTCGACCTCAAGGACCGGCAATACCTGCTGGGACACTCAACAGCCGCCATGACAAATGACACCTACACCCATATCCTCGCTGTCCGAAGGCAGAAGACCGCCGAAGCCATCAACAAAAAAATTGCCGAGGCTACCCAAGGTGAGCCCCAGCAATAGCTTTCCTGTGTAGTTTCTGTGTCATAAGAGGTGCATTTACCCTCCTTGAACAGACATTGTCTGCACCGTCTAAAAAGCCCTCAACCCCGCATAGTGATAGCAAAACCCCGGAATCATGCGATTCCGGGGTTTGGCGCGGAAGGAGGGATTTGAACCCTCGCGCGCTGTTTAGACGCCTACTCCCTTAGCAGGGGAGCCCCTTCGGCCTCTTGGGTACTTCCGCAAGTCGAATTCAGCGCAGTTATGAAATTGGCGGAGAGGGTGGGATTCGAACCCACGGCTCTTGCGAGTCACTGGTTTTCAAGACCAGCTCCTTAAACCACTCGGACACCTCTCCACATGGAAACGGCCCAAATGCAAGGATTATCTTACCACAGGATGCCTGCCTTGTCAATCACAACTTGCGCTTTTCCGCCAGAAATATCCCCGCCGGAACGGCCCGGCGGGGATGCCTCTCCGGTTCAGGCCCGGCTGCCCTGCCGCCGGGCCCGCATCTGCCCGTGCAGGCAGTCCAGCGCGTCCCCCAGGGTGCCCAGGCGGTCGATGAGGCCCAGCTCCACCGCCTGCTCGCCGTAGATCACGCTGCCCATGTCCGTGGTCATCTCCTGGGTGTTGAGCATGAGGCCTTCGAACTTTTCCCGGGAAATGGCGCTGTGCCGGGTGACAAAGTCACAGATGCGGTCCTGAATGCGCTCGAAATAGCGGAAGGTCTGGCTGACGCCGATGACAAGGCCATTGAGCCGCACCGGATGGATGGTCATGGCCCCGGAGGGCACGATGAAGGACGTCTGGGCCGCCACCGCCAGCGGCACGCCGATGGAATGTCCCCCACCCAGCACCAGCGACACCGTGGGCTTGCGCATGCCGGCGATCATCTCCGCAATGGCCAGGCCGGCCTCGATGTCGCCCCCCATGGTGTTCAGCAGGATGAGCAGGCCGCCGGCCTCGTCGCTCTCCTCAATGGCGGTGAGCAGCGGCAGGACGTGCTCGTACTTTGTAGTCTTGGCTCCCTCCTGCGCGGCCTGATGGCCCTCGATCTGGCCAATGATGGTCAGGGTGTGGATCACGCCGTCCCGGGTGATCACGGCGGCGGAGCCCGTGTCCTCGATCTGCCGCTCCAGCGTGCCCTGCTCCTCGTCTTTGGGTGTCGGTCCTGACATAAAAAAGCCCCCTTTTGCGGTATTGTCCGCAAAAGGGGTGCTTTCTATGCGTCACAGATGCCTCAGGAGCATTTCAATCTCGCCCTCGTCGGCCTCGCCGGTGTGGACGAAGCCCAAGGACTGGTAGAGCCGCATGGCGGGCTCGTCCCCCTCCACGTAGCAGAGGACCACCTGACTGTACCTGCCGGCGGCGCGCATCTCATCCAGAGCCAGCTCCGCCGCCCGGCGGCCGAACCCCCTGCCCTGCCAGCGCTGGTCGATGAACAGCTGGCTGAAGACGTACCTCTTCTCCTCCGGCCAGTCGTAGTACATCAGCATACCAATCGGCTCGTCATCATGATAGATGACCTTGGCCACACTGTTGTACTCCCGGTAGGCCCAGGCACGGGCCAGCGTCCACGCCCCGTCGGAGACGAAGTGCCGCTGATCCTCCCGGACTGCCAGGGGCTCCCGCCAGTTGTCCGGGCCCACGGGCTCCAGATGGATCATGGTTCAGCCCTCGTAGATGGCTTTGGAGGCGGCGTAGGTCATGTAGCAGTCCAGCTTGGAGACGGTCTCAAAGGGGGAATGCATGGACAGCACAGGGACACCGGCATCCAGTGTGTCGATGTTGCGGTTGGCCATATAGGCAGCCACGGTGCCGCCGCCGCCCTGATCCACCTTGCCCAGCTCGGCCATCTGCCAGAGGACGTTCTTGCCGTCCAGCAGGCTGCGGACATAGGCCACGGCCTCGGCCCCGGCATCGGAGCAGCCGGACTTGCCACGGGCGCCAGTGTACTTGCACAGGCCCACGCCGTAGTTCAGGTAGGCGGCGTTGCGGCGCTCGTACACCTCGGCGAAGTTGGGGTCGTAGGCGGCGCAGACGTCGCAGGACAGGCAGAAGGACCGCTCCAGGCAGGCCTTCAGGGGCACCCGCTGGCTGTCGCACAGGTCGCTGACGAAGGTCTCGAAGAAGGTGGACTGCATACCGGACACGCCCACGGAGCCGATCTCCTCCTTATCCGCCAGCACGCACACGGCGGTGCGGCAGGGGGTGCCGTTCAGGTCCAGCAGGGCCTTCAGACCAGCGTAGGCGCACACCCGGTCGTCCTGACCGTAGGCGCCGATGAGGGAGCGGTCCAGACCGATGTCCGCGGCGTTGAAGGCGGGGACGATCTCCAGCTCGGCGGAGATGAAGTCGGCCTCCAGAATGCCGTACTTCTCATTCAGCAGCTTCATGGCCTGCAGCTTCACCCGGTCGGAGCCGTCGTCGTCCTTCAGGGGGCGGCTGCCGATGAGGATGTTCAGGCTCTCGCCGGGGATGGCCTCGCCTAGGGACTTCTTGCTCTGGTCGGCGGCCAGGTGGGGCAGCAGGTCGTTGATGGTGAACTGGGGATCGCCGGGCTGGCTGCCGATGGCGACCTCCACCACGGAGCCATTCTTCAGGGCCACCACGCCGCGGAGCTCCAGCGGGATGGTCACCCACTGGTACTTGCGGATGCCGCCGTAGTAGTGGGTCTTGAGAAAGGCCAGCTCGTCCGCCTCGTAGAGGGGGGCGGGCTTCAGGTCCAGCCGGGGGGAATCGATGTGGGCGGCCACGATGGACACGCCCTGATCCAGCGGCGCAGAGCCGATGACGGCCAGCTCCATGGCGCGGCCGCGGTTCACACGGTAGACCTTCATTCCGGGCTTGAGCTCCATGCCCCGCTCAAGGGCCACAAAGCCGGCGGCCTCGGCCAGCTCCACGGCGTACTTCACGCAGCAGCGCTCGGTCTTGCCGCGGTCGAGGAAGGTCTTATAGCCCTCGCAGTAGTCGTGGATAGCCTGCTCCGCGGCGGCATCCACCACGTCCCAGCCGTTCTTTTTCTTGTCCAGCAGCTGCTCCCGCAGCAGCTGGCCCGCAGTTTTTTCTTCCATTTTATGTTTCCTCCTTATGAGTTTTTAACATGGGTACGAACAGGGCGAAGGCCCGCTGGCGCAGGTCCTCCGGGTCATCGCCGTCGTTGCGCAGGGTATGGTCGCAGTGGGTCTCGAACCAGGCGGATGGCTTCTGCGCCGCCACGCGGCTGCGGGCGTACTCCTCAGAAATGCCGTCCCGCAGCATGATGCGGCGGACGCGCAGTTCGTCGGCGGCGGTGACCGCCACGGTGACGTCGCACAGCGCCCCCAGGCCGCCCTCCAGCAGGGCGATGGCGTCGATGGCCACGGCGGGCCGGCCCTGCTGCCGGGCGCGGTCGATCTCCTCCCGCACCGCCTGCGAAATATAGCGATGGGTGATGCCGTTCAGGTCTGCCAGTGCGGCCTCATCCCCGAACACCATGGCCCCCAGCACCTTGCGGCGGAGCGCGCCGAATTCGTCAAAAATCTCAGGACCGAAGCGGCCGCTGAGCTCCTCCCGCATGGGGTGGCAGCGCTCGGTCAGCTCGTGGTAGAGCTCATCGCAGTCCAGCACCACGGCGTCCAGCTCCCGCAGAACGTTGAGCACGGTAGTCTTCCCTGCCCCGGTGGGGCCGGTGATCCCGATGGTCAGCATGTCAGGCTCTCCCCCTTTACACAATCTGTGTGCCAAGCACTGCCTCGATGGTCTCCCGGGGCAGGCCGCCCTGCCGCAGGATGCGGTAGGGTGTGACGGTCAGGTCCAGAATGGTGGACTCCACCCCCACGCCGCAGGGGCCGCCGTCCAGCACGGCGTCGATGCGGCCGGCCAGCTGGGCCAGCACATCGGCGGCGCACTTGGGGCTCCGGCAGCCCGACAGGTTGGCGGAAGGGCAGGCCAGCGGCCGGCCCAGAGCACGGATCACCGCGAGGGCATCCGCATGGTCGGGGCAGCGGACCCCCTGGGTTGCTCCCCCAGCAGGGACGATGTCCGGCAGAGCGCCGTTGCCCCACAGGATCATGGTCAGCGGTCCGGGCCAGAAGGCCTCCGCCAGTCGATAGGCGTCAGGCGGAATGACTTTACATACGTTCTCCACCATAGCCATGCCGTCGACCAGCACGTTGAGGGGCTTGGTCTCCGGGCGGCCCTTGGCTTCGTAATTGGCGTGGACTGCATCCGCCCGCAGGGCATCGGCAGCCAGGCCGTAGACTGTCTCGGTAGGGACCGCCACAAGGCGGCCCATGCCCAAAAGCTCTGCCGCCCGACCGGTGTCAGAGGAGGTCAGCAGTTCCGTGCCCGTCACCAGCCTCACCAGCTCCGCGGGGGCCTCGATAAGGCGGCCGGCCCCCTCCTGCTCCAGCTCCCGGACAGAGCGGAAACCCCAGAGGACACCGCAGGTATCCAGCCCGCCGTTTTTGCCGGTGCGGATGTCCACGTTGCTGTCCCCCACGAAGAGGGTGTTCCCCTGCTCCGCGCCGATGCGTGCCATCAGGCGGTGCAGGAGCGTTGGGTCCGGCTTGGTGGGCTGGCCGGGCAGCGCCCCCTGCACAGCGGTAAACACGCCGGGGAACCAGCGCTCCACCAGCGGGCCCGCCAGGGCATCCGCCTTGTTGGTGAGCACAGCCATGGTCACTCCCGCCGCCTTCAGGGCGGCCAGAGTCCCCGGGATGCCGGGATAGGGGGCGGTCTTATCCTCCTTGTGGAGGTCGTAGTATGCGGTGAACTCCGTCAGCGCGGCGGCCAGCGCCTCGCCCTCCGTCCCCTCCGGGGCGAAGCGGGACACCAGCTTGGGAATGCCGTTGCCCACCATGGTCTTGTAGGCCTCCGTGGGCCATGTGGGCCAGCCGCGGGCGGCGCAGACGTGGTTTCCTGCAGCCGCCAGATCGTCCAGCGTGTTCAGCAGCGTGCCGTCCAGATCAAAGATCACATGGGTATACATGATTCAGTCTCTCTCCTCCGCCAGCAGCTCCGCCTGATGGGCAGCGGTCAGGGCGTCGATGATCTCATCCAGATCGCCGTCCAGCACGGCGTCCAGTTTGTACAGGGTCAGGCCGATCCGGTGGTCCGTCACCCGGCCCTGAGGGAAATTATAGGTGCGGATGCGCTCGTTGCGCATGCCGGAGCCCACCTGACTGCGGCGCTGGCTGTCATGCTCGCTGCGGATGCGCTCCTGCTCCCGCTCATAGAGGATGGAGGCCAGCAGCTTCATGGCCTTCTCCCGGTTCTGGAACTGGGAACGCTCCTGCTGGCACTCCACCACCGTGCCCGTGGGCCGGTGGATGAGCCGCACCGCTGAGGAGGTCTTGTTGATGTGCTGTCCTCCCGCGCCGGAGGAGCGGAACACCTGCATCTCCACGTCGTCAGGGTTCAGCTGGGCGTCCACCGCCTCCATCTCCGGCAGGACGGACACCGTGGCCGTGGAGGTGTGGACTCGACCGCCGGACTCGGTCTCCGGCACCCGCTGGACCCGGTGGACGCCGCTCTCGAACTTCAGGCGGGACCATGCGCCCTCCCCTTCTACAGTAAAGGATATCTCCTTTAATCCGCCCAGTTCCGTTTCGTTTGCGGAGGTGACCTCCACGCTCCAGCCGTGCTTTTCGGCGTACATGGTGTACATCCGGGTGAGGGAGTGGGCGAACAGGGCGGACTCCTCCCCACCCACGCCGGCCCGTACCTCTATGATGACGCTCTTGTCATCGTTGGGGTCCTTGGGCAGCAGCAGGATGCGCAGCTGGTGCTCCAGCGCCGCGATGCGGGCCTTGGCGTCGGACAGCTCCTCCTGCGCCAGCCCCCGCAGCTCCGGGTCGGCCAGCAGGGCCTCCGCCCCGGCCAGGTCCTCTCTGGCCCGGCACAGGGCCCGGTAGGCGGTGACAAGGGGTCCAAGCTCCCGCTGCTCCCGGTTCAGGCGGGACACCAGCTCCGGGTCGGCATAGGTCTCATTGGCCGCCAGCCGGGCCTCGATCTGAGCGTAGCGCAGCTCCACGCCCTTCAGTTGGTCGGTCAATGGGGTTCACCTCCGGTCGAACAGGAAGGATTTCACCAGCGCCAGCGGCTCCCGCAGGTACATCATCAGGCGGGAGGGGGCGTGGGTGGACGGCGCGGCGAGGGTGGACAGGTTGTCCTGCCCGCCGCTGGCCCGGGCCCAGAGCATCCGCACCCGGGCCAGATGAAAGCCGTTGGACACCACAGCGATCTCTCCCGTGGGGTCGCAGCCCTCCTCCGAGAGGAGCTCAATGGTGTTGCGCAGGTTCTGGTCGGTGTTGCGGGAGTGGTCCTCCCGCAGGATGCGGTCGGGAGCCACGCCGTGGGCCACCAGATAGTCGTACATACACTGGGCCTCGGAGGTGGGCTCGTTCCCGCCCTGCCCGCCGGAGACCACGACCACCGCCTCCGGCTGGTCCTCCAGATAGTCCAGCGCCTTATCCAGCCGGTCCCGCAGGAGGATGGACGGCTGCCCGGAGGGCATCACCTGACAGCCCAGAACCACCACGGCGTGGACCGACTCGCTTTTCACTTCGTCCCGGCTGCCGGCCAGCACGATGCCCAGCATGGACCCGAAAAAGACCACGCCGGCGATGATGAGGGCCAGAAGGACCGTAAGGACACGGCGGCTCGCCGTATTTTTCTTTCCACGATAAGCCGTCATATGCCCTTCGCCTCCTCCAGCTGGGCGGCCAGATCCTCCCAGACGGTATAGAGGTGGGCCAGCTCGTCCTCCAGCGCCTCCCGCTCGTGATACAGGTCCTGCAGCTTCTGATAGTCGGAGGCGGCGGCCTCCATCTCGCCGGAGAGCTCGTCCAGACGGATCTCCGCCTTTTCCACCGCCCGCTCGGCGGCCTTGACCTGCTTCTCCAGCTCCTTGGTGCCGCCGGGGCGGCGGGGCTTGTCCTCCCTGGGCTTCTCCTGCACCGCCGGGGCGGGCTGGCGCTTCAACTGCTCCTGCCGCTCCCGCCACGCGCGGAACTCCGTATAGGTACCCTTGAAGTCGGTGATGGTCCCGTTTTCCAACAGCCAGATGCGGCTGGCAAATTTCTCAATGAAATACCGGTCGTGGGAGACGAAGAGCAGGTTGCCGCCATACTCGCTCACGGCGTCCTCGATCCACTCCCGGGAGTCGATGTCCAGATGGTTGGTGGGCTCGTCCAGAATGAGCAGGTTGATGCGGTGGTCCATGAGCATGCACAGCCGAAGGCGGGACTGCTCTCCGCCGGAGAGGGCGGATACGGACTTGAACACATCCTCCCCACGGAAGCGGAAGACCGCCAGCCGGTCCCGGGCCTCCTGAGTGGTGCAGTTCTGGGCGTAGAGCATGGTGTCCACCAGATTGCGGTCCGGGCGATCGAATCTGATGATCTGGGGCAGGTAGCCGATGCGGATGGAGGGCCCCAGATAGATGGAGCCGGAGTCCGGGCTCTCCTCCTCCATGACGATCTTCAGAAAGGTGGACTTGCCGGTGCCGTTGTCCCCCAGCAGGGCGATGCGTTCGCCGCCGGTGACCTCTAAGTTGATGTCAGAGAACAGGGTGCGGTTCCCAAAGAACTTGGACAGATGGTCGATAACCATAGCCTCGTCCCCGTGGAACTCCCGCTCGCCAAAGCGGACAGTGAGCTTCTTGTCCTTGGTGGGGCGGTCGGTGGTGCGCATGCGCTCGATGCGCTTCTCCATGCTCATGGCCCGCTTGTAGGTCTTGTCCATGCCCATGAAGGCCCACGTGCGCAGCTGCTCCGCGGACTTCTCCAGCTGGGCAATCTTAGCCTGCTCCTTCTCGTACTGCTTCAGCTTTTCCTGATAGCGGCGCTCCTTCTCCTCCACGTAGAAGGAGTAGTTGCCGGAGTAGAGCTCCGCCTTGCCGTCGCTGACCTCCGCCACCCGCTTGACCACCTTGTCCAGAAACCAACGGTCATGGGAGATGGCCAGCACAGTGCCCTTGAAGCGCTCCAGATAGCTCTCCAGCCACTCGGTGGCATTCAGGTCCAGATGGTTGGTGGGCTCGTCCAGCAGGAGGATGTCGGTGTCCTCTAAAATGAGGCGGGCCAGGTTGATGCGGGTCTTCTCGCCGCCGGAGAGTGCATCAAAGGGCCGCTGGCGCATATCCGCGTCGATGGACAGGCCGTTGCAGACCTTGTTCAGGCGGGTCTCAGTGTCATACCCGCCGCCGGCCTCGAAGGCGGCGGACAGCTTGTCGTACCGCTCCAGCAGGGCCTTGTCGCTGCTCTCCCCCATCCGGACGGCGAGGTCGTTCAGCTCCTGCTCCATGGCATGGAGGGGTGCAAAGGCGGTGTCCAGCACGTCACGGACGGTGTAGCCCGCCGGGTAGACCGGGATCTGGGAGATGAGCCCCAGCCGCTTGCCGGGGGCGATGGTAATGGTGCCCTCGTCCGGGGCGACCTGCCCAGTCATGATGCGGAAGATGGTGGTCTTGCCAGCGCCGTTGCGGCCCAGCAGGCCCACCCGTTCCCCACTGTCCACCTGCAGGGAGAAGCCGTCCAGAATCCTGTGACCGACCTCGAATTCCTTGACCAGACCGGTCAGCTGTATGTCGATCATAAGGTACCTCTCTTATCTGTTGTGTTACTTTTCTGCCTGTGCCTTGAGGAAGGCCACCACCCGCTCGAACTCCATGGCGCGGGAGGCCTTCACCAGAATGGTCACACCGGAGCGCACCTCCCGCAGAAGTGCGTCCTCCGCCTGACTGAGGTCGGGATACCAGCTGGCCTGCTCCAGCCCGGCCTCTATGGCGCCGTCGGCAATGTAGCGGGCCAGATCGCCGATGGCGATGAGCCGGTCTACCCCGGCCTGCGCAAAATAGCCGCCCACCATCCGGTGGAACAGCTGGCTGTTGGCTCCCAGCTCCTTCATGTCGCCCAACACGGCCACCTTGCGGCGCTCGTGGGCATCGCCCAGCACGGCCGCCGCCGCCCGCATGGACTGGGGGTTGGCGTTGTAGGCGTCGTCCAGAATGATGAAGTCCCCGGGGCAGCGCACCACGTTCATACGCATCTTGGTTGGCAGGAAGGCCCGGATGCCCTGAAGGATCTCGTCCGCCGCCATGCCGAAATGCTCCGCCACAGCGGCGGCCATGAGGGTGGGATAGATCATATGCCCGCCCAGCGCCGGGATATCCGCCTGAAACTGGGCCTTGGGGGTGCGGATGCTGCAGCTGAGATGGGTGCCGTCGCCGGTATCCACGTCGGCGGCGGTGTAGTCCATGCCCTCGCCGCTGCCCACAAAGACCGTCTTCTGGGCCAGCTTGCCCCGGAGGGTGGCCAGCATGGGATCGTCCCCGTTGAGGACTGCCAGGCCGTCCGGCTTCAAATGGCCGAACACCTCGCACTTGGCGGCAAAGATGGCCTCCCGGCTGCCCAGGTTCTCGATGTGGGCGTCCCCAATGTTGGTGATGAGGGCCACATCGGGCTCCGCCAGCTCGCTGAGGTAGTCGATCTCACCGGCGTGGTCCATGCCCATCTCCAGCACGCAGATCTGGTGGGTATGGTTCAGCCGGAGGACGGTGAGGGGCAGGCCAATGTCGTTGTTGTAATTGCCCTCGGTCTTGAGGACCTTATAACGGGCGCTGAGCACCGCCGCCACCATGTCCTTGGTGGTGGTTTTGCCCACGGAGCCCGTCACCGCCACCACGGGGATGGAGAACTGCTCCCGGTAGTACCGGGCCAGATCCCGCAGGGCCCGCTGGGTGGAGCGCACCTTCACGTAGAATTTGTCGCTGCGGTAGCTGTCCCGCTCCCGGGCAGAGAGGCAGCCCGCCGCCCCGGCCTCCAACGCGTCGTTGATGAAGCCGTGGCCGTCGAACCGCTCCCCCTGAATGGGCAGGAAGAGGCAGCCCGGGGCAATGTGCCGGCTGTCAGTGCAGACATCGGTGAACACCGCGTCCAGATCGTTGCACTCACCCAGCAGGGTGCCGCCGGTGGCCTCCAGCAGCTGGCGCAGAGTCAATGCTTCCATGTTCTCTCTCCTTCGCTCACAGTCCGGCCGCCCGGGCCTTCAGGGAGCTGTCGATGATATGCTCACACAGGCTGCCGTAGTCGATGCCCACCGCCGCGGCCTCCTGCGGGAGAAGGCTGGTGGGGGTCATGCCGGGCAGGGTGTTGATCTCAAGGAACCAGGGGGTGCCGTCCTCGGTGACGATGAAGTCCGCCCGGGAGTATACGCTGAGGCCCAGGGCCCGGAACACCGTCTCCGCCGCGCGGCCCAGCCGGTCCTCCCACTCGGGGGGGATGGGGGCGGGGCAGAATTCCTCCGCCGCGCCGGGCTGGTACTTGTTCGCGTAGTCGTAGAAGCCCTCCTTGGGAATGATCTCGATGGAGGGCAGGGCCTTGCCGTCCAGAATGCCCACCTGGATCTCGCGGCCCTTGACGTACTGCTCAATCACGCTGTGGCCGCCCAGCGCCACCCCTTCAGTGAGCGCGGCGGTCAGTTCCTCCGCTGTGTGGGCGATGGACACGCCGATGGAGGAGCCGGAGTCCACCGGCTTCACCACACAGGGCAGCTTGGTGCGCGCTACGATGGCAGGGATGTCCGCGGCGGCGTAACGGACGACCTCCCACGCGGGGGTGCTGATGCCGAAGGGGGCGGCTACCCGCTTGGTCAGGTCCTTGTCCATGGCGATGGCGCTGCTGAGATGGCCCGCGCCGGTGTAGGGGATGCCCAGCAGGTCCAGCGCGGCCTGCACGCGGCCGTCCTCCCCGCAGGAGCCGTGGAGCGCCAGAAAGACCACGTCCGCCATGCCGCACAGCTCCAGCACGCCGGGGCCGAACATGCTGCGGCCGCCCCGCTCCGCCTTCAGGGCCGCCAAATCGGGGGCCTGCCGGGCAATGCGGGTGAGGCCCGGGTCCAGCGGAGCGTCAAAGAGAGCGGCGGGCTCCCCCGCCGTGCCAAGGAACATATCGACAAAGGCGGCCTGATGCCCCCGGTCCCGCAGGGCCTGGCAGATCTTGCTGCCGCTGGAGAGGGAGACGTTGCGCTCGGGGCTGAGGCCGCCGGCCAAAACGACGATCTTCATGACAAAATCGCTCCTTATAAACAACAGATGTTTGATATATGGTATGCCTGACGTTTGATTATAGCACATCTGAAATGGGGAGACAAGCCCCGTATCCGGAATCTCCCCACCGGAAGGCGGAACGCAAAGCGAGGGACACGGCCGAAGCCGTGTCCCTGCCGGGACGGGGTCTTATGCCCCGATATGATCAAGGACCGTGCAGACCAGCTCCTCCACGGTCCTGCCGTCCGTCCTGATGTGGAAGCCGTTCCGAATGGCCGCCGAGCCGGCGCTGGACATGCTGATGTTCTCCATACACCAGCAGCCCTCTTCCTCAGGGCTCGCCCGGGTAATCCCCTCTTACGGCGTTGCCGACCTCTTCAGCGTCAAAAATCATAGCGTCCTCGAGGGTCCCGTCAAGATTTATGCGCAAAATTGTTTGCAGGCTCCGGCTGAATGAAGTCAGCCGGCAATAGAGGCGTCGTCCAGAGCCGCCTCCAAGTGCTTCATGTTCATGTATTTCTTGTTGCCCCACTGGGTGCCCGCCACATGGCGCAGCCTTGCGCAGACCAACATCAGAGCGGAGTTGCCGTCAGGGAATGTCCCCACCACCCGCGTCCATCGGCGGATCTCACGGTTCAGCCGCTCGATTACGTTGTTGGTGCGGATGCGCGTCCAGTGTTCGCTGGGAAAATCGCAGTAGGTCAGCGTCTCCTCAATGCCGTCCTCGGCCTTCTTGGCAGCTTCCTTCAGTTTCATGGCGCGCAGCTCGGCGACCACGGCCTTCGCCTTCTTGCGGGAGGCTTTCTTGCTCTCCTGGGCGTGGATCGCCTTGAGCATTTTTGCCACAATTTTGACCTTGGATTTAGGCACAACGGAGAACACATTGCGGTAGAAATACACCGTGCAGCGCTGATATTTGACGTCTGGGAACACCTCGCCCACAGCCTCCAGCATCCCCATGCACTTGTCGCCGACGATGAGCTTTACGCCGTCCAAGCCGCACCCACGGAGCCACTGGAAGAAGCTGACCCAGCTGGCCTTGTCCTCTTTCATGCCTTCGGCGGCACCCAAAACCTCACGAAAACCGTCCTCATTCACGGCGATTGCCACCAAAACAGCAACATTTTCGTACTCTCCGCCCCAGTTGCGGCGCAGGTAGATGCCGTCCACATAGACATATGGATAGCGCCCGCCCTGCAAGGGGCGGTTGCGCCAATCCTCGATGTGGACGTAGGCTTTCTTGTTCAGCTCGCTGATGGTGGCAGGCGAGACCTTGCTGCCCCACGGCGCCTCCGTGATGTCCTCCACTCGGAGCACGGAGACGCCCGCCAGATGCATTTCGATGAGCGCCTCCTCCACGCTGCTCTCCCGGCGGCGATACCGCTCGATGATGGCAGTCTCAAAGGATACGCCCTTGAGCCGCGGCATGTGGAGCGTGACATCGCCGGAGGTTGTGGTAAGGTTGCGGTCATAGTGGCCGCTGCGGTAGCCCTGACGGGCCTCGCTGCGCTCATAGCGAGCCGCCTGCGTCAGCGACTCCGCCTCCTTTTCCAGCAGCTCGTTCAGGGTTTCCTCCACGCTGCCGCGGACCAATTCCTTGATTTGCCCCTTGATAATTTCCTCATTCAGCTGTACAATTTTCTCGGACATAGTTTGCTGTCTCCTTTCGAATGTTTGTGTGGTAACTTCATTCTACCAGAGCCTGCAAGCTATGTCTTCTTTTATGCGGTTTTCAATTTGCGCAACCTATTGTACATTATCCTTATCGATAAACAAATTTTTCTCTGGGATAGAAAGGTCTTTCAGTGCAAGAATCTGCCTGTCCTCATTCTGTTCTCTGGTGCTGACACGGATATATCCATACAAATTTCCCATTGCTTTTTCCTCCTTTCTCCTGACCGGGAAAACAGCTCCCGAACCGGATATTTTTCATCTTCTATGGTACTGGATACTTTTACCCCTGAATAAGCAGCCTGTGAAAATGCCAGGTGCAGACCCGGCATTTTACAGGCACTTACCCTGTAATCAGGCACTTTCCTTTTCTGCACGCAAAACCTGAAATCCATGTTGTTTGGCGTACTTTCTGGCAGCTGCCAGCCGCTCCTCACCATGTGGTGGAATCAACCGGACAGACAGCCGGGACTTTTCAATCACATAGGTCACGCTGCTCTCCGTGGTGCTGCGCTCCAACTGGCACAGTTGGGGATATTTCCGACTGAATTCTGCCAATCTGCGTCTCAAATCAGCATTGAAGGTATAGATGCTGGCGGTGCTTTCCGCTTCGTTCCAGTTAATGATGTTTCTTTCTCATACTTAGACAGCTTCATCATAAAAATCCTCCTCATATTCCATTTCACGGTTATGCTGTTTTCCCTTTTTCGTTCTCGTGGGAATTGCCGCCGCTGTCCAGCCAATTAAAAAAGGCTTTCTTGCTGATTTTAATCAACCTGCCGCTGCGCACCACCGGAAGCCCCGGTGTGTGTACCCGCTCATAAGCACTGGCTCTGGAAATTCCCATGATATGCTGAATATCCGTAACATCCAAAATCAGGGGCAGCGAGTCGTAATCATTCCACTTCATTTTTTCTTTCATATCGGTGTTCCTCCTTTATTTAAATTGATTGATTTTCATTTTCTGCATATTTGCCGTTCTACCTGTTCCGTTTCCTTCATGCTGCCCTGCTCGACATACATGAGTCACCGATTTCTCGATGCGCTCGCCCTCCGTTTCAGGAGAGGTCATGGCGGTTTATCTCGGTTCAGACGGTCGTTCAGTTGTCATGGTACACGACGGAACGAAATTACCATCTGACGCCATCATATCGCCACAAACTTGATAAAACAATAGTTTTGCAGTACCATGAGTGTAACTAATATAACTGAATTACAAAATTACCATAAATCGAAACGAGGGAATTGTATGGATTTTGAATTTGTGCGGCACGAACCGCTTTATGACCGTGTTCTGCTGGTGCTAACGTTGGACAGGCAGAAAATGAAAGAACGTATTTTAAGGAGAAGAACTGCAAATCCGGTTTCGTTTACAGGGATATGACGATACAGAGGTGCTTTGTGATGTTACACGCCCTTTGGGAACTATGCTTTCAACCTTTGAGCATGATTCGGACGGCGAATGGAATCACCTTGGTTTAATACCACTGAGAGAAGCCCTGCACTCCAATCGTTGGAAACAGCCCGAACTGGAACAGGCTTCCGGCGATTTTCTGGCAAAAAAATATCTCACCGGTGATCCGGTGAGAATGTATGTGGCTCTTCGTATCTGGAATGAATATTTGAAGGCAAGAGAACCACGAGATCGGGAATCTACCTGCGAACGTTTTATCGAAAAAGTGAATGGCTTTACAGCCTTATTTATGGGCAATCCACCCCTTGACTTTGACGAGGATACAGGGAAGCCAAAACGACTGAATATTTCCACGCATATTCATGGTTCTGTGCCGCAGGAAGATACACGGCTTGACCTCTGGTATCCAGACAGCAAACGAAAAATGGGGTGTGTTGCTGCCTATTCGTCCCTGTATCCGCTGATGATCTATTATCTGAATCGCCTGAACAATTGGGGGCTGTATTTCCGGAAATGCAGAATCTGTGGGAAAGTATTTCTTGCCAAAAGCCAACGATATGAGCTGTGCAGTGATAAGTGTCGTAAAAAGCAATCTCTCCAGAACAAGCGTGAGTTTGATGAACGAGCCAGAGAAAACAATTATGATCTGCTCTACAAAAATGAGTGCCAGAACTGGCGAAACAAAATCAATAAGGCAAAGAAAGCTTCTGGTTTTCCTGCTGATCGTCTGGAAGAAATGCTGGCTGCTTTTGAATCCTTCAAAAAAGAAGCCTTGCAGCGGAAACAGGCCGTGAAAAAGAAAACAGCCAGCCCAAAGGATTTTTCGGACTGGCTGCTCCAGCAGAGTAATATTATTGTAGAACTGGCTGAACCGGAAGACTGACACTTCAGCAGTAAATCATTTCAGATCGAATAATTTCTTCTGCCCGGCTTCGGATGCTGTTCATCGCTCCGACCCATGCCATCTGATCGGCAGCTTTTATCTCCTCGGTCACAGACTCCGCTTCCTGCATCTGTCTGATAATCAATTGTAATCTGCGCTGCGCCTGTTCGTTCAGATCAGCCAGATATGTCCAGAGTTGACCACTCAAGATCAGATCATTAAAAAGGATCGGACGATGCTCTCTGAGGTACTCCCGGTGCATCCGTCCCCATTTACCAATGGGGCGCTGTTCCTCAGAGGGCAGGACAAGAACCGGAATATAATAATCGCCAATGAGTTCATACCAAAGGCCATTGCTCTCATCATAAATGTGTTTCTTCATCTCAGTCATAGTATTGATCTCCTTATTCTGGTGTTAGAATCTGCAAGTCTGACTCTCCAGAAATATTGGTAAATCTTTGGTAAATTTGAGATTGAAACACAAAAAACGCTTAAAAACGGGGTCTATGAGACGATATGAGACTTTTTATCATGCCCAGTAAATCCTGCCGTGGCAAATAAACAGGATATTCTTCATACCGATTCTTCTCCGAAAACTCATCTTTTTCTACAGTATAACAGGTATCCTCGTTTTCGCCAAGAGCAATTTCCAAATGTGCGGAGGATGCGATCATCCGAAGCAGCTCCGTTTTGGATAAGCCGCTTTCGGCGGCCTTCCGAATGTACCAGCACCTCTCGTCCATGGTCAATCCGCCCTCCATGATGACCACATTTTGTGTCCAGTTCAGACGCATTGCCGCTGCCAGCAACTCCGGTGTGTCGCCGTACATCCGGTAGAAGTCCCGCATCCGGCGCAGGTTGCGGGGAGAGAAGCCCTCGGCTGCGGGATAGGCCGCTTGCAGGTGTTTCGGCGCCGCGACAGCTGCGCCTTTTTCGCTCCTGCTGCCGACCAGCTGACCAATTTTGCAGTATAGCTCCATCTGCGGGAGCTGCGCCGCAACAGCGGCGTCCAGTGCGGTGAACAGGGTGGTGTAATCTGTGGGCTTGCGGATATTCATGGTTTTTCTCCTTTCCGGCGCAGTGCACCTGTTCAACGCTCAAAGCAGAGAAAAGCACGGCGACACCGCCGTGCTTTTCTCTGCTTTGACCTGCTTCAGATGACCCGCACGATCTGCTCCCACAGCAGAATGTGCTTTTCGTCAATGGCTCGGTTGTCGTGGTAGCGGCCGAACAGCCAGTAATGCAGTAGCGCACGCCGTTGGGCGACTCCGGATCGCCGGTGAACACATGACCAAGGTGAGATCTCCGGCACGGCTTCTGACCTCTGTGCGGCGCATGCCGTGGCTCAGGTCCTCCAGTTCCACCACGGCAGGCTCTTCAATGGGCTTTGTGAAAGCCGGCCAGCCGCAGCCGCTCTCGTACTTATCCGTGGAGGAAAAGAGCGGCTCGCCGGTGACGACATCCACATAGATGCCCTTTTCAAACTTGTCCCAGAACTCGCCCGTGAAGGCGCGCTCCGTGCCGCTCTCCTGCGTGACGCGGTACTGCTCCGCCGTCAGCTTGTCCCGGATGGACTCCGCCGCAGGCTTCTGATAGTCGCCCGGGTCGATGCGCAGCCGGGAAAACAGCTCCATCTCCGCGCGCGGGATGTGGCAGTAGCCGTTCGGGTTCTTTTCGAGGTAGTTCTGGTGGTACTCCTCGGCGGGATAATAGTTCTTGAGCGGGCCGATCTCCACGAAGAACTTTTCACTGCGTCCCCGCTCGATCTCCGCGATGCGCTCCACCGTTTCTCTCGCGCTTTCGTTGGTGTAGTAGACGCCAGTCTGGTACTGGCTGCCCACGTCGTTGCCCTGCCGGTTTTGTACCGTGGGGTCGATCACATAGAAGTAGGCCAGCAGCAGCGCGTCGAGGCTCACCTGCTCGGGGTCGTATTCCACCCGCACGGTCTCCCGAAAGCCGGTCTCTCCCTTGCAGACGGTCTTGTAATCGGCGTCCGCCTCGCAGGTGCCGTTGGCGTAGCCGCTCTCGGCATCGATGACGCCGGGGATGGACTGCATCAGCTGTTCCATGCCCCAGAAGCAGCCGCCCGCCAGATAGATGACATTTTCCGTGGTATCCATATAGGCGATCTCCTCGTCGGACCGGTCAAAAGCCGCTCCGTCCATGCTTGCTTCCTGCCCGCTCCTTTCCTTCGGCATATTCTTCTGCCCGGCGGCGCAGCCGCTGAGCAGAAGAATCGCGGCGAAAAGCAGTGCCAATACGCTTCGATACATCGCATTTCCTCCTTATCAGGGGAATCGGGGCTCACTCCGCCCCTTGCCCGCCGAGGGCAATGCAATGGCGCGCAGCAGGCGCTTTTTTAAATCCCGGGTCAGCCCATGTCGGCGGCAAGAGCCTGGTCGATGAGCTTTTGCAGCGTCTCCGCCTGCTTCTTTTCCGTGATGGCGCCTACGATGGGCTCGCCCACGATATTGCCGCTGCGGTCGACCACATAGGTGGTGGGATAGGCAAAGATGTTGCTGGTAAACTTTCCGGCCTCGCCATCTGAGTCAAAATACACATTCTGATAGGTGGCGCCCTTCTTGGCAAGCACATCCTTTGCATCCGCGATCGCCGCCTTATCGCCGTCCAGCGTGAAGGTGTTGACGCCGATGAGCGCGCCGCCCTTCTTCGCAAGCTCCTTGTTCAGCGCGTCCAGCTCGGAAAGTTCGCCCACGCAGGGATTGCAGGTGGTGAACCAGAAATTCACCACGGTGACGGCGTTGGCGGAGAACAGCTCGTCGCTCTTCACCGTGTTGCCGTCCAGGTCCTTGCCCTCAAAGGCGGGGAATTTCTGCATGCTGCCGTCATCAGGCGGCGTGGTCATGTCGCTGCCCGCGGGCACGCTCATAGCGCCATCCGTAGATTGCTGCACGATCTCGGGGTACTTTTCCTCCAGCGCGGTCAGCTTGTTTTCAATCTCGCGGATCTTCTCCGCCTCTCCCTGAATCAGTTTCAGCTCATCCGCCGTAAACTGATCCTTGGCGGATTCAATTGTACTGAGCAGGAAATCACCGTAGTTTTTGCCGTCCTCCTGCATGGTCATGCCCTTGTCGGCCGCCATGAAAACCTTTTCCCAAAGCGCTGTGTTCTCCGAGAGAATGGCATTTTCCTGCGCCATCAGCTCCTTGTGCAGGGCGAGCGCCTCCTCGGCGTTTTTCGGTTCGCTGCTCATTCCGTCCATTTTGTCTCCGCCCTTTGTGCCGCAGGCCGCCAAGGCCAGCACCATCAGCACGGCAAAAGCCAGTGCAAAAATTCTCTTCCTGTTCATTTTAATTCCTCCATTGTTGTTTTCTTTGTTGTTTCTTTCCCGCTGCCGAAGCCGTAGCGGAAGCACACGGCGTTCGTCGGGCAGGCGCGGACGCACATCCCGCAGCGGATGCACTCGGTATGGTTGGGCGTTTTCGTCACATCCACGTCCATCTTGCAGGCTCTGGCGCATTTCCCGCAGGAGACGCACTTATTCTTGTCCACCTTCATCTGGAAGAGGGACACCCGGTTGAACAGCGCGTAGAACGCGCCCAGCGGGCAGAGCCACTTGCAGAACGGCCGGTAGAACACCACGCTCAGCACGATCACCGACAGCAGGATGCTGAATTTCCATGTAAACAGCTTGCCCAGCGCCGCCCGGATGCCGGCATTGGCGAGGGACAGCGGGATGGCTCCCTCCAGCACGCCTTGGGGGCAGAGGTATTTGCAGAAGAACGGGTCTCCCATGCCAACATCGTTCACAAGGAACGCCGGTAGCAGGAAAACCAGCACCAGCAGGACAGCGTATTTCAGGTATGTCAGCGGCTTCAGCCTCTTTGTGGAAAGCTTCTTAGTGGGGATTTTGTGCAGCAGCTCCTGAAACCAGCCGAAGGGGCATAGAAAGCCGCAGATAAAGCGCCCCAGCAGCACGCCCAGCAGAATGAGAAAGCCTGTGATATAATAGGAAAAGCGGAACTTGGAAGACCCCACCACCGCCTGAAACGCCCCGATGGGACAGGCCCCGGAGGCCGCCGGGCAGGAGTAGCAGTTCAGCCCCGGCACGCAGACGGTCTTCCCCGCGCCCTGATACAGTCCGCCCTTGAGAAAGTTCGGCAGATGCAGGTTGGTCAGCAGCGTTGCCCCCGCCTGGATCCAGCCCCGGAAGCGGGACATGGTCTGTGAAACGCCTGAAAACCTTTTACCCAATGCCCACACACTCCAGACATAATTTGATTGCTTTGCTCAGCACCGTCGCCGCCTCGCCCCGCCAGAC
>CAKULE010000005.1 GCA_934667095.1 uncultured Oscillospiraceae bacterium | reverse complement strand
GGCAGGACGATTTTCACGCCTATATGGTGGAGAAATATCCTGACTTGGAGCGTGGGGAAAGTGCCAGCAAGACAGGCCGGAAGCATATCCCCACCCGGATTTTCAAACAGGCGGTTTCCCTCTCCAAACAGGCAAGAGCCATTGAAGCCGCCCTTGACGGCATTAACCCGCTGAACGCCGGAAAGAAAAAAGAGGAAGCCCTCTCCATGCTGAAAAAGTGGTTCCCGCAGATGGAGAACTTCTCCGGGCAGTTGAAAAAGTACAAGGTCACAATCAATGACCTGTTGGCGGAGAATGAGAAGTTGGAAGCAAGGGCAAAGGCCAGCGAAAAAGGAAAGATGAAAGATACGATGGAACGGGCAAAGCTGAAAAGCGAACTGGACAATTTACAGCGGCTGGTTGACCGTATCCCGCCGGATATACTGGCGGAACTGAAACGGCAGCAGCGGCACACGGTAAAGGAAAGGTGATAGATATAAGCAGAAATTTTCGCCGCCTTTGTGCGGCATTGTACCTTGAAAACTGAATATGGAGGACACTGGATGGCAAAAAGCGAAAGCGATATTTTTACACCCCGGACAGGGCAGGTCATACAAGCAGAGAACGGCACGCAGTATTTTGTATGTGGGAACAACCGTATAAAAATCTCCGAACACTTCGCCGCAGGCGGGAAGCCCCTCGGTGATCTGATTGTAGATGTGGTGCGGCATACCGCAGAAAAAGCCGCTTCAACCTGATAGCCCATCATTGATAACACGCCCACGCTTATGATATAATTGCCATAGAGCAAAAGTATTGTAAGCGTGGGTTGTTTCTTTAGAAGGAGGATTTTTAACGGTGAAACAACCTTACAATACTACGATTTACAACACGGCGCTTTATATGAGATTGAGCCGGGACGATGAAAACTATGGTGACAGCGTAAGCATTGAAACACAGCGGACAATCCTGCAACAGTACGCAAAGGAACAGGGGCTTCATGTAGTCGGTGAGTATGTGGACGATGGCTGGTCGGGGACGAACTTTGAACGGCCGGATTTTCAGCGCATGATGGACGATATGGAAGCCGGAAAAGTAAACTGCATTGTCACGAAAGACCTGTCCCGTTTCGGGCGGGAACATGTGATGATGGACTACTATCTGGAATTTCTGTTCCCGGAGAAACGGGTTCGCTACATCGCCGTTGCGGAGAATGAGGACACAGAGAAAGGGCTTTCCGATTTTGTCCCGTTCAAAAACCTGTTCAATGAATGGTTTGCGAAAGATACAAGCCGCAAGGTAAAGGCCGCTTTCAAAGCAAAGTTTGCCACAGGACAGCGTATCGGCGCCTATGCTCCCATCGGGTACAGGAAACACCCGGAAATCAAAAACAAGCTGATAATCGACGAGGAAACCCGCTGGATAGTGGAGAAGATTTTTGACCTTGCTATTCATGGCAGAGGGGCGGCCAGTATCACAAGAATACTGATTGCGGAAAAGGTTCCCACACCGGGATTTATCAACTTCCAGCGTGACGGGACTTTTGCAAACATCTATGCGGGTGCGCCGGAGGAAAAAAGCTACGCATGGACGATAGCCCAGGTCAAGAGCATTATGAAAGACGAAACCTATATCGGCCATACCATTCATTACCGGGAAACGAACATTTCCTTTAAGAACAAGCGGAGGGTACGCAAGCCCCAAAGTGAATGGGTGCGGGTGGAGAACACGCAGGAGCCGATTATCAGCGAGCAGGTTTTCCGGCAGGTACAGGAGCAGATAGCAAACCGCCGCAGGAAGTGCAAGGATGGTACAACGCAGATTTTTTCCGGATTGGTAAAATGTGCGGATTGCGGCTGGTCGCTGTCCTATGGGGAGAACAGGCAGAACAGCAAGCCTTACGGCCATTATCATTGTAGCAAGTACGGGCAGGGCACACGCCAATGCTCCATGCACTATATCCGTTATGATGTGCTTTATGCCTATGTCCTCTCCCGTCTGCAATACTGGTCGGGGCTGGTACAGCATGATGAAGAACGGCTCTTGAAGCAGCTGTTAAATGCCACTGATAAGGGACAGGCTGCCGCAAGAAAGAAGCAGGCCGCAGAACTGAAAAAGGCAGAGAAGCGAAAAGCCGAAGTCGATACTTTGTTTGCCCGGATGTATGAGGACTGGGCGGCGGGGCGTATCACGGAATACAACTTCTCTATGCTGTCCGGGAAGTACCAGAGCGAACAGGCTGAACTGGACACAAAGATTGAACAGCTTCAATCCGCTATCGCCACTGAAAGCCAGAACGCCGTAGACGCAGAAAAATGGATTGCCTTGATGAAAGAGTGCGTCAATCCAACAGAACTGACCGCCGAACTTTTGAATACGCTGATTGAAAAAATCGTTGTCCATGAAGCGGTCAAAGGTGAGGACGGAAGCCGGGAACAGGAGGTAGAAATCTTCTACCGCTTTATCGGCAAAATTGATTGAATGATACCAATATCTTTAACTATGTGATACCGGCGAGGCCGAGCCCGAGATCGGCAAGCTGCGGCTGCTGGCCAAGGAGTTCGGCGTGTCCACCGACTGGCTGCTGTCCGAGGACGGACCGGAGCAGGAGACCGCCCCCGGCGGAACCGTCAGGCAGGCCGCCCCGACGGCGGGCCGCGGGTCCGACTGGGTGAATACCCTCCCCGGCGTTCTGGGCCGGCTGTGCCGCCGGTTCGGCTGGCTGGCGGGGGTATACATCGCCCTCAGCGGCCTGGGCATCACCATCGTGGGCGTCATCGCCCGTGTGATGTTCGGCATTATGTCCGGCAGTACCGTCATCTCCGGTCTGCCCGCCGGGGTGAGTTCCTCGGACATCATCGGGCAGCTGCCCGGCTTCGACAGCGGCTTCCAGATCGTGAGCCGCATTCCCCTGGTGTTCTCCGGCATCATCATCGCCCTCGGCGCCATTCTCATGATCGGCGGCGTGATCCTGGCTGTAGTCTTGAAGAAAAAACTCAGCGACCCCATGAAGTAAATACGAAAAGCACCCCCGCCGCAGCCGCGGCGGGGGTGCTTTTTGCTTGTCAGCCTGCGTAATGCTCCCGGATCTCCTGATCCCGAGCGCGCTTTTCCTCGATGGACTCCTTCAGCAGCATATCCTTCACCTTCATCAGCCGGGTGGTGTTGGACCGGTCGTTCTCGTCCAGCTTCATGGTGATATAGCGGATATTCTCTTCCGTCTGAGGAATGACCACGTACTCCAGCGCGTTGACGCGGCGGCGGGTCTTCTCGATCTCCTCCGCCAGCAGCTGGGCCGTCTTCTCGATCTGGGCCAGCTTGAGCATGGACTGGAACACCTCGCCCAGCGCCTCCACCGCCTCGTCCAGCTCACCGGAGGTAGCGGCGTAGCCGTAGGGGAAGATGTCCGCCCCGTCCTCCGTCTTGGTCTTGAAGTGGTAGATGGGCACGCTGACGGACATGACGTTCTTGAAGGTCATATCCAGCTCCACGCTCTGCTTGGGGTACATCAGGGCCTGCTCCATGGCCGGGCCGCTCATGACCGCGGAGGCCACGGTGAAGGACCCGTGGACCCGCATGAGCTCCTCCTCTACCTCGGAGCGGAGCTGACGTACCTCCCGGACAGTGTCCAGAAACTGCTTCATCAGCTCGTCCCGTTTGTCCTTCAGCAGTTTGTGCCCCCGGAGAGAGGTCTTGAGCTTGCCCTTCAGGCGGGTGAGCTCCATTCGGGTGGGGTTGACGACGGTCGCAGCCATGCTCACCCCTCCTTCTTGGGCATATACTTGTCGATATACTCCTGCTTGATGCGCTTCAGCTCAGCCTTGGGCAGGATGGACAGCAGCTCCCAGCCAAGGTCCAGCGTTTCCTGAATGGAGCGGTTCTCGTCAAAGCCCTGATTCACATAGCGCTTCTCAAACTCGTCGGCGAATTTGGCGTACAGCAGATCGGTGGGGGTCAGGGCGGCCTCGCCCAGAATAGACATGAGTTCCTTGTTGTCCTTACCGGTGGAGTAGGCGGCAAAGAGCTGGTTCATGGTGTTGGCGTGGTCCTCGCGGGTCTTGCCCTCGCCGATGCCCTTGTCCTTCAGTCGGGACAGAGAGGGCAGCACGTCCACCGGGGGATTGATGCCCTGCCGGTACAGCGCGCGGGACAGGATGATCTGGCCCTCGGTGATATAGCCGGTCAGGTCGGGGATGGGGTGGGTCTTGTCGTCCTCGGGCATGGTGAGGATGGGGATCATGGTGATGGAGCCCGGCTTGCCCACCTGACGGCCGGCCCGCTCGTACATGGTGGCAAGGTCGGTGTACAGGTAGCCCGGGAAGCCCCGGCGGCCGGGGACCTCCTTCTTGGCCGCGGACACCTCGCGGAGGGCCTCGGCATAGTTGGTGATGTCGGTGAGGATGACCAGCACGTGCATATCCTTTTCAAAGGCCAGGTACTCCGCGGCGGTCAGGGCCATACGGGGGGTGGCGATACGCTCGACGGCGGGGTCGTTGGCCAGGTTGGTGAACAGCACGGTGCGGTCGATGGCGCCGGTGCGCTTGAACTCGCTGACGAAGAACTCGGACTCCTCAAAGGTGATGCCGATGGCAGCAAACACCACGGCGAACTTGGAGCCGTCATCCCCCAGCACCTTGGCCTGACGGGCAATCTGGGCAGCCAGATTGGCGTGGGGCAGGCCGGAGCCGGAGAAGATGGGCAGCTTCTGTCCGCGGACCAGCGTGTTCAGGCCGTCGATGGTGGAAATACCGGTCTGGATGAACTCGTTGGGGTAGTCACGGGCAGCGGGGTTCATGGGCAGGCCGTTGATGTCGCGGTACTCCTCGGCCAGAATGTCGGGGCCGCCGTCGATGGGCTGGCCCATGCCGTTGAACACCCGGCCCAGCATGTCGCCGGACACGCCCAACTGCAGGGGATGGCCCAGAAAACGCACCTTGGACTGGGCCAAATTGATGCCCGCGGCGGACTCAAAGAGCTGGACCACGGCGGTGTCGCCGTTGACCTCCAGCACCTTGCCCCGGCGGACGGAGCCGTCGGGCAGCTCCACCTCGGCCAGCTCGTCGTAGGTGACGCCCTCCACCATTTTTACCAGCATCAGCGGAGAAGCGATCTGCTGGATGGTTTTATATTCACGGATCACTCGTCCTCACCTGCTTTCTCGATCACGGCATCGATCTCGCGCTCCATGGCCGCGCCGATGTCGGCGTAGGCCTGCTTATACTCATCGGCGGGCACAGACTTGGCTCGGCCGATCTTCTCGCGGCTGGGGATGGCGAACAGGTCGGCGGCAGGGGCGCCCTTGGCGATGGCCGCCCGGCACAGCCGGTCGTAGTCCAGGATCATGCCCAGAAGCATCTCCTGCCGGTCGTAGCTGGAGAAGGAGTCCACATCCACGAAGGAGTTCTGCTGCAGGAAGTCCTCCCGCACCATACGGGCCACCTCCAGCGTCAGCTGGTCGTTGGGGGACAGGGAGTCCTTGCCCACCAGCTGGACGATCTCGTTCAGGCTGGCCTCGCTCTGCAGCAGGCCCATGGCCTTCTCCCGGTTCTTCAGGAACTCGGGGCCCAGGTTCTCGTCAAACCAAGGCTTCAGGGAGTCCAGATACAGGGAGTAGGAGTTCAGCCAGTTGATAGCCGGGAAGTGCCGCTTGTAGGCCAGCTGGGCGTCCAGCGCCCAGAACACCTTGACGATGCGCATGGTGCCCTGGCTCACGGGCTCGGACAGGTCGCCGCCCGGAGGGGACACGGCGCCCACGGCGGTGAGGGAGCCGGTACGGTCCTCGCTGCCGAGGCAGGAGACGGAGCCGGCGCGCTCGTAGAACTGGGCGAGACGGGAGGCCAGATAGGCGGGGTAGCCCTCTTCGCCGGGCATCTCCTCCAGTCGACCGGACATCTCACGGAGGGCCTCGGCCCAGCGGGAAGTGGAGTCGGCGATAACGGCCACATCGTAGCCCATGTCGCGGAAGTACTCCGCGATGGTGATGCCGGTGTAGACGGACGCCTCACGGGCGGCCACGGGCATGTCGGAGGTGTTGGCGATCAGCACCGTGCGCTTCATCAGGGTCTCGCCGGTGCGGGGGTCCACCAGCTCGGGGAACTCGCGGAGCACGTCGGTCATCTCGTTGCCCCGCTCGCCGCAGCCGATATAGATCACGATGTCCACATCGGACCACTTGGCCAGGGCGTGCTGCATGACGGTCTTGCCGGAGCCGAAGGGCCCGGGGATGGCGGCGGTGCCGCCCTTGGCCACAGGGAAGAAGGTGTCCACGATACGCTGGCCGGAGGACAGAGGCCGCACGGGGGGATACTTATGCTTATAGGGGCGGCCCACACGGACGGGCCAGCGCTGGCTCATGGCCAGCTCCACCTCGCTGCCATCGGCCTTCACCAGCGTGGCGATGGTGGTCTTGACGTTGTACTGGCCCTCGCCGGCCACCCACTTCAGGGTGCCCTTCAGCCCGGGAGGCACCATGATCTTGTGGAGCACCACGGGGGTCTCGGGCACGGTGCCGATGACGTCGCCGCCGGTGACCTCATCCCCGGCCTTGGCCACGGGGGAGAACTCCCACAGCTTCTCCGGGTCGATGGGGGGGACCTCCACGCCCCGGGGGAGGTTATTGCTCCCCGTCTGCTTCAAAATGCCCTCCAGGGGGCGCTGGATGCCGTCGTAAATATTTTCGATCATGCCGGGGCCCAGCTCCACGCTCATGGGGTAGCCGGTAGTGACTACCTCGGCGCCGGGGCCAAGGCCGGAGGTCTCCTCATAGACCTGAATATTGGCGGTGTCTCCGTCCATGGTGAGGATCTCGCCGATCAGCCGCTGGGGGCCCACACGGACCACGTCGGACATGTTGGCGTCCGCCAGACCGGTGGCAACCACCAGCGGGCCGGAGACCTTGATAACTTTACCCATTCCTTCAACCTTCTTTCTAAAGGTGTCGTTGCTTGACTGTGCTTCTTTTTACAGGATGTCCGCTCCCACGGCCCGCTCCACGGCCCGGCGGATGTTGCTCATGCCGATGCCCTGCGAGCCCTCCTTGCCGGGGATGAGAATGATGGCCGGGGTGAGGGAGTCCTTATAGCGGTCGATGTCGCTTTGCAGCGGGGCGGCCAGGCTTTCGGTGAGGTAGATCACCGCGTAGTCCTCCTTGGCCAGCCGGTGGAGGGTATGTCTGGCCTCCTCGGCGTTCTCCACCGGGAAGACCGACAGGCCCAGCGCCTTGAAGCCCAGAACGCTGTCCTGATCGCCCACTACGGCGATGCGATAGCTTGCCATTTGCTCCGCCTCCTTCAGCAATAGCTCCTGCGCAGACGGCCGCGGATCACGGCGCCGGGCAGGCCGGCCATGCGGCCAGTCATGATGATGCGGATGGCGGTCTGCTCCGCCTCGCGGGCGTAGAGGTAGCCCAGTACCGGCTCCTCACCGAAGGGCACCCGCTTCCCGGCGGCCACGTAGTCCATCACCGCGTCGTCGCACAGGCGCTCGAACTCGGTGAGGTGGCCGGAGCCGGGTGCGCACTTGGACGCGCCCTCCACCGCTGCGGCGGCCAGCGGGCCGCCGGCAAAGAGCTGCTCCAGCGCACTTCCCCGAGCGGCGGCAATGGCGTCCGGACGGACGTTCCCGCCGGGCACCAGCACCTGACTCAGGAACTCAGCGCCCTTGTTCAGCCGGGCGGCCCGGACGGCGGCGCGCAGGTTGGCGGCGTCCGCCAGCACGGCCACATAGCCCCGCAGGAAGGTGCTGCCGCTCCGCTCCGCCAGCGCGGCCTGCTCCGTAAAGCAGGCCCGGTCCAGAATGAAGTCCGCCTGCTGAGGGTCCCCCGCGGCGGCCAGCGCCTTCCGGGCCTGCGCCACGGCGGCGGCGAAGGTATCGCTGCAGCCGCTGAGGCTGTCCCGGCGGAAGCTCTCCGCCAGTGCGGCGCTCTCATAGCGGCCGCCGCCGGCCAACAGGCCGTCCGCGCGGGTCTCCAGCGCCTCGGCCTTCACCAGCACCTTGGCGTTGTGGTAGTCGTACTTGCAGCGGAACACGTCCAGCAGGGCGGAGTCCACCGTGCCGCTCAGGTCGCGGAACAGGGCGGCCTGAGCCGCGCCCAGCGCCTCCTCCAACCCGGCAGAGCTCAGCTCGCTGAGCTCGCCGTACCCGCACTCGGTCAGCACCCGGGCCGCCTCCCGCAGCTCCTTGGCATCGATCATGCGATCCATACGCTCACGGGTGAGCAGGCGGGTCTCCATGGCATGGATGCGGGCGGAGATCGCCAGATAATCCGTATCTTTTTTCTGTTTGATCTTGGTGTCAGACAAGACTTCTGCCTCCTTTCCTGGAAGGGCCTTGTCAGTTGAACAGCACGGCCGCCACCTGACCAGCCAGCTTTTCCCGCTGGAGCCGGATCAGAGAGTCGAAGGTGCAGCTCACCTCCACGTCCCCCTCCCGGAGGATGAAGCCGCCCGACATGGGGCGTGTCTCTTTGCTGACGGTGAGCAGGGCCGCACCGGTGAGCAGACCCGCCGCACCGGTGACCACCTTGTCCAGCAGCGCGCCGGCCTTGGTGGCAGTGACCTCCTGCGGCAGCTCGGGGGCAGCCTGCTTCGCCAGAATGGCGTTGGCCGCCGCGGCCACCTGCAAGCCCACGGTCTCCCGGTCCTCCGGGGAGAAGATCAGCTCCTCCCGCCCGGTGGAGGACGCACGGGCTGCCAGACTGGCCAGCAGGGCCGCATATTCCTTCCGGGGCAGGGACGTCAGCTTCTCCTCCGCCATGCGGAAGGCCTCGCCGATCATCTCCTGCTTGGCCTCCAGCTGGGCCTTGCGGCACTCCAGCTGGGTCAGGGAGACCAGGCGCTCCTCCCGGTCGGCGGCAGCACGGCGGCCCTTGGCCAGCACAGCCTCGGCCTCCGCCCTGCCCTTGGCCTTGTGCCCGGCGACGATGTCCGCCGCTTGGGCCCGGGCCTCGTTCAGCACCGCATCGACCTCGGCCTGTGCGTCGGCCGCGATCTTCTCGGTGATTTTTTCGATGCCATCCATATTGTTCTTCCTTCCTGCCGCGGCGGCGTCAGGCGCTGATGTTAATGATCATCAGCATGGAGGCCAGCAGGGACAGAATGGCGTAGAACTCCACGGTGATGCACAGCACCATGCCCTTGGACCAGTCGTCAGGCTTCTTGGCCAGAATGTTGATGGAACCGGCAGCCACGCGGCCCTGCGCGATGGCGGAGAACAGGCCGCCCAGAGCCATGGGCAGGCAGGCGGACAGGTACTGGAAGCCCTGAGCGACAGTCAGCTGGGGCAGAGAGCCGGACAGAAGGCCCATGCGGAAGATAGCGAAGAACCACACGACCAGACCGTACAGACCCTGCGTGCCGGGGATGACCTGAAGGATCATGACCTTACCAAACTTGGTGGGGTCCTCGCAGAGCAGGCCGGTGCCGGCCTCACCGGCCATGCCGGTGCCCTTGGCGGAGCCGATGCCGCTGAGCACAGCGGCCAGTCCGGCGCCCAGCAGAGCGAGAGCCAGGCCGCCGATCGTATTCAGAAATTCCATAATATTTTCCTCCTGTTTGTCTTTTTCTGGTTTTTATTGCTTAATGTCGTAGTGCTGAGCATAGATGCGCAGAGGCTGGAAGGGCCGGCCGCCGTCCTCATAGAACTTGCCGAAGTATTCCAGGCACTGGAGACGCAGGTCGTGGACATAGCAGCCCAGCAGGTTCAGCGCAAAGTTCAGCGCGTTGCCCGCCATGGAGATGATGACGAACACCACAATGTTGCCCGGGATGGCGCCCAGCGTGTTGAACACCTGCGCGATGACCGAGCCGGCCAGCATCAGGGCCATCAGACGGGAGTAGGACAGGATGTCGCCGAAGTAGCCTGTAACGTGGTTGTAGAGGGAGGCGAAAATGCCGGTGATTTTGCCGAAACCCTTCCCGGTGACCAGCGGCCCGATGACCACCAGCGCCAGACCCACGTACAGCACCAGATTCGTGACCTTCAGCACCATCAGGGCAATGCCGGCGAACACGATCCACCATGTGACTTCCTCAAAGATACCGTCCAGCAGCTGGCCGCGCTTCACCTTCTGGATGAAGCCGATGGCCATGCCCGTGACGATGTGGACAAAGCCCAGGGCCATAGAGCCCACAAGGATCATCAGCGTGTCGTTCAGGGGCGTGAAGAGGGAGGGCAGTTCCAGCGTGCTGGCCGGATTGATGAGCTTTGCCAGCTGGGGAATGAAATCCCCGAAGAAGCCGCCCGTCAGCGCGCCGAAGATAAAGGTCGTCACGCCGCACAGGCCCGCCAGACGGAACATGTTGCCCATGGTCCCCCGGGGCTTCGCCTTTTTGGTGACGATGAGGGAGGCCAGCATCATCAGCAGGCCGTAACCCATGTCCGCCATCATGATGCCGTAGAACAGCACGAAGAAGGGCGCCATCAGGGGGTTGGGGTCCACGGTGTTGTACGCCGGGAGGGAGTACATCTCCGTCACCATGTTCAGGGGCTGGGTCAATTTGTTATTTTTGAGTTTGATGGGCACCTGCGGGTAATCCGCCTCCGCAGGGATCTCTGTCTCCCACGCACAGGTGTAGCGCCCCAGCAGCTCGGCCAGACCGGCCTCCGCGCTCTCCGGCACCCAGCCGGTGAGGAAGAAAGTCCGCTCCGTGTCCACAAGGCGGCCTGCGGCCTCCTCGCGGGCCATGTCCTGAGCAGCCCGGTCCGCGCTGCGCTGGAGGATCTCCCGCCGCTCGGCATAACCCGCCAGCCGCTCCGCAGACTGCTTCAGCTGGGCATCCAGCCCGGCCATCTCGCCGTCCAACCGCCGGTCGTTGTCCACGGCGGTGCCAGTCCAGCCCTTCATGCTCACACGGTTGAAGCCATAGGGCTGCAGGGCGGTCAGCAGAGCCTCCTCCGCGCTGGCGTGGCACACCAGCAGGAAGCAGTGTAGCCCCTGACTCTTCCCGGCATAGAAGGTCTGGCACAGGTCGGATACGCTCTGGAGCTCCGCCTCAAGGGCGGTGAACTCCGTCCGGGCCGGCACGGTGCCGAAGATGACCGAGACCGTCCCGTCGCTCTCCAGCTCAAGCGGCACGTCCAGCGCCAGCCACGGGGCCAGCGCCGCCCTCTGCAGCTCCAGCTTGGCCCGCTGGGCGTTGAGACCCTCGATCTCCCGCTGGCCTGTCAGCAGCTCATCCGCAGTGGTCAGGCCCCGGGCATACACCTCGTTGTCAAAGAGTTCCACCTCGCTGAGGACTGGCCGTGCGGTAAACAGGCCGCCCTTGGCAGGGGCGTATTTTTTGAGTACTTCCAGCGCGCTGTTCAGGGTATTGTACTGCTCCGTCGCCCGGGCCAGCGCCTGCCCGTCCGGTCTGGCCAGCGTCTCCCGGATGGGATCGTCCGGGTCAGGCTCCGGTTCGCTGAGTTCCACGCACCCCAATCGCTGGAGCTCGCGGAGCAGGCCGTCCCGGTCGGGCAGCAGCCCGATCAGGCGCAGCCGTTTCATTTTTACGATGGCCATTTAGCTGTTTCCCACCTTTTCCACGATCATCGCAGCCGCCTGCTCCAGCCGCTGCCGGGCGGCGTCCTTCAGCGCGGTACAGGCAGCGCCGCTCTCCTTCCGGAGCGCATCAGACCGCTCTGCAGCCCGCGCCTCCGCCTGAGCCAGCAGCTCCTTGACCTGCTCTTCCGCCGCGGCTCGGGCTTGGACCTCTGCCTGCTGGCCGGTCTTTTTCGCCTCAGTCAGGATGCGTTTTGCCTCCGCTGCAGCCTCGGTCCGCCGGTCCCTGCCGGACTGCTCCGCGCCGATCACCTGCCGGATCGCCTCATAAGCCATAATCATTCACCTCGCTTGCATTGGGGAGCCATTTTCGATAACCCGAATTCTCCCCGATTGTACAAATCTTAGCATTTTGAGCGGCATTTTGCAAGCGCTTTTTTCGGTTTTTCTTTCGCGCATTTCAGTCCGTTTGCGCAAAACAGGTTATTTTCTCACACTTCGTTAAAACTTATTCTAACGTTCTGATTTTTGAGCAAAAATATTTTTCTGCTTTTAATTCTTTATTTCGACCCGCACTCCACCTCTCTCCACCAGACTGTAAAAAAGCACCCCCCAGCCGCAGCCGAGGGGTGCTTTACCTTATATAATATTATAAGTCATGCCTGCGCGGCATCGGCCTGCCGATTGCCACGGACGAAGTGGATGATGAGCCCCACGATGAGGCCCACCGCCGCCGGGCAAACCCAAGCCAGCCCCTGCGCGCTGAAAGGAAGCACGCTGTAGATCGCAGGCACCCATGCATCCGCCCGGAGGACAGCCTGCACTCCGGCAGGCAGAGCATGGACCAGATCCACCACCGCCGCCAGCAGGGTGAACACGGTCACGCTGACGAACACCGCCCGGTCGTACTGGAACAGCGGCCCCAGCAGACCCAGCAGGATCAGGGTGATGGCCAGCGGATAGAGGAACATGAGCACCGGCAGAGAGTAGGACAGGATGGCGTCCAACCCCAGATTGGCAAAGGCAAAGGCCACGGCGCTGAAGATCACGGCCCAGACCTTGTAGCTGGGGCCCTTGGGGAACATGGCCTCAAAGGTCTCGCTGCAGCTGGTGACCAGACCGATGGAGGTCTTGAGACAGGCCAGCACCGCCGCCAGGGCGAAGATGATCATGCCCGCGGTGCCGTAGTAGTGCCGCGCCACGGCTGAGAGCACCTGGCCGCCGTTGGAAAACTGCTCCAGAACGTTGCGGCTCTGGGCGCCAACGATGACGGTGGCCACGTACACCGCCGCCATCACCAGACAGCTGAACACGCCGGCCTTCACCGTGCTCCTGGCCACGGCGGCGGGGTCCTCGATGCCGAAGCCCCGGATGACGTTGATGACCACGATGCCGAAGGCCAGACTGGCCAGGGCGTCCATGGTGCCGTAGCCCTCCATCAGGCCGCTGAACAGGCCGCCCATCCCGGCGTAGTGGGCGGCGGGCTCCACCGCGGAGACGGAGCCCATGGGCTTCACCAGGGCGGTGACGATGATCACGCCGAACACCACCAGGAACACCGGCGTCAAAATCTTGCCCACGGACAGCAGGATCTTGCCCGGCTTCAGGGACACCAGCAGCACGATGAGGAAGAATACGGCGGAAAAAATCAGCAGCGCCAGCCGGCCGGCCGTCGCGCCCAGCAGGGGCTCCACGCCCATGGTGAAGGGCACCGTGGCGCAGCGGGGAATGGCGAAAAAGGGCCCGATGGTCAGGTAGAGGGCACAGGTGAGGAAGTAGCTGTACCCGTTGCCCACCTTGCGGCTCAGATCTTGCAGGCCGCCGCTGCGGCTCAGGCCGATGGAGGCCACGCCCAGCAGGGGCATGCCCACCCCGATGATGAGGAAGCCTACAATGGCGATCCACAAATTCTTTCCGGCCAGTTGGCCCAGATACGCCGGGAAAATCAGATTTCCCGCCCCGAAAAACATGCCGAAGAGCATAATGGATACGCTCACCGTCTCCCTTGTATTCATGGATCGCTTCATCTTTGTCATCCTCTCGTTTGTATTTTTTGTTTTACTCATCCGCTCTAACGCGGTGAATTGCAAAAAGTATAGCAGCGGCATGACACTTTGTCAATATGGAATTTTCACTTTTACATTTCGTCAATTGGAAATGTGCATTTTTTGCTCCGGACACAAAAAGAGCGCCCCCTCCTTTCGAAGGGAACGCTCTTCTATTGCACCGGGCTCAGCCGCCCAAGTACGCTTTTTTCACGGTCTCGTCGTCCAGCAGCTCCGCACCGGTGCCGCTGGCCACGATGCGGCCGGTCTCCAGCACGTAGCCGCGGTCGGCCACGGACAAGGCCATCTGGGCGTTCTGCTCCACCAGCAGGATGGTGGTGCCCGCCTTGTGGAGCTCCCGGATGATCTCAAAGATCTGCTCCACCAGCAGAGGTGCCAGACCCATGGACGGTTCGTCCAGCATCAGCAGCTTGGGGTTGGACATGAGCGCGCGGCCCATGGCCAGCATCTGCTGCTCGCCGCCGGACAGAGTGCCGCTGACCTGCTTACGGCGCTCCCGCAGGCGGGGAAACTGCTCGTATACCCGCTCCATGCTGGCAGCCACGGTGGACTTGGGCTGGGTGTAGGCCCCCATCTCCAGATTCTCCTCCACGGTCATGCGCAGGAAGACGCGCCGCCCCTCGGGCACGTGGGCCAGCCCCCGGGCCACGATCTTGTTGGGGGCCACGCCGGCAAGGCTCTTGTCCAGAAATTCAATGGAGCCCGTCTTGGTGTGGAGCAGGCCGGAGATGGTCTTCAGGATGGTGGACTTGCCTGCGCCGTTGGCGCCGATGAGGGTGACGACCTCTCCGGCGCGCACGTCGAAGGAGACGCCCTTGATGGCGTGGATGGCGCCGTAGTACACGTTGATGTCATTGACGTTCAGCATGGTGTCAGCCCTCCTTCTTCTTGCCCAGGTACGCCTCGATGACCAGCGGGTTAGCCTGAATGTCCTCGGGGCTGCCCTTGGCGATGACCTGGCCGAAGTTGAGCACGCAGATGCCCTCGCAGATGCCCATGACCAGATTCATGTCGTGCTCGATGAGCATGATGGCGATGTGGAAGGTGTCGCGGATCTTGACGATATTCTCCATCAACTCCGCCGTCTCGGAGGGGTTCATACCTGCCGCCGGCTCGTCCAGCAGCAGCAGGGACGGATTGGTGGCCAGCGCGCGGACGATCTCCAGCCGGCGCTGAGCGCCGTAAGGCAGGGAGCCCGCCTCGTGGTCAGCCAGGCTCTGCATGTCGAAGATGGACAGCAGCTCCAGTGCACGGCTGCGGGCGATGCGCTCGCCCCGCCAGTAAGTGGGCAGGCGGAGGATGGCCCCCGGCAGGCGGTAGTCCATCTCGTTGTGCAGGCCGATGAGCACGTTGTCCAGTACGGACAGCTTGGAGAACAGGCGGATGTTCTGGAAGGTACGGGCGATGCCCAGCCGGTTCACCTGAATGGTGTTCATGCCGCTGGTGTCCACGCCGTCCAGCAGGATGGAGCCGCGGGTGGGCTGATAGACCTTGGTAAGCAGGTTGAACACGGTGGTCTTGCCGGCGCCGTTGGGGCCGATGAGGCCGGCGATCTCCGTGCGGCCGATGGTCAGGTCAAAGTCGTCCACGGCCTTCAGACCGCCGAAGTCGATGCCCAGATGCCGGCACTCCAGAATGGGAGATTTGTCCAGATCACGCTCCGGGATGATGCCCACAGAGGGGACGGGGACCAGCTTGGTACGCTCCTTTTTCATTTGTCGGCACCTCCCTTCTGCGCTTTTGCAGCCCGCCGCTCGGCCTTGCGCTCGGCGGCGGCCTCCTTCCGGACGGCCTTCTCCTCCGGCGTCGCCCGGAACCAGTTGATGGCCCGCTCAAGGCAGCCATTGAGGGAGAAGTCATAGCTGCCCGCCAGCCCCTTGGGCCGGAAGATCATCACGACCACCATCAGCAGGGCGTAGATCACCATGCGCAGGTCGCCCACGCCGCGCAGCAGCTCAGACACGATGGTGAGCACCGAGGCGGACACCACGGAGCCCAGCATGGAGCCCATACCGCCCAGCACCACCATGACCAGGATCTCGATGGATTTCATGAACTTGAACGTGGAGGGCGCAACAAAGCCTACATAACCCGCGTACAGGCAGCCAGCGATGCCGGCGAAGAAGGCGGACAGCACAAAAGCCATCACCTTATAATAGGTCGTCTTGATGCCGCAGCTCTCGGCGGCAATCTCATTCTCACGGATGGCGAGGATGGCGCGGCCGTGGCGGGACTTCATCACCACGTGGATCACCAGACAGGTGAGAGCCACGCAGAGGAAGGTCAGCGTGAAGTTGGAGATCTTGGGAATCTGCTTCAGACCCGCGGCGCCGTAGGTAAACTTGAAGCCCAGCACGGAGTCGATATTGGTGAGGATAACGCGGATGATCTCGCCGAAGCCCAGCGTGATGATGGCGAGATAGTCGCCCTTCAGCCGCAGGGCGGGGATGCCGATGATCAGGCCGAACAGGCCAGCCAACACGCCGGCGATGAGCAGGGCCAGAATGATGTAGGGCACAGCGGCGGCCGTATTGCCCGCCTTCAGCAGGGAGGCCAGCGGAGTGGCCTTCATGAAGATGCCGCCGGCGTAAGCGCCCACAGCCATGAAGCCCGCGTGGCCCAGCGGTAGCTGGCCCAGATAGCCGGTGGCTACATTCAGGGACACCGCCAGAATAATGTTGATGCCCACGGTGACCAGCAAGCCGGACCAGTAGCTGGTGATGACGCCGCCTTTGATAAGGGTGAAGAGCACCGCCCACAGGGTCACGGTGAGCGCCAGATTGATAAGGTAGCGCACGGGCATGGCGATATGTACTTTCTTCATACTGCGCGCCCCCTTACACTTTCTCGGTGATGGGCTTGCCCAGAATACCCGTGGGCTTCACCAGCAGCACGACGATGAGGATGGCAAACACCACACCGTCCTTCCACGTGGACAAGCCGGCCACGGTCACCAGCGTCTCCACGATGCCGATGGCGTAGCCGCCGATCATGGCGCCGGGGATGGAGCCGATGCCGCCCAGCACGGCGGCCACGAAGGCCTTCAGGCCCAGCATGGAGCCCATGGTGGGGCTGGCCTGAAAGTAGGAGCCGATGTGCAGTACCGCGCCGATGCCCGCCAGTGCGGAGCCCACGGCGAAGGTGAACGAAATGGTCTTATTCAGGGAGATGCCCATCAGCTGGGCGGCCCCCATGTCCTCAGACACAGCCCGCATGGCCTTGCCCAGCTTGGTCTTCTGGACGAGGAAGGTCAGGGCGATCATGGCCACTACAGACACCACAATGGTCAGCAGCGCGGACAGCGTGATGCTGGTGCCGCCGATGGTGACGCTGCCGGAGATCAGGGGAGTCTGCACCATGCTCTTGGTGTCGGCGCCGAAGACCAACTGGGCGCCGTTCTCCAGCAGGAAGGAGACGCCGATGGCCGTAATGAGCAGGGACAGCCGGGGGGCGGAGCGCAGGGGCGTGTAGGCCACCTTCTCGATGATTACGCCCAGCAGGGTGCTCACGACTACGGCCAGTACCACAGAGAGCACCGGGTGCAGGTGGAAGGTGGTCATGGCGTAATAGGTCATGTAAGCGCCGACCATGATGATGTCGCCATGGGCAAAGTTCAGCAGCAGGATGATACCGTATACCATGCTGTAACCCAGGGCAACAAGGGCATAGATGGAGCCGAGCTGCAGGGCGTTGACCACTTGGCTCAGGACATCGGACATACCTCGTCACATCCTCTCGTTCTCGTTTCTTTGCATTAAATCGCTGATGCCTTTGCAGTATACCACAGCAAAACAGGGTCTGCAATCGGCTTTTCCGCCAAAAAATCCAGTTTTCGCCTAAATGCACCGTGCGGGGGGCGCATCGCGCTCCCCGCACGGGTTTATCCTTGTGTGGTTTTAGGGAGCTCAGAACCGCTCGGAGAAGACCTCAGCGCCGCCAGTGACTTCGATGATGGCAACGTCCTTGATGGGGTTGTTGCTGGAGTCGAAGCGGTAGGAGCCGGTGATGCCGGGCACGCCGTCGCTGCTGGCCATGGCGTCGATCACGGCCTGCTTGTACTCGTCGGTGCCGGCGGTCAGGCCCTTGTCCTCGGCGGCCTTGATGGCGGTGCACATCAGCATGGCGGCGTCATAGGCCAGAGGAGCAAACATGTTGGGGACGGGGGTGCCGTAGGTGGCCTCATAGTCCTTCTCGAACTGAGCGACGGACTCGGTGCCGGGGGCATAGCCGGAGCAGTAGACGGTGCCCTCCAGATCGGCGGCAGTGGCGTAATCCTTGATGCCGCCGAAACCGTCGCCGCCCAGCACAGTGGCGGTCATGCCAGCCTGACGGCCCTGAGTGACGGCCAGGCCAGCCTCGCCGTAGTAGATGGGCATGAACACAACGTCAGGATTCTGGCCCGCGATCTTGGTCATCTGAGCGTTGAAGTCCTTGTCGCCGGTGGCGAAGGCCTCGGTGGCCACAACGGTAATGCCCAACTCAGTAGCCTTGGACACGAAGGCGTCCTTCAAGCCCTCGGAGTAGTCGCTGCCGCTCTCATAGAGGACGGCGGCAGTCTTGGCGCCCAGCTTCTCAGCGGCATACTGAGCCATCTTCTCGCCCTGGAAGGGGTCGATGAAGCAGGCGCGGAACACGTTGCTGCGCACAGTGCCGTCGTCCATAACGGTGACGCCGGAAGCAGTAGCAGAAGCGGTGATCTGAGGCATGTTGACCTCATAGGTGGCGTCGGCCAGCGTCATGGTGGTGCCGGTCAGCACGGAGCCGATGACAGCAGTGGCACCCTTCTCCTTCGCCAGATTGAAGGCGTTGACGGACTCGATGCCGTCGCCCTTATCGTCGTACTCCAGCACCTCGACCTTCTTGCCGTTGATGCCGCCGTTGGCGTTCAGCTGGTCGATGTACAGCTTGGCTCCGTTGATCACAGGAATGCCGTACTGGGCGTAGTCGCCGGTAGTATTGCCGATCAGCGCGATCTTAATGGTCTCCTCGGAGCCGGAGCCGCTGGGCTCGGCAGAGTTGCTGGGCTGGGGCTTATCCCCGCCGGAGCAGCCCGCCAGCACAGACAGCGCCATCACACCCGCCATCAACATCGCTGCGATTCTTCTCTTTTTCATCGTCGTTTCCTCCTTATCGGTTCCTCACGCAGCCGGTTTTGCTTCACCGAACTGCTGTAAGATTGTTGACAATTATATTACCATCACTTCTCTCTGTCAACCGTCATACTTGACAACACATTTCCCGTTTTCTCTGAATATATTGGAATTTCTCCCGAATTGCCGCAATAACAAGCCAATTCCGACCCACAGCACTCTGACGGTCTCTCCGTTGTCCGCCCTCAGCGGCGCCCCTATCCACTTTGTCAACTTGACACATCCAAGATGACATGTTGTCAACTCTTTCGCGGTTCTTTACATTTTTCGCTGCGAATCGCAAGAAAGCGCTTGACATTCTGGGCCTTACCATATATAATAGCTTTTGCTGTGACGGACGGTTAGCTCAGCTGGTATGAGCACCTGCTTGACGTGCAGGGGGTCACAGGTTCGAGTCCTGTACCGTCCACCATAAATGAATACCGGGGAGGGTTCACATCGGCGAGCCCTCCCCGGTATTCATTTGATGATCAGCAGATGAGAAAGAACAGGCCGCCGTTCGCTTATCCTTCTGGTACGAGGGCTGCGGTGGTATTCTCTTAATGTCTTGGGATTGCTCACCTGGCATTTATCAAGGCGTGAGAAGGACCTAAACGTTTTACTGCCCAGCGGTTGCCGCCGCTGGGCAGTGCCATATTCAGGCACTTGCCAAATAGTTCATTTTTGCATATCAGCAGACACAAGGCAAGTGTTTTCTTTCTGTCTGCGCCTTTTCGGGCGGCTTCGGCCGCCCTTTTTTCATGCCCTGCCCCGGAGTCCCGGAGGGCGGACCCCGGTTCCACCTCTCCTTTGGTGCTTTTCGGCCCGCAGCCGTTTATGCTTCGGGGTTACGACATCTTATCCGACTGGAAGATCATCCATTCCTTTCCGTCCCGTATATAAATCGTATTTTCGACAGGCCCGCAAGGAATCAAAGCACCCTTCCAGTCATCCGGGGCGTAGTAAAAATAGACGTCTCTGTCAGGGATCTCGGCGCTGAACGTCCAGGTCCCATTGACCAGATCAATATAGCAGGTTTCCGATCCGACATCTGGTTGGTCTGGGTTTCCATACTCCACGGCCAGCTTGGTCCCGTCCGCCGTTGCCTCTACCGCCGTCATGATCGATCCCTGCACAGAGGGATAAGCATCCTCACCGTACAGCTTCTTGAAGTCCACGGAGAAGATAATTTTCTCCTCTTCCAGGTCATAGCCGAAGATGCCGAAAACACCCCAGAAAATGAGATAGCGGTCGCTTTCATATACGATGGGGAGCCCGATCCCGGCATCGGCCTGGAGGTCAAGATTCTCTACGGCGAGCACGGCCAGCTTCTCGGACGGTTCTATTACCTCGTCTGGGGTGGAACTGGGGCTGGGTTCAGGTTCCTCCGATGGGCTGGGGGCAGGCGTGGGTGTGGGCTCCGCCGACTGGCTGGGCGCGGGGGAGTCGCTCCCGCTGGGTGCGGGCGCGTTCTGGGCGCAGCCGGCCAGAAGCAGCAGGACTGCCAACGAAGCTGCAAAAAGTCGTTTTTTCATGCCGTTGTTACCTCCTGATATCAATGTTCTCGAATACTACCTCACTTATTATTTCATCAAAAAAATATGTATTAACCTCATCTTGTCCTGTAATAACAATTATTGCCGGAACAGATTCTACATTGTATTCTTCAAGCACTTTCATCATATTCTGGTAGTCCGTACTTCGATCTTGGTCGGTTCTGTAGCAGAGCATGATTTTATTCTTTTTTTCAAGATAAGACTCGATTTTCGGACGTGCTCTATCACAAAGCACACACCCTTCTCGTTCTATATACACCGCACCAATGAAATTTTGATTTTTCAAATTACTCAAAGCAGCCAACGAAATTGTCGAAAAATAGGGTACCCGCTGGCTCTTCAGGTATGTTTCGAAATGAGCACGGAGAGCAATTCCAGAAAAGGCCACTAAACCCAGCGCCGAAATGCTGCACAGGGCCAAAGCCAACTTAGATTTTGTTGTCTCCCCGTTTAGTTCCATCGCACAAGAAACACACGTAAGTGTCAAAAGTACACCCCAAGTTCCTATGCAAATCAGCAGCCCCCATGCAGCCAAAAAGCTCGGCTGGAAAGGGCCCTCTATCACTTCGCCGCGGGAAAAACCTTTTGCAAACATAACTGCACACAGTATGAGCATACCAAGATCGACCAGTATAAGCAACAAAAAGAAAATCCGGATTCTATGCTTTTTCACGCACAGCATCTCCTTCTTGAGTGTTTTTTATGGATTTGGGTGGCATTGGAAACTACGCTCAGACTCAGCGCAAAAGCCAATACCAAAGCAATTACAAGTATGGTTCGTTTTTTCATAACAGAAATCACCTCCGTTTAATTAATAAACGGACGAGGAGGCGATTTCCGGACAGTAAATTTTTAATTTTGTGTTATTTTGTCGGAGTGCACAATTTAAGTCCGCTTGCTATGTGCAAAATATCATCCTGGCTGAGCGGTGAGCCTATCTCTATCAGCACATTGAAATCTTCCCGGACCCAAACTAAAATGTTCCCCGGGCTGGATTCGGTCCCTGGATAAAAATACCCGGCAGAACCGTTGATTTCCACAGGGATGCCGGTGCCAGCAGAATCGTCTATTGTCTTCCCTAAGCCGTCGGTTATCAAGTTATACGACAGCACAAAACCATCAACTTCAGACCCTGCTGGTCCATACATGACCACTCGAGCAAGGTCACCATGAAACGCATCCGCCCGCACATATCCATCTGGAATCCACGTGAGTTCAAAGTCAGGCAGTACCTTCGCTTCTTCCTGTCCGGTGAAGCGATAGACGATTCTGGTTTCGTAAATCTCCCGGAACCAGCGGAGCACCGCTGCGCGGGCCCGGTTGTCCACGGCCAGCCATGTGCTGAGGGCGATCAGCGTGGCCAGGAAGATAGCCGCCACCCGCCGCAGGACCGGGTGCCCGGCCTTCTTTTTCTTCTCGGCCATCTTCTCCTGGTACAGCTGGCGGATGCGCTCCTCAAATCCGGGCGAGAACTCATACGGGCAGTCTTCCTCGGCCGGGATGGAGGCCAGCATCGCGTCCCGGACAGCTATCGCAGCTTCCCGCAGTTCATCATCGGTAAATGTGATCTTAGCCACAGGGTTCGCCCTCCTTTTCCAATTCTTCGGCCAGCGCCTCTTTGGCCCGCCAAATCAATTTCTGAACGCTGGCGTGATTCATTTTGAAGAGTTCCGCCAATTCCTTTGTGGAATAGCCGGCGGAGAAGCGCAGGAGCAGCACCTCCCGATACCGGCCCGGCAGCCGAGCCATCGCATCACGCAGGCCGTGGTCCCCGGGCAGCGGG
The DNA here is from genome assembly GCA_934667095.1 of uncultured Oscillospiraceae bacterium. Taxonomy (GTDB): domain Bacteria; phylum Bacillota; class Clostridia; order Oscillospirales; family Oscillospiraceae; genus Enterenecus. Next base: position 109,670 of record CAKULE010000005.1, on the reverse strand, counting down.
ATCTCTATGCCGCCCAACCGGTCGTCGTATTCCGCCGCCGTACACCGCTGTTTGCTGCGGATGATGTCCAGCGCTTTCCTCTCTGTTATAATAACGGCGTAGGACCGCGTTTTCGGACAGTTGATTTCAGAAATTTTTTCAAGATTTTCAATCAGCGACACAAACGCCTGATGGACAGCGTCCTCCGCGTCGTGGGAATTCTTCAGAATTTGCTGGGCCACGAAGTACATCTGGTTCTTGTATTTGAGGTAGAGCTGCTCAAACTTATCTTTGTCTTCCGGCGTCTCGATCATTTGCAGATAGATGAGCATGGGCAGTGCCTCCTCTCATAGGTTGGTTTGGCACAATTATACTGGAATGGGCAAAATATGTCTATCGCAAGTTATCCAAGACCTCATCCCTGCAACAAAACAGAGGGCGGAACCGGGTTCCACCCCCCTCTTTGCTATCTTTCCTTGCTGGTGTCACGCGCCGGTGGCCGGCGCTTCTGCTCCAGTGCGGCGTTGCGCCGCTCGGCCTCTTGCTCTGCGGCTGCAAGCCGATCTACGATAGATCTGCGGCGGGGAGTGGCCTGCTCTGCGTCAAGCTGTATTTCAAGTCCCCGGTAGATCCTTTGCACGTTCGTAAAAAGCACATTGGCCCCACGCAGATAAAGAGCCAGTACCTCGCTGGCATGGCGGCGAACATCGGTGACAATACGGCCGTCAATATGGATCGGCTGCTGGTTCTTGTCCTTGTACTGGATCAGATACTTCTCGGTGACAGGGAACATATTCTGAATGAGGAAAGCAGCCTCCCGGCCCAGCACCGTGCCGAAGCGGATAGTATTGCAGCGGCCGTAGGTCCGCAGCTTGTGCGCCTCGATCTTATGGTACTTCTCGACCCGTGATGAGATCGGCACCACCCAGAAGATCTCTGGCCGCTTGTGATCCAGGAAAGCAAGAAAACAAGGGCGCCGGAGCTCCTGCCCATGCCGGATCTTTCCGCCGTCTATAAAAAATATGTGAACGGTCAGTACATCAGCTGTGCCACACCTATATCACCAACCTTTTGTACGCTGGCGTTGATCCAAAACCGTCCAGTATCTTGCCGGGCATGAAAACAGCAAGACGACGATAGACATTTATGTAAAAGTGAAGTATAATAAATCAGAAAAACTTTGTCATGTAGTGAACAACGAATTTCATCAGCGGGGCCCAAAATGAATCCTGCCAGTTCCTTCTTTCGCCGCAATTAAATGTTAGGCTAATCAGAGTAAAATCGCCTGAAATCCATTTTTTGAGCAAGATTTGAAGCTTTTATTCCGGCACGACTTCGAAACTGGAAACAAGGCACGTATCGTCATTCAGGATTTATTTGACGTGTCCAAAAGAAAACAGTGTATGCCAGATCATGCTTTATGATTTGTCCATCTGCAGGGATTGTGAGCCTGCCCATGTCCCACCGCCCATTTCTGTGAATCCCCCACTTAATAATAGAAGGTGATTGATATGCGCTCCAGTAATGTTCGTCCCTTCCCTGCGACTGGCGATACCGCCCATTTGCTCCCGCTGCTGATTAACACTCCGTTTGAGGGGATTTTAGCCGTAGATGCAGAGGGAATCATTCAGTTCGTCAACGACTTTTTTACCGACCTGCTCCAGCAGGAACGCAGTCTGCTCCTGGGTGTCCACATCAGCAAAGTGCTCCCGGACTGCCGCCTGGCGGACACCTTGGTCCGGGGCTACTCCGAGTGGGGCGATCTGCTTACCATTCAGGGAAAAGAGGTGTATACCTCGCGCTTCCCGCTGAAGGAAAACGGCGTACTGGTCGGCGCCATGCTGAAAACCGTGTTTCCCGACATGGTGGTGGGCCGGTCCATCGCCGAGCACATGATGTTCCTCGGCGGGGATGTACATCCCATCCCCCCAACCCGAACCCTTTTTACCTGTATGAGCATTGTCGGCGAAACAGAGAGCATGCTGTATGTAAAAAAGCTGGCCCGGCGCGCCTCCCGTACCAGCTCCACCCTGCTGATCACCGGCGAGAGCGGCACGGGAAAGGAGATCATCGCTCAGGCGGTCCACACCCGTTCCGTACGACGGGACGCACCCTTTATCAGCGTCAACTGCGGCGCTATCCCCCGAGAGCTGATTGAATCTGAGCTCTTTGGCTATGAGGGCGGGGCGTTTACCGGGGCCAAACGCGGCGGCAGCCCGGGGAAATTTGAGCTGGCCAATGGCGGTACGATTCTGCTGGACGAGATCGGCGATATGCCTATGGACATGCAGGTCAAGCTGCTGCGCGTCCTTCAGGAAAAGGAAGTCTGGCGGGTAGGGGGCTCGACTCCGATTAAGCTGGATGTGCGGGTGATGGCCTCCACCAACCGGGATCTGCTCCAGATGGTGCGGGAGGGCTCCTTCCGCCAGGACCTCTATTACCGGCTGAATATCCTGTCCATCCATATGCCGCCCCTGCGGGAACGGCTGGATGATCTGCCCGACCTGATCCAAAGTCTGCTCTGCCGGATTAATCAGCGCATCGGTTCAAAGGCCTCCGGCGTCACCCCGGAGAGCATGGAGATTGCCCGCCGCTATTCCTGGCCCGGAAATGTGCGGGAACTGGAAAATGTGCTGGAACAGGCGGTAAACTGGAGCAACGATTCGGTGATTGACTTCCGCCGTATTCCCAACCGCTTTTGGGAGGAACGCCCGTCCGCCCATGAGGCGAGGCAGGGAGACGGACCTGTGATTCTGCAGCAGGAGCTCTGCCGGAAGGAGCAGGAGCTCTTGGAGCGCACCCTGCGGGAGGCCGGAGGCAACCGCAGCGAGGCGGCCCGCATTCTCGGCATTTCCCGCTCAGCCCTGTACCGCCGCCTGGAGAAATATAAAATATAGGACCGTTCCGGAGCCGCATGCCAAGCTGGCGTGCGGCTCTGCTTTTATTTCCGTCCGCTTGTCCGGTCAGTTTGGGACAGTTGTATCGTTTTTGGAACAGCTCTTGGGAATAAATTCCCCCCATTTTGCTTGAAAAAACGGGTTTTCTTTAGTTGGCACGCGGCTTGCTTCTTTTTTCTTATGCACACCCCAATCAATAAAAAGGAGGGAATTCGATTGTCCAAGCTATCCAACAAGGTTATGACCATCGATGAGGCGCTGTCCTGCCTCCCCCAATCGGGCGCCCGGATGCTTATGGGCGGCTTTGTGGGCGCTTCCGAGCCCACTTGCTGCATCAACTGGCTCATTGAACACGGCATCCGGGACATCACGCTGATCACCAACGAACCCGGTCTGAGCGGCTTTGGCCGCGCGAAGCTCTATGAGCAGGGCCTCGTCCGGGAGATCATCTCTTCCCATGTGGGCACCACGGAGGAATCCACCCTGAAATACCTGGAGGGTTCTTTGAAGGTGGAGCAGTACTTTCCCATGGGCACTCTGGCGGAAAAGGTCCGCGCCGGTGCCATGGGGCTGGGCGGCGTTCTGGTCCCCGTCGGTGTCGGAATCCTGGATCAGCCCGGCCTGTTCCTCGACCTGGAGCAGCCCAAGCAAGTTTTAAATGTCAACGGCATGGACTGCTTCGTGGAGCCGGCGATCCGAGCCCCCTTCTCCATCATCAAGGCCTGGCGGGCGGACACCATGGGAAACCTGGAGTTCCGCTATACCGGTCTGAACTGCAACGCCATCTATGGCATGGCCGGCGACTATACCGTGGCCGAGGTGGAGGAGATCGTGCCGGTGGGCGCCATCCCGCCGGAGCGCGTGGGCTGTCCCGGCCCCTTCATTAACGCCGTCGTTCAGGGGCTCTCCCTGGAGGAGCACAATGAGCTCTATCGTCAGCACTGGCTTAAGATCGGCAAGCTGAAGGCAGAAGATGAGGAGGTGCGCGCATGAATGCCAGAGAACTGATCGCCCGCAGAGCGGCTCAGGAGCTGAAGGACGGACAATTGGTCAACCTGGGCTTTGGTATGCCCACCCAGGCCTCCAACTACCTGCCCGAGGGCGTCCACCTCATGTTCCACGGAGAAAACGGCGTCATTGGCGTCGGCCCCCGCCCGGCCCCTTCTCAGGCACAGGCCGACATCACCAACGCAGGCAGCGAGCCTGTGACCCTGGTGCCCGGCGCAGCCATTATGGATCTGTGCACGTCTCTGGGCGCTATGCGCAGCGGCCTGCTGGACGTGACTATTTTGGGCGCGCTTGAAGTGGATCAGCACGGCAACATCGCCAACTGGGCGGCCAAGCGGGAGGGAAAGTGGTGGCCCGGCATGGGCGGCGCCATGGAGCTGTGCTACGGCACCCGGGTCTGTATCGCCACCCTGATGCACGCTGACAAGAAGGGCAACTCCAAGATTCTGAAAAACTGCACCCTCCCCCTCACCGGACGAGGCTGTGTCAAAACCATTATTACGGACAAGGCGGTCTTTCAAGTGGGAGACGGGCATTTGATTCTGAAGGAACACGCCCCAGGCGTTACATTGGAGGAGATCACCGCGCTCACTGACGCGGATTTTGTTGTGGCGGATGATTTCCACGAGATGACCTTTTAGGAGGCGCTATGGAACAATGCAGATATGATGCCCAGGCGGTGGAACGGGCGGCATGCTTTGCGCGGGAGCGTCTGTCTCCCCTGGCCGCCGCGCTGGATGAGGAAAACCGGCCCCCGGCAGAACTGCTGGATGAGATGAGGCAGGCCGGATTTTTCGGAATGCGCTACCCAAAGGCGTGGGGTGGCGGACAGCTGGGCGCCACCACGTCCTACTTGGCCACGGCTGAGCTGGCAAAGGCCAGCGCCGGCGCTGCGCTGCTTCTCCTGGTGCACTGGATGGCAGTGGACGCGATTCTGGAGTTTGGCAGCGAAGAACAAAAGGCTCTCTGGCTGCCCGATCTGATTCAGGGAAGAAAGATCGCCGCCTTTACCATCAGCGAGGCCCAGGCCGGTTCCGACGCCGCTGGTATCGCCACTACGGCGGTCCACGCACCGGGCGGCTATCGGCTCAACGGTTCCAAGTATTTCTGCACCAACGGCGGGCTGGCCCAGCTCTACCTCATTGCCGCCAAAACAGACCCTGACGCTGGGAGCCGCGGCATCAGCCTGTTCGCGGTGGAAAAGGAGACGGCCGGCTTTTTTATCAGTCCTCCACTCAACAAGCTGGGCTGCCGCAGCTCCTCCACCACCGCGCTCTCCTTCCAGGACTGCTTTGTGCCGGAGTCGGCACGGATCGGTCCGGAAAACGGCGGCTTCAAGGCCGCAATGTACGGTCTGGTGGGCGGCCGGCTGGGCATGGCCGCAATGGGGCTGGGCATTGCAGAGGCCGCGATGGAGGCCTCTCTCTCCTACGCCAACCGCAGAAAGGCCTTCGGCGCCCCCCTGGCCCGGATCTCCGCCGTCCAGTCTATGGCGGCCGAGATGCATGTGAAGGTTGAGGCCGTGCGCCACATGCTGACCGCCGTGACGGAAAAGCAGGATAGCGGCGCGGATTTCTCACTGGACACTTCGGCCCTCAAAGTCTTTACCGCGGAAGCTGTAACCGAAGTCTGCCACAAGGCGCTTCAGATCTGCGGCGGTCACGGATACATTAAAGGCAACCCCACCGAGCGCTATTACCGTGACGGCAGACTGATGGATATCGGTGTAGGCTCCACCGAGGTCCTCAAGCAGGTTGTTGGCAGCACGGTATTAAAACACTATCGATAACATTCAGGAGGTATCATTCACTATGGCAGAATTGCAGGTAAACGGCACTACACTCTATTACGAGGTACACGGCGATCCCGACGGTAGGGAGACCATCGCCTTTCTCAACGGCGTGATGGCCTCTACAAGCAGTTGGGAACTGCTCTATCCCATCTTTGAGCGGCTGGGCTTCCGGGTGATCCTGCACGATTTCAAGGGACAGCTCAAATCCGACAAGCCGGCGGGACCCTACACATTTGCCCAGCACTGCGCTGAGGCAAAGGCCCTGTTTGAGCATTTGGGCGTGAAAAAGCTCCACCTGGTGGGTACCTCCTACGGAGGCGAGGTGGCCATGAAATTCGCCATTCTCTATCCGGAGATGGTCAAAACCATCTCGGTCATCGACTCGGTCAGCGAGCTGGACCCGGTCCTGGAGGGATTTGTCCTCGGCTGGAAAATTCTCTGCGACACTGGAGACGGCGAGGAATTTTTCTGGGGTATGGCCCCCAGCATTTACGGCCCCAAATTTATCGAACAAAACCGCGAAATGCTTGCCCGCCGGGCCAAAGCCATCAAGGGCAATCCCAACGGCTATCTTGAGGGCCAGAAGATTCTCTACGATACCTTTGCCCAGGATGTGACGATGACGGACGAACTGCCAAAAATTGAGTGCCCCGCGCTTATCATTTGCGGGACGGAGGACATCCTCAAGCCGCCCAAGTTCTCCCAGATTCTGGCGGACACCATTCCGGATGCCGAGTACATCACCCTCCCCGGATGCGGCCATGTGTCCATCTTTGAAAAGCCCAAGGAGCTGGAAAGCGCCATTTCCGGGTTCGTCCTCAAGCACTGCTGAGCCACCCGTTTCACTGCGTCCCTGTTTTCCTGCACGTATGTTTGAAACCACGGAACAAAAAGGAGTGTCTCACGATGAGAAAACATCTTGCACGCCGCCTTAGTACCTTACTCATCGCATTTGTTCTTTTGCTCGGTTGTATGCTTCCCGCCTCCGCCGCTCATACGGTCGTACGCACCATCGGCGATGACTTATCTGCGCTGGAAAGCACCAATTCCTGCTATTTCAACAATCCGGTCGCCATGGCCAAGGATGCCGACGGCAACATCTATGTGGCCGACATGGGCAACCACCGTATTGTCAAGCTCGACAACGCAGGGAATATTATCGGCAAATTCGGCTCTCTCGGCACCGGAAATGGCCAGTTTGATACCCCGTTCGGCGTCGCCATTGACAACGACGGGAACATTCTGGTGGCCGACACCGCCAATCACCGCATCCAGAAGTTTGACTCCCAGTGGAATTACCTGACGCAGTGGGGAAGCGAGGGCTCCGGAAATGGTCAGTTCGGTCTGGCGCGGGAGATCGGCATTGACAGCCAGAACCATTATCATGTGTGTGATGAGTTCCACGACCGCATTCAGGTGTTTGACGAGGACGGCACTTATCTTTACCAGTACGGCGGAAAGGGCAGCGGCCAGGGGCAGTTCAGCCTGCCTCAGGGAATCGCGGTCAGGCAATCTCCGGATGGGGACCGCGTGTATATCTGCGACACCTTTAACCACCGGGTTCAGGTGCTGGATGTACAGGGAAATTATATTACACAGATTGGTGGTACTTCTGGTGACAGCAGCACTTCCTTCACCTATCCCCGGGGAGTCAACATTGACACCAACGGCGACGTCTATATCGCCGACACCTTTAATCACAAAATCAAGGTATATAACGCCTCCCACATATTCCAGTTTGAGACCTCACTGAACTTGGTAGACTTGGAGCCCTGCTATCCCTGTCAGGTTCTCCCGCTGAGCGACGGACGCTTTATCCTCTCCGACACTGGCAACAGCCAGCTTCTTCTGCGCAATCAGAGCACTGTGCTCCGGCATGTGGGCACGCAGCGTACTACAGATTACGCTTTTTCCAACGTCAGCGGCATTGCAACAGATTCCAATGGGAATTATTACGTATCTGACTCTCTGAACCACCGGGTACTCAAGTACAACTCCAACGGCACTCTGGTCTACAAGCTGGGTGGAAACAGTGGAAACGGCGGCCCTGGCGCTTACGGAATCAACTACTGGCAGTTTACCTCTCCCAAGCAGGTCTCCTACGACCGGGCATTCAGCCGCCTTCTGATTGCCGATACCGGCAACTCCCGTATTCAGGTCTTTAACGCCAACGGAACTTGGATTAGCAACTTTGGCTACGGAGTGTTCAGTAATCCCATGGGCGTGTGCACGGACAGCTATGGAAACATTTATATCGCCGATACCGGAAACAACCGCATTATGAAATGCAATGCCTACGGTATCACTATCAAAACATGGGGTGGCTTTGGCACAACAAATGGCAAGTTCAACATGCCCACCTATATTACCTGCGACTCCAACAATAACGTCTATGTAGTAGACCGCAATAACTGCCGGATTCAAAAATTCTCCAGCAACGGCGTATTCTTAGGCAAATGGGGCACTAACGGAGGTAATGCCAGCAGCAATCCATTGGACAACTGGGGCACAGAGGATGGCGAACTGTTCCTGCCCGTTGGAATTGCCTGCGATTCCAACGACCGCATCTACGTCACTGACAGCTCCAACAACCGTGTCCAGGTGTTTACATCCAGCGGCACATTTGTGGAGAGTTTCGGCCATTTCAGCGGTAGCACGGACGGATTCTTCTCGCCCCAAGGAATTGCCTGCTCTGGCAACAAGGTATACGTAACTGACGCCCTACTCAACCGCGTGTCTGTTTTTGAACACTGAATTGCACGAAAAGCCTCTGCAGCATATTGCTACAGAGGCTTTTCGCTATTCTTTCCCTTTTATATCCTCCTGTGTGGAGTAACCGAATCGTATGATGCAAACGAGGACCTATGTCCAGACTGAATATCTGAAGGGGGCTGGGTCGCTCAAAAAGGGAGAGGGGGGCGGAACCGGGTTCCACCCCCCTCTTTGCTATCTTTCCTTGCTGGTGTCACGCGCCGGCGGCCGGCGCTTCTGCTCCAGTGCGGCGTTGCGCCGCTCGGCCTCTTGCTCTGCGGCTGCAAGCCGATCTACAATAGATCTGCGGCGGGGAGTGGCCTGCTCTGCGTCAAGCTGTATTTCAAGTCCCCGGTAGATTCTCTGCACATTCGTAAAAAGCACATTGGCCCTACGCAGATAAAGAGCCAGTACCTCGCTGGCATGGCGGCGAACATCGGTGACAATGCGGCCGTCAATATGGATCGGCTGCTGGTTTTTGTCCTCGTACTGGATCAGATACTTCTCGGTGACGGGGAACATATTCTGGATGAGGAAAGCAGCTTCCCGGCCCAGCACCGTGCCGAAGCGGATGGTGTTGCAGCGGCTATAGGTCCGCAGCTTGTGCGCCTCGATCTTATGGTACTTCTCGACCCGTGATGAGATGGGCACTACCCAGAAGATCTCCGGCCGTTTGTGATCTAAGAAAGCAAGAAAACAAGGGCGCCGGAACTCCTGCCCATGCCGGATCTTTCCGCCGTCCACAAGCCCGCAATTCGGAAAGTCCGTGTAATACTGATTGGACAGGAAATAAAGCTGCGTTCATTTATCCATGATACCAACCCTCCCTTGGTAGAAAAACAGCGCCCTGCCGGAGGCAGGGCGCTGTCCTACTGATCCCGACCATTTGTAAGCCGCATATCGGGAAGCGAACAATATTTGTGATCTCGGCCATTTATACCCCGCATACCGAGGGGCGGACAGCAGCGATAGGGTAGGGTGCCTCTATCGCAAGGCCCATTATAAGGCAGGGGGGAAAACAATGTCAAGAGCACCACACAAGGCGGAACGGCAAGGTGGAACCCGGTTCCACCCTGCCGTCACAAGGGTGCATCAACACAAGATCGAGAGAGAATCTTAAATAGGTTCCCTTGTCTGCCGAATCCATTATACCTGGAACTGGAAGACCTGTAAAGGGCAAAAGGAAAGGGTGGAACTCGGTTCCACCCTAAATCACCCGTAAAGCGAGTGCAGTATGAACAAGGCCGGCCTGTCAAAAAAGCGCGTGTGAGGTATGCCGCGAGGATAGCGGCGGAGGGAAAATGAAACGAATACATACTTTGGCCGGCTTGGGATAAAGACCGGAAAGCAGCGGAACTCCCCGTAACTTTATTATACACGGCTGTCAAGTGTAAATCCAGAAGAAGAAAACAGAGGGTGGAACCCGGTTCCACCCTCTGCTGTTATCTATCCTCGCTGGCGTCACGTGCCGGCAGCCGGTGCTCTTTCCCCGGTGCCGTGTTGCGCCGTTCGGCCTCCAGCGTGGCAGCGGCAAGCTGATCTGCCATAGAGCTGCGCGGGGCCAGAGCCGCAGTCTGGTAGGTGGCATAGCCCTCATAGCGATAGCTGGCATCCACGCCCTTCATGTAGATCTCCCGGTCTGCGGTCTGATCTGTGAGCGCAGCCTTCAGCAGCACCTTGATCTCCGTGTCCCGGATGGGGCTGCGTTCCATGGCCAAAAGGTAGTCCTCCTTGTTGACCCGGCTCCAATCCACAACCACCTTCAGCTCCTGCTTCAGCATCTGATCCAGCCAAAGGCGGGTGCTGCGGCCGTTGCCCTCCCGGAAAGGATGCGCGACGTTCATCTCCACATACTTTGCGATGATCTCATCGTAGGTGCCCTGCGGCATGGCCTCGATGGACGCCAGGGCGGCATCCAAATACATTACAGGGGCAAAACGGAAATTCCCCTTGGCAATATTCACTGTACGGATCTCTCCGGCGAAGTCGTAAATATCGCTGAACAGCGTCCAATGGATCTCTCGCAGCGCCGCCACAGTACCGGCCTCCATGCGGTCCAGGGCGCCGCGCTCAAAAAGCTGTGCCGCCCGCTGCTTGCTGAGCCGTTCTTCCTCCTGTGCCAGCAGGGCGGAGTCGGTGATCCCCAGCTTGTTCTCCAGCACGTTCTTCCACTCCTTCCCACAAGGTGGAACCCGGTTCCACCTCTCAAATTATCGTTCTTCACTGGTGTCACGGTACGGCTGGCAGCGGCCCTCAGACCGACCGGCGTTGCGCTGGGCAGCCTCCTGCTCGGCAGAGGCAAGCTGGGCTGCCAGAGAGGTGCGCGGCGGGTTCAGAAGTTCTTTTGCCCGGATGATCTGCTTCTCCCACGTCTTTTCGGTCTGCTGGCGCAGGAAAGACAGCAGCGGCGTCAACTCCTGCTCCGTGTCCCATGCCTCCAGCGCAGTATAGTAGTCCTTGCGGTCTTCCTCGTGGATGATCACCGGCGGGTGATCGGCCCGAACGAGGAAGTAGTTCATGCAGAGCCGGCCTGTGCGGCCGTTGCCTTCTGCAAAGGGATGGATATTCTCGAACTTGGCGTGGAAGTATGCCGCGGCGGTCAGCACCTTGCTGGCCGGAACAGCCGCCAGTTCCTCCAGCAGTTCCCGCATTTCCTCCGGCACATCCTCCGGGGCGGCGCCCACCTCGGCCCGGCCCGTCACATAGTCGTGGTGCTTATACTCACCCGGCCTCTCACCGAGCCGGTAGCGCCGCTCGTCATAGGTGTTGCGAGTCAGCAGCTTCTGGAACTCCTTCACCAGGGACTCGTCCAGCGGCCGGCGAGCCTGGAACGCGGCGAAGAACGCTTCATTTGCTTCTTTGGCGTTGCGAATCTCAAACAGTGTCCGCAGATCCCCGGTATAAGAAGTCACACCGTCATGCTCGAAGATCTCACGGGTGTCATCGTAGGTGATCTCGTCATTCTCCAGCTTGCCGGAGTGGTAGGCAAAGGCAATACTGTATTCATACAGCGCCTCGGCCAGATCGGCGGCACCAGAGATATTCCGGCGCTGCCAGAGATCCACTGCCAGTTCGTAATTGGTCATGACGTGTGCTCCCTTCCGTATGCTCTCTGCCATTATATCATATCCAGCCGCAGTTGCGGAAAGAAATTTGCGGAAAGTAAAAGCAGGTGGAACCGGGTTCCATCCTATGTGCGGGGTTTCGCTCGTGCCCGCACCGTCTTCTTGGGCTTCTTCTTTCTGTGCTTGGGCGGCTTCCCGGCCCGGAGGGGGCAGAGGCTACTGCTGCATTTGGGCTCCGGCAGCGGGCAGGAAAGGCAGGTGGCGATCACCGCGGCCAGCGCCGCCAAAAGCAATGCAGCGTATTTTTTCATCGGTATCCTCCTATCTGATATTCCGCCTGTTTATCTGCGCGCCTGTAAGCTCACGCGCGCAGCCTTTGTCATGATCGTTCAGTCTGCTTATCCGCGACCCACGGGATCCACCTCCTGTTCTGTCTGCATCATACCATACCGCACAATAATAATCAGCAGCTTATCATGAGTTTTCACCCCACTGCATTGTACATTTCGCACAATGCGATGGGGTGAAAAAGCTCCCCTGCGCAGCCGCAGGGGAGCCCTTCTTAAGTTAAGCTTGTGTTTACGGCAGGAAGCCGCCGTCGGCGGTGAGGACCTGCCCGGTGATGAAGCTGGCCCGGTCGGAGGCCAGAAAGGCCACTGCCTCCGCCACGTCCTCCGGGGTGCCGAGGCGGCCCAGCGGGGTCATGCTCACCAGCTCGTCCAGCGTCTCCTGACCCAAGACCTGCACCATGTCCGTGTCGATGACGCCGGGAGCCACGCAGTTCACCCGGATGCCCGAGGGGGCCAGCTCCATGGCCAGCGACCGGGTCAGGCCGATGATGGCGTGCTTGGTGCAGGAGTACGTCACCTCACAGGAGGCGCCGTGCTGCCCCCAGATGGAGGAGACGTTGATGATGCAGCCCCGCTTCTCGTGGATCATGTGGGGGAGCACACCCTGAATGGTGTTGCGGGCGCCGTTGAGATTCACAGAGAAGTAGCGGTCCCACATCTCGTCGGTGACGTCCTGAAACAGGGCCTGCCCCGCCACGCCGGCGTTGTTCACCAACAGGGTCACGGGGCCGAAGCGCTCCTCGATGGCCCGGAGCATGGCGTTCACCGCCTTCCTGTCGGACACGTCGGCCCGGCAGGCCATGGCGCGCCGGCCCGCGGCCTCCAGCTCTGCGGCCAGCGCCTGGGCCAGATCCATCCGCTCCACGCAGTTGACGCAGACGGCGTAGCCGTCCTCCGCCAGTCGCCGGGCCACCGCCCGGCCGATGCCCCGGGACGAGCCCGTAACCAGTGCGACCTTCTCCATTTGAATTCCTCCTGTCTGGTAAAAAGCTCCCCTCCGGCGGGCGGAGGGGAGCTTGTTTGCGGTCTTGTTGCCGTTTAGTCGGTCACGTAGGGCAGCAGAGCGATCTGACGGGCGCGCTTGATGGCCTCGGTCAGCTGGCGCTGATGCATGGCGCAGGTGCCGGTGGTGCGGCGGGGCAGGATCTTGGAACGCTCAGACAGATACTTCTTCAGCTTGGCAGTATCCTTGTAGTCGATGAGCTCCACCTTGTCCACGCAGAAGGCGCAGACCTTGCGGCGCTTGCGGTTGCCGCGGGGCTTCACATTATCCATAGCCATAATGGCATACCTCCTTATCAGAATGGGAGATCGCCGTCGTCGTCAGCCAGCTCGGCGAACTGATCGCCGCCGCTGGGGATGCCGTAATCGACGGGACCGGGGGCGGCACTGGCGCGGCTGTAGCCGCCGGTGCTGCCTTCGCCATCGCGCTTGGAATCGCCGAAATAGACATTGTCGGCGACCACCTCAGCGGAGCGGCGCTTGCCGCCGTCACGGTCCGTCCAGTCACGGATCTGCAGGCGGCCCTCCACCACGGCCATGCGGCCCTTGGTGAAGTATTTGGACACGAACTCGGCGGTGCTGCGCCACGCCACGATGTCAATGAAATCGGTGGTGCGCTCGCCGCCGTCGCGGCCCCGGAAGTCGCGGTCCACAGCCAGAGAGAAGGACGCAACAGCGGTCCCCTGCTGGGTGTGGCGGAGCTCGGGGTCACGGGTGAGCCGGCCCATGAGAATGATTCGGTTCAGCATGCAGCTTTTCCTCCTCAGGCGTCCTTGCTGACGATGACAGAACGCATCACGTTGACGTTGATGCGCATCTGACGGTCCAGCTCGGCGGGGAAGGCGGGGTCAGCGCTGAAGGTCATCAGGACGTAATAGCCCTCCTCCAGATCGTTGATGGGGTAGGCCAGTCTGCGCTTGCCCCACTCATCGACCTCGGCCACAGTGCCGCGGCTCTCAGCCAGCTCCTTGAACTTGGCCACCAGAGCGGCGGTGTCCTCCTCACCCAGAGCGGGATTGAGGATGTAGAGCACCTCGTAGTTACCGGAAACTTTTGCCATATCGTTTGCACCTCCTTATGGACATATGGCCCCCGGTCCAGCCGGGAGCAAGGATGTTGCCCGCGTACACATATTACGGCAGGCTAAATCATTATACCCGACGGCAAAAAAATGTCAAGACCTTTTACGATTTATTTTGCATTTTATCGAGGCGTGTGCTATGATGGCCTTGTATCTGGAAACGATTCCGGGAGGCCATGGAATGGAGCGGGAGAAACTGGACAAACTGCTGGTGGAGACCATCGCACAGGCCCGGGCTGCCGGCGTGCCCGTCAGTCCCCGCATCGACCCCCACGTGGCCGTAAATCCCCGGGCCAAGACCCGCTTCGGCTGCTGCCGTACCCGGCAGGGGCGGCACACCATCGAGCTGTCCGCCCACACCCTTCAGGGGGGCGAACAGGCAGTCCGCCGGGTGCTGGCCCACGAGGTGCTCCACACCTGCCCCGGCTGCGCCGACCACGGCCCCCGCTGGAAGCAGTGGGCGGCAGTGATGAATGCACGGTACGGCTACGAGCTCCGGCGGACGGACAGCTTTGAGTCCCTCGGGCTGGAGGACCGCCGGCCAGTACGCTACGTGGCGGAGTGTACCCGCTGCAGGGCCCGCATCCCCCGGATGAAGCGCTCCTCTCTCATCGAGCACCCGGAGCGCTACCGCTGCCGCTGCGGCGGCACTTTCCGTATCCTGACTCCCCCCTTCGGGGAGAACACATAAGTAAAGGTGGTTTTTTGTATGCGCCGCTCAGGCATCCTTCTTCCCATCTTTTCCCTGCCCTCCCCCTACGGCATCGGGACCATGGGGCAGGCCGCCCGTGACTTTGTGGATTTTCTGGCCCGGTCGGGCCAGTCCTGCTGGCAGCTTCTGCCCGTGGGACCCACCAGCTACGGCGACTCCCCCTACCAGTCCTTCTCCTCCTTCGCCGGCAACCCCTACTTCATTGATCTGGACGATCTGGCGGCCGAGGGCCTGCTGGAGCCGGCGGACTATCAGGGGCTGAACTGGGGCGGCGACCCAGCGGACATTGACTACGGCCTGCTGTACGAGACCCGCTACCCCGTCCTCCGCAAGGCGTGCGCCCGGCTGCTGGCCGCCCCCCCGGCGGACTACGGGCAGTTCCTGCAGGACAACGGCTGGCTGGACAACTACGCCCTCTTCATGGCCCTGAAGGACCGCTACGGCGGCCGGCCGTGGCTGGAGTGGCCGGAGCCCCTCCGCCGCCGGGACCCGGAGGCGCTGGACGCCGCCCGGGCGGAGCTGGCAGAGGAGGTGGCCTTCTGGCAGGCGGTGCAGTACCTGTTCTACCACCAGTGGGACGGACTGAAGCGGCTGGCCAATGAGCGGGGCGTGTCCATCATCGGGGACCTGCCCATCTATGTGCCGCTGGACAGCGCCGACGTCTGGGCCGAGCCGGACCAGTTCCAGCTGGACGAGACGCTCACCCCCACAGAGGTGGCTGGCTGCCCGCCGGACGGCTTCTCCCCCGACGGACAGCTGTGGGGCAACCCCCTGTTCGACTGGGAGCGCATGAAGGGTGAAAACTACCGCTGGTGGATGCGGCGCATCGACTTCCAGTTCCGCATTTTCGACACGCTGCGCATCGACCACTTCCGCGGTCTGGACGAATACTACGCCATTCCCTACGGGGACGTCAACGCCCGCCGGGGCCGCTGGCGGCCCGGCCCGGGCAAGGACTTCTTCCGCGCCCTCCACGAGACGCTGGGCGACCGGGACATCATTGCAGAGGACCTCGGCTTCCTGACGGACTCCGTGCGGGAGCTGCTGGCATACAGCGGCTACCCCGGTATGAAGATCCTTCAGTTCGCCTTCTACGACTGCGACCGCACCAATGACTACCTGCCCCACAACTACCCAAAGAACTGCGTGGTATACGCCGGCACTCATGATAACGACACCATTCAGGCCTGGCTGAACACCCTGAAGCCCGACGAGCTGGACTACGCCCACCGCTACATGCGCCTCAGCCCCGAGGAGGGCTTCCACTGGGGGGCCATGCGCACGGCATGGGCCAGCCCCGCAGACCTGGCAGTGATGCAGATGCAGGACATCCTTGGGCTGGGCAGCGAGAGCCGCACCAACATCCCCTCTACCCTCGGGTGCAACTGGCGCTGGCGGCTGGTGCCCGGCCAGCTCACCGGTGAGCTGGCGGAGAAGCTCCGCCGGGACATGACGGCCTTCTGCCGGGTATAATAGAGCGGGGCACTGGCCCGCCCATTCCCATCCCAATTTTCCCCCGTCATGCGGGAGAAGGAGCATAACTACTATGGAAATCTATCCCCGTTTACAGGAGATCACTCAGGCCCGCTTTCAGGCGGACCCCGTCCGGTGCAGCGACCGGCAGCTCTATCTGGCCCTGCTCCAGCTGACCCAGGAGCTGGCCCAGGCCCGCCCCGCCCCCGCCGGGGACCGCAAGGTCTACTACTTCTCCGCGGAATTCCTCATGGGCAAGCTGCTGAGCAACAACCTGCTGGCACTGGGCATCTATGATCAGGTGGACGCCCTGCTGGAGGAGGCCGGCCGCTCGCTGGCCGACATCGAGGAGGCTGAGCCCGAGCCCTCCCTGGGCAACGGCGGACTGGGCCGGCTGGCCGCCTGCTTCCTCGATTCCATCGCCGCCCTGGGCCTCCCCGGCGACGGCGTAGGGCTCAACTATCACTATGGCCTGTTCCGCCAGAAGTTCGACCACAATCAGCAGCGGGAGCTCCCCGATCCGTGGCTGGAGGATGAGAGCTGGCTCATCCCCACCGACCGGCGCTTCACCGTGCCCTTTGGCTTCGGCGATGTGGAGGCCGTCCAGTGGGACGTGGCCATTCCCGGCGCCCACCAGCCCACCGCCGGCCGGCTCCACCTGTTCGACACCCACGTCACCGCCCCTGCCCCCGCGGAGGGCATCGACTTTGACAAGACCGACATCGAGCCCCACCTCACCGCCTTCCTCTACCCCGACGACAGCGACGAGGCGGGCAAGCTGCTGCGGCTCTACCAGCAATACTTCATGGTGTCCGCCGGCGCGCAGCTCATTCTGGCTGAGCTGGAGGAGCGGGGCTGGCAGCCGCGGCAGCTGTGCGACCACGTGGTCATCCAGATCAACGACACCCACCCCTCTCTGGTCATTCCGGAGCTCACCCGCCTACTGCTGGACCGGGGGCTGAGCATGGATCAGGCCCTCCATCAGGTGGCCCACGCCTGCGCCTACACCAACCACACCATTCTGGCCGAGGCGTTGGAGAAATGGCCCATGGACCAGATCCGCCGGGTGGCCCCCAGGCTGGAGCCCATCATCGTGGAGATCGACCGCCGGGCCAAGAGCGTCTTCCCCGGCCGGGACGATCTGGCCATCATCGACGGGCACAACACCGTCCACATGGCCCGGCTGGACATCCACTACGGCTACTCGGTGAACGGCGTGGCCGCCCTCCACACGGAGATCCTCAAGCGCAGCGCCCTGAAGCCCTTCGCCGACGTCTATCCCGAAAAGTTCAACAACAAGACCAACGGCGTCACCTTCCGCCGGTGGCTGGAGGTGTGCGATCCCCGGCTGGCCTCCCTGCTGGACGAGTGCCTCGGCGACGGCTGGCGGCGGGACCCCGGCCTGCTGGAGGGCTTCGCCGCCTTCGCGCGGGACGGGCAGGTCCTCCGCCGGGTGCTGGAGGTCAAGCGGTCCAACAAGGCCGACCTGTGCGCCGCCCTCAGGGCCCGGCAGGGCGTGGAGCTGGACCCCGACTCCGTGTTCGACGTGCAGGTGAAGCGTCTGCACGAGTATAAGCGCCAGCAGATGAACGCTCTGTACGTCATCCGCAAGTATCTGGACATCAAGGCCGGCTTCCTGCCGCCCCAGCCCGTCACGGTGCTCTTCGGGGCCAAGGCCGCCCCGGCCTATGTGATGGCCAAACATATTATCCACCTCATTCTCTGCCTCCAGCAGCTCATTGAGGCCGACCCGCAGGTCCGGCCGTGGCTGCGGGTGGTGATGGTGGAGAACTACAACGTCAGCTGGGCGGAGCGCATCATCCCCGCCGCCGACCTGTCGGAGCAGATCTCCCTGGCCTCCAAGGAGGCCAGCGGCACCGGCAACATGAAGTTCATGGCCAACGGCGCCATCACCCTGGGCACCATGGACGGGGCCAATGTAGAGATTGCCCAGCTGGTGGGCCCCGGCAACATCTACACTTTCGGCGCGTCCAGCGATCAGGTCATCGGCCTGTACGCCTCCAACGGCTACCACGCCGCCGAGTATTACGAGCGGCCCGCCGTCCGCCGGCTGGTAGATTTCATCGTCTCCCCCGCCATGCTGGCCATCGGAGATGAGGACTCCCTCCGGGCCCTGTGGAACGACCTGAGGAACAAGGACTGGTTCATGGCCCTGCTGGACGTGGAGGACTATATCGCCGTCCGCGACCAGGCCATTGCCGACTACGGCAACCGCTCCGCATGGGCCTCCAAGATGGTGGTCAACACCGCCCACAGCGGCTTCTTCTCCAGCGACCGCACCATCGCCCAGTACAACGCCGACATCTGGCATCTGAGATAACAAAAGCGCCCCCGCCGTGTACACGGCGGGGGCGCTTCTTTTTTTGAATGGAACTCAATGGGACGGGATCACAGCGTCTCACCGCTGCAGGCTCCGATGAGCTCCCGGGCGTAGGGCAGGGTGAGGATCACGTCGCAGAGGGTGTGCCACTCCTCCAGCTTATGGGCCCGGCGGGCATAGAAGATGTTCACCAGCACCTCATAGTTCATGGTGACGGTGCGCATCTGGTTATAGCTGGAGGGCAGCAGCTGGATCATGTCGTACCAGTACTTCTTGTCCTTGGTGGCCAGATAGCGCTGGCGCACCTCCTCCAGATAGGCCACGAACCGGTCGAACTCCATGAGGGACTCGGAGGTCATGTGGTCGGTGGAGAAGTCGTCCAGCTCGAACCTGTTGGAGTGGATCTTGTGCATGGTGGATGTGGAGTTGGCCACGGTGCCCACCTTATAGGTATCGAACTCCTTCCACCAGTACATGGGGGCGGTGATGTCCATGGACACGAGGATCTGGCGGATGAACTTCCGGTGGTCGCTGCCCGCCTCGCACAGGCGGGTGGCCAGAGACAGGTCGTTCTCCCCCAGAATATAGTTGCCCTTCTCATCATAGGCGCTGTCCCCCTTGTCCCAGCTGTTCAACGGGTTGCGGGCGCCGCGCATGGCGTTTTCCAGATTCATCACGGAGATGCGTTCGACTTTCAGCATAGTTAGTTCCTCCTGTGTGTTTCTTCCGATACTGTGCCCCAGTATAGCAGAAAGCATCCCGGGATTCAAGCAAAATCCCCCTGCCCGGCGGGCAGGGGGATCGATTCAGTCCATGTACTTGGCCGCGAAGGGGTCCACCGCCGCCCAGTAAAGCTCCGGCCGGGCACCCACGGCCTCGGTATGGCCGGCCTCGGGCACCACCAGAAAGCTCTTGGGGCAGTTGGCCGCCTGATAGAGCTTGCCCAGCATGGCGGGGGGCACTACCTCGTCCTCCTCACCATGGATAAACAGGGTCGGCGTGCTGGAACGGGCCACCGCCTCGATGGGGGACACGTCCTTCAGGTCGTACCCGGCCCGGCGGAGGGTGATCCGCCGCAGGGCGGAGAACAGCAGATTAAAGGGGATCTGCACCGGGATGTTCAGCTTCTTCCGCATCCGACGGTCCACCACGTGCTTCATCTCCGGCTCGATGGCGGTATAGGAGCAGTCAGACACCGCCACCTTCACCTGCTTGGGCAGGGGACCGCCGGTGACCATCAGCACGGTGGCCGCACCCATGGACACGCCGTGGAGCAGGATGCGGGCCTCTGGGTCCCGGCGGGCGACGAAATTGATCCAGCTCAGCAGGTCCAGCCGCTCGTCATAGCCCCAGCCCACATAGTCGCCCTCGCTCTGTCCATGGCCGCGCTGGTCCGGCAGGAGCACGTTCCAGCCCAACCCCGCGTAGTGCCGGGCAACGGCCCCCATGGACTCCATGGAATCCCGATAGCCGTGCATGCAGATGGCCCAGCGGTGCTCTCCCTCGCCGGCCAGCAGGGCATAGCCCCGGAGAAGCAGGCCGTCCGGCGCGGTAAGGGACACGGGGCTGAAGCCCTCCCCCTCCCGGGCCCACATGCGGCCCTCCTGCTGGGTGGGCCAGCGGTCGGAGCGGTTCTCCCGGGCGGGAGCGGCTACTCCGGCGCGGTAGAGCAGGTTGCCGATGGCAGTCAGGCCGCCGGCCACGCCCGCGCCGGCCGCGGCGATCCCGGCCAGCCCGAGGAAGGTACGTTTTTTCATGGCGCTTGCCTCCAACAAATCTTTTTTGTTATCATACCGCGCCCGCCCGCCGGATTCAACCCCGATTCTGTGAACCCTTTGTAAATCTTGCTTTCCGCCGGGGCCCGCGTGCAAATGGAAAAATTTCCGCGTCCCATTTCCCGGTCTGCTGCAAAAATCCGTCCCGGAAAAGTGATTGTCAAGCCCTTGACTTTTCCATCCGGACGTGGTAATTTATTCACGAATTAGAACATCCGTTCTACTTCCGGCGGAGTGGCGGCGAAAAAATGCGGTCAGGAGCTCTCATGGACTGCGGTCTCACCACGGCGGCCGAACGGTCGTCCCCATACAACAAAATAATGGACACCGCCGAGGCGGTATCCATTATTCTGGTGGAGGAGGGTGGATTCGAACCACCGAAAGCAAAGCTAGCAGATTTACAGTCTGTCCCCTTTGGCCACTTGGGTACTCCTCCATATTCAGTTGTGAAGGTGGAGCTGGTGGACGGATTCGAACCCCCGACCTGCTGATTACAAATCAGCTGCTCTACCAGCTGAGCTACACCAGCACACAGCGCCATTCCGTTAACAGCAAGGGAGATTATAGCAGGAAGAAAGGAGTTTGTCAACAGGTTTCATGGAATTCGATGAAAAAAAGAGGACGAGCCCGCTGGCAGCGGGCCCGGCGGTCCACTGCGCCCTGTGCCGGGGGGAGCTCTGGCCCGGGGAGCCGTACTTTTATCTGGAGGGGCAGCGCGTCTGCGAGGCATGTCTGGAACGCTACGCCCGCAGGTATTTTGCGGCCCAGCGCCGCCGCCTCGGGGGAAAGGAGCGAGCAGAAGAGGGATGAGGATCGATCAGCTTGCAATGGAATACGGGCGTTCCGCGGAGTTGCTGAGGGGCAGGATCGCGGAGCTGGAGCACGCCATGCGGGAGACCGGAGACCCGGAGACACAGGAGCGGCTGGACCGCCGCCTTCGGCCCCTGCGGGCCATGTATCGGGACACCCGGGCGGCGTCCCGTGCGCTGGAGCGCTATGCGCCCCGGTACGAACTGCGGAGCAGGGAGGGCTGCCGATGAATCGGGTATCCTACGAGCAGACCTTCGGGCTGGCAGACCTGAGTGTTTACAGCCGCATGATCGCCGACGACAACCGGGCCCAGATGGGGCGGCTCAAGCGCAATCTGACCCACGCCCTGCGGCAGGATATCACCGAAAAGCAGCGGCAGTACATGCTGCTCTACTACGGGCAGGGCATGAGCATGGAGGCCATCGCCCGGGAGTGCGGGGTCAACACCTCCACCGTCTCCCGCACCCTGAAGCGGGGACGGCAGCGGCTGTACCGCTGTCTGCGGTACGGGGCCTCCAACCTGCTGGAGCAGGCCGAGAGTTGAAAAATGCCGCCCGCTGTGCTATGCTGGGGGCACTGACTTGACATCGGAGGGCTTTTTATGAAATACAGCGGCGTATTTTTTGATTTCGACTACACGCTGGGGGACTCCACCCCGGCCATCACCACCGGCTTTCAGCAGGGGTTCAGGGCCATGGGCCTGCCCATGCCCACGGAGGCGCAGGTGCGGCCCACCATCGGCATGACCCTGATGGACGCCTACACCCACCTCACCGGGGACAGCGACCCCGCCCGCCGGGATGAGTTCTACCACCAGTTCCAGATCACCGTGGGCGAGGAGGCCACGGGGGAATTCGCCCGGGCCATGGTGGACCAAACCGCCCTGTTCCCCGGCGCCCGGGAGCTGCTGACCGCCCTCCACGACCGGGGCGTAAAGGTGGCCATCGTGTCCACCAAGCACGGCAGCACCATCCGGAAGATCTTTGACCATCAGGGCCTGCTGCACACCGCGGACCTCATCGTGGGCGGCTCCGACGTCACCCGCAGCAAGCCCGACCCCGAGGGGCTGAGCTTTGCGCTGGCCCGGCTGGGGCTGACGGCGGAGCAGGTCCTTTTCTGCGGGGACACGGTCATCGACGCCCAGACCGCCAGAAACGGCGGGGCGGATTTCTCCGCGGTGCTCAACGGCACCACCCCCGCCGCGGCCTTCGACGCATGGCCCCACGTCCACGTGGCCCCCGACCTGAACGAGCTGGGCCGCTGGCTGGGCGCGCTGTAAAGGCAGGCAAGCAGAAGCCCACATCAAAGAAGCCCCCGCCGCATCCGCGGCAGGGGCTTCTCTTTTTATTATCTGGCGTAGATCAGGCCGATAAGCCAGTTCCGGAAGCGGCAGGGCAAAAGCTGGCACAGGACGCAGGCTCCCTTATAGAGAAAGCCAATGGCGTACAGGGGCTTCACCCGCTTTTTCAGGGCGATCCGGCAGATATAGGCCCCGGCAGTCTCGGGCTTCATGCCCTCCCGCTCGTCCTTCTCCATGCCGGCCACACTGCGGGAGATGCGCCCGCCATACTCCTCATCCCCGGTCATGGTCTTCTTCCGCGCATCGGTGAAGCCGGTGGCGATGTCCCCCGGCTGAACGGCGGTGACGGTGACGCCATAGGGCCGCACCTCGTTGGCCAGCGCACAGGTATAAGAGTTGATGGCCGCCTTGGATGCGGAGTAGTAGGGCTGGAAGGGGATGGCTGCTGCGGCGGCCACGGAGCTGATGTTCACGATGCGGCCGCTCCCCTGCCGGCGCATCACCGGCAGGACCACGTGGTTCACCCGCACCATGCCGAAGAAGTTCACGTCGAACTGGCGGACGGCGTCCGCCGTGTCGGTGAACTCCACCGCGCCGGAGATCCCGAAGCCCGCGCAGTTGACCACGATGTCGATGCGGCCCTCCCGCTCCAGCACGGCGGCCACGGCAGCGGTCACGGCGGCCTCGTCGGTGACGTCGGCGGTGAGATGAGTGACTCCGGAGAGGCCGGCGTCGTGGCGGCTGAGCTCGTACACCGTGCAGCCGGCGTCCTTCAGGGCCAGCACCGTACACCGGCCGATGCCGGAGCTGCCGCCGGTGACCAGCGCGACCTTACCGGCGGAGCTCATAGTGGGAGAGCACGTCCACGATGACGTCCACCGCCTCGTCGATGAGGGCCCTGGTGTGGGTGGCCATCAGGCTGCACCGCAGCAGGCACTCTCCGGGGGCGCAGGCGGGAGGCAGGGTGGCGTTGACGTAGACCCCGCGCTCGTACAGCTCCCGCTGGGCCCTGAGGGTGACGATGGGGTCGTAGGTGTAGATGGGGATGATGGGGGTCTCCGCGTCCATGATGGCGATGTCGGCGGCGTGGAGCCTGTCCCGCATGTACTGCGAGATGTCCAGCAGCTGCCGGGGCAGTTCCGGGTGGGCGATGAGGTGCCGAAGGGAGGCGTTGGCCACCGCGATGCTGGCGGGGGGCACGGAGGCGGCGAAGATGTAGGGCCGGGAGTTGCAGCGGACGTAGTCCACCACCTTGGCATCGGCGGCCATGTACCCGCCCAGAGAGGCCAGGGACTTGGAGAAGGTGCCCATGTAGATGTCCACCTGCTCCTCCAGGCCGAAGTGGCTGGCGGTGCCCCGTCCCCCCTCGCCCAGAATACCCAGGCCGTGCGCGTCGTCCACCATGACCCGGGCGCCGTACTGCTTGGCCAGGGCGCAGATCTCGGGCAGCTTGGCGATGTCACCGCCCATGGAGAACACACCGTCGGTGATGATGAGGCAGCCGGCGCTCTCGGGCACCCGCTTGAGCTGGCGCTCCAGGTCGGCCATGTCGGCGTGGCGGTAGCGGAGCATCCTGCCGCGGCTCAGGCGGCAGCCATCGTAGATGGAGGCGTGGTTTTCCCGGTCGCAGACAACGTAGTCGCCCAAGCCCACGATGGCGGAGATAATACCCAGGTTGGACTGAAAGCCGGAGGGAAAGGTCATCACGTCCCCCTTGCGGAGGAAGGCGGCCATCTCCCGCTCGAACTGGAGGTGAAGCACCAGCGTGCCGTTGAGCAGGCGGGAGCCGGAACAGCCGGTGCCGTACTCGTCCAGCGCCTTCTTGCCGGCGGCCACGATCTCCGGGTTGGTGGTCAGGCCCAGATAGTTGTTGGAGCCCAGCATGATGCGCCGCTTGCCCTCCATGATGACCTCGGTGTCCTGCCGGGATTCCAGCTCGCGGAAGTAGGGAAACAGGCCCTGGGCCCGGAGTTCATTGGCCAGGGTGTAGTTATCGCACTTCTGAAAAATATCCACACGATCACTCCTTATTTTTTGATCTCTCTCGTTTCTTGCCCTCTCTCTGATAGCGTCTTGGGAAAAGCAGGTATATTATACACGAATACGGTCTGCTTGACAAGTTAAGAGTTTTACAGCCTGCACCCTTGACCTTTCCCGGGCCGGGTGATACAATCGGACCTGCTGCCATTTTATAAGAGGAGGCGTCCCCATGGAACAGAGCAAGACCGGAAACCCCATCCTCGACGGGGTCATCTGGAAGCAGATCCTGTTTTTCTTCATCCCCGTGGCGCTGGGCACCTTCTTCCAGCAGATGTACAACACAGTAGACGCGCTGGTGGTGGGCAACGCCGTGGGCATGGACGCGCTGTCCGCCGTGGGTGGGGCCACGGGCTCCCTCATCAATCTCATCATCGGCTTCTTCGTGGGGGTAGCCTCCGGCGCTACGGTGGCGGTGGCTCAGTGCTACGGCGCAGGCAAGCGGGAGGAGATCTCCCGGGTGGTGCACACCACCGCCGCCATGTCCCTCGCCGCCGGAGCGATGCTCACCGTGGCGGGCATCCTGCTCTCCCCC
This sequence comes from uncultured Oscillospiraceae bacterium, assembly GCA_934667095.1. GTDB lineage: Bacteria > Bacillota > Clostridia > Oscillospirales > Oscillospiraceae > Enterenecus. The sequence goes on along the minus strand of CAKULE010000005.1, from coordinate 84,762 downwards.
GCCGCTCTGCGGTTCCTGAACCAACCTGAGGAACTGATGGCCGATTCCGTGCTCTATCTGCGCGTCTACTTCGCCGGCATGCTGCCCACCCTCATCTACAACGTGGGAGCCAGTATCCTCCGGGCGGTGGGTGACTCCCGCCGGCCCATGATCTACCTCATCGTGTGCTGCGCGGTGAACACCGTGCTGGACCTTCTGTTCGTGGCGGTGCTGAAGCTGGGCGTGCTGGGGGCGGCGCTGGCCACGGTGCTGGCTCAGGTGGTCAGCGCCCTGCTGGTCCTGCTGCGGCTGCTGCGCACCGACGACGTCTACCGGCTGGACCTCCGCCGCATCCGCTTCCACCGGAAAGAAAACGCCATGATCCTCCGGGTGGGCATCCCCGCCGGGCTGCAATCCCTGATGTACAACGTGTCCGGCACCTTCAACCAGGCCAAATTCAACACCTTCGGTACCGACGTGGTGGCCGCGTGGACGGTGCTGGGCAAGGTGGACGGCCTCAGCTGGCTCATCATCGGAGCCTTCGGCATCTCCGTCACCACCTTTGTGGGGCAGAACTACGGCGCAGGCCGGCTGGACCGGGTGAAGCGGTCCATCTACGTCTCCGCGGGTATGACCTTCATCTTCACCATCCTGTTCAGCGTATTTGTGATCACCTGCGGGCGGCCGCTGTACATGGCCTTCGGCGCGCGGAACGCCCCCGCCGTCATGGAGATCGGCAAGAAGATGCTGTGGCTCATCGGGCCGTTCTACTCCCTGTTCGTGCCCATTGAGATCCTGTCCGGGGCCATGCGCGGCGTGGGCAAGACGGTGGTGCCCACAGCCATCACGGGCATCGGCGTGTGTCTGCTGCGGGTGGTGTGGACCATTGTAGTGTGCGCTGTGGCCCCCAGCTACGAGCTGGTGGTGCTGAGCTACCCGGTGTCGTGGCTCATCGCCTCCATCGCCTACCTCATCTACTACAAATGGGGCCATTGGCTGACGCCTCCGGCGGGCAGTCAGCTGGAATAAATAAAACAGCGCCCCCGCCGTCCTTTGGACGGCGGGGGCGCTTTCATCTCTGTCTCAGTTCCGCAGGCTGTGCAGGGGGGCGGGGATGCGGCCGCCGCGGGCCACGAAGGCGGCGGCTGACTCGGTATGTACGGGCATCACCGGGGCGGAGCCCAGCAGGCCGCCGAACTCCACCGTGTCCCCCACATCCTTGCCGGGGGCGGGGATGATGCGGACGGCGGTGGTCTTGTTGTTGATCATACCGATGGCTGCCTCGTCGGCGATGATGGCGGAGACGGTATCCGCTGTAGTGGAACCGGGGACGGCGATCATGTCCAGCCCCACGGAGCACACGCAGGTCATGGCCTCCAGCTTGTCCAGCGTCAGCACACCGGAGGAGGCCGCGGCGATCATGCCCTCGTCCTCACTGACAGGGATAAAGGCCCCGGACAGGCCGCCCACAGAGGAGGACGCCATGACGCCGCCCTTCTTCACCGCATCGTTCAGCAGGGCCAGCGCGGCGGTGGTGCCGTGGGTGCCGCAGACCTCCAGCCCCATCTCCTCCAGAATGCGGGCCACGCTGTCCCCTACGGCGGGGGTGGGGGCCAGGGACAGGTCCACGATACCGAAGGGCACGCCCAGCCGGGCGCTGGCCTCCCGGGCCACCAGCTGGCCCATGCGGGTCACCTGAAAGGCGGTCTTCTTCACGGTCTCGGCCACCACGTCGAAGGGCTCGCCCTTCACGGCCTGAAGGGCGTGGTACACCACGCCGGGGCCGGACACGCCCACGTTGATGATGCGCTCCGCCTCGCCCACGCCGTGGAAGGCGCCGGCCATGAAGGGGTTGTCCTCCACAGCGTTGCAGAACACCACCAGCTTGGCGCAGCCGAAGCCGCCCCGGTCGGCGGTGCGCTCCGCCGCGGCCTTGATGGTGCGGCCCATAAGGGCCACGGCGTCCATGTTGATGCCCGCCTTGGTGGAGCCCACGTTCACGCTGGAGCACACCACATCGGTGACGGCCAGCGCCTCGGGAATGGCGGCGATGAGCCTGCGGTCGGCGGCGGTCATGCCCTTCTGCACCAGCGCGGAGAAGCCGCCGATGAAGTTGACCCCCACGGCCTTGGCCGCCGCGTCCATTGCCCTGGCAAAGGGGACGTAGTCCTCCGTGTCCGACGCGCCGGCCACCAGCGCCATGGGCGTGACAGAGATGCGCTTGTTGACGATGGGGATGCCAAACTCGGTCTCGATCTCCTCCCCCACCTGAACCAAATGCTCGGCAGAGGCGGTGATCTTGTCGTAGATCTTGCGGCAGGCCCGGGTGGGATCGGGGTCGCAGCAGTCCAGAAGGGAGATGCCCATGGTGATGGTGCGCACGTCCAGATGCTGCTGGTCGATCATGCGGACGGTGCTGAGAATATCGTTGCTGCTGATCATACTCTCACCTCAAAGCTGATGCATGGCCTGAAAGGTATCCTCCCGCTGGACCCGGATGTCCAGACCGCGGGCGGCGCCGGCGGCGGCCAGCTCATCCTTCAGCACGGCGAAGGGCACATTGGCCGCCCCTACGTCCACCAGCATGATCATGGTGAAGTACTCCTGCAGGATGGTCTGGCTGATGTCCAGCACGTTGACGTTCTTTTCACTGAGTTGGGAGCAGACGGCGGCGATGATGCCCACCTGATCCCGGCCGATGACGGTGACGATGGCTTTTTTCATAGGTTAAAATCCTCCTTTTCAGGCGTTCAGAATTATCCGAGGTCGTCCAGCGTAAGGGTAAAGGCGTGGCCCAGCCGCTCCATGAACCAGTCCACTTCCTCCATGCCCATGTCACGGAGGGCGGCCATGGTCTCGTCCGCGGCCCGGCGGAACTCGCTGTTGCCCGCCTTCAGCTCCTCCTGACACTTGAGCCACGCGGCCAGCTTGTCCGCCGCCTTCACGTAGCGGCGGACAGCCCCGTCGCTCTCCCGCACCAGCGGCTCGTAGGCGGGGACCAGCTCCGGCGGCAGCATGGACAGCAGCTTGTCCTGGGCCACCGCCTCTACTTCTTTGTAGGCGTCCTTGATGGCGGGGTTGTAGTACTTGATGGGGGTGGGCATATCGCCGGTGATGATCTCCGGCGCGTCATGGAACAGGGCGGCGGCGGCCGCTCTGTCCGGGTCGGCGGCCTTGTGAAACACGTCCCGTCCGATGGCCGCCAGTGCGTGGGCCAGCACGGCCACCTCGTAGGAGTGCTCCTCCACGTTTTCCGTGCGGGTGTTGCGCATCAGGGCCCAGCGGGCGATATAGCGCATACGGAAAATATAGGCGAAAAAACTGTGGTCCATAGGTCACAGGACCTCCTCTTCAATGGTCTCCACCGGCTCTTCCTGCGCGGCGCGCACCAGCGCCTTCTGCTTCCATTTCCCGCTGTAAAAGCGGCTCCAACTCATGGCCACGCTGTACACCCAGCTCATGGGGGTGGCCAGCCAGATGGCGTAGTAGCTCAGGGGCGTCAGGTAGGCCAGCGTATAGGCCAGCACGCAGCGCAGGGCAAAGCTGCTGAGGGTGACCACCGTGTTGAACACCGCATCCCCCGCCCCCTGCATCACGCCGCTGGTACTCATGTGCAGGCTGAACAGCAGCAGGCCGGGGCAGAAGATGGTGAGGTAGAGCTTGCCAAAGTACATGGCCTGACCGGTGACGCCGAAAATGCGCACCAGCGGCTCCCGGAAGATCAGACCTGCGGCGGAGATCACCACACAGATGGCCAGACTCATCAGGGTGGCCGCCCGGCGGCCGTGCTCCACCCGGTCCAGACGGCCGGCGCCTACGTTCTGGCCGGTGAAGGCGGCGATGGCGGAGTTGAAGGAGAAAATGGGGATCATGATAAAGCTCTCCAGCCGGGTGCCGGCGGTGCCGCCGGCCATGATGCCGGGGTAGAGCAGGTCAAAGCTGTTCACCAGCCGCTGGAGGGCAAGACTGCCGCAGGACACCACACACTGCCCCAGGGTGGTGGGCACGGCCATGCGCATGCACAGGGCCGCGGAGTCCCCGTAGAAGCGGAACTCCCGCCGGGGGACCCGGAGGATGACGTGCTTCCGGTACATGTACACCACAGCCACCAGCGCGGCCATGGCCTGCGAGATAATGGTGGCCCATGCCGCCCCCGCCGTACCCATCTGGAAGCTGATGACGAACAGCAGGTCCAGCCCCACATTCACCACGGAGGACACCAGCAGGAAGTACAGCGTGGCCTTGGAGTCCCCCAGGGCCCGCATCATGGCGGCGCAGACGTTATAGGTAAACTGGAACACCAGCCCGATGGCGTAGATGGTGAAATAGTCAGCGGCGTAGTCCAGATAGGCGGGGCCGACGTTGAGCACATGCCTCAGCATGGGCCGGGCCACCAGCGCCCCCACCACTGACAGCACCGCGCCGATGGCCACCAGCAGAATGATGGAGGTGGACACCGCCCGGCGCATCTCATCGTACTTTTTGGCCCCATAGTACTGGGCCACCACCACGGAGCTGCCGTTGGACATACCGATGGACAGGGCGATGAACACCAGCGTCAGGGGCGCACAGGTCCCCACCGCCGCCAGCGCCGTGTCACCGATGTAGTTCCCCACCACGATGCCGTCCACCGTGTTGTACAGCTGCTGGAGCGCGTGGCCCGCCATCAGCGGCAGGGTGAACAGCAGAATATGCTTCCACTCCCTGCCCTGTACCATGTTTCCTCTCTCTGTCAAGGCTATCGCCCTCTCGTCTCTGTATTCGACGTTTTAGTATAACAAAGTATTTCCTCCTTGTAAACCTTTCTTTCCCCGTCCCTCTGTACAAATCTCCGCAAGATTGCTATAATCGACTCAATCTATTCTGCGAGGTATCTGTATGAAGATCGCCATTTACACGCTGGGCTGCAAGGTCAACCAGTACGAGACCCAGGCCATCGAGGCGGAGCTTGTCCGCCGGGGGCACACGCTGGTGGACTTTCGGGAGCAGGCCGACGCCTATATCATCAACACCTGTACCGTCACCGCCGTCAGCGATACCAAGTGCCGCGCGGTGATCCACCGGGCCCAGCAGCGGGACCCCGCCCCGGTGGTGGCCGTGTGCGGCTGCTACGCCCAGACCGACCCGCAGGCCGTGGCCGCCATGGGCGTGGATCTGGTGGCGGGCTCCTCCGGGCGGATGAGATTTCTGGACAATCTGGAGGCCATCGCCGCTGCCCGCAGCGGCTACGGGGAGCCGGAGCCGCTGGTGACCACCCAGAACATCATGGCCCAGCGGACCTTTGAGGAGCTGCCCGCCGGCGGGCTGGCCGGCCGGACCCGGGCCATGCTCAAGGTGGAGGACGGCTGCGTCAACTTCTGCTCCTACTGCATCATCCCCTACGCCCGGGGGCCGGTACGCTCCCTGCCGCTGGACAAGGCAGTGGAGCAGGCCGCCCGGCTGGCGGCGGAGGGCTACCGGGAGATCGTCCTCACCGGCATTGAGATCTCCTCGTGGGGGCATGACCTGAAAAACGGCCTGTCCCTCATCGACCTCACGGAGGCCCTGTGCGCCGCCGCCCCGGGGCTGCGGGTGCGGCTGGGCTCGCTGGAGCCGCGCACCATCACGGCGGACTTCTGCCGCCGGGCCGCCGCCCTGCCCAACCTGTGTCCCCACTTCCACCTGTCCATGCAGGCGGGGTGCGACACAGTTCTGGCCCGGATGAACCGGAAATATGATTCCGCCCGGTATTATGAAAGCGTGAAATTACTCCGGGAATACTTCGACCGTCCCGGCATCACCACCGACATGATCGTGGGCTTTCCCGGCGAGACCGAGGAAGAGTTCCAGCAGGGCCTCGCCTTCATCCGGCGGTGCGCCTTCTCCGCCATGCACATCTTCCCCTACTCCCGCCGGCCCGGCACCCCGGCAGACAGGATGCCCGGGCAGCTCTCCCGGGCGGAGAAGAAGGAACGGGCCCAGCGGGCCGCTGCCGTGGCCGCGGAGCTGGAGCAGATCTTTCTGGCCAGCTGGGTAGGCGAGACACTGCCCGTCCTCTTCGAGGAGGAGAAGGACGGCGCATGGCAGGGCCACGCACCCAACTACACACTGGTGCGGGCTCAGGGTGAGTCCCTGCACAACTGCCTGCGGCAGGTGCGCATCACCGCCGCAGGAGACGGCTGCCTGCTGGGCGAGCTGGTCTGAGCGCCGCCGAAAGGTGCGGTCCCCTACGTCCGGACCGCTCTTTTTCAAATTCCTCTTGACTTCAATGCAAAAAAGCAGTAAAGTAACGGCACAATCATTCTAACAGAAACGGAGCAGAGCCATATGGTCGTAATTATGAAGCAGGGCTTCCGCCCTGAAGAGCTGGATAAGGTCAAGCGTCTGATGGAGGACTGCGGCGTCCGGGTGATGGTCTCCCGGGGCAGCGAGTCCACCATTCTGGGCGCGGAGGGCAATGCGGGCAAGCTGGACCAGGAGGTGCTGGAGCAGCTGCCCGGCGTGGACCGGGTCATGCGGGTGTCCGAGCCGTACAAGATGGCCAACCGCAAGTACCACCCGGACGACAGCGTCATCGACCTCGGCAACGGCACTGCCGTGGGCGGAAACAGACTGGCGGTGATCGCCGGGCCGTGCAGCGTGGAGAGTCACGACCAGCTGTGCGGCATTGCCGCGGCGGTGAAGGCCAGCGGGGCCTCCGCCCTCCGGGGCGGGGCGTTCAAGCCCCGGACCTCTCCCTACTCCTTTCAGGGGTTGGAGCTGGAGGGCCTGCGCCTGCTGGAGGAGGCCCGGGCGGAGACCGGCCTGCCCATCGTCACCGAGATCATGGACGCCGAGTACATCCCGGAGTTCCAGCGGACGGTGGACGTCATTCAGGTGGGCGCCCGGAACATGCAGAACTTCCAGCTGCTGAAAAAGCTGGGCGCCGGCACGGACAAGCCCATCCTGCTGAAACGGGGGCTGTCCGCCACCATCGAGGAGTGGCTCATGAGCGCGGAGTACATCATGTCCGCCGGCAACCCCAACGTCATCCTGTGCGAGCGGGGCATCCGCACCTTTGAGACCTATACCCGCAACACCCTGGACCTCAGCGCCGTGCTGGCGGTAAAGAAGCAGTCCCACCTGCCGGTGGTGGTGGACCCCTCCCACGCCTGCGGCAAGGCGTGGATGGTAGAGCGGATGGCGCTGGCCGCCGTAGCCGCCGGGGCGGACGGCCTCATTATCGAGGTCCACAACGATCCTGCCCACGCCCTGTGCGACGGGGCCCAGTCCATCACCCCCGCCCAGTTCGATGCGCTGATGCCCAAGCTGGACGCCATCGCCCGCTGCGTGGGCCGCACGGCACTGTAAGGGAGGAAGCAACATGGAAAAGAAGGTCATTGCCATCATGGGCCTCGGCCTCATCGGCGGGTCTCTCGCCGCAGCCCTGCGGGGCTTTGAGGATTACGAGGTCGTGGGCATTGCCCGCCGACGGGAGACGGCGGACTACGCCATGGAGCACGGCGTGTGCGACCGGGTGAGTCTGGACCCCAGAGAGGTCCTGCCGCAGGCGGACCTCACCTTCCTGTGCATGGACCCGGAAGGCATCATCCGCATCCTGCGGGAGGACGGCGGGCTGTTCGCCCCGGGCAGTCTGGTGTCCGACGTGTGCGGCATCAAGGGAGCCATCATGAAGGCGGCGGAGGCCCTGCCGCCGGAGGTGGACTTCATCGGCAGCCACCCCATGGCGGGCACGGAGTTCTCCGGCGTGGAGCACTCCTTCCCGGAGATGTTCCGCAACGCCCACTATCTCATGACCCCGCGGCCCACCAGCACCGGAGCCCATATCGACCTCATCCGCCGGCTGGCGGACTACGCCGGCTTCCGCGATGTGGTGACCACCACCCCCGAGGCCCACGACAGTATGATCGCCTACACCAGCCAGATGATGCACATCATCGCCGTGTCCGTCAGTGACGACGAGAGCCTGTTCACCTGCCGCGGATTCGAGGGCAACTCCTTCCGGGACTGTACCCGGGTGGCCGCGCTGGACGCCGGGCTGTGGACCCAGCTCTTCTCCAACAACTCCGAGGCGCTGTGCGCCTGCCTCGACCGGCTGATGGACAATCTGGACAAGTACCGCGAGGTGCTCCGCTCCGGAGACAAGCGCCGGCTGAAGGCCATGCTGGAGTACTCCTCCGCCCGGAAAAAGCTGGTGAATCTGGACATCGGCCTCTCCCAGAGCTGACCTCCCGCCCCCCTGCACGATCAGAAAAGCGCCCGGCCGGACAATGTCCGGCCGGGCGCTTTGGTTTTACAGCTTCTCAAAGATCAGGTCGATGGCCAGCGTCTTCCCGCTGGGGCCGAAGCTCACCGGCAGGAAGCCCACATAGTGGTAGCCCCGCTCGGCATACTCCCGGATCAGCTCCCGGTGGCCGCTGAGCTCCGCCGTGGTCATCTTGTTGTTGCTGTACTCCATCCGCACAAATTCCAAGTTCATTTCTCCTCTCCGCTGTCTTTGTCGATAAAGTCGTACACGCCGCCGCACTTGGCGATGGCGATACCGCCCGCCTGTCCCGTGTCCCCCACCACCAGCAGCACGTCCTCCGGGGTGAGTTCGAACACTTCGATCGCCCGGGGCGGCAGCCTGATGGTGCCGTCCGGGCGCATCCGGATCAGGCCGAACATGTACTTGTCGTTCTTGCTCTCCTCCCGGACCAGTTCCCGCATGGGCTTGTTCACCAGCGCGTCCAGCGACACGTGGTACAGCTTGGCCAGCCGCACGCACTTCTCCAGATCGGGGCAGCTCTCCCCCGACTCCCATTTGGACACCGACTGCCGGGACACGTCGATGATCTCCGCCACGTCCTCCAGCGTCCGCCGGCTCTGGACCCGCAGGGTCCGCAGATTTTCCGCCAGCCTGATCTCCACAGGCGACCGCCTCCTTTGAATGTATCATACTACCCCGGCCGCCCGCAGGCAACCAAGCGGCGTTAACAAAACAGGTCAAGTCCCCATAACATCGGGCAGGAAGGTGACGAAGATCCTGGACAGGTCTCCCCGCGCCAGCGCCGCCGCCAGCCGGGGCTCCCTGCGCCCGCTGCAGTGCCAGCATATCCTCCATATCCGCCGCCTCCTTCAATTTGGTATCCACCTTTATACACCTTGTACCGGGGCATTACAAGGCTAGAAAAATGGGCGGAAATGCGGTAATATGGATACCGTCGAGGGAGCACGATGCGGAAATGCTGGCATGGAAGACCGTCAGAGGCAGCTATCCCGACCCGGGACCCGGACGAATTCGTCACCGAGGCCTGCTGCCCCGTGAAGAAAAAATAAACGGCAAAAGACCTCCGCATGGCAAACCCATACGGAGGTCTTTTTTCACTCAGATATTGTTCAGGTCGGCCCAGCTGGCGGCGGTCCGGTCGCCCACCAGGACCAGCCGGCCCTCGCCGGCAAGGCCGGCGGCCTCCAGTGCCGCAGCGGGGTCCTGTCCCGCGGCAGGGGCGGGCATCCACGCCCGGTCAACGCAGCTGGCCAGCAGCTCCGCGGTGACGCCGCTGCCGGTGTTTGCACCCAGCACGGCCTCCGCCGTGGTGAGCACGCTCAGGGTCACGTTCTTCCCCTCCAGCGCCGTGCAGACCTCAGACAGGAACTGCTCCGCCGGGGCGGTCTTATCCGCGGGGAAGCGGTCGCTCTCTGCCAGCACATGGACCTCCCCCGCGTCGGGGAAGGCGGGGGACTCCAGCAGGATCTCGTCAAAACCCATGTCCGCCAGCTCGGCGCACAGGGCGGCCAGATAGCTGCGCACGGTGCTGTCTGTGGCGCTCACCCAGCACAGGCCCGCCTGATCGTACCAGACGTTGCCTCCCCGGGTCATCAGCGGGCCGCCCAGCCTGGCCCGTACCAGGGCCTGATCCCGGAAGCAGTTCACCCGGGCCACCAGCCGGACCTCACCGCTCTCCGCCAGCGCGGCGACAGCCTGCGCCACGCCGTCATCCGCGGCGTTGACGCCGAGGTCCGCCGCCAGCCCCACATGGGACTGCCACAGCAGCCGCCCGGTGCGGCCCTTCATGGTGACCACCAGCGTGTCGCCCCCGGCATCCCGCACCGCCTGAAGGGCGGTCCCGGCCCGGAGCTGATCCGCCGTGACCTCCACAGCCTTCACGCCGCGGAGCGGCTCCGCCGAAGGCTCCGGAGTCTGGGTGGGCTCATCAGAGGGCTCGATGATGAGGATCGGGTCGCTCTCCGTGGGCTGGGGGCTCTCGCTGGGCTGGGCGGTGCTGCCCGGCAGCACCAGCCGCAGGCCGTACTCCGTGCGCTCGATGCGCCCGCCGAACACGAAACGGAACACCAGCGCCGCCGCCACCAGAAGGACCAGCAGCACCAGTATGATCTTAAGTATCAGGCTGCCCCGGCTCCGCCCGTAATATCTGTGATAGGAGTTCTTGTATTTTGACGCCAACGCACGCCGCCTCTTTTCCTGCGCAGTATGCTTCAATTTTTATGATATTATAGCACACCCTCCCCGGTTTTTCCATAAAAACTTTGTTAATTTTCCATTCTTGACCCTTTGGTCCTTGCACAGCCTCACCGCACCAGCCACTGCACCATCAGCAGCAGGGCCAATCCGGGGCCGCCCAGCACCCCGAGGACCAGCGCGTTGAGCAGGTTGACCCCCAGCTCCACCCCCAGCAGGCCCCCCAGTCCGCGCAGCAGCCACAGGGCCGCCAGTCCCAGCCCGGAGCGGGCGGCCACCCGTCCCAGCCAGCCGAGGGGCTTCCGCAGCAGGATCAGCAGCAGGAAGCCCCCCATGATCATCAGTCCGTATTTCACCCGGCCGCCTCCTTCCCCTCGTCCAGCAGCTTCATCTGCCGCACGAAGTAGGAATACCGGCTGCGCAGGGCGTTGATGGTGAACACGCAGGAATCCACCAGATCGGGGTCGCTCTGCATATTGAACTGGGCATAGGCCTGATTGAGCTCCTGCCGGGTCTGGGCCATCCCCGCGAGGAACTGCCGGCGCAGCTCCTCCCGCTCGGCGGCCTCCGCCCGGCGGCGGCGCGTCTCTGCCGTCATGGTCGTCACCTTCCTTCCTCTGTTGGCACTCTATGTCCAGTTTGGGCAAATATGTCAGCGCTTATACCTGCCGGCGGAACATCGGAGGACATAAAAAATCGGGTCCTCTCCCGATCGGGAGAGGACCCTGTTTTCCTGTTGCTCCGGCCGCGCACTCAGCGGCTCCAGCCGCGGCTGCGCTCCACCGCCCGGTCCCAGTCCGCCAGCAGCTTCTGCCGCTGGGCGGCCTCCATGCGGGGGTAGAAGGTGGTGTCGCAGGCCCAGAGGGCCCGGATCTCGTCCAGCCCGCTCCACACGCCGGTGGCCAGTCCCGCCAGATAGGCGGCCCCCAGCGCGGTGGTCTCCCGAATGGCGGGGCGGCGGACCTCCCGGTCGATGATGTCCGCCTGGAACTGCATGAGGAACCGGTCCCGGCTGGCGCCTCCGTCGGCCTTCAGGGAGGTGAGGGGCAGGCCGGTGTCCGCCTCCATAGCCTTCACCAGTCCCGCCACCTGATAGGCGATGGACTCCTGCGCCGCGCGGATGATGTGCTCCCGCTTGGTGCCCCGGGTGATGCCCACGATACAGCCCCGGGCATACATGTCCCAGTAGGGGGCGCCCAGCCCGGTGAAGGCGGGCACCAGATAGACCCCGCCGTTGTCCCCCGCCTTCTCGGCGTAGTACTCCGCGTCCCGGCTGTCGGTGAAGAAGCGCATCTCGTCCCGCAGCCATTGGATCACCGCGCCGCCCACGAAGACCGAGCCCTCCAGCGCGTACTGCACCCCGCCGTTGAGCCCCACGGCGATGGTGGTAATCAGGCCGTTGCGGCTGACACAGGGCTGGTTGCCGGTGTTCATCAGCAGGAAGCAGCCGGTGCCGTAAGTATTCTTGGCGTCCCCGGGGGCGAAGCAGCCCTGCCCGAAGAGGGCCGCCTGCTGGTCGCCGGCAATGCCGGCAATGGGCACCAGACCGCCGGGGAGTTCGGCATAGCCGTAGATCTCGCTGGAGGAGCGGACCTCCGGCAGTATGGACCTGGGGATGTCCAATGCCTTCAGCAGAGTGTCGTCCCAGTCCAGCTTATGGATGTCATAGAGCATGGTGCGGCTGGCGTTGGTCACGTCGGTGACGTGGACCGCCCCGCCGGTCAGCTTCCACACCAGCCACGTGTCCACCGTGCCGAACAGCAGCTTGCCCGCCTCCGCCCGCTCCCGGGCGCTGGGGACGTGGTCCAGGATCCACTTGATCTTGGTGGCTGAGAAATAGGCATCGGGCACCAGGCCGGTGGTCTCCCGGATGTGATCCCCCAGGCCGTCGGCCAGCAGACCGTCCACGATGTCCGCCGTCCGGCGGCACTGCCAGACGATGGCGTTGTAGACGGGGCGGCCAGTTTCTTTATCCCAGAGAATGGTAGTCTCCCGCTGGTTGGTGATGCCAATGGCGGCGATGTCGCCCACATCCACGCCGCTCTGGGCGATGACCTCCATCATGGTGGCGTACTGGGAGGACCAGATCTCCATGGCGTCGTGCTCCACCCAGCCCTCCTTGGGGTAAATCTGGGCAAACTCCTTCTGGCTGATGCCCACGATGTTCTGCTCCTGATCGAAGAGGATGACCCGGGAGCTGGTAGTGCCCTGATCAAGGGCCAGAATATACTTGCTCACAGCCGGCACGCTCCTTTGTTCAGATTCTGCTACCAGACTATCACAGCGCGGGCGGTTTGGCAAGCAGAGATGCAAAAAGGGACCCGCTGGCGCTGACGGGTCCCGCTGCTTTCCGGCACGTGGGCAGGCGGCATCTTGTATTTCTTGACTGCGGCACTGTTTTTGCGTTATACTATATTGATACTTTATCGGCAATAGGCAGGTGCGATCATGGCAAAGACAACTGCGAACAAATCCTACGGCAACGACTCCATCTCCTCCCTCAAGGGCCCCGACCGGGTGCGGAAGCGCCCGGGGGTCATTTTCGGCTCCGACGGGCTGGAGGGCTGCGAGCATGCCGTATTCGAGATCCTCTCCAACGCCATCGACGAGGCCCGGGAGGGCCATGGCAACCAGATCATCGTCACCCGGTACGAGGACCGCTCCATTGAGGTGGAGGACTTCGGCCGCGGCTGCCCCGTGGACTGGAACGAGGCGGAGGGCCGCTACAACTGGGAGCTGGTATTCTGCGAGCTGTACGCCGGCGGCAAGTACAAGAACGGCGAGGGTGACAACTACGAGTACTCTCTGGGTCTCAATGGTCTGGGCTCCTGCGCCACCCAGTACGCCTCCCGCTGGTTCGACGCGGTGATCTACCGGGACGGCTTCAAGTACACCCTGCATTTCGAGCGGGGCGAGCTGGTGGGCGAGATGAAGAAGGAGCCCGCCGACCGGAAAAAGACGGGCTCCAGATTTCACTGGCTCCCCGATCTGGACGTGTTCACCGACATCGACATCCCCGCCGACTACTACACTGACATCATGAAGCGGCAGGCGGTGGTCAACGCCGGAGTGACCTTCAAATTCCGCAATCAGGTAAACGGCAAATTTGAGACCACCGAGTTTCGCTATGACGATGGCATCATCGACTACGTGCGGGAGCTGGCCGGGGAAAATCCCATGACCCAGCCGGTGTTCTGGCAGGCGGAGCGCCGGGGCCGGGATCGGGAGGACAAGCCGGAGTACAAGGTGAAGCTGTCGGTGTCCTTCTGCTTCTCCACGGCGGTGAACGTCATCGAATACTACCACAACTCCTCCTGGCTGGAGCACGGCGGCTCCCCGGAGAAGGCGGTGAAGTCCGCCTTTGTCTCCGCCATCGATGCCTGGCTGAAGCAGAACGGCAAATACACCAAGTCCGAGGCCAAGATCACCTGGGGCGACATCGAGGACTGCCTGGTGCTGGTGAGCAGCAGCTTCTCCACCCAGACCTCCTACGAGAACCAGACCAAGAAGGCCATCACCAACAAATTCATTCAGGACGCCATGGCCGACTTCCTGAAGAGCCAGCTGCAGGTCTACTTCATTGAGAATCCCTTCGACGCGGAGAAGATCGCCGCACAGGTGCTCATCAACAAGCGCAGCCGGGAGACCGCAGAAAAGACCCGGTTGGGCGTAAAGAAGAAGCTATCCGGCTCGCTGGACATCTCCAACCGGGTGGAGAAATTCGTGGACTGCCGCACCAAGGACGTGTCCCGGCGAGAGCTCTACATCGTGGAGGGCGACTCCGCTCTGGGCGCCTGCAAGCAGAGCCGCAACGCGGAGTTTCAGGGGCTGATGCCCGTCCGGGGCAAGATCCTCAACTGCCTGAAGGCGGACTATGCCCGCATCTTCAAGAGCGAGATCATCACCGACCTGCTGAAGGTCATGGGCTGCGGTGTGGAAGTCTCCCACAAGGCCAGCAAGGAACTGAACTCCTTCGACCTGAACAACCTCCGCTGGAGCAAGATCATCATCTGCACCGATGGCGACGTGGACGGCTTCCAGATCCGCACGCTGATCCTCACCATGCTCTACCGGCTGACCCCCACCCTCATCAAGGAGGGGTACGTCTACATCGCTGAGTCCCCCCTGTACGAGATCACCTGCAAGGACAAGACGTGGTTCGCCTACTCCGACAAGGAGAAGGCCGAGGTGGTGGCCCAGCTGGAAGGTGAAGGGAAAAAGTACGACCTCCAGCGGTCCAAGGGCCTCGGTGAAAACGAGCCGGACATGATGTGGCTGACCACCATGAGCCCGGACACCCGGCGGCTCATCAAGGTCATGCCCGACGATATGGAGCGCACCGCCCAGGTCTTCGACCTGCTGCTGGGGGACAACCTTCAGGGCCGCAAGGACCACATCGCCGACAACGGATATAAATATCTGGATATGGCAGACATCTCGTAAGGGAGGCGAACACGATGGCCAAGAAGAAAAAAACCGACTCCGCCGGGCCGCAGGTGGACGCCTCCAACGTCATGGGCCTGCGCTCTCAGGTGCTGGAGCAGCCCATCACCGACACGCTGGAGCTCAACTACATGCCCTACGCCATGAGCGTCATCGTCTCCCGGGCCATCCCGGAGATCGACGGCTTCAAGCCCTCTCACCGGAAGCTGCTGTACACCATGTACCAGATGCACCTGCTGGGAGGCGCCCGCACCAAGTCCGCCAATATCGTGGGGGCCACCATGAAGCTGAACCCCCACGGCGACGCCGCTATTTACGACACCATGGTCCGTCTCTCCCGGGGCTACGGCGCCCTGCTGCACCCCTTTGTGGACTCCAAGGGCAACTTCGGCAAGGTCTACTCCCGGGACATGGCATGGGCCGCCAGCCGGTATACCGAGGCCCGGCTGGACCCCATCTGCCAGGAGCTGTTCCGGGACATTGATCAGGACGCGGTGGACTTTGTTCCCAACTATGACGGCAAGCTCACCGAGCCCACCCTGCTGCCCACCACCTTCCCCAACGTGCTGGTGGCCGCCAATCAGGGCATTGCCGTGGGCATGGCCTCCAACCTGTGCGGCTTCAACCTCGGTGAGGTGTGCGACGCCGCCATTCTCCGCATGGACAGCCCGGAGGCTGACCTGATGGCCGTGCTGAAAGCCCCGGACTTCCCCACCGGAGGCCAGCTGCTGTACGACCCCACCGCGCTGGCAGACATCTACCGCACCGGCCGGGGCAGCGTGAAGCTGCGCTGCAGATGGCGCTATGTGAAGGAAGAGAACCTCATCGAGGTCTATGAGATCCCCTACACCACCACCTCCGAGGCCATTCTGGACAAGGTGGCTGAGCTGATCAGGGCGGGCAAGCTGAAGGAGATCTCCGACATGCGGGACGAGACCGACCTGTCCGGCCTGAAGCTGGCTATTGACCTGAAACGGGGCACCGACCCGGACAAGCTGATGACCCGCCTGTGCCAGATGACCCCCCTGCAGGACTCCTTCGCCTGCAACTTCAACATTCTCATCGCCGGGATGCCCCGGGTCATGGGCGTGGGAGAGATCCTCGACGAATGGATCGCTTGGCGCATGGACGGCGTGCGCCGGCGCACATACTTTATCTGCAGGAAGAAGGAAGACAAGCTCCACCTGCTGAAGGGCCTGAAGCGCATCCTGCTGGACATCGACAAGGCCATCCGCATCATCCGGGAGACCGAGGCCGACGCCGAGGTGGTGCCCAACCTGATGATCGGTTTCGGTATCGACCAGATCCAGGCGGAGTACGTAGCGGAGATCAAGCTGCGCAACCTCAACAAGGAGTATATCCTCAAGCGGGTGGCGGAGGTGGACTCTCTCACGGAGGAGATCGCCGACCTGCGGGACATCATCAACTCCCCCAAGCGCATCCAGTCCATCATCAGGGGCGAGCTGGAGAACGTAAAGAGGAAGTACGACCAGCCCCGCCGCACCGAGATCGTCTACGATTACGAACCCGCGGCGCAGACCGCCGGCTCCGCCGCGGAGGAGGTCCCCGACTACCCGGTGAACGTCTTCATCTCCCGGGAGGGCTACTTCAAGAAGATCACCCCCCAGTCCCTGCGTATGAGCGGGGAGCAGAAGTACAAGGAGGGGGACGCCCCCTTCCTCCAGTGGGAGGGCTCCAACCGGGACGAGCTGCTGGTATTCACCGATCGGCAGCAATGCTACAAGGCCCGGCTGGCCGACTTCGACGACAGCAAGGCCAGCCTGCTGGGGGACTATCTCCCCGCCAAGCTGGGCATGGACCCGGAGGAAAAATTTCTGTGGGCCTGCTGCCCCGGGGACTACTCCGCCCACCTGCTGTTCTTCTTCGCCAACGGCAAAGCCGCCCGGGTGGAGCTGTCCGCCTACCAGACCCAGACTCGGCGCAAGCGTCTGACCGGCGCGTACTCCGACAAGTCTCCGCTGGTGTGCGCCATGGTCCTCACCGAAGACATGGAAATGGCCGTCTGTTCCACCGAGGGGCGCTGCATGATCTTCCACACCGCCTCCCTCACCCCCAAGACTACCCGGAACACCCAGGGCGTCAATGTGATGACCCTCAAGCCCCGATACCAGGTGGAGTGGGCCAAGCCCCTCTCCGCCACCTCCATCGTAGACCCCGCCCGCTACCGGGCCCGCTCGCTGCCCATCGCCGGCGCCCTGCTGAAGGAAGCCGACCGGGGCGAGACCCAGATGACGCTGTTGTAAAGAAAGGGGACCTTGTCAGGCTATGAAAGCCGGTATTTCCTTCAAGCTGCGGGCCTACCTGTTCATCACGCTGGCCTGCGCCTGCTACGCCCTGTCCTATGTCTGGTGCTTCGCCCCCAACGGCATTGCTTTCGGCGGCCTCACCGGCATTTGTCAGATCATCAACCACTTTATCCCCGCCATTCCCGTGGGTGTGTCCACCATCGTGCTGAACATCCCCCTGTTCCTGCTGGGATGGAAGCTCATCGGCGGGCACCTGCTGGTGTCCTCCCTGTACGCCATGGCCATGGGCTCCGTGTTCATTGACCTGCTCACCCCCCTGATGGACTGGAAGCCCATGGACCCCCTGCTGGCCTGCATCTTCGGCGGGCTGCTGATGGGACTGTCCCTCGGCGTGGTGTTCCAGCAAGGGGCCACCACCGGCGGCACCGATCTGGCCGCCCGGCTGCTGAAGCTGAAGTTCCAGTGGCTGCCCATGGGCAAGCTGATGCTGGTGGTAGAGCTCATCGTCATCGTGGCCACCGCCGTGGCCTTTCAGGCGCTCACCACCCTACTGTACGGCCTGATCAGCGTCTATATCTCCACCAAGACTATGGATCTGGTGCTCTACGGCATGGACACCGCCAAGGTCGCCTATATCATCAGCGACAAGGAGGACGAGATCTGCGCCGCCATCGTCAGCCAACTGGACCGGGGCGTCACCATCCTCCACGGCGAGGGCGCCTACACCGGCAACCCCAAGAAGGTCCTCATGTGCGCCTTCAAGCAGCGGGAGATCGCCGCCATCCGCTCCGTGGTGAAGGAGCTGGACCCTGACGCCTTCCTCATCGTCTGTGACGCCCACGAGGTGCTGGGCGACGGATTTCAAAACTACAAAAAGGACGGATTGTAATATCCGACCAGAATAATACAGTAAGGAGTGTCTTTTATGGCCGATATTGAAGCTCTGCGCAAAATTCTGGAGGCAAACCGCTTCGAGACCGCCTACTACGCCACCGCACAGGAGTGCGTGGAGGCGCTGGACAAGGAGCTGGACGGCACCACCATCGGCTTCGGCGGCTCCCAGACCGTCCGGGACATGGGCCTGTTCGAGCGGCTGGCCACCCACAACAACTGTCTCTGGCACTGGGACAAGAAAAACAATATCATCCCCAAGGAAGCCACCGATGCCCCGGTCTACATCTGTTCGCTCAACGGCGTGGCCGAGACCGGCGAGCTGGTGAACATCGACGGCGGCGGCAACCGGCTGGCCTCCGGCCTGTACGGCCATGAGCGGGTCATCTTCATCATCGGCATGAACAAGATCGCCCCCGATCTGGACGGTGCCATCTGGCGGGCCCGGAACATCGCCGCCCCCAAGAATGCCCGCCGCCTGAGCGCCCAGACCCCCTGCGCCGTGAAGGCCGACCACTGCTACGACTGCAAGAGCCCCGGGCGCATCTGCGCCGCCATGACCATCTACTGGCGCAAGCCGGTGCTCATCCCCCGGGCGGATATCATCATCGTGGGGGAGGAGCTGGGCTTCTGATGCCCCGGAAAGGAGGAGCGTCCATGAAAAAACGACTGCTGGCCGGGGCCCTGTGCGCCCTGTTGCTGCTCTCCGGGTGCTCCCCCATGCTGGAGCGGAGTTACAGTTCCCACACTACCCACACGGACACCTCCGAGGCCGGGGACGCCAACGAACTGCGGGCCGAGGACTACGACGAGCTGCTGGCCTGCGTGATGCGGCTGGTCCGGGCCCACGAGCCCTACGGCACCATTCGCCTGTACAACTACGCCGGCACGGTGGAGGACGATCTGAAAGCGGTGTGCGATCAGGTCCGCTTCCGGGACCCGCTGGGGGCCTATGCCGTGCGGGCCATCAGCTGCGAGAGCACCCGGGTACTCTCCTATTACGAGGTGGATGCCCGCATCGTCTACGCCCACACGGCCGATGCGGTGGCGGCTATCGTGCCCGCTGCGGGGCTGGAAGCTCTGCGGGCCCAGCTGAACACCGTGGTGGAGTACCAGCGCACCCAGACCACCCTGTACCTCACGGACTACGAGGGCTCCGCCCAGCAGATCGATGCGCTGTTCCGGCTGGCCCTGTACAGCGACCCGGCCGCCACCGCCATGGCCCCCGCCCCCACGGTCACCCTCTATCCCGCCGCGGGGACGGAACGTGTGCTGGAGCTTCAGGCAAACTGGAGCAAGCCCACGCCCAGCCGGCTGGAATACGCCGCTCAGCTGTCCCAGCTCTGCGCGGAGCTGCTGGGCACGGCGGAGCCCACGGGGCAGTTCTCCGTGCCCGCGCTGGCGCGGCAGCTCTCTCAGGTGCTGGTCTACGACCCCGGCGGCAGCCGGGACGCGGTAGACGCCCTTCAGGGCCTTCCTGCGAACGATCTTGGGGTCCTGCTGGCCATGGAGGCCCTGTGCGCGCAGGCAGGTATTGAGGTGCAGGCCGCCATGGACAGCGCCGGCTCCCAGCTGTGGCTCATCGTGTCCACCCCTTCGGGCTGCCGGCATCTGCTGCCCAAGGACCTGCGGCCCGACGCAGAGCAGGGTCCCAACTGGCAGCTCCCGCTGTACACCGATGAGGAGCTGGCGGCGCTGGGCTTCACATGGCAGGAGGAGCTCTTCCCCCCCTGCGTGGACTATGCCGGGTAAGCCCGCAGGTCCCCCGCCCGAGAATTTTCCGGAAATTTTGTTTTTTCTCTTGACAAAAAGGGAGTTTCCTGCTAAACTTCCTTTTGTTGTTGCGAGTGTAGCTCATCTGGTAGAGCGCCACCTTGCCAAGGTGGAGGTAGCGAGTTCGAGCCTCGTCACTCGCTCCAAAATAAAAAACACCATCCAAATGGATGGTGTTTTTTATTTTGGAAAGAAAGCTCCAGATCGAACTTACTGCCCATTAAAAGCAGCGAGCCGCGCAGGCTTGTGCGGCTCGCTGCTTTTAATGGGTCTGGTACACACCGTATCCCAGTTTGGGCATCTTGATGCCGTTGTTCAAAGTCACGTATTCCATGATGACACCTCCAATTTTCTGGTGCAGACAGACACCGCCGTGTTTCACCACGGATTACGGCCAGCTCCGGGGCGGCTACCCGGAACGGGTCAACATTCCGCTGGCGGACGAGGAGGCCCACGTCACCTTCTACATTCTGAAAAAATAAGAGCAGGCGGAGAGAGGCGCGTCCCCTCTCCGCCTGCCTGATCCCTCACAAATATCTTCCGGTCAGGCTGGCGCCGTTCTGCCTGATCTCCTCCGGGGTCCCGCAGGCGACAATCCGTCCGCCCGCTTCCCCGCCGCCGGGACCCATGTCGATGACATAGTCGGCGTTATGGATGACGTCCAAGTCGTGCTCGATGACGATGACCGTGGCCCCGTTGTCCAGCAGCGCCTGAAAAACGCCCAGCAGCACCTGCACGTCCAGCGGGTGCAGGCCGATGGACGGCTCGTCCAGCACATAGAGGACGCCGGTAGTCCGGTTGCGGACGGCGCGGGCCAGCTGCATCCGCTGCCGCTCGCAGATGCGTTCTGCCATGGGGCGCATCTCCTGCGGCAGGCTGCCGGGAACGCCCCGCACCCACTCCATCAGCTGGCCCAGCGTCATGGTGCAGGCCTCGTCCAGAGAGATGCTCCGCAGCCTCGGGGCCCGGGCGGCCGCGGACAGGCGTGTGCCGCTGCAGTCCGGGCAAACGTCTTCCTTCAGGAATTTCTCCACCCGCTTCATGCCCTTTTCGTCCTTGACCTTGGCGAGGGCGTTTTCTACGGTGTAGACAGCGTTGAAGCAGGTGAAATCCAGCGCGGATGGCCCGGGTCGAAAATCCCCGTGGACAGTCACGGGGATTTATACTATAATAATAAAACTGCCCCGGGATGCCGGGGCGAGCTTCTGACAGAAATGGGGGATCACCGTGGCCGATCCATTGCTTCTGGCCGAAATTTTCGACAACATCAACGAGGGCATCTACATCCTCAACCGGAAGGGCGACTATATCTACTGCAACAACTCCTTTCTGAAGATGGTGGGCGCCACCCGGGAGGAGGCCCTCTCGCTGAATGCCTTCAAGCTCATTCCCGACGGGCAGGTGTCGGTCAGCGTGGCCGTGCTGGCCTTTTCAGAGAAGAAAAAACTCTCCGTGGTCAACAACGTGCTCACCCCCAAGGGATACCACTACCGCCAGATGGCCACTGCCACCCCCATCTTCGGCAGCAACGGCGATGTGGAGTACATGTTGGTGGAGACCGTCCGGCTGGACCTGCTGGCCAAGCGCTACCAGCAGGCCATCCTCTATGAGGACGACAGGACCATCGAGGTCCCCGACCACTCGCTGGAGCGCGCCCGCGCACAGGAGACCATCATCGCCGACAGCCCCGCCATGAAGGCCATCCTCCAGACCGCCGAGCAGGTGGCCCAGACCGACTCCACCGTCCTCATCTCCGGCGAGACGGGCACCGGCAAGGAGGTGCTGGCCAAGTTCATCCACCGCAGCAGTCTCCGGGCCGACGCGCCCATTATCGAGATCAACTGCGCCGCCCTGCCGGAAAACCTGCTGGAGGCCGAGCTCTTCGGCTATGAGAAGGGCGCGTTCACCGGCGCGCTCAACACCGGCAAGCCCGGCCTGATCGAGGCGGCCAACGGCGGCACCCTTTTCCTCGACGAGATCAACTCCCTTCCGCTGGCCCTGCAGGGCAAATTCCTGCGGGTGCTGGAGAGCCACAAGAGCAAGCGGCTGGGCGCCGTGAACGAGCAGGAGATCGACTTCCGCCTGCTGGCCGCCACGAACCAGAGCCTGAAGCAGTGCGTGGTGGGCGGCACCTTCCGGGCGGACCTCTACTACCGGCTGAACGTCATCCCGCTGGAGATCCCGCCCCTGCGGAACCGGCCGGAGGACATCGTCCCGCTGGCCACCTTCTTCCTCAGCTACTACTGCAAGCGATACAACCGCACCAAAGTTCTCTCCCGGGGCGTGCTGGAGCAGATGAAGGCCTACGACTGGCCCGGCAATGTCCGGGAGCTGAAAAATGTAGTGGAGCGGCTGCTGGTCACCAGCTCCGCCGGCACCATGGAGATTTATCAGGATCTGGCCCCTCTGGTAGGGGTGGAATCTGTCCGCTCCACTCCGCCGGAGATCTATCCCGCCGACTGGGAGGCTTTCTATCAGTTCGACCCGAAGCACTTCTCCCTGAAGAGCTACATGGAGTTCTGCGAAAAGCAGGTGCTGGCCGACGCGCTCAAGCGCTGCCCCAGCAGCTACAAGGCCGCCGCCCTGCTGAAGACCGACCAGTCCACCATTGTACGCAAGCGTCAAAAATACGGCCTGTGACCGAGCAGAAAGCGGATAACTCTTTGAAAAATGCAGTCAATGCGAAATCGCATTGACTGCATTTTTGCATCACCCCCATTTCCGCTTTTTGCAATGCATTTTCGCATCACTCGTCCTTTTCGACTGATTCCCAGAAATTTTCAACAAAAATTTTTCTCCGAAATTCCAACGTTTTTTGACATCGCCAAAAAAGTTGGCACGCCTTTTGCAATGAATTATTGGCGTTAACTGCCGGCAGTCCGGAACGCCGGTATGCTCTACCCGTGAAGTACGGTGACTGCAGCCCGTTCTCCCCGGTCCGCTAAGCCCCATCGTTTGAGAAGTTCCAAGTCGTTTTAGAATCACTAAATCAAAACTGCCTTCTTAACCAAGAAAGGAGATCAGAGATCCGTGTCCTCTACTATCATTTCCCTGATTGTCGTCGTCGTGGCTTTTGCACTGTTCTTCTACATGAGCTTCAAGGGCGTCAACCTGTTCCTGACCGTGTTTGCCTGCACGCTGCTGGTTTCTTTCTGCACCCCTGACAGCATCGCTTCCATCTTCACCACCTTCCTCCCCACCGTGGGCAACATGTTCCAGCAGTTCCTGCTGCTGTAC
This sequence comes from uncultured Oscillospiraceae bacterium, assembly GCA_934667095.1. GTDB lineage: Bacteria > Bacillota > Clostridia > Oscillospirales > Oscillospiraceae > Enterenecus. Next base: position 61,731 of record CAKULE010000005.1, on the reverse strand, counting down.
ACCATCGGCGGCGCCTTCGGCTTCTGCCTGATGGAGAGCGGCCTCGGTTCCGCCATGGCCAACCACATGATCAAGCTCTTCGGTGAGAAGTGGATCGCCGTGGCTCTGTTCGTCATCACCTGCCTGATGATGGCCGCCGGCGTTGCCTCTTATCAGTACGCCATTCTGGCCATTGCTCTGCCCATCCTGAAGAAGCTGAACATGTCCCGTAAGGTGGCTCTGGCTGCTATGTCCGCCGGCGCCGGCTCCGTGGCCTACGGCACCCTCGTTGGCATGCCCAACGCCCTGAACATTGCCCCCACCACCTACCTGGGCACCACCACCATGGCCGGCGTGGGCATCAGCCTTGTCTGCACCGTGTTCTCCGTGGCCTTCATCGTCATCTACCTGATCACCCTGTCCAACCGCCTGAAGAAGAAGGGCGAGGGCTTCGTCTCCTACGATGACGACCCCAAGAACACCGAGGATGAGTCCAAGCTGCCCGCCGCCTGGAAGGGCTACCTCTGCGTGGCCGCCATCATCGGCTTCAGCCTGCTGTTCCAGAAGCTGGGTATCGCCGCCATCCGCGCCACTACCTATGCTCAGGTCCTGTCCATCCTCCTGGTGTTCGTGCTGGTCGGCAAGAAGCACCTGCCCCACGTGTTCGATACCTGCGTGCGCGGCATTCAGGGCTCCCTGATCCCCGTTGTGTTCATCTCCATCGTCGTGGGCTACGGCTCCGTCGTTCAGGCCACCCCCGTGTTCACCTGGCTCGTCAGCAAGGTCCTGGCCATGAACATGCACCCCTACCTGCTGACCTTCGTGGCCGTCAACCTGCTGGCTGGTCTGACTGCGAACGGCACCGGCGGCGTCACCCTGTTCATGAAGAACTTCGGTTCCTCCATTCTGGCCACCCCCGGCATCGATTTGGGCGCTCTGCACCGTATCGCTGCCATTTCCGGCGCCGGCTTCGACTCCCTGCCCCACAACGGCGCCATCGCCTTCCAGCTGTCCGTGTTCAAGCTGTCCTACAAGGAGGGCTATTTCCAGCAGTTCATGATGTCCGTTCTGGTCAACCTGATCGCCGGCCTCATCGCCGTGGTCATGGCCATGCTGTTCTACTAAGAACCGCGGACATCCGCTCCATCTGTTTGCAGCACTCTCATAACACATCTAAGCACACCTGTCCACCGCATCTGAAATTTTAATTTGGAGGTAATTATTATGGGTAAGCCTTTGGCTGATTATGTGAAGCTCCCTCAGCTCGACGAGTACAAGGAGTGGTTTAAGGATTTTGCTGACCTGTACCGCGAGGACGGTATCCTGCAGGTCACCTGGAAGACTCTGGACGGCCCCATGCAGCACAGCGGCATGTCTCACCGCGCCATCAGCCAGCTGGTCCGGATCCTCTCTCTGGATTTCCAGAATGAGATCATCATCTTCACCCACATCGGCGACAGCTGGATGACCGAGTCCGACCCCAACGGCTGGGAGACCTACTCCGAGCTGCCCACCCAGCGCTTCCAGCACCAGTATTTTGACGACACCAACCTGATCAAGAACATGATCTTCGATCTGGATGTGCCCACCATCGGCGCCATCCCCGGCCCCGGCTTCCACTGGGATTCCGCCATGCTCAGCGACGTGACCATCTGCTCCGAGGACACCTGGATGGAGGTCCCCCACGCTCACGGCGGTCTGGTCCCCGGCGACGGCATGGGCCTGATGGCTCAGCACTACTTCGGCACCAAGCGCGGCAACTACTACATGATGACCGCCCGTCAGTGGACTGCTCAGCAGATGCTGGACTGGGGTATGGTCAGCGAGGTCGTCGCCAAGGATAAGGTCATGGACCGCGCCTGGGAGATCGCCCGCATGTGGAAGACCATGTCCTACGAGAACCGCACCATCATGTCCAACCTCGCCAAGCGGCCCCTGAAGAAGCTGCTGGTGGAGGACCTGAAGCTGCACACCGTGTCCGAGCAGTACGGCTCTCTGCTCCGCATTGCCGCCGGCGAGATGGGCGACACCAATGCGGGCCAGCAGGACGAGAAGTACATCAGCCAGACCAACGACTGGCGCTACTGCCACGACTGGATGCAGCAGCCCCCCACCTGCGAGAGCTGGGCCGGCTTCCGCACCAAGCCCTTCGAGTGGTTCAAGGAAGTTGAGGCCGGCAAGGCTGTCAACCCCTTCGATCCCAGCAAGAAGGTCTCTCCCTATCGCCCCAAGAAGCAGGGCTGAGTTGACCGGTTTTCTGATCTGCCATGATTTTATAGGAGGTTATTACTATGGGCAAGCCTTTGGCTGATTATGTGAAGCTCCCCGAGTTTGACGAGTATAAAGAGTGGTTTAAGGATTTCGCCGACCTATACCGCGAGGACGGCATCGTTCAGGTCACCTGGAAGACCAACGACGGCCCCATGCACCACAGCGGCATGTCCCACCGCGCCATGAGCCAGCTGACCCGTTGGCTGTCTCTGGACTTCAAGAACGAGATCATCATCTACACCCATATCGGCGACAACTGGATGATCGAGTCCGACGCCAACGGCTGGGAGACCTACTCCGAGCTGCCCACCCAGCGCTTCCAGCACCAGTATTTTGATGATACCAACCTAATCAAGAACATGATCTTCGATCTGGACGTGCCCACCATCGGCGCCATCCCTGGCCCCGGCTTCCACTGGGATTCCGCCATGCTGTGCGACGTGACCATCTGCACTGAGGACACCCGTATGGAGGTCCCCCATGCTCAGGGCGGTCTGGTCCCCGGCGACGGCATGGGCCTGATGGCTCAGCACTACTTCGGCACCAAGCGCGGCAACTACTACATGATGACCACCCGCCAGTTCACCGCCCAGCAGATGCTGGACTTCGGCATGGTCAGTGAGGTCGTCCCCAAGGGCAAGGCTGTTGAGCGTGCCTGGGAGATCGCCCGCATGTGGAAGACCATGTCCTACGAGAACCGCACCATCATGTCAAACCTGGCCAAGCGGCCCCTGAAGAAGCTGCTGGTGGACGACCTGAAGCTGCACACCGTGTCCGAGCAGTACGGCTCCCTGCTCCGCATCGCCGCCGGCGAGCTGGGCGACGAGAACTCCTCTCAGCAGGACGAGAAGTACATCTCCCGCGTGAACGACTGGCGTTACGCCACCCACGATATGGAGCAGCCCCAGACCGCCGAGTCCTGGCGTTCCATGCCCCGCAAGGCTGGCGAGTGGTGGGAAAAGGTCCGCTCCGGCGAGATCGAGAACCCCTACGTGTTCGAGCACAGCAACGAGCCTGAGGATTATCAGTTCTAATCATTTTCAAGCATGAACGATCAGAGGCAGGGGCCCATAAGCGGGGCTCCTGCCTTCGGTCGAATCCAAACCTAATTTGAGGAGTTGTTCCCAATGGCAAAAACTATCATTACCGCCGCCCTTACCGGCGCCGTTACCCCCGCGGGGTATAACATTCCCGAGACTCCCGAGCAGATCGTGCAGGCCGCCTACGAGTGCTGGCAGCTGGGCGCCGCCGTGGTGCACATCCACACCCGTGCCGAGGACGGCAAGGGCGCCATGAACACCGCCGCCTTCAAGGAGATCGTGGAGGGCATTCGCGCCCACAAGGACTGCGACGTGGTCATCAACTGCACCTCTTCCGGCGCTACCCCCGACCATCCCTGCACCGACGAGCAGCGCTACCTGCACCACATGACTGTGCCCGGCATTGAGATGGGATCCTACGACGCCGGCACCTTCAACTGGATGCCCGGCGGGGTGTTCATGAACACCCCCCAGTTCCTGCAGAAGCTGGGCGACGCCTACATGGAGAAGGGCATCAAGCCCGAGATCGAGATCTTTGACGCCGGCATGCTGGGCATCGCCGACTACTTCGTGAAGAAGGGCCACCTCTCCACCCCCTGCCACTACCAGTTCTGCCTGGGCGTGCTGGGCGGCATGCCCGCCACCGTGGAGAACCTGCTCTACCTGAAGAACCACATCCCCGCCGGCTCCACCTGGTCTGCCTTCGGCATCGGCGCGGCTCACCTGCCCATCATGTACACCGCTCTGGCCCTCGGCGGCCACATCCGTGTGGGCATGGAGGACAACGTGGTCTTCGGCAAGGACGAGAACGGCAACAAGATCATGGCCACCAACCAGATGCTGGTCAAGCGCGCCGTGGAGGCCGTTAAGACCTTCGGCAATCAGCCCGCCACCCCCGCTGAGGCCCGCGAGATCCTCGGCATCAAGCCTCTGGTCCGCTGAGGGAGGCTCTGCACATGAAGGTTTCCGACATCAAGAACGTCGCCTGCGTAGGCGGCGGCGTCATCGGCTCCAGCTGGGCCATTCAGTACGCCCTGAAGGGCCTGAACGTCACCCTCTACGACATCAACGACGAGCAGCTGGCCAAGAGCCACGCCCAAATGCTCAAGAGCCTGGACGCCCTGCTGGCCCACAGCGCCATCACCGAGGCCAAGAAGGACGAGATCGTCGCCCGGGTGCACCCCACCACCTCCATGGAGGAGGCCGTGAAGGACGCCCAGTTCATCCAGGAGAGCGGCCCGGAGCGCATTGAGATCAAGCGCTCCATCCTCGCTCAGGTGGAGCAGTTTGCCGACCCTGCCGCCCTGTACGCCAGCAGCACCTCCGGCCTGCTCATCTCCGACATCGTGGCCGAGGCCGCCCATCCCGACCGCTGCATCGGTGCCCACCCCTACAATCCCCCCCACCTGATCCCGCTGGTGGAGCTCACCCGCTGCGACAAGACTGACGACGCCTGCGTCAAGCTGGCCTACGACTTCTACCAGTCCATCGGTAAGGAGGCCGTGCTGCTGAACAAGGAGTGCCCCGGCTTCATCGCCAACCGCCTCCAGCTGGCCCTCTACCGCGAGGTGCAGGACCTGGTCATGCGGGGCGTCTGCTCCGTGGAGGACGTGGACAAGGCGCTGGTCTATGGCCCCGGCATCCGCTGGGCCATCTTCGGTCACAACATGATCATGCAGATGGGCAACCCCGGCGGCCTCACAGGCATGGTGAACATGCTGGGCAACTCCGGCGACCGCTGGCTGGCCGACATGGCCAGCTGGACCCACCAGCCCGACAACTGGGCCGAAGTAGCTCAGCCCGGCGTGGATCAGGAAATGGCTAACTTCCCCGACTACATCGGCCACACCAACGAGGAGTGCATCGCCTACCGCGATCAGATGCTTATCGACATCCTGAAGCTGCATAAAAAACTGTGAGGTACCCCCCATGAATGACATCAACGTGTTCCTGAAACGCCGCTGGCCCGCCATGATCGCCAGCCTGATCATCTGCATCTGTGCAGGCTTCGGCTATGCATGGAGCGTCCTCCAGACGCCCATCATCGCCGCCCACGGCTGGCCTGACTCGCAGGTATCCCTGACCTACACGATCACCGTGCTGTGTTCCACCATGTCCCCCCTGTTCTTCGGCGCGCTGATCCGCCGTCTGGGCACCCGCCGCTGTGTGATCCTCGGCGCCGTTCTCTTCGGCGTCGGCATCATCGCCACCGGCTGGATGAGCGGCGGTGTGTGGCAGCTCTACCTGTTCTACGGCATTCTCTCCGGCCTTGGCTGCGGGTTCATTTACCCGACCATGATGGCCTATGTGGTCCGTCTCTTCCCGGAGAAGTCCGGCATGGCCTCCGGCCTTGGCACCGCCGCTTACGGCTCCGGCGCCATTCTGTGGGCTCCCATCGCCAACGCGCTGATCCAGGGCGTTTCGCTCAAGGGCACGTTTTGCATCCTCGGCGGTGCTTTCTTCGTTATCATCCTCATCGGCAGTCTCTTCCTTGTGGAGCCCCCTGAGGGCCTGCGGGAAGCGCTCTGCTCCGCGGCCAACGATGCTCCGGTCCAGACCGAGGGTCTGCGCCGCGGCGAGATGGTGAAGACCTCCTCCTTCTATGTCATGGTGGTCATCTTCACCTGTGGTCTGGTGGCCGGCGTCATCGTCATCAGTCAGGCCTCCCCCATTCTGCAGAACGCCTATGGCTTTACCAGCAGCACTGCGGCGGTCTTCGTCAGCGTGTTCGCCGCCTGCAACATGGCCGGCCGTTTCCTGTTCGGCAGTCTGTCTGACAAGCTGGGCCTCCGCAAGGTGGTCTCCGTCGTGTCTATCGTGTGCGCGGCCTCCATGCTGGCGCTGACCCTGTGCAAGGCCACCGTCCCCGCTGTGATCGCCATGTGCGTGGCGGCTGCCTGCTACGGCGGCTTCGCCTCCGTCCTGACGCCTCTGACCGCTCAGGTCTTCGGCCCCAAGTACATCACGGAGAACTACGGCGTCATGTACGTCGTGTTTGGTCTGGCAAGCCTCATCGGGCCTGTGCTGGCAGTCCGCCTGCGCACCCCCGCCGGGGCCTATACCTGGGCCTTTGCCGCCGCGGCTGTTCTGGCCGCTGTGGGTCTGGTCCTCAATTGCGTTGTAAACCTGACTGCCGGAAAGGAGAAAAAACATGGAAAGTAAAGTTGCCAGCCGGGAGAAGATCATCTCCTGCTTCAAGGATGGCCAGACCATCGCCATCGGCGGCCAGACCGGCCGCTGCATGCCCGAGCGCCTCATCGACTGCATTCTGGAGAGCGGCGCGCGGCACCTCACCGTTTACTCTATCGACACCAGCGACCCCGGGATCGGGGTCGGCCGCCTGATCCGGGAGAAGGTCATCGACAATATCATCACCACCCACGTGGGCACCAATCCGGAGACCAACGCTCAGATTCAGGCGGGCACGCTCCACGCCGAGTTCAGCCCCATGGGCAGCTGGATCGAGCGGATCCGCTGCGGCGGCATGGGCCTGGGCGGCGTGCTGACCAAGACCGGCCTGGGCACCGTGGTGGAAGAGGGCAAGCAGATCATCACCGTCAACGGCGAGCAGTATCTGCTGGAGTCCGCCCTCCGGGCGGACGTCGCCATCACCCACGCCCGCCGGGCGGACCCCATCGGCAACCTGGCCTTCCGGGGCAGCACGGGCCGGGCGTCCCACCCCATCGTGGCCACCTGCGGCACGCTCTCCATCGTGGAGTGCGACCACTTCTGTGATCTGGGCGAGATCGCCCCGGATGAGGTGGAAGTCCCCGGCATGTTCGTGGACATGATTCTGGTATAAGGAGGCGCCGAACATGATGGATAACAGAAACTTTATCGCCCACCGGGCGGCACAGTACTTCCACAGCGGCGACGTCGTCAATCTGGGTATCGGCATTCCCAGCCTCTGTGGCAACTATGCCGAGAACGGCGTCCTGTTTCAGGCCGAGAACGGCTACATCGGCGTGGGCGCCACCGCAGAAGGCCTCGAGTTCAACGAGCGGACCATCAACGCCGGCGGCATTCCCTTCACGCCCGTGATGGGCGCCTGCGGCTTTGACGTTGCCATGTCCTTCGGCGTCATCCGCTCCGGCCGCATGGCCGCCACTGTGCTGGGCGCCCTTCAGGTGTCCGAGCACGGCGATCTGGCCAACTGGGCTACCCCCGGCCGTGCCTTCGGCATGGGCGGCGCCATGGATCTGGTCAACGGCGCCAAGCAGGTCATCGTGGCCATGGAGCTGTGCGCCAAGGACGGCTCCCCCAAAATCGTCAAGGAATGCACCCTGCCCTACACCGGGCTGAAGTGCGTTGACCACATCGTTACCGAGCGCTGCGTCATCGACGTAACGCCGGAGGGTCTCGTGCTCTCTGAGATCCGTCAGGGCCATACCATCGAGGAAATTCAGGCCGCGGTGGAGCCCGAACTCATTATCTCTCCTCAACTAAAGGAAATGGAGGAACCCTAAATGGGACAATTTGATCACGTGGTGGTAGTGGCCTGCGGCCGCTCCGCCGTTGCAAAATCCGGGAAGAAGGGCGCCCTGCGCAATATGCACCCCGTCACGCTGGGCGGCCTCACCCTCAAGGGCGTGCTGGAGAAGGTCCCCCAGCTCAAGCCCGAGCAGATCGATGACATCATCGTCGGCTGCGCCATCCCCGAGCGTAAGCAGGGCTTCAACATGGCCCGGCTGGTGGCCGCCCGCGCCGGCCTGCCCGACAGTGTCTGCGGCATGACCATCAACCGCTTCTGCTCCTCCGGCCTGCAGGCCATCGCGCTGGCTGCCGGCCAGATCGCCTGCGGCGTGGCCGACGTCATGGTCGCCGGCGGCGTGGAGTCCATGACCTCCTGCCCCGTCAATCTGGACATCTCCGACACCTTTGATCCCGACCTGCTCCTCCAGCGTGAGGAGGAGTACATGCCCATGGGCCTGACCGCGGAGAACGTGGCCGCCCGCTACGGCGTCACCCGTCAGGAAATGGACGAGCTGGCCGTGGAGAGCCACCGCCGCGCCGCCGCCGCGCAGGACGCCGGCAAGTTCGACGATGAGATCGTCCCCCTCCCCGGCGTGGACGTGGACGGCAACCCCATCGTCTTTGACAAGGATCAGGGTATCCGCCGGGGCACCAATCTGGAGTCTCTCGCCACCCTGAAGCCCTGCTTCAAGGAGGGCGGCGTGGTCACTGCCGCCACCTCTTCCCAGACCAGCGACGCCGCCGCCTTCGTGGTGCTCATGACCGACGAGAAGGCCAAGGAGCTGGGCATCAAGCCCATCGCTGAGCTGGTGAGCTTCGCTGTGGCCGGCTGCGAGCCCGACTACATGGGCCTCGGCCCCATCTATGCCGCCCCCAAGGCGCTGGAGAAGGCCGGCCTCACCGTGGCTGATCTGGACGTGGTGGAACTGAACGAGGCCTTCGCTGCGCAGGCCATCCCCTGCATGAAGGAGCTGGGCCTCGACCCCGCCAAGACCAACCCCAATGGCGGCGCTATGGCTCTGGGCCATCCTCAGGGCGCCACCGGCGCGTTCCTCACCTGCAAGGCCCTGAACGAGCTAAAGCGCACCGGCGGCAAGTATGCCATGGTCACCATGTGCATCGGCGGCGGCATGGGCGCCGCGGGCATTTACAAGATGCTCTAAGCCCTGCAAACCCTCCCTTACAAAACACACACTCTCCTAAACAGGAAAGCTCCGCACTCGGCTGAGTGCGGGGCTTTCCCGATTTTTTAGCGGTCTGTTCTGTCCTGGATGGCCTTGGACAGCGTGCGGATCCGGGTCTGCGGGTCCAGCGGCTTGGCGATGGACATGCCCAGTCCCGTACCGCCGAAGGCGGAGCGGGCATCGTTGTTCTCCTGAGTGAAGGGCTCGGACAGGTGCTTCTGGAACTCCTCGCTCATGCCGATGCCGGTGTCGGCACAGATGAACTCGATCCACACCGTCTCCCCTTCCTGACGGATCTCCCGGCAGAAGAGTAAGACAGAGCCGTTCTCTTTGCTGCACTTCACGGCGTTGCTCAGCAGGTTCATCGGCAGCCGCTTCAGGTGCAGTGGGCTGCCGATCAGGTCCGGGTGGGGCAGCTCCCGCGGGGCACGGGTGACGGTGTTCCCCCGGCCGGCGGCAGTCTGCTCCATGGTGCTGTTGATCTCATTCAGCAGGGTGGGCATAAGTTCTACGGCGTGGCCACCGATCACCTGCTGGGGCTGACAGAACAAAAAATCACCCAAGCACAGAGCTGGATCGTCCCGACACTGTGACTGCGTAAGTAAAATCGGCACCTGCTTTTTGAGGCAGGTGCCGATTTCTGTTACCCTATCATGCGCTTGAATTTTTGGTGTAAATCCGCTTTTCCACATTCAAAAAATCAAGCAATTTCAAGGCTTTGCGGTGTCTCTTAGTACATGCCGCCCATGTCGGGAGCGGCGGGGGCAACGGGCGCGGGGGGCTCGGGCTTGTCGGCCACCAGAGCCTCGGTAGTCAGCAGGGTGGCGGCAATGGAGGAGGCATTCTCCAGCGCAGAGCGGGTCACCTTGGTGGGATCCACGATGCCGCAGGAGATCATGTCGCAGTACTCCTCCTTGTAGGCGTCGAAGCCGTAGCCAGACTTGCCGGCCTCCTTCACCTTCTCCAGCACCACGGAGCCATCGATGCCGGCGTTAACGGCGATCTGCTTCATGGGCTCGGTCAGGGCCTTGGCAATGATGGCCACGCCGGTCTTCTCGTCGCCCTCCACGGTGGGCAGCAGGGCCTCCACAGCGGCGATGGCGTTGACATAGGCGGTGCCGCCGCCGGCCACGATGCCCTCCTCAACGGCGGCGCGGGTAGCGTTCAGGGCGTCCTCGATGCGGAGCTTCTTCTCCTTCATCTCCACCTCGGTGGCAGCGCCGACACGGATGATAGCCACGCCGCCGGCCAGCTTGGCCAGACGCTCCTGCAGCTTCTCCTTGTCGTAGTCGGAGGTGGTGTTCTCGATCATGTGGCGGATCTGGGCGACCCGGGCGGCGATGGCGTCAGAGGCACCGGCGCCGTCCACGATGATGGTGTTCTCCTTGGAGACCTTCACCTGACGGGCGCGGCCCAGCATATCCATGGTGGCTTCCTTCAGCTCCATGCCCATGTCGGAGGACACGACGGTGCCGCCAGTGAGGACGGCGATGTCCTGCAGCATCTCCTTGCGGCGGTCGCCGAAGCCGGGGGCCTTGATGCAGCAGACGTTCAGGGTGCCGCGCAGCTTGTTCACCAGCAGGGTGGACAGGGCGTCGCCCTCCACATCCTCGGCGATGATCAGCAGCTTCTTGCCGGACTGGGCCACAGGCTCCAGCAGAGGCAGCAACTCCTGAATGGAGGAGATCTTCTTATCGGTGATGAGGATGAGAGGATCGTCCAGAACGGCCTCCATCTTCTCGGTGTCGGTGACCATATAGGGGGTGATATAGCCGCGGTCCAGCTGCATGCCCTCAACGACCTCGGAGTAGGTCTCGGCGGTCTTGGACTCCTCGACGGTGATGACGCCGTCGTGGCTGACCTTCTCCATGGCCTCGGCGATCAGGTTGCCGATGGCGTCGTCGCCGGAGGAGATGGCACCCACGCGAGCGATGTCAGAGGTGCCGGACACGGGCTTGGAGTTCTTCTTGATCTCCTCGATGGCGGCGGAAGTGGCCTTGGCAATGCCCTTCTTCATGACCATGGGGTTGGCGCCGGCGGCCAGATTCTTCAGGCCCTCGCGGATGATGGCCTGAGCCAGCAGGGTAGCGGTGGTGGTGCCGTCGCCGGCCACGTCGTTGGTCTTGGTGGAGACTTCCTTCACCAGCTGAGCGCCCATGTTCTCAAAGGGGTCGGGCAGTTCGATCTCCTTGGCGATGGTGACGCCGTCGTTGGTGATGAGGGGGGAGCCGTACTTCTTATCCAGCACCACATTGCGGCCCTTGGGGCCCATGGTGATCTTCACGGTGTCGGCCAGCTGGTTGACGCCGCGCTCCAGCGCGTGGCGGGCTTCCTCACCGTAGCAAATGAGCTTAGACATAATTCAATTACCTCCAGATAGATGAGATGAGTTTCAATCTTGTGCTTTGCCTTTGTGATCACGCCTCGCCTGTCTGTTCACAACGGCGCAGGCGCTTCAAATTACTCAACAATAGCCAGAATGTCGTTCTGACGGACGATGGTGTACTCCTCGCCGTCCACCTTGACCTCGGTGCCGGAATACTTGCTGGTGAGCACCTTGTCGCCCACCTTCACGGTCATCACGACCTCCTTGCCGTCCACAACGCCGCCGGGGCCCACAGCCACGACCTCAGCCATCTCGGGCTTCTCCTTGGAAGCAGAGGTCAGGATCAGGCCGCCCTTGGTGGTCTCCTCAGGCTCCACCGCCTTGAGGATCACGCGGTCAGAAAGGGGTTTCAGAGTCATAACAGGTTCCTCCTATATCAATATTTTGATTTGCAAATTCGGGTTTAGCACTCAAAATAGCCGAGTGCTAACTTCGAGTATGATAATACCCCAGACAGGCAAAAAAATCAACCCCTATTTTGAAAAAATAAGGGCTGATCTTTAAAAATTCAAATTTTGTTCACAGTGTGCCCGCCGGAGTGCTAATTTCGTCCATCTTCGTGCCGGCGTAGGAGAGCCCCTCCGGGTAGAAGAAGTTCAGCCGCTTGTCCGACAGGCGGATGGTGAACGCCCGGCTGCGCAGGACCTCCCCGTCCACCACGGCCACCAGCTCCCGCTGATCCCCGGAGCGGAAGTCCACCCGCTGGCCGCTGCGGGCCCAGATGAGCTCCGGGTGCTTCCGATAGAGGCCCTTGGCATAGTCCCCCACCAGCCGGAAAAAGGTGGTGCGGCTGACCTTGGGGACCACCAGCGTCTCCAGCACGCCGTCGTCCGGCATGTTGTCCCCGATGGGCATGAAGCCGCCGCCGTAATACCGGCCGCTGCACACGCAGATAATGGCGGTGTCTCCCTCGTAGTGGAAATCCTCTACGTCAACGACCGAGGGCCGGGTAATGCCCTTGAACAGCACATTCACCACCAGTGAGAGCACGTAGGCCCCCTTCCCCTTCAGCAGGGGCAGGCGCTTGTACTTGTCCACGTCGGCGGCGATGCGGGCATCCACCCCGGCACAGGTGATGCCGATGCCCAGCAGGCCGTTGCAGTCCATCAGATCCATGGCCGCCTGCGGGCCGCTGGCCAGCGCCGCCACATCCAGAAAGCGGTCCCGGTTCTCCGGGCCAAAGACCTTCAGCCAGTCGTTGCCGGTGCCCAGGGGGACGTTGGTGACGGCGGCGTTGTCAAAGCCCGCCGCGCCGTTGACCACCTCGTTCAGGGTCCCGTCGCCGCCGCAGGCGTAGATGCGCACGGTCTCCCCCGTCTCAGCGGCGGCCCGGGCGCAGCGTCGGGCATCCCCCGGCTGGGCGGTGTAGACGATCTCCCACGGCTCGGTCAGGGCCCGGATCTGGGCCTCCAGCCGCTGGGTGGCCCTGCGCTTGCCCGCATTGGGATTGATGATGAACAGATGCCTCATATCAACACTCTTTTCCGTATCTCACTTCACGCCGTACAGGAACAGGTCACACTTGAGCATGCCGTTGTACAGCTTGCGCTTTCTATCCGCCGGGCGGCCGAAGGCCCGCTCGAACTCCGTGTGGGAGGACAGCACGTCCACCTCCCACCCGGCGGGCAGGGCCCGGGCGGCCTTGCCAAAGGCGCGGTAGAGCTCCTCCGCCTCCTCCTTTTCCAGCAGGCGCTCGCCGTAAGGCGGGTTGGTCACCACCCGGCCCCGGGGCTCGTCCCGGTGGAAGCGGGCGGCGTCCGCCACCTCAAAGCGGACGGAGTCCTCCACTTCGGCCAGCGCAGCATTGTGCCGGGCCAGCTCCACGGCGGCGGGGTCGATGTCGCCGCCCCAGATGTCGTACACGCCGTGGTACTCCTTGTCCATGGCCTCGTCGGCGGCGTCCAGCCACAGGCCGGAGGGCAGCCAGCCCCACTTCTGGGCGGCAAAGCTGCGGTTCAGGCCGGGGGCCCGGTTTTTGGCGATGAGCGCGGCCTCGATGGGGATGGTGCCGCTGCCGCAGAAGGGGTCGCAGAAGGGGTCCTTCCCCCGGTAGCGGGAGAGGGATACCAGCGCGGCGGCCAGGGTCTCCCGCAGGGGGGCCAACACGCCCTGGGCCCGGTAGCCCCGTTTGTAGAGGCTCTCGCCGGAGGTGTCCAGCATCAGGGTGACCTGATCCTTCAGGATGGAGAACTGGATCTGGTAAAGGGCCCCGCTCTCCGGCAGCAGCTCCAGCCCGTAGGCCCGGCCCAGCCGGCCGGCGACAGCCTTTTTCAGGATGGACTGGCAGGCGGGCACCGAGTGCAGCTGGGAGCTGATGGTGTAGCCCTTGACCGGGAACTGGCCGTCCCGGGGGATAAAGTCCTCCCACGGGACGGCGGCGGCACCCTGAAACAGCTCCTCAAAGCTGAGGGCCCGGAAGGTGCCCAGCGCGATGAGCACCCGGGCGCCGGTGCGCAGGTTCAGGTTCAGGCGGGGAATGTCGGCAGGGGAACCGGCGCACAGCACCCGGCCGTTCTCTGCCCGCACATCCTGCAGGCCCAGCTTTTTCAGTTCATAGGCCACGGTGCTCTCCACCCCCATGAGGGCGGGAATGACAAATTGCAGGTTGGACTCCATGGGATCACTCCATCTATCGTTCCGCCCCGGCAGACCGGGGCATTTTTCTCTGCTTCTCAGTATAGCGGAAAAGGCCGCCGCTGGCAACAAAATAATCCTTCCCCGCGGCACATATTTATGGTATAATTAGAATTAGAATTAGAAAGAAAGGAGGCCAAGCCACCATGGATATTGCGATCAAAGTCACTTGGCTGGTCCTGCTGATCCTGTTCGCCGGCGGAGAGGCCGTCACGGTGGGGCTCACCTCCATCTGGTTCGCCGCCGGGGCGCTGGCCGCCCTCATCGGCGCCCTGCTGGGGGCCGTCCTGTGGGTGCAGATCGTCCTGTTCCTGCTGGTCAGCGCCGTGTGCCTGCTGGCGGTGCGGCCGCTGGCCCGGAAGCACCTGAACAATCGGGTGGAGGCCACCAATGCCGACCGGGTCATCGGCGCGGAGGCCAGGGTGACGGAAGAGATCAACGATCTGGCGGCCACCGGCGCGGTGTCTGTCGGCGGCGTGATCTGGACCGCCCGCAGCGGGAATGATACCATCATCCCCGTGGGCACACTGGTAAGGGTCCTGCGGATCGAGGGCGTCAAGGTTTACGTCGAGGTCATTTCATAAGGAGGATAAAGTATGCCTAATCTGAACAATCTCATCAGCATCATCATCGTGGTGGCCATCGTGGTCATCCTTCTGGCCATTCTGGCCAGCAACATCCGGGTGGTCCAGCAGTCCAAGGCCGCCGTGGTGGAGCGGCTGGGCGCCTTCCGCGCCGTGTGGGGCGTGGGCCTGCACCTGAAGATCCCCTTCATCGAGCGGGTGGTCAAGACCGTGTCCCTGAAAGAGCAGGTGGTGGATTTCGACCCCCAGCCCGTCATCACCAAGGACAACGTCACCATGCAGATCGACACGGTGATCTACTTCCAGATCACCGACCCCAAGCTGTACACCTACGGTGTGGAGCACCCCCTCAGCGCCATTGAGAACCTCACCGCCACTACCCTGCGTAACATCATCGGCGATCTGGAACTGGACCAGTCCCTCACCAGCCGCGACCACATCAACACCCAGATGCGCTCCATTCTGGACGAGGCCACCGACCCCTGGGGCATCAAGGTCAACCGCGTGGAGCTGAAGAACATTATGCCGCCCCGGGACATTCAGGAGTCCATGGAAAAGCAGATGCGGGCCGAGCGCGAGCGCCGCGAGGCCATTCTGCAGGCCGAGGGCACCAAGCAGTCCCAGATCCTGGTGGCCGAGGGTGAGAAGCAGTCCGCCATCCTCCGGGCAGACGCCGAGAAGCAGGCGGCCATCCTCCGGGCAGAGGGTGAGAAGGAGGCCCGCATCATGGCCGCCGAGGCTGAGGCCGCGGCCATTCTCAAGGTGCAGCAGGCCACCGCTGACGCCATCAAGCTCATCAACGAGGCCGACCCCGGCGAGGGCGTGCTGAAGATCAAGGCGCTGGAGGCCTTCGAGAAGGCCGCCGACGGCCGGGCCACCAAGCTTATCATCCCCAGCGAGATCCAGGGGCTGGCTGGCCTGTGCGCCAGCGCCAAGGGCGTGTTCGACGCAGTGGAGCCCAACAAGGCCCCTGCCAAGTCCGAGAGCAAGTAAAAACAGCTGAAAAGGCCCGCCCGGCAGATGCCGGGCGGGCTCTTTTGTTGCATGATGCATTACCGCTGGGCGCGGCCCAGCTCGAGGCCCTTCTCAAAGGCCTGCTTGTTCAGGGGCAGCAGCTTGGGCTTGGAGGCCAGCTTATGCTCGATGGTCTCCCACACCTTCTCGGGGGGAATGACCTCAGTATAGCCCACGTAGACGCCCAGCATGATCACGTTAAGCACCTTGGCATTGCCCATCTCCAGCGCCAGCTCGGTAACGGGGGCCTTCACCACCGCCACATCAGTGCGGTCCACCTCGTGCTCATCCACGATGGAGCTGTTGATGAACAGGTGGCCGCCCTCCTTCAGCTTGGGCAGGAATTTGGCCAGAGAGGGGCCGTTCATGACGATGAGGTCATCCATCACATCGCCCACGGGGGTGCCCACCTCGTCGTCGGAGATGACCACGAAGCAGTTGGCAGTGCCGCCCCGCTGCTCCGCGCCGTAGGAGGGGAAGAAGGTCACGTTCTCATCGGTGGAATTGCAGGTGGCGTCCGCAAGGAACTTGCCCAGCGTCATGACGCCCTGACCGCCGAAGCCGGCCACACACAGATTTGTCTCCATGTCCATCCTCCTCTCAGCGGTCGCGGATGACACCCAGCGGGAACTCGGGCAGCATCTTCTCTTCGATATAGTCCAGGGCGGCCAACGGCTCCAGACCCCAGTTGGTGGGGCAGCTGGTGACGATCTCCACCATGGAGAATCCCTTGCCGTCCAGCTGGTTCTGGAAAGCCTTCTTGATGGCGGCCTTGGTCTTGTTCACGTTGGCGGGGGTATTGCAGCTGGTGCGGGCCAGATAGGCCGGGGCGGTCAGCTGATTCAGAATCTCGCACATGTGCATGGGATAGCCATGCTCCTTGGGGTCGCGGCCCTTGGGCGCGGTGGAGGCCTTCATGCCCACCAGCGTGGTGGGGGCCATCTGGCCGCCGGTCATGCCGTAAATGCCGTTGTTGATGAAGATAACGGTGATATTCTCCCCGCGGTTGGCGGCGGAAATGGACTCCGCCAGCCCGATGGAGGCGAAATCGCCGTCGCCCTGATAGGTGAACACCAGCGAGTCGGGATTGGCCCGCTTCATGCCGGTGGCCACGGCACAGGCGCGGCCGTGAGGAGCGGTCGTGTTATCATAGGCGATATAGTCCATGTGCAGGCCGCAGCAGCCGATGCCCAGCACGCAGGCCGCCTTGTCCACCAGTCCCATCTCGTCCAGCGCCTCGCCGATCAGCTTGATGACAGTGGAGTGCATGCAGCCGGGGCAAAAGCCGGACACCTTGTCCTCCTGAATGGTCTTGGTCCTCGTATAGATCTTTTCCATCTTCTCAGCCCTCCATGATCTTCCGGGCGGCGGCCATGACGGCCTCCCGGCTCATCAGGTTGCCGCCGGAGCAGAGACAGGTCTCCACCGGGCAGCGGTCCTTCACGCCGACCTTCACATCCTCCACGAACTGGGCGGGGATGGACATCTCCACATCCAGCACGGCCCTGCAGCGGCTGTAATCGATCTGATCGTAGGCACTGTAAGGGAAGGGGCTCACGGTGATGGGCCGGATCAGGCCGGCCTTGATGCCCTCGGCCCGCAGCAGCTTCACCGCGGAGCGGCAGATGCGCCCGGAGATGCCGTAGGCGGTGAGGACCACCTCGGCGTCCTCCACCAGATAGGTCTCAGCCCGGGTCTGGGGCTCCCAGCTCCGGTACAGGGCGGCGGCATCCTCATTGGCCCGCTGCATGTCCTCGGTACGCCAGTGGCCGGGCTCGATCCAGGCGCGGTGGGCGTAGTCCAGCTCGTGGCCCACGCAGGCCCAGCTGTGCTTGGCGGCCTTCATGGCGGCCACCTCCTCGTCGGACTTCATCTCCGGCAGGGTGACGGGCTCCATCATGGTGGCGATGACGCCGTCGGCCAGCAGAAGCACGGGGTTGCGGTCCCGGTCGGCGAGGTCGAAGGCCTCATAGGTCAGGTCCACGGCCTCCTGCACGGAGGCGGGGGCCAGCACCATCATGCGGAAGCCGCCGTTGCCGCTGGCCTTGGTAGCCTGAAAATAGTCCATCTGGGCGGGCTGAATGGAGCCCACGCCCGGGCCGCCCCGGGCAAAGTTGGCATACACCATGGGGATGCGGGCGGCGGCGCAGTAGCTGATGCCCTCGCTCTTCAGGGCGATGCCGGGGCTGGAGGAGGAGGTCATGGAGCGCACGCCGGTGGAGGCCGCGCCGTAGACCATGTTGATAGAGGCCACCTCACTCTCGCCCTGAATGAACACGCCGCCCACCTCGGGCATGCGCCGGGCGAAGTACTCGGGCACCTCGTTCTGCGGGGTGATGGGGTAGCCGGCGAAGAACCGGCAGCCGGCCCGGACGGCAGCCTCGGCCACAGCCTCGCTGCCCTTCATAAACACCTTTGCCATATTCTCTCCGACCCCCTTACTTGTAGACGTCGATGGCCCCGTCGGGACACATCCGGGCGCAGATGGCGCAGCCGATGCACTCCTCCGGGTGGACGGGCTCCACATACTCGTAGCCCTTGGAATTCACTCTGGTTCCGATGGCCAGGACCTTCTTGGGACAGAACTTGACGCAGTAGCCACAGCTCTTGCACCGTTCCGCCACGATCTCTACCTTTGGCATGGACACGTCTCCTTTTCATCATCTCTTACCGCGGCGTTCCGCGGGGGTCAGCAGCTTCCGGGGAGGTCCTCCTCCCACGGGTAGGTCATATGCAGCTTCAGGGGGAACACCGGAGTGACGGCCCGCTCCGCCGCGGCGGCGGCCATATCTTCCCGCACGCAGAGGAGCTCCACCGGCTTATAGGGCCCCACCAGCTCCAGCAGGGTCTGCTCGCCGGCCAGCACATCCTCCGGTGTGGTGTCCCGGCCCAGATTGGGGTTGCCCACCATGTGCAGCCGGTCCAGCCGCAGGTGGGAGGCCCCCAGCGTCTCCCCCAGCACCCTGTCGATGTGCTCCAGCGTCATGGACCACGGGCGGTAAGGGTTCACCACGTAGCAGAGCATGGTCTCCGGCCGGTTGAGCAGCGGGGCGTAGCCCCCCACGGCCCGGGCACCGATGTGGTCGCCCCCCACGTCCAGCACGGTGAAGACCGAGCGGTCCCGCAGCAGGCGGCTCACGCCGCCGGTGAGGGTGGGGGCGTCCATGAACTGCTCCTCGTAGTGAACGGTCACCCCGCCGTCCTCCAGCAGTCTGGCCGCGTCCCGGCTGCGGAAGAGGGGCTTGGTCATGTCCAGATCAAAGAAGTGGACGGGCCGCTCCCCCGCCGCCAACCGGAGGGCAAGGTTCACGGCGATCTCACTCTTGCCGCAGCCAGCCTCGCCGAGGAACACAACGCTGTTCAGCTCCGGCCCCAGCCGGTCAAAGATAGTCTCCGCCATGGCACACCCTCCGTTTGTTAAAATCGTATATCTTGCAACATTTGTAGTGTAGCATATTCCCGCAGAAAATACAATTCGAATCCGTGTCGCTGCTATGCATCTTTTGCATCGATCCGCAGCCGGTGCGGGCGGTTCAATACTCCACCCGCACCAGCGTCAGCCCCTGCGCCGGGGCGGTGAAGCCCGCCGCAGACCGGTCCCGGGCGGCGAGGATGTCGGGCATGTCCTCTGCCGGGCGCTTCCCCTGCCCCACCTCGATGAGGGTCCCCGTCAGGATGCGCACCATGTGGTGGAGGAAGCCGTCTCCCCGGTAGGTGATGGTCAGGTCGGGGCCGTGCCGCTCCAACCGGATGGCGGCGACGGTACGGACGGTGGACTTTTTATATCGCTTATTGGCACAGAAGGCGCGGAAGTCATGCTGCCCCGTCAGATACGCCGCCGCCTGCTCCATGGCCGCCATGTCCAGCTCTCCCGGCAGATGGTACTGGTACTTCCGGCGGAATACGTCGGGCACGGGGCCCAGCCGCAGTTCATAGCGGTACTCCTTGCCCACGGCGTTCAGCCGGGCGTGGAAGCGCTCCCCTGCCCGCTCCGCGGCGATGACGGCGATGTCCTCCGGCAGGTAGCGGGCGCAGTAGGCCAGCAGCTCCGCCGGGTCCCGGTCCCCCGGCAGACGCACGCTGGCCGCCTGCCCCAGGGCGTGGACCCCGGCATCCGTGCGGCCCGCGCCGTGGACCTCCACCGGCTCTCCCGCCAGCCGGGAGAAGACCCCCTCCAGCTTGCCCTGAATGGTGTCCTCCGTATCCCCCAGCCGCTGCCAGCCGTTGTAGCGAGTGCCGTCGTATTGAATGATGAGCTTGTAGTTCATGGCCGTTCCCTCTTTGTAAAAAGCCCCGCCGCAGAGGTCTGCGGCGGGGCCGTATTGACGTTTGATGCGCTCAGCGCTTCTTGGTAGCAACCTCGTCGGCCAGCAGGTCCATGAAGCCCTCGGGGCTCATGGCGCCCAGATCCTCACCGCCGCGGGTACGGACGGAGACGGTCTTGTTCTCCACGTCCCGGTCGCCCACCACCAGCATGTAGGGGACCTTCTCCAGCGTGGCCTCGCGGATCTTCTTGCCGATCTTCTCGTTGCGGTCGTCCACCTCCACGCGGAAGCCCCTGGCATCCAGCGCGGCGGAGAGCTCCTTGGCGTAGTCGCCCGCCCGGTCGGTGATGGGCAGGATCTTCACCTGCACGGGGGTCAGCCAGGTGGGGAAGGCTCCGGCAAAATGCTCGGTAATCACGCCAATGAACCGCTCGATGGAGCCCAGCACCACCCGGTGGATCATGACGGGTCGGTGCTTCTGGCCGTCCTCGCCAGTGTACTCCAGTTCGAACCGCTCGGGCAGCTGCATATCCAGCTGGATGGTGCCGCACTGCCAGGTGCGGCCCAGAGAGTCCGCCAGATGGAAGTCCAGCTTGGGGCCGTAGAAGGCACCGTCGCCGGCGTTGACGATATAGTCCTTGCCCAGCTCGCCAATGGCCTCGGCCAGAGTCTCCTCAGCAAACTTCCAGTCCTTCTCGTCGCCGATGTGGTCGTCGGGCATGGTGGACAGCTCGATCTGATAGCTGAGGCCGAAGACGGAGTACACCTCGTCAAACAGGCGGACCACGTTCTTGATCTCGTCCTTCATCTGGTCCCAGGTCATGAAGATATGGGCGTCGTCCTGAGTGAAGCAGCGGACACGGAACAGGCCGTGGAGCGCGCCGGACAGCTCGTGCCGGTGGACCAGGCCCAGCTCGCCCACCCTCAGGGGCAGGTCGCGGTAGGAGTGGGGCTCGCTGGCGTAGACCAGCATGCCGCCGGGGCAGTTCATGGGCTTGATGGCGTAGTCCTCCCCATCGATGACGGTGGTGTACATATTCTCTTTATAGTGGTCCCAGTGGCCGCTGCGCTCCCACAGGGCACGGTTGAGGATCATGGGAGTGGAGATCTCCACATAGCCGTACTTCTTGTGGACCTGACGCCAGTAGTCGATGAGGGTGTTCTTTAGCACCATGCCCTTGGGCAGGAAGAAGGGAAAGCCGGGGCCCTCGTCCCGCAGCATGAACAGACCCAGTTCCTTGCCCAGCTTTCGGTGGTCTCGGCGCTTGGCTTCCTCGATGCGCTCCAGATAGGCGTCCAGTTCCTCCTTCTTGGGGAAGGCGATGCCGTAGATGCGTTGGAGGGTCTGCCGGTTGGAGTCGCCCCGCCAGTAGGCGGCGTTGCAGGCCAGCAGCTTGATGGCGTTGCCCTTGATGCGGCCGGTGGAGTCCAGATGGGGGCCGGCGCACAGGTCAGTGAACTCACCCTGCTTGTAGAAGGAGATGTGGGCATCCTCCGGCAGATCCTGAATGAGCTCCACCTTATAGGGCTCACCCTTTTCCTCCATGAACTTGATGGCCTCCTCCCGGGGCAGCTCAAAGCGCTCCAGCTTCAGCTTCTCCTTGCAGATCTTGCGCATCTCGGCCTCGATCTGCTCCATGTGCTCGGGCGTGAAGGCAAAGGGGGCGTCCATGTCGTAATACCAGCCCTCCTTGATGGAGGGGCCGATGGCCAGCTTCACCTCGGGCCACAGGCGCTTCACGGCCTGAGCCATCACGTGGGAGCAGGTATGCCAGTAGGTCTGGCGGTACTCCTCGTTTTCAAACGTGTACAGATTCTCTTCGGACATTTGTAGTTCCTCCTTGTATGAGGGCGCAAAAAAACACCCCCGATTCTGGATCAGGGGTGAGTTGATGTCACGTTTCGCCTGTTCGCTGCGCGCGGCTTCCCTCCGGCTGGAGCTCTCGCCCTCGCTTCGGTCCATCCGTGCCTGTTCGGCGGCTCAAACGCTTCTACCCACGGTTCCACCCTGCTTACGGCCCATGGCCGTCGCTCGTGACCGCTGTATCGGGCGGACCCGGTCTGCTCCTCGCAGACTGCTCGGGAGTGGTACCAACCGCTGCCTGCGCGGGGCGCTTCCACCAAATGCGTCCCTCTCTGTGCGCCGCTGTGCGGTCTCGTCTCCGTCATCGCGATTTTCGCAAATAGTGTAGCATCAAGGCGCCTAAAAGTCAAGCGCCTTGATGCTACACTGCTTCTCAAATATTCTTCTTTTTATTAATCACAAAGAATACAGCTGCACCCAAAATCAAAATGATCCCAATCACGATCCATGGTGTTCCGGGGTTCACCTTCCCGCTGCCAAAAAGCGAGGCCAGCTGTGCCTGAATGCTATTGTTCTGTGAAATCCCCACGATCAAAAGGATCAGTCCTAAAATGGCGGCTCCAATGCTAATTAGGCTTGTTTTTTTCATCTCGGTTCCTCCCTCTCATATAATCGACTTAATCATAGAAGATTTTGGGCATAAAGTCAACCCTTCCCCTGCTTTCCAGTTGACTTTCCGTCGGCTGACGATTAAGATAGAGGAACTGACTTTGAAGGAGGCCCAGCTATGGAGCTCACCTATTTTGATTACGCCGCCACCGGGCCCGTCCGGCCGGAGGCCGCCGCCGCCGTGGCGGAGGAGCTGTGCCGCTTCGGCAATCCCTCCTCCCGCTATCCCCTCGGGCGGGAGGCCGCCCTGCGGGTGAAGGGCTACCGGGCGCAGGTGGCCGCCGCCATGGGCTGCGGCCCCGGCGAGGTGTTCTTCACCTCCTGCGGCACCGAGGGGGACAACTGGGCCATCCGCCGGGGGGCCGAGCTGGGCCGCCGGAAGGGAAAGCACATCATCACCACCGCCATCGAGCACGCCGCCGTGCTGGAGACCTGTAAGGATCTGGCCGCACAGGGGTATGACGTCACCTATCTGAAGCCCGACAGGGCCGGGCACATCGACCCGGAAGACCTCCGGGCCGCCCTCCGGCCCGACACCGTACTGGTGTCCATGATGCTGGTGAACAACGAGGTGGGCTCTCTCCTGCCGGTGGCGGAGTGCGTCAGGCTGGTGAAGGCCTATGACAAGGGCATCCTCTTCCACTGCGACGCGGTGCAGGGCTTTCTGAAGGTCCCCGGCACGCTGAAGAGCCTCGGGGCGGACCTTGTCGCCGTCAGCGGCCACAAGGTGGGCGCCCCCAAGGGGATAGGCGCCCTCTACATCCGGCAGGGCGTGAAGCTGAAGCCCCTGCTCACCGGCGGCGGGCAGGAGGAGGGTCTCCGCTCCGGCACCGAAGCCACGGCCCAGATCGCCGGCTTCGCCGCCGCCTGCGCCGCCCTGTCTGCCGATGCCGGCCGGCAGGAACGCACCGCCGCCATCAAGCGCTACACGCTGGAGCGCCTTCAGGCCGCCATCCCCGCCCTGCGGGTCATCTCCGCCGGGGACGTGCCCCACATCTGCGCCGTCACCCTGCCGGGGTACAAGAGCGAGGTCATCGTCCGGGTGCTGGGGGATCAGGGGATCTGCATCTCCTCCGGCTCCGCCTGCCACCGGGGCAAGCCCAGCCACGTATTCGCCGCCCTCGGCCTGCCCAAGCCCTGGCTGGACGGGGCGCTGCGGCTGTCCTTCTCCCCCGATTCCACCCGGGAGGAGGCCGACCGGCTGGTGGCTGCCCTGACGGAGGCCAGCCGCACCCTGTTCACCACCCTCTCTTAATTTCTGATAAGGAGCATCGTTCTATGCGCGGTCTGTTCAAACGGGAGCCCGGGTTCTACAAAAAGCTCATCGCTCTGGCCCTCCCTATCCTGTTCCAGAATATCATCACCAACTCCCTCGGCCTTGTGGACACCTTCATGGTGGGCGTGCTGGGCGAGGGCCCGCTGGCCGGGGTCACCCTGGCCAATATCCCGGTGTTCGTCATCCAGCTGATGTGCTTCGGCATCCAGAGCGGCTCCTCCGTCCTCACCAGCCAGTACGCCGGCAAGAGGGACCACGACGCCATCAACCGGGTGCTGGGCATCGGCATGTACGTGGCAGGCGCCATCACACTGGCCTTCGCCCTCATCATGGGCCTGCTGCCTCATCAGTTCATGTCCCTTTTCGGCAACGACGCCGCCGTCATCGACATCGCCGCCGACTACGCCCGCATCGTGGGCTGGAGCTACTTTTTCGACAGCTTCGTGCAGGTCTACGTGGGGGCCCACCGGTCCATGGGCAACCCCCGCCGGGGGCTGTACATCCTGTGCGTGTCCATGGCGGCCAACACCTTCCTCAACTGGGTGTTCATCTTCGGCAATCTGGGCGCGCCCCGGCTGGGCGTGACGGGCGCGGCGCTGGCCACCCTGCTGGCCCGGGTTCTGTCCTTCACCGTGATGGTGGTGTGGGCCATCCGGGACAAGAAGTTCCGCATCAGACCCGCCTTGCTGCTGAAACCCGGCAAGGACATGACCAAGCGCTTCATCCGCTTCGCCACTCCCGTGGTGTGCAATGAGACCTTCTGGGGCCTCGGCACCTCCCTGTTCCCCACCATCATGGGGCACATGCAGGGCTCGCAGGAAATTCTGGCCGCCTACGCCATTGCAGGCAACATCACCAACCTGTGCACCGTGGGCGTGTTCGCCATCGCCGGCACCACCGCCATTTTCATCGGGCAGGAGATCGGCTCCGGCCACATGGATCAGGTCTACCGGCTGGGGGCGCTGCTGGACCTGCTGGCGGTGCTCTTCGGCGCGGCGGCGGGAGCGCTGTTCATGGGCGTGCTCCATCTGCTGTTCATCCCGGTGCTCTACCCGCTGTTCAAGTTGTCCGCCGGGGCAGGGCGCATCTGCACGCTGATGCTCACCATCCAGTTCTGCTTCATGCCCCTGCGGTCCTTTGATACCACCAACATCGTGGGCGTCCTCCGGGGCGGCGGAGACGTGCGCATGGCCACGATCATCGACCTGCTGCCCCTGTGGGTGGCAGCCATCCCGCTGGCAGCCATTCTGGGGCTGGTGGTGAAGGCCGACATTCTCTGGGTCTATCTGGCCATGATGAGCGAAAACGTCATCAAGTCCATCCTCGGCCTCATCCGCTTCCGCAGCGGCAAGTGGATCAACGACATCACCGTGGCCAGCCAGTGACGCAGGCTCCGCACACAACAGAAAAAGCCCATGGCAGGTCCCGCCTGTCATGGGCTTTTTTCATTCCCCTTTGTATTTTTTCCGTGTGGCGATGCCGCCCCGTATATGCCGCTCCGCCTTATTCTCCTCCAGAATGGCCTTGGCCTCCCGGTAGAGCGTCTGATTCAGCCACGGCAATCTTTCGGACAAATCCTTGTGGACCGTGCTCTTACTGATACCGAATTTGCTGGCGGCAGCCCGCACGGTGGCCCGATGCTCTATAATGTACTGGGCCAGTGCCACGGCCCGCTCCTCAATGTTCCCTTTCACATGGCAACAACTCCCTGCTCCTTGCGTCCTGAGAGATGTATATGCCTGCAATGGGGACAATATGAGCGGCCGGAGCTCAGAAAGGCACCGGGCCGTCCTCTTCCGACTCCGGGGGCGGGGCCGCCGCGCCGGAGCGCAGGGCGCTCTGCCCGTACCGGGCCCGGATGGCGTCTATGGTGTGCTCCAGCTTTTCCTGCCGGTCCCGCCGGGCGGGGGTCTGGGCGTCGAAAAGGCCCAGCTGGTCCGCCGCCTCGTCCTCTGGGACCAGGTTCTGAGCCGTCACTGTCAGGGCCCGGATGGGCCCGCCGCCCCAGCTCTGGGCCACGATGTCCGCCGCGGCGGCGGTGAGCTCCCGGGCCAGATAGGTGGGGGCCTTCAGGGGCCGCTGGCGGCACAGGTCGCGGAAGGCCGGGTCCCGGATGACCACCTGAAGGGTGGACGCCTTCAGCCCGTCCTTCCGCAGACGGGCGGCTACCTCATCGCACAGGACAGCCAAGCCCCGGTGGACCTCGTCCCGGGTGGTAAGGTTCCGGGGGAAGGTGAAGCCGTTGCCCACGGACTTGGGGGGCACGTACTGCCCCGCCGGGGCCACGGGGCTGTTCTCCAGCCCATTGGCATAGGCCCACAGCTGCCCACCCTGCTTGCCCAACAGAGTGACAAGGGCGTCCCGGTCAAAGGCGGCCAGCTGGCCAATGGTCTCCACGCCGTACTGCCGCAGCACCCCCGCCGCCGCCCGGCCCACAAACAGGAGGTCGGTCACCGGCAGAGGCCAGACGATGGTGGGGATGTCCTCCACGGTGATGACCGTGGTGGCGTCCGGTTTTTTATAATCGCTGCCCAGCTTGGCAAACACCTTGTTGAAGGACACCCCCACCGACACCGTCAGTCCCAGTTCCCCCTTCACCTCGGCCCGGATGCGGTCAGCCAAGGCCCGGGGGTCCCCGCCGAAGAGGTGGAGGGTACCCGTGACGTCCAGCCAGCTCTCGTCGATGCCAAAGGGCTCGATGAGATCGGTGAACCGCTCGTAAATGGCGTTCACCTTTTTGGAATATTCCTCATACAGCCGGTGGTGGGAGGGCAGCAACACCAGCTCCGGGCACTTCTGCCGGGCCTGCCAGATGGTCTCCGCCGTCTTGACGCCGAAGGTCTTGGCCGCCTCGTTCTTGGCGAGGATAATGCCGTGGCGGCTGGCGGGGTCGCCGCACACTGCCACCGGCCGCTCCCGCAGCTCCGGATGGGAGAGCAGTTCCACCGAGGCATAAAAGCTGTTGCAGTCGCAGTGAAAGATTACCCGGTCCATGGATCGCTCCCCCTTCCTCACATTTTCTTTAGTATACACCCTCCTCATTCAGAAGTCAAACGCTCGTTCTATTTACTTTGGCGGTCCAGGATGGTAAAATCGACACATTGTATGCAAGGAGGGACTTCCATGACCGAACCTGTATCCATCAAGCTACTGGACCCCCGGGCCAAGGCACCGGCCTATGGCTCTGCCGACGCCGCCGGGGCCGATCTCTACGCCCTGACCGACGCCCCCGTGAACATCGCCCCCGGCGAGACGGCCATGCTCCACACCGGGCTGGCGCTGGCCATCCCCAGGGGCTACGTAGGCCTGGTATACGCCCGCTCCGGGCTGGCCACCAAGCAGGGCCTGGCCCCCGCCAACAAGGTGGGCGTCATCGACTCCGACTACCGTGGGGAGCTGATGGTGCCCCTCCACAACCACAGCGGCGTGGTCCGCACCGTCCAGAGCGGCGACCGCATTGCCCAGCTGATCATCGCCCCCTATCTGACGGCGGAGTTCCAGATAGCCGACGAGCTGGACGATACCATCCGCGGGGACGGCGGGTTCGGCTCCACCGGGATGAAGTAAGGGCCGCATTGAGAAAAATAAAGCTCCTGCCCATCCTCGTGGGCAGGAGTTGTTTTTGTGCCGGTACAGGCACATTAAATTTGTCAAAAGGACAGCCGCAGCAGGTGCTCTGCCGCGGCTGTTTTACTTTACACGTTAAACCGGAAGAGGATGATGTCCCCATCCCTGACCACGTACTCCTTGCCCTCGGACCGAATGAGGCCCTTCTCCCGGGCGGCGGCCATGGAACCGCAGGTCTTCAGGTCCTCGAAGGCCACCGTCTCGGCCCGGATGAAGCCCCGCTCGAAGTCGGAGTGGATCTTGCCCGCGGCCTGGGGTGCCTTGGTGCCCCGGACGATGGTCCACGCCCGGCACTCATCCTCGCCGGCGGTGAGGAAAGAGATCAGGCCCAGCAACTCGTAGCTGGCCTGGATCAGCCGGTCCAGGCCGGACTGGGCGATGCCCAGTTCCTCCAGAAAGACAGCCTTCTCCTCCGGGTCCAGCTCAGCGATCTCGGCCTCCAGCTTGGCGCAGACGGGGATGACCTGGGCGCCCTCCGCCGCCGCCCGCTGGGCCACCTGCTGGTAATACGCAACGCCCTCCGGATCGGCGAAGCCGTCCTCGTCCAGATTGGCGGCGTAGATCACCGGCTTGAGGGACAGCAGCTCCGCCGTGCGCAGGGTGGCAGCATCGTCCTCGTCCAGCTCGGCCAGAAAAGTGCGGGCGGACTTGCCGTCGTTCAGCCAGTCCCGCAGGCCCTCGAACACCTCGGCCTCGTGGAAGTACTTCTTGTCCGCCTTGGCAGCCTTCTGGGCCTTGTCGATACGGCGCTCGGCCATCTCCACGTCAGCCATGATCAGCTCCAGATCGATGGTGTCGATGTCCCCCAGCGGGTCCACTGGGACGTTGGTACTTGCGTCGGCCACCACGTGCATGATATTCTCATCGTCAAAGCAGCGCACCACGTGGACGATGGCGGCGCACTCCCGGATGTTGGCCAGGAACTTGTTGCCCAGACCGGCGCCCTTGCTGGCCCCCTTCACCAGGCCGGCGATGTCCACGAACTCCACCACGGCGGGGGTCGTCTTTTTCGGGTGGTAAAACTCGCTGAGCCACTCCAGCCGGCTGTCGGGCACGGCCACCACGCCCACGTTGGGGTCGATGGTGCAGAAGGGGTAGTTGGCGCTCTCCGCACCGGCGTTGGTGATGGCGTTGAACAGGGTGGACTTGCCCACGTTGGGTAGCCCCACGATACCTAATTTCATAGTTTTCTCTATCTCCTTATTTTTCAAGGGTTTTCGGCACTTGAACGGCGCTTACTGTACCAAAAACCGTCCATTCTCCGGCGGATATTCTTGCCGCATTCTTTGCCTTTTAAGTTTTTGCCCATTGTATACTCCTTTCCCGCAGAGAGAAAAGAGTCTACTGCAACAATATAATTATAGCAGATAGGTTCTTTTCTCTCAAGCTGTTTTTGCAAATTATCTTTTGCCGTCAGATCACCAGCTTTTGGCTGATGTACTCTTCAAACTCCCGGCGCTTTACCAGCTTTTTTGTCCCGACGAACAAGACGAATGGGCAGTTGGGGCTGCGGAGCATACTGTCGATCTTGTTGATGCCGATGTTGCTGTATTCTGCCGCTTCCTTGGTGGTCAGTGTCACTTTCAGATGAATAGGGACGGTGAGGATGTTATCCATGGAAATGTCTCCTTTCGTGGTGCTTATGTAGACAAATAGAACTCGATTTCGGGGCTGCGAGGGAAATCGGGTATTGCCGCGCGGCTTTGTCGGTGCGGGAATGCTTGCAATTCAAGGGCTTTTCGCCCCTGAATTGTCTACACCGGACCGGCGTTTGCGGGCGGATTTCGCCTTCTGCCGGCGATGAACCTCCTTGGCGCAGGCGGGGCAGTATTTTGTCCTGCCGGAGCGGGCGAGGATGCCCTTGCCGCAGACTTCGCAGCGGCGGAGTTTTTTCGGGCTGAGGATGGCCTGTTCCAGCTTGGGCTGCTGGGGCAGTACGGCGCGGCGAAACCACCGGCAAAGCAGGCTGCGGGAGACGTACTGCGGGCAGGCACCGTCCAGCAGCAGGCACTCACCGCCTGAAAAGTTGCAGCAGCGCTTTGTAAGGCCGCGCACGCTGCGGAGCTGCCCCGGCGCCAGGCGAAAGAGCGAGCCGTCCGGCAGCCGCTCAATGGGGTCAAGCTTGTGAATCTTCACCCTCCTTTGCGATGAGCTTACAAAAAGTTTTCATCTGACCTCCTGTCCCATCCATCAATCCATCCATTTTTGTGTTGATTGATAGATTGATTCTCTTGTATCTTGGTTTATTTCTTATTATCTGTCCGTCGAGCTTCGGATCAGAGCGGCGGGGCTGCGCGGCCAGAAACAGGCCGCTTGAAAGTAAAAATTGGCCGGTGGGGATAATCCTCACCGGCCAGCTTTATAATCTTCTCCTGGACCATCACGCAAAGGGAGCGCGAGCCGCTGGATAAGGCCCAGGGCCAAGGCAGCGTCCCGCTCATTCAGCTTTCGGATCGCCTTTTGCGCTGTGGGAGAAACCTTGTTCTCCACGTCAAAAAATTGACAGAATCAGGGCCTTGTTTGAAATATAAACAGCAATCGTCTAAAGTAAGCAGATGACAATAGCAGCGAGATAAACAAAGGCGAGGAAAGTGGAATCAAGTTTGTCGTATCTGGTAGCGACTCTACGGAACCACTTGATTTTCTGGAAGAAGCATTCTGCCAGGTGTCGTTCCTTGTACAACCACCAATCAACCGCCCAAGGATGGGAGGCGTTGCTTCCCTCAATTTGGGTTTTTCTTAACACTTCTATCGCGTGAGTGGCATCGTGATCGTTGCCTGGAGACAGCAAAAATACCACCGGATCACCTGGCCCATTACCCCATTCGCTTTTTCTCCGTTATATCAAATAGCCGTCCGACTTGGAAGTGAAGTTTGCAACAGCGCCACATATGGTCCGTTACACTTTAGGGGCAACATCAACGACGGTCAGCAGGTTCAGAATACCGCCCCATAGATAAATCCATGCTTGTGTTTTGAGGCTGTGCCACAGCGATGCCGTTGCCTGCATACTGAATATAAGTAAGCCTTTACAAAACAGCTCGCCAGGATATGGAAGGGGAATTTCGCTCGTTTTTAGGAATTTGGAGCTGATTCTTGGCCCTTCTTACACAGATATATTCAACAAAACCTGCGGTTTGGGGGACAGAATATTGCAGCCCTGCCGGGAAGACAAAAAAGAAGCAAGTATGCTGCCCCGTGCAGTCCTACCAAAGCATGAACTGATCGGCCTGTCTGCGCAGTTCAGCGCGGAAGTCGGGGTGGGCGATCGCAATCAGGTTTTCCACCCGCTGACGCAGGGAGCGGCCCCGCAGACGGGCGATGCCATATTCGGTAACGATGTAATCCGCGCTGTTGCGGGGAATCGTAACAGCCGCGCCTGGAGCAAGGGTGGCCTGGATTTTAGAGACGGTACCGCCCTTTGTGGTAGAAGCCAAGGCAATAATACCGCGGCCGCCCTTGGAGTGCATGGCGCCGTAAGCGAAGTCCAGTGCGCCGCCGCTGCCGGAGTACTGCCTGGATCCCATGCTTTCCGAGCAGATCTGACCTGTCAAATCCACTTGTATGGCGGTGTTGACCGAAACCATATTGTCGTTGCGGGCGATATTGGCGGGATGATTGACCCAGGCCGCCTGACGCAGCATTACGCTGGTGTTTTCAGCCATGTAGTCGTACAGCGCCTGGTCTCCCCAGGCGAAGGCACCCACGGTCTTGCCGCGGTTGAAGTTTTTGCGGGCGTTATTGACCACGCCGGCCCTGAGAAGTTTGCCCATGGAGGAGGTGATCATCTCGGTATGGATCCCCAGGTCCTTCTTGTCCATTAGGGCCTCGCCCACGGCGTTGGGCATCCCGCCGATGCCCAGCTGAATACAGTCTCCGTCCTGAATCAGGGAGACCACGTTCTGAGCAATCGCCAGCTCTGTCTCCGTGGCCGTGGGGACGGGGGCGCAGGGGAGGGGCGTGTCTGCCTCGTAAATATAGTCGGCGCATTCGATGGGGAGCGCTGTCTCGCCGAAGACGCGGGGAATGTTGGAATTAATCTCAAAAATCACCCGTTCGGCGGTGCTCATCAGCTGTATGCCCGCCTGCATGTCAAAGGACAGATAGACCTTTCCGTGCTCGTCCATAGGGGAGACGGCCGCCACAAAGACATTGGCCGGCTTGGCCGACGCGATGGCATAGTCCACCATATGCAGGTCAGTGGGGACATACTGAAAGCGCCCGGTGGGATGTCCGTTCCGACAGTCCTTGTTGTAGAAGTAGGTGCAAACGTCAATATGCCCGGCCAGCTCCGGGTCGCTCATCACCGGATAGTCTCCCATCATCAGCATGGTCCATAGGGTGACATCCTTTACCCGGGAGGCGATGGTATGCAGGCTGCGAAGAAAATGGGTCGGCTCATTGCCGTAAATCGGAGTGCCGATCACATCGCCGGAATGGATCAGGTTGAGGGCGCCCTCCAGGGTGCCCAGTTTGGATTGATACAACTCTTGATAGTTCATACAGTTCTTCTTTCTTTCAGAATTCATTTTACAAGTTGAGGTATCCTCCTCACTTTCAGACCAATGCGCCCGGGCCAAGTCATGTGGTCCATGGCATGGTACAAAACCCCGCTTGGCGGTGCGCCTGGCGCACCGCCAAGCGGGTAGATGCCGGGCAAGGAGGAAAGGGACTTATTTCTGCTTGGCGGGGTCCTTCAGGAAGAGCATAAAGATCAGGAAAAGGGCGGCGCCCACTGCGCAGGCGGCGAACAGGCCGGTATAGCCAACGGTGTTAATCAGCGCGGCGTTGAGGGACACACCCAGGAAGGCACCCACCATCTGGAGGGAGACCACGCCCGCAGAGGAGTCCAGCACGTCTTTTGTGGCGACCATGGTCTGGCCGATGAGAAAGTTCATGCTGCTGCCCCATCCGGTCATAGTGGCAAAGATGGCGATGAGAACGGTGTACAGGACAGGCGTCATGCTGCTGCCCAGCAGAATGACCAGCACCACGACCGCGATCCACACCACAGCGGTGAGCGCGGCGCAGGGCTTGAAGAGGCGCTTTTTACCCATGAAGTAGCCCAGGGTCAGGCTGAGAATGATACAGCCGACGGATCCGATGGAATAGCCCAGGGATGCCTGCGTGGCGCTGAAGCCCAGCACGCTCTGGGCATAGGCGGAGTAGTAGCTGGCCACGCCGTTGGTGGCGATGCAGGCGCAAAGAGCGCACAGGCAGGCGGTGCGGAAGGGATTCTGCTTGAACAGGGACACGCGGAAAGCAGGCCGGCGGCCGCTTCGCTCCACCTTCAGCTCTACGCGGACAAACAGGACCAGGGCGATGATGACCACCGCGGCCAGAATGAAGGTGGTGGGGGACAGCCAGGGCCAATAGGTGCCGGACAGCTGCAGAACCAGGGCCAAAGCCAGGAAGATAATCGCCAGCAAAATCACGCCGGGGCCGTCCACTTTTGCGCCGGGGAGAGGCTTAACGCCGCGGGGATAGAAGATCACGTACAGGACGAGCACGATGGCATACAGGGCAACGGTGACCGCCATCCAGAGCCTCCAGCTGCCGGAGTCGACCAGGACGCCGGCGAGCACGGGGGCGGCCATGGAGCCCACACCATTGAATACCATCTGAAGAATGGTCGCCATAGGGCGCTTTTCAGGAGTCATGATCTGGCCGGCGAAGGCCAGGCCGCCGTTGAAGAGAACTGCGCCGGAGAAACCGTTGAGGGCGCGGCAAAGGATCATGATGGGCATGTTGGGGGCGAAGGTAAAGCCGACGGCGGAGGCGAGACCCACGATCAGTCCAATCAAGATCAGCCTGGGCATGGGGATTTTGGCGCTGATGCCGGGGAGCAGAGGGTTCATCACCATCTGTACAATGTTGGCCGCGGTGAACAGCCAGGCGATCATCTCCATGCTGCCCATTTCGGTGCCAATGGCCACCAGGGCGGCGGACAGGCCATAGCCGAACATCAGGGCGCCCAGCAGGGCGGACATAATAACAACCGCCAGGGGCATACGCTTTCGGGGCTCAACGTAAATATCTACATCATCGTGGGGCAGAATCTTTTCTTCCATGTGGAAATCAATCCTTTCTTTTTCACTTTCTTAACATCTGCACATAGTCTCAATCAGCCGGGCCACGTCATGGCCGTACTGGATGAATTCCCGGACATGTAGGGGACGTTTGCCGTCCTCCTGCTCCATACCCTGGCTGACGGCATAGGCGCCCTGGTGAATACCGCCCTCGGAGGTGATGACGATAACGGTGATGTCATCGTCCTGCGCCGCGTCCAGCAGCGCCTGCTTCATCTGGACGGTGAGCTCCCGGCTCATGCAATAGCCGATCTGGGCGTTCGTCTTGGTGATGGTGGCCACACCATCAGCCTTTTTCAAAACGGATATCGGTATATTCTTGCATATCAAACGATCCTCCATTTACTCCTGTGCCCTTGTTTCGGCCTGTGCCTCGGCCTTCTGCGCGTCATACATAGCCTGATACTTGGCGGGAATCTTCTTGTGCTTGCGCAGGAACAGGGCCAGCACACTGCACCCCAGGCTCACAAAGCCGCATACAAAGAACACCGCGGTCAACGAGCCGGTTTTGGCCATATAGACGCCAATCAGGGAGGAGGTCGCGGCGGCGAGAATCGTAAAAATGGGGAAAAGCCAGCCTTGGATCTTGGCGAAGTTCTTGGGCCCGTAGAAGGTGGTCAGGGAAATCACGGAAGCGGGCTGCAGAAGGCCGAAGAAGCCGCTGAGCACGCAGGGCAGAATCCAGGTGGCCTTGTTGCTGGTGACGGTGGTAATGCTGATGCAGCAGCCGCAGCACATAATGCCGCCGATGAAATAACTCCACCGGGGCCCCAGTTTCTTGACCAGCCCGCCCCCGAGGAAACACCATACGGCCAGGAACAGGTTCAACACGGTGATGAACAAGGAGCCCTGTACGGAATCCATTCTGCCCTCCAGGATAAAATGGGTGACGGAGAAATACATAACGGCGGCGTAGGCAACGTTGCAGAAACCCCAGCACAGGGCAGTGATCCACATCTGGGGGGTCTTCATGGCGTCCTTGGCCTCCCAGCTTACCTCCACCTTGGCGGCGGCGATTTCCTCGGCAGTGGCCCCTTTGGACACCTTGGGCTGGCCGCACTCCATTTCCTGGCCGGCCTCGCCGGGATGGTCCTTCATCCAGATAAACTGAGGAATGGCGGTGATGACCAGCAGGGCGATGGCGGCTGCCCACAGGGAGGTGGTCCAGCCATAGTCCCGCAGCAGGACGGCGATAATGGGCGGGATGACCATGCCGCCCAAGGCGGCCATACCGTTGAGGCAGGAGGAGGCCACGGCGCGGCGGCTGCTCCACCAGTTGGCAGCCACAGCCTGGCAGGCCAGGGCATCGTTAAACATCATGGAGAAGCCCACGGCAACGCCGAAGACCACCATGAACATCAGGGGCCCGGTGGAGTAGCCGGTAATCACCAGGGCGATGGAGGTGAGTACCGTGGTAAAGAAGATGCACTTGCGCGGACCCATTTTGGCTACAGCCAGACCAACCAGTGGCATGACGAAGGAAAACAGGGTGCGGATGGAGAAAGCGTTGCTGACCAGGGCGGCGTCCCAACCCTCCACCGTGGTCAGGTGGGCGATGTACTGGGCGGAGGCGTTGTTGAGGATGCCGGTAGAGCCGAAGATCGTCAGGCCGGCCAGAAAGGTGGACAGGTATCCATAGTAGAGCTTGTTTGTTTTCGGATCACGAAGCATTTAATCCCTCTCCTTCTCTTTTCAGACTCAAAATATGCCATAGCAGGGGATGTCTATCAATCGTGCAGCATATCACCTCCAACAGGGAACAACGCAAAGCTTATGACCTCCGCCCATGATGCTGCCTACAGGTCTATCATAAAGGTCTAGCAAGCGCCGTGCCAACATGCGGGCGTTCAGGGAAAGGCTAATAATCCGTATATTTTTGGGTTGTTTTTCATCAGGAAAATATACAGCGGGACAAAAGTTATCTACTTTTTGCTCGGGAGCTGTATCATTTATGCACAGTCCGAAGCGCGGATGTCCGCTGTTTTGCCTGAGAAAGAGGAAAAACACAGGAGAACTTCCTTTGAAAAGAGCTGCAAACAGCGCTCAGATGGAAAATATACAAAAACAGCGCCAGTTGGCATCGTTTTTGCGAGAGAACAGGTCATCCGGCTCAAAGGAAACTGAGAAACAGGCCGGATGAAAGGTTGAGACGTGAAGCGCGCATAAAAGAAGGGCGACAGCATGAAAGGCACTATGAGAGCGATGGTTTTGGAAGGGGCGGGCAAGCTGGCCCGGAAGGAGGTTCCCATCCCGGAGATCGGTCCGGACGACATCCTGTTCAAGGTCAGCTATGCCTCCATCTGTGGCACAGACCTGCCGGCTTATTCTAAACTGCACTACCTGACCAGGCTGCCCATTATCATTGGACATGAGTTTACAGGCTATGTAGTGGAGACGGGCAGAAATATAAAGTAGATCCCCAGGCCTTGGACTATCTATAAATCGGCAGGCATCGCGGACAGATACGGCCATGCAAAAAACAGGAGGTTTTTCTTATGTCACAATTAGCAAACGCAACCCGGGAGATCGAACAGCTGCTCCGCTTGAAGCCCCGCGCGCTGGGGGTAAAATTCTGTGCCGATGCCGGTGAGCTGGACAAGGTGGAGGGCCTCAAGCGCCCCAAGCATCCCGCCTGTCTGTGTCAGTTCTTTGGTATTGCTCGCATTGCGGGAAAGACCATCGGCTGTGCCGCCGCGGATGTAGCGGGAGGCATGCCGGAGACCTTTGGAAACTGCGCCAGCATTTTTGGCCTGGCTGAGCCAAACGACTTTATTTACAGCGGCCAGATGATGGCGGGCGGCGGCTATGCCACGCTGGAGGACGCCCGGGGCGAGCAGCTGGCCATTAAGCGCCTGCCGGCCGGCAGCTGTGAGGCGGTGATCCTCTCCCCTGCGGCGGAGGATAAGATCGAGCCGGACGTGGTGGCCTTCTATGGAACCCCGGGCCAAATCATGCAGCTGATGAACGGCCTGCAGTGGAGCAATTACGAGCCTGTCAGCATGCGCTTTGTGGGAGAGTCCTCCTGCTCTGACGGCTTTATTGAGTGCTATCTCACCGGAAAGCCCGCCGGTACGGTTCCCTGCATGGGCGAGCGGCAGAGAGGCGGCTGTGACGACAGCGAGATGCTCCTGTGCGTGCCCCCTGCCCTGGTGCCTTCTGCCCTGGAGGGCATCAAGGCGTGGAACCATGTGGGGACAGCCTATCCGGTGCTTCCCTTCGGAACTCAGTGCGACCCCTCCACCCCGGCGGCGGTGAACGTCTACGCCGCGCTGGAGGACTGAGGCCCTCCGGGCCTCCTAATAAATAATAGAGGAGAAATGCAAAGATGAAACAGCTTACTTACCGCTATCCCAGTCAGGGCCTGCACCTGCTGGACGTGCCGGAGCCCCAGGTAGTCCGGCCCACTGACGTAAAGATCCGGGTGCAATACTGCGCCATCTGCGGTTCCGATGTGCATACCGCCTCGGGCGATTTCGACTACATGTACACGGGCGTGCCGGAGAATTTTCATGTCCCTCTGGGGCATGAGGTCAGCGGCGTGGTGACCGAGGTCGGCCAGGACTGCACCAGAGTCAAGGTGGGCGACCGGGTGACCTACAACAACAACCGCGGCTGCGGTCAGTGCTATTTCTGCCGCAACCGCATGGAGAATTTCTGCCGCAGCACGGTCTCCACCCAGGGCGGCATGGGCGAGTACGTGGTGACGGACGAGACTCAGGTCTATCAGCTGCCCGGGGACATCTCCCTGCGGGAGGGCTGCCTGACCGAGCCCACCTCCATCGCCATGCGGGCCATTCAGCGGGCAGAGATCCGGCCCGGCATGTCGGTGGCCATCTTCGGCGGCGGCCCCATCGGCATGCTGGCGTTGCAGCTGGCACGGCTGTCCGGGGCCCATCCGCTGGTGCTGATGGACATTGTGCCGGAGAAGCTGGAGCTGGCCCTTACCCTGGGTGCGGATGCGGCCCTGAACTCCGGGGAGGCGGAGCTGGACCAGAACGCCAGGGCGCTCACCGAGGGACGCGGTTTCGACGTGGTCATTGAGTGCTCCGGCGCCCTTCCCGCGCTGGACACAGCCTGCAATCTGGTGGCGCCCGGCGGCACGCTGGTCATCGCCTCGGCCTATCGCGGCGGGGCAAAATACTCGCTGGATCTGGCTTCCGCCTTCTACCGGGAGCTGACGATCCGTAGTGTGTTCCTCTCCCCCGGCCTGTTTGACCGCTCGGTACGGATGCTCGGCCGACTGGACCTGAGCCGGGTCATTACCGGGGAGTTCCCTCTGGACCGGTATGAGGAGGCCTTTCAAACCCAGCGCAGCGGCGCGCATGTGAAAGTTATTTTGAAAATTGGAAAGGAAAATGCAAAATAAGCAGCATGGAATTCAAGGGGATCCGTTACGAGAAAAAGGGGCCTGTGGCCACCATTACTAAAATCAATCCCGAATTCAATTACGCGATGGATAAGGTCATCGTTCCGGAGGTGAACTGTGCCCTGCAGGACGCGAAGGTTGACGATGAGATCCGAGTGGTGGTCATCACCTCGGAGAGCGGTGTCCACCAGGGTGCATTCTGCGTCTACCAGGTGATGATGGAACAGCCAGACATCACCACCCTGGGCCTGCGGGATCTCTATGTCTACGGCCATGAGGTCGCCCGCACAATTTGGACCATGGACAAGCCGGTGATCGGCGTGGTGAAAAAGGAGGGCTGCGGCGGCGGTATGGAGTTCCTCCATGCCTGCGACTTTGTTATCGGCGCAGAGGATGCGGAATTCAGCGCCCCCGAGGTGGAGTCCGGCGCCATCTGCTCCTGGGGCGGCAGCCAGCGCATCCCCCGGATGGTGGGCTGGCGCCGGGCCCAGGAGATCCTGATGCTGGGCGGACGAATGACCGGCCGGGAGGCCGCCGACTGCGGCCTGATCACCCGCGCCGTCCCTGTAGATCAGGTGGACGCCGAGGTGCAGAAGATCATCGACCGAATCCTGAGCCTGCCGCCCCAGGGCATTGCTTACAACAAGATGGCCCTGCACAAGACTTGGGAGATGAATCTATCCGCCGGCCTGGACTGGGAGATCGAGGCCGCCACCATGATCCTGGCCGAAGGCTCGTTCAAGAAGATTACGGACTGCTACATGACCGGCGAAAAGCCGCAGTTCGGCCCCTATTACCACACCACCCACACCCCGGAATGGCAGTAAGCGGAGCGAGGGGGCGTATGCTTATGTCGAAAACGCTTGCCCACAGGCTCCATCCGGATCTGCGGCAGATTTACGGCTTCTGCCCGGAGTCGGACCCGGTGGCGGATGTGGCGTACACCCGCTCCATCTCCAGGCTACCGGAGCCCTTTGTGCCGGGGGATAACCTGGTGATTGAAAGAGAGGAGATTTCCGGCGGGGGGTATGACATCCCAGTGCGGATTTACCGCCCCAGCGCCCCGGCGGAGCGCCGCCCGGCGCTGCTTTACATCCACGGCGGCGGCTACGTGATCGGAGATCCGGAGCTTAACGCCGCGGAATGCGCCAACTATGCCCTTTCCGCAGGCTGCGTGGTGGTGGCCCCGTCCTACCGCCTGGCGCCGGAGCACAAGTTTCCTGCCGCCATCGACGACTGCTACGCAACGCTTCTGTGGATGAGCGCCAACGCCGCGCGGCTGGGGATCGACCCCGGACGCATCGCCGTACTGGGTGAGAGCGCGGGCGGCGGCCTTACGGCGGCCACCTGCTTGCGCGCGCGGGATGAGCGGGGTCCGGGTATCTGCTTGCAGGTGCTGCTCTATCCCATGCTGGACAGCAGGAACATCACCCCCTCCAGCTATGAGGTGGAGGACAAAAAGGTGTGGAACCGCCATTGCAATGTGGAGGCATGGAAGATGTACTTGGGCAGGCCGGAGGACGGCGTCAATCCCTATGCTTCGCCCACCCACGCGGCGGATTTGGCGGGACTTCCGCCGACCTACATGGTGGTGGGGCAGTTGGACCTGTTCCGGGACGAGGATATGGATTACGCCGCGCGCCTGATGCGGGCGGAAGTGCCGGTGGAGTTACATATTTACCCTGGCGCGTTTCATGGATTTATCAGCTACGCCCCGAACACGCCCCTGTGCCGGCGGGCGTCTGGCGAGTATATCGAGGCGCTGTGCAGCGCCTTTGCGGCGAAGGAGAGGAGATAAACAATGGCCTTTCAGCGTTATCTGGTGGAGTTTGATACCGGAACCGACCTGCATGGAATGGATGTGACCAAGGCAGCCCAAAAGGCGGTAAAGGGGGCCATCTCCCATTGCTGCATGTGTGGCATGGAGGAACTGCTGCACGTGGAAAATCCTGCGCAGGCTATCCGCCTGGAGGTCAAGCTGGGCTGCCCCTTCCCCGAGCGGGTGGACGTGGAGGCAGTGAAGTCCGCGCTGCCCCCCTATTCCGCTGTTGAGGTGGAGGTGGCGCCCGGCGGCATGACGGTACGCGGGCTCCGGGTGCCCGCCATGGGAGCGGGGGACACCATCGTCTTGGTCAACGCCGCCATTACCGTTTTTGTGGACACGGACTTGGTGAGCCTGAATTCCTGAAGAAAGAACCGGACATAAAAAATCTCCCGCCTGCGTGTCCAGGCGGGAGATTTTTTATGTCCTCACTGGGAGAAAAAGGCGGCCGGGTTGGCGGTGACGAAGCGCTCGGTC
Source organism: uncultured Oscillospiraceae bacterium (assembly GCA_934667095.1). Lineage (GTDB taxonomy): Bacteria > Bacillota > Clostridia > Oscillospirales > Oscillospiraceae > Enterenecus. The sequence goes on along the minus strand of CAKULE010000005.1, from coordinate 21,771 downwards.
GTCTCGGCGGAGAGGCCCATCTGTTGGAGCTGGGGGAGGATGTCCTCAAACACATGGGTCCAGTTCCAGCGGGACAGATCCTTCGCATCCTGCGGGGAGTAGACCCAGGGGTCGCCCAGCATCCGCACGATGCTGTCATGGGCTAAGATGAGCTTGTCGGCGTAGCCGCTGCCCACAAGGCCCACGATTTCCGCCAGACGGCGGCTCTCAGGCAGTGCGCCGGTAAAGCCCTGGATGCCCATGCGGTCAAAGCCGCCATAGACGCCCTGCTCAAAGATCCGTAGCAGCTCGTCCATATCGGTGCAGTTGTCCAGGTGCCCGATCAGAATGTGCTCTGGCTGCGCGCCGTAGGAGATGAGGCGGCGGGCCTGCTCCGCACCCATGGAGCCCTTCTGGGTGTGGGTAATAATGTGCACGCCGGTCTCAGCGGACACCCGGGCAGCAGCGCGCAGGAAAATATCCTCGTAGTCTGTGATCTGTCCGGCGCTAGTGGCTACCTTGATGACCCCGGTGCGGATGCCGGTGTCCCCCACCCCGCAGGTGACCTCCCGGAGGAGCATCTGATAGACCTCCTCCGGGGCGTCGCCATACGCCATACGGAATTTGAAATAGGCGGGGGCGCCCTCCCCCTCGTAGTAATAGCCGGAGCTGGCCACGATGTTCACGCCGGTGCGCTGAGAGACGTCTCTCAGAAAGGCCACATTGCGGCCGCAGTCGGCCGGCGTGGCATCGATGATGGTTTGCAGCCCGCAGCGCTCCTTTGCGTCCAGCAGGACGGCGGCTGCCTCCTCCAGTGCTTCTTCATAGCGGAAGGGGGCGAGCACGGCGTTCTCCCACCCGGGATAGCCGAAGAGCACGTGCTGATGGGCCAGGCAGCGCCCCAGCGCGCAGGCGGAAATAGGGCCGGTGACAGTCTGTACAAAATTGCTCATGGTATCAGAACACTCCTTATCAAAAGTTGAGGCTGCTTAACCGCTGCCGGACCATTTCCGGAAGCGATCTCTGGCGATGAGGGCGGCACCGATGGCGCCCAAGGCCTGCGCGTTGGGGAGAGGCTGGATTTTATGACCCAGCTCAAGCTCCAGGGCGTTGACCAGGTCGCGGTTGAGGGCCACGCCGCCGGTCATGGCCACGGTGTCCTCCACGCCGACCCTGCCGGCCAGGCCGGCCACCCGTTTGGCCACTGACAGATGGGCACCCCGGGCCACGTCCTCCCGCCGCTTGCCGGAGGCCAGTTGAGAGATAACCTCCGACTCGGCAAAAACGGTGCAGGTGCTGCTGATGGTAACAGATTCTGTGGAGCGCTCCGCATAGCCGGACAGTTCCTGGATGCCGCAGCCCAGGATCCGGGCCATGACCTCCAGGAAGCGGCCGGTGCCGGCGGCGCATTTCTCGTTCATCAGGAAATTGACTACCCCGCCGGAGCTATTCAGGCGGATCACCTTGGCGTCCTGTCCTCCAATGTCGATTACGGTGCGCACACCGGGGAGCAGCGTGGCCGCCGCCCTGGCGTGACAGGTGATTTCCGTGACCTGCTCCTCAGCATCCCTGAAAATCATCCGGCCGTAACCAGTGGCGACTGTGTAGTTTACCTGACTGCGGTGAACACCCGCCTGTTCCAGCACGGCGGCGATGGCGTCATCGGCTGCCTGGCTGCCTGCACCCAGGTTGATCACCTGAGCGGCCAGCGGCTTCCCATCACCGTCCACCAGCGCGGCTTTCGAGGAGGAGGAGCCAATATCAACACCTAAAAAGTACATGTATGCTCCTCTCAGACCAGCAGCATCTCACGGAATCCCTGCAGCCGGGTCTTGATCTGCTCGGCGGACTCCACATATTGGTTGCTTTCGATATACAGCAGGGGGATGCCCGCCTGCTCCAGTTCCTTTTTAAACACCGGATAGTCAAACTCCTCCGCATCACAGAAGGACATCTGATTGAAGACCACGCCGTCAGCCTTGAACTGCTTTACCATGTCGAGCAGCATAGGGCCGCGCCTTTTCTCCAAATCGTGGAAGAACGCATCTCCGTCCTGCCGGGAGAGACGATCGGCCATGCGGTAGCAGGCGCTGCCCTCCGTACCATTGAGCGCCCGGAACTGGCGGGATTCCTGTCCCAGGTCGTCCGCCACCACGGCAATGTTCAACTCGTCAAAGGCGGCAAGAATCTCCGGGGCGTCGACCATAACGCCGGTTACCACTACCCGGGGGCCGGCAAAGGGAACCCGGGGCAATTCATCCAATAGCCCGGTGAGCTCCCGGACGAGCTGGGTGTGGTAAAGCCGATCCAGATAATAGGCGGACTTTATGATATAGTGCCGCCGGGCAACATTGATGACCTCCGGATGCTCTGCCGCCGCCTTTACAAAAGCCTGCATCGCAAGCCGCCATTCGTCATAGATCCGGCAGGCCAGCAGCAGCTCCTCCTCCGAGGTACTTCCACTCCTCAGTTCGTCCAGCCGGCGCAGAGTGTCCTCAAATTCCCGGGCCATATACGCTTTCCCGGGCCCGGTTTTCCGCTGCTGTACATAGGACACCGGGATAGTAGGGATGTCCTTCAGCTCTATACACCAGTCATCGCATACGCACTTCAGATGGTCGCACAGCAGGGGAATGATGACTCCGTCCAGCATCTGGTACTCCCCGGACATGCCCAGCTCCAGATTGGAGCGCATCAGCGAGCAGGCGAAGCTCTGCAAGTATTTGCCCGCCAGCTTGATCTGCCGTCTGCCGCCCCATAGCCCCACGGGCAGGTAGCCCGCCGCGTAGACCAGCTCATCCGGCGTGTGGGGCGGGAAACAGCCAATGAGCCCTTTCCCTGTCCGGGCCGCCTCTTCCAGAATGGTGCGTTTCGGGTGCTGCCCCTTTTCCACCAGCAGCTGGATCAGCTCTTCCATTCGGCCCATTACATTCCCTCCTTCTGTGCCTTCCGAGCCTCCATCATTTCGATGAGGGCCTGGAGCCGTGTCTCAAACTGCGCCTCCGAGAACACCCGTGGGTCGCCCTGATCTCCGTCAAACATGACCGACGGCACCCCGGTCAGCTTCTCAATCTGCCGCTGGGTTTCATACTGGCGGAAGTCCATGATTTTGCAGCTGCGGTTTGAATGATAAATGATGCCGTCCGCCCTGCAGTCCTCTACCAGCCTTTTCAGCCGGTCCACACCCTCGTCCAGGGAACGCACAAAATAGGGGTGGTAGTACCCCTCGGCAAAGGACTCCATGCTGCCCGGCTCATACTGGATATACCAGCCGTTGGGATATGTAGAGGCTACCAGATTTACCCCGTACTTCTTCAGCAGCTTGTAAGTGAAGCTCAGATTGGGCCAGCAGGCGATCCCGTCCCAGATGATACGGTATTTTTCCTCCTGATCCGGCCAGGGACCAATCCCCTTCTCCACTTTCTCCTTCAGCTCGAAGTACCACTTGCGAAACAGGTAGGCCCCCTCCTCCTGCCCCCGGGCACACACCACCAGAGCCATGTAGTTGAACATATCAAAGCCGCACATGGGCGCCGGTACCGCCCGATTCACCTCGCAGGCCGCCTTCCACCACTTGACCACCTCGTTGGAGGTCTCGCAGATGCGTCTGAACTTCTCCTTGTCGAACTTTTTACCGGTGATCTCTTCCAGCCGGGGGATAATGCTCTCCCGAACCTGCTCCGCCACATACTGAATATTGGAGTCCTTCGGCTGGCGCTCATAGGCAAAGGGCATATCAATGTAGATCATGGGGACGCCCAGCTTGTGGGCCACGTTCTCAAACCATTTGACAATGGTGTAGCAGATATTGCTGGAGCACATCACCAGGTCGGGCGCCGGTAGCTCCCGCTCCTCCATCTCCTCCAGCAGCTCGGTATAGCCCAGACCGATACGGGCGTAGGAGCAGTTATCAATGGAGTAACCTGCCCCCTCCGCCGCGTCCAGATATTTTTGCGATTGCTTCCGGGCCGCCGTGGCGGCCGCGTGGTTTTCCGGATAGACGGTGCAGATGTCAAAGGTTTCCATCAGCTCCTGCTGGGTGATGGAAGTGGACCAGCACACCAGCCGCCCCTCCTGCTTGGCCCGCTTGGCCTCCTCAGTGTTCTTTTTCTGAAGGTGCTGCATCAGCTCCTTCGAGGACATATGCCCATACAGCGCGTCATATTTGGCGTAATCCATTGCCGTGTCCCTCCTTGTGGGCAAATTCAGGTCGTCTGCCCGTAGTCGTAAAACCCCTTGCCATTCTTGCGGCCATAGCGGCCGGCCCGCACCAGCTGCGTAAAAATCGTTGCGGGGCGGTATTTGGGATCCCGCGTTTCATTGTACAGCGTCTCCTTTCGAGAGGCGATTCCCTCCTGATAGACAAAGGCGGCCTCATTGAGCATGGGGATGAGAATACGGTTGACCACAAACAGCGGGGACTCCTTGGCCAGGATCGCCTCCTTCCCGATATCGGCGGCCAGCGCCCGCGCTTCCTCCACCATCTCATCAGAGGTATAGTACCCCCGGATGATCTCCACAAGCCTCATCACCGGCACGGGATTGAAGAAGTGCATCCCGACCACCCTGTCCGCACGGCCGCTGGCGGAGGCCATTTCCGTAATGCTCAGGCCGGAGGTATTGCTGATAAACAGCGCCTCCGGCTTTACAATACCCTGTTCAGGATCTCCGGCTCAGCTGCGCAGGATGTAGCTGCCGGCGATCAGTCGCTGGATATCGGCGGAGCCCTCGATATTGGGCCCGATCAGGCTGTCCCGCACATGGCGCTCAACCTGATACTCCCTGGTTACGCCGTAAGAGGCCAGAACATTCATGGCCATCACGTTGGTCTCCACCGCCAGATCAGCCACGTAGCCCTTGAGCAGTGCAGTGCTGCCCTGAACCTTGCGGATATCATCTTTAATGGTATCCGCATCATTGGCTGCTTTGTAAAGCATGAGTTGGGCACTGAGCATATTGGCTGCAATCTGGGCAATGCGGGACTGGATGGTGGGGAACTTGCCGATGGGCTTGCCGCGATGCAGCTTCTCCTTGGCGTATTTCACCGCCAGGTCGTAAGCGCCGCCCATAGTGCCGATAAACACTGCGGAGAAAGCCAGCTTGCCATAGGTGGTGGCGCCGATCAGAATGTCAAAGCCCTTGCCGCGCTCGCCAAGGATATCCTCCTCCGTGACCTCCACATCATCCAGAAATACATCGTACACATGGCTGCCTTCAAAGCCCACCTTTTCCCAGGGGGTGGACAGAGAATAGCCCTTGCAGAATTTGTTGATGATGAAGGCAGTACACTCCTCCGTCTCCGCCTCCTTAGCGAAGAGCACCATGGGGCCCTCGTAGGCGGCATTGGAGATAAAGCGCTTTACGCCGCTGATTTTATAAGTACCCTCTCCGGTCTTGGTGGCAATGGTGGTCAACTGCTTGGGGTCGGAGCCCGTGCCCGCCTCGGTAAAGGCAAAGGAGCCCTTCCAGTCGCCCCGGATGCCGGCCGGAAGATATTGGTCCTTCTGGGCCTGATTGCCGTACATATGAATGGCGTCCAGTGGGAGCAGCGTAACCGTAAGTACCGTGCCAGCGCTACCGGACACTTTGCTGATCTCCTCGATAGCCAGGGAAGTGGCCAGGTAGCCCAGATCCAGTCCGCCGTACTCCTCAGGGAAGCCGATCGAGATAAAACCCATCTCCGACATGAGTTTGAACAGGTCGTCCGGGAACTTCTCCGCACGCTCAATTTCCTCTACACGGGGGGCCAGACAATTCTGGGCGTACTCCCGCGCCGTGTCCCGGATCATCTGCTGTTCTTCATTCAGCTTGAATTCCATAGAAATTCTCCTTTTGGCCGCATTGTCCTTATTCTTCGGATTCCTCTGCAGGGATGACCTCATACATATAGGTCCAGGGGTCCTCCATCGCCTCCTGGATGCCGGCCAGGAACCGGCCCACGGGCACGCCGTCCACAATAGAATGATCGTTGGTCAGACACACACCCATCACCTTCTTGGGGTAGACAGTGCCGTCCTCCCGGAAGCCGGCAACAGTGGTCATCCGCCCAATTCCCATAATGGCGGCCAGGGGGGGTGAGATCAACGGAGTCAGAAAGTCCATCGGGTACATGCCAAGGTTGCTGATGGAGAATGTGGAGCCGTACAGCTTTACCCGGCCCAGCTTTCCCTTCTTCAGGTATTCATAGGCTTTCTTCAGTTCGGAAGAGATTTCCTCAATGTTTTTGGCTTGGGCGTTATCAATGACCGGCTCCATCAGCACATCATTGATGGAAGCCATCATACCGATATTAATACTCTTATAGTAGGTGATCACACCGTTTTCCCTGGACGCGTTCAGTTCAGGGGCAAGGGTAAGCGCATGAGCAGCCGCTTTGGCCATCATGTCGCCAATCGAAATTTTGGTGCCTTTCTTTTCCAACAGCTCGGCCTTAAACTTGAGCAGGTTGTCCACCTCCAGAGAGGCCATGCCAGTGCCCTGGGGCATTGTGAGAATGCTGTGCGTCATGCGCTCCGCGATGATTTGGCGGGCCCCCTCCATGGGGACGGTTTTGCTGATCACGCGGCCTTCGTCGTCATAATGAGACATCATAAAAAACTCCTTTTCCTTATCACTGTTGATTCCGGGTCAAAGCCCCGGCGCCGTTTTGGAATACGGGGGATTTTTTTGAAAAAAAAGCCTCCACTCCGATTTTGTGGTCAGAGCCCAGGAAACTGAGCGCCTGAGCCTGGGCCTCCTGCTCCAGCACCTGCTCCAAAGTCAGGTTGATGCTGGCGTTGATCAGGGCTTTGTCCCGCCGAAGGGTGGCCCGGGGGCCGTTTGCAAGCTGCTGTGCCAAAGCTTTTGCCTGCTCCAGCAGTTCCCCGTGGGGGACAATGTGGTTGACAATCCCCATCTCACGGGCCTCCTGTACGTCGATCACGCGCCCGGTATACACCAGCTCCTTCGCCCGCTGGAGACCGATCAGCCGGGGCAGAGTATAGAGCCCGGCCAAATCCGGGATCAGGCCCACATTGACAAAAGCCATGCCGAATTTCGCCTTTTCAGAGGCGAGGATCAGGTCCGCCTGCATGGCGATGCAGAAGCCGGCGCCCACGGCAAAACCGTTGACCGCTGCAATGGTGGGCTTGGGCATATTCATAAAGGTAAGCACCATATCCCGGAAAGAGGCCATATAGGCCTGACCATCCTCCGGACAGGCAAAGCCCCTCTCCAGTTTTTTCAGGTCTCCGCCGGCACAGAAGGCGCGATCCGCCCCGGTGAGGATGACGGCGCCGACCTCCCTGTCGTCCGCCACCTCGTGGTAAGCGTGGGTCAGCTCGGCGGAAATCGTATCGTCCAGCGCGTTCATGGTCTTTGGGCTGTTCATTTGAATGGTGGCAACGCCGTCTTCCTTCGTAAGAATAATGGAGCGATAGTCCATAGTGCTTAGTTCACATCCTTACTTTGAATGGGTGGCAGCCCCGCTTTTGACAGGGCTGCCACCGAAAAACGCCTTAGCCCCTGGCCTTTTTAATCTCCTGGACAAGGACGGGGATGACTTCGAAGAGGTTGCCGACGAGCCCGTAGTCGGCCACGTCGAAAATGGGGGCGTCGGGGTCCTTATTGATGGCGACGACCACGTCGGAGCCGGACATACCGGCCAGATGCTGAATGGCGCCGGAGATGCCGCAGGCGATGTAGAGTTTGGGCCCCACGGTCTTGCCGGTCTGGCCGACCTGGTGGGCGTGTGGGATCCAGCCGGAGTCCACAGCGGCGCGGGAGGCACCCACGGTGGCGCCCAGGACTTCAGCCAGCTCCCGGATGGGGGCAAAGCCCTCGGGGCCGCCCACGCCGCGGCCGCCGGAGACAATGATTTCGGCGCCCTCCAGGTCCACCTTCTCGCTGGCCAGCTCCTCAATCAGCTCCAGCACCTGGGTGCGGATCTGTTCGGCAGGGACGCGGATGTCCTCCCTGATGATCTCGGCCGCACCCTCCCCAGGGGCGCTCTTCTTGAACACGCCGGGGCGGACGGTGCCGATCTGGGGCCGGTGGTCGGGGCAGAGGATGGTGGCCATCAGGTTGCCGCCGAAGGCGGGGCGGGTCCAGGCCACGTTGCCGCTCTCCGCGTCGATGTCCAGGGCGGTGCAGTCGGCGGTCAGGCCGGTGTGCAGGCGGCAGGAGACGCGGGGGCCCAGGTCGCGGCCGTTGTTGGTAGCGCCGATGAGCATGCTGGTGGGGCCGTACTTCTCCACCAGGGCGCACAGGGCGATGGCGTAGGCGTCGGTGGTATAGTGCTGATATTCGGGGCCGTCTACCACGATAATCTTCTCCGCGCCGTGGGCGTTGGCGGCGTCCACCGCCGCGTCCACGCCGCAGCCGATGACTACCGCCGCCAGGGCGCCGCCCTGCTTGGCCGCCATCTCTTTGCCGGGGGTGAGCAGCTCCAGGCCCACGTTCTTGGCGCTGCCGTCCTCATTGGTCTCTACAAATACCCAAAGGTCTTTCGTCTTGGCTTCCATGTCCGTCTTCCCTCCCTCAGATGACGCCGGCTTCGCTCAGAACGCTGAACAGCTTCCGGGCGGAGTCCTCGTTGGTGGCTTCCTGAATCTTGACGCCTCCCTGCTTCTTCTGGGGCACAAACGTCTTCTTTACATGGGTGGGAGAGCCCTTCAGGCCGATGCGGGCCGTGTCGATCTCCGGGAAGGCGTCGTCCCCCAGCACGGGGATCTCCGCCTTGTTGGCCGCCATTTTCCGCTTGATGGACGGGTAGCGGGGGTCCCACGCGGGCTTGGTGAAGGTCACCAGGCAGGGCAGGTGGACGCCGATGATCTCCGCACCCTCCTCCACTTCCTTCTTCACCTTCAGCATGTCGCCATCCAGCTCCGCCTCCAGACCATAGGTCACCTGGGGCAGCCCCAGGTGCTCTGCCAGCTCGGGGCCCACCTGCGCCGTGTCCCCGTCAATGGCCTGCTTGCCGCAGAAGATGGCGTCAAACTTGCCCTCCTGCTCCTCAATTTTCTTCACCGCGTTGGAGAGAATGTAGCTGGTAGCCAAGGTGTCCGACCCGCCGAAGGTCCGCCCGGACACCAGGTACGCCCTGTCCGCCGCGATGGCCAGCGCTTCCTTCAGCACCGCGCTGGCCTGGGGCGGGCCCATGCTCACCACTACGATCTTTGTATCCGGATTTTTATCCTTGATCCGCGCTGCCGCCTCCAGCGCGTACCCGTCAAACGGGTTGAGGATGCTCGGCACCCCGTCCCGGATCAGTGTGTTCTTCACCGGATCGATCCGGATCTCCATCGTGTCCGGCACTTGTTTGATGCAGATCAAGATGTTCACTTTTCATCCTCCTGTTTCGTTTTGAATTGCTTTTTAATACAGCAATAGCTCTGTCAGTTCTTTGGCGCTGATGCCCTGCATATACCACCCCAGGTTCAGAGTCTCCAGCCTCCGCTCCAGTTCCGGGGTGAGGGCGGCCCCCACCAGGCTCTGCTCCAGATCGGAGAGATCTCCGTTGCCGAAAAAGTCACCATAAAATTTGATGTTGTCAATCCACTCACCCGTTGCTCGCAGCAGTACGGTGACCAGCCCAGCCTCAAACTTTTTTTCCCGCCTCATTTCATAAGAAGGGGAGTTGCCGTAATTCCACTCCCAGGTGGCATATTTTTCATCCCGTAGGCGCTGGACCTCAGCCAGCTGCGCGGAAGTAAGCGAACCCGGCTGTAAATTCCCGGACCGGAGGCTGTGCCTTATCAAGCTGGCCTTAAATGTGGCTATATCCACCGGCGAAGCGGTGTGCTGATTGATCGTAGTGACCCGGCTGCGGACCGATTTAACGCTCTTGGATGAAAACTTCGCCTCCCGCACCCGCAGGGCCTGGGCCACATTGGCCAAATTGGAGTCCAGCATAATACAGCCGTGGTGCAGAATACGGCCGCTCCTGATGTACTGGGAATTTCCGGAGAATTTTTGGCCGTCGATGGTCAGATCATTGCGGCCGCTGAGCTCCGCGCGGACGCCCAGCTCAGCCAGCGTCTGGATGACAGGCTCCACAAACACCTTGAAGTCAAAGTCTGGATGGCTGTTCTGATCCACAATAAAGGTGAAGTTCAGATTGCCCGCATCGTGGTAGACCGCACCCCCACCGCTCAGCCGCCGGGCAACCTGGATGTTGTGTTCCTGAACAAACTTGGCGTTAATCTCTTCTGCCGTATTCTGAAAACGTCCCACGACAATGGTGTTGTAGTTCTGCCAGAGAATAAAATACTGTTCGGAACGATCCATCCGGTTAAATACAAATTCCTCAAAGGCCAGATTATAGTAAGGGTCGGTGCTGTTGGTTTCCAGATAAATCATATGACGCCCTCCTTAACGCATCGCAATAACCAGCCTGGAGGTACAGGCGGCTGTACCGTCCACCGAAGCGCTGGCTTCAAACATATAAAATCCGTTTTTTACGTGAGCTAGCGTGCCGTCCAGCCGCAGCACATCTCCGGGGACTACCATCCGATGGAATCGGGTGTTTTCCACACCGGCAAATAGCGGCGTTTGCTCCGGAAACTTCCGCATCAGCACAATCGTGCATGTCTGAGCCATCGCCTCGATCATCAGCACGCCGGGGAGTACAGGCTTGCCGGGAAAGTGCCCTTGAAAGGCGGGCTCTGCCTGGGAAACGCATTTGACGGCGCTACAGCGATCGTCCCCCAAAAAGAGAATACGATCCACCATCAGCATGGGCGGGCGGTGGGGCAGAATATCCTGTGCCTTCAACGCAGATTGTTCCATGGTACTCACCTGGCGTTCAGGATCTGTCCGGCAATGACCACCCGCTGTACCTGGTTGGTGCCCTCAAAGATCTGATAGATTTTGGAGTCGCGCCAGATGCGCTCTACAGGGTACTCCCGCATATAACCGTAGCCGCCCATGATCTGAATGGCATTCTCCGCTACCTTGGTGGCGCACTCGGTGCCATAGGCCTTGGCGATCGCCGCTTCTTTGGAAAAGGGCAGCTTCTTTTCCGCCAAATCTACTGCGTGGACATACATTTGCCGGCTGGTCTCAACCATCATCTCCATGTCCGCCATCATAAACTGCAGAGCCTGAAATCTGCAGATGGGCCTCCCGAAGGTAATCCGCTCCTTGGAATATTTAATCGCCTCGTCCAGGGCGCGCTGCGCCATACCAGTGGCAATGGCGCCGATAAAGGGGCGGGACAGGTCAAGGGTCCTCATGACCAGCTTGAAGCCATCCCCCTCCTGGCCGATTCGGTGGTCAATGGGAACACGCACGCCCTCGAAGACCACCTCCACCGTGTTGGAGGTGCGGATGCCGCATTTATCCTCTTCCTTGCCGATGATGATACCGGGCCGGTCGCGCTCCACAAGAAAGGCGGTCAAGCCCTTAGAGCCAAGCGCCGGATCGGTGCTGGCCACTACAATGAATACGCTGGCGCCGCCGCCGTTGGTGATAAAGCACTTGGCGCCGCTGATGACATATTCGTCACCCTCTCGTACCGCCCTGGTACGGGTGGCCGCCACATCCGAGCCACCGCCGGGCTCCGTGAGGGCAAAGGACGCGCAGCCGCTGCCGTTGAGTACCAAGTCCCAGAACAGCCGCTTCTGCTCCGGAGTACCGCCGAACAGAACAGGCTTCCAGGCAAGGTTGGTGGTTACTGTGGTCAGCGCCAGGCCCGAGTCATAGTAACCCATCTGTTCGTAAATGACGCCAGCTGTCTGATAATCCAGACCCAGTCCGCCGAATTCCTCCGGCATCTCAAAGGCATTCAGACCCAGCTCGTAGGCACGCTGGTACACCTCCAGGGGCCAGATGCCTTTGGCATCCCATTCCTGCAGGTTTGGTTTAATTTCTTTTTCACAGAAGTCAGACACAAGGGCGCATAGATCCTTTTGGTCATCGGTTAGTAAACGCATAAGCTTTCCCACCTTTTTTGCATTGAGGATACCTCTTGCCTCTAAGTAAGCAAACAGCATGCCAAAAATCGAGCACGTACGCGTAAAGCGAGATAAAAATTTTTCTCAGCTTGCCTGTCATTTGAATTGACAAGGAAAATGACGTTTTTACCATGCTGCTTCCTTTGTCCGCAAGGAGAGGAACCGCATTGGCCATCTACTTTTTGTCATGGAAGTGTATATTTTATGCACAAAAAGGCGCCGCACCTCCTGGTTTTCAGAGGTGCGGCGCCTTCAGCCGGGCTTATTTCAGATGATATTTTTCCAGTTTATTATAAAAGCTGCGACGGGAGATCCCCAAAATCTCTATGGCTTTGCTCCGGTTCCCGTTGGCTTGCTCCAAAGCGCTGCAAATCGCTTCCCGCTCATTTTGGTCCAGAATTTGGTGAAGTAATCCTTGATCCGGGGAATACCCCGCCTCAATAGCGGCGGTCTGGGAAAATTGCTCCGGGAGCAAGTCGGGGGACAAAACGCCATCGGTGCACATGACTACCATTCGCTCAATGCAGTTACGAAGCTCGCGTACATTGCCCGGCCAGCGATACGCCTGCATCTGGTCAATGGTCTCCGTCAGGAGTTTGGGGGTCTTGCTATAGATATTGCTCATCTCATTTAGAAAGTAATCACATAACAGGGGAATGTCCTGCAGACGTTCCCGTAGGGGCGGGATATCCAGATTGATCACATTGATCCGGTAATAAAGATCTTCCCGAAAAGTCCCGTTTTTCACCATTTCCTTCAGGTTTTGATTGGTGGCGGTTAACAGTCGGAAATTCAAAGGAATCGCACGGACCCCACCCACACGGGTGATCTCCCGCTCCTGGAGGGCACGCAGCAACTTGACCTGGGTTCCAAGGGGCATCTCACCAATCTCATCCAGGAAAAGGGTGCCTCCGTTGGCCAGTTCAAATTTTCCGGGCTTTCCGTTGGAATTGGCTCCTGTAAACGCGCCCTTTTCATAGCCGAAAAGCTCGCTTTCAATCAGCGTTTCCGGAATGGCGGCGCAATTGACCTTTATCATAGGACCTTCAACAAAATGGCTGGAAAGATGAATTGCCTTGGCCACAACCTCCTTGCCGGTGCCGCTCTCCCCGAAGATGCAGACGCTGGCCTGGGTAGGCGCCACTTGGGCGGCGGTACGCAGCGCTTTGGCGAAGAGAGGGGAGGAGCCAATAATGGATTGAAAAGGCGGGGGCAGCTTGTCCTTGGAATAAATCTCATTGCGCAGGCCGACAGAAAGCGTGCGGTAGTAGTCCAGCTGGCCGCTGAGCTCGGCAATTGTCGCCATGTCACGACTGACCACCAGCGCCCCGACCACTTCTTTTCCATAGCAAAGCGGATGGATATCCGAGATATATTTTTCAGTGCCGCTAAAGGTTTTGTGCAGGATTGGCTGTCCGGTTTTGATAACTTTTCGCATAGGGGCGGCAGCCACTTCGTAGATTTCAGCCAGGGGATAGCCGACCAGCTTTTCCACATGTTCGGCTGTAATTTTTCCGTTTGGATGACAGGACACCCAGTCAGGGCCAAAATTTTCCCAGTAAGCTCGGTTAAAATACCAAAGGCGAATGTCCTTATCCACAATAAAAACAGGAGAGTCGAGTTTATCCAGAACAATGAGAAAGAAGTCCAGGTATTGCTCCTTGATGGATTTGTCGATCTCGCAGCTAATAAGAAAGCGATTTTTGATGTTGCTGGCAGAGAAGAATTCCTGAGCTTTCACAGACACACCTCCGGCATTGCACATTGTTTCCGGTCAGACAGGCCCAAGGCGCGCCTTGGGCCTGTGCTCTATAAATATAAAAATAGAACACAATAAACTGCTGCACAGCTATTGCCTGTTTATATATTATCATATTAGATCGCAGCTTGTCAAAAGATTGTACGCGTGCGGGCCGGATTTTCGGTCAAAAGTTGGCATGTAATTTGCATATCTTTTCAGACGTCGATAGATGTTAGGAAGCGCTTTTCCTGACGGACAATTAAAATCAACGATAAAAAAGGAGAATGTACGATGGCTAAAATTGCAATCCCCATGCCCCGTTTCGGTGCGAAGATGGTGTCCGGCGAGATGCTGGAGTGGAAGGTCAAGGTGGGCGACCACATTGAAGAGGACGATGAGATCTGCGAGGTGAAGACCGAGAAGGCCAACGCCATGGTGGAGTCCGTGTATGAGGGCACCCTGGTGGAGATCGTGGCCCAGCCTGGAGATTCCATTCCCGTGGGCGAGCCCATTGCCTACATCGAGACCGAGGACGATTAAGAGACACTCCCGGCGGGCGGAAAGCAGAAACCGTGCGGAGCGCCGCTTCCGCCCGGTTTCTGCTGGGCAAATGCAGGAAAGGAATCCGCAGGAGGTATGGCGAAGTGATGGAGACAAGGATATTCCACGGGGTGAATAACGCGCTGTACTTCCGGTGCAAGGGCGCGACCGTGATTGTTGACGGTATACATCAGGGGCATCCGGACGGCTTTTCGTCAATGCACCCGGCGATGAGGGATGCGCTGCTGCGCCACAGGGGGGTGTTCCGGCGGCCGGAGCTGATCCTGTTTACCCATCTGCATACCGACCACTACGACCGCGCTCTGCTGCTGCGCGCCTTGGAGGTGCGCCCGGTGCCCCCGGTATACGGCCCCGGCCTGGAGTTGAGCAGCCTTAAGCCGCAACCTTTGGGAGGAGGATACTTCCGCCTGCCCTTCGACGGTGGGACGCTTTACGCCCAGGACACGGTGCACGAAGGGGCGCAGTTCCGGGACGAGCCACACCAGACCTATCTGCTGGAGCTGGCGGGAGAGCGCTTTTTTCTGGCGGGAGACGCCATTCTGCGGGAAGAGGACGCGGTGCGCCTGCGCGCGCTGGCCGGCGGCCCCATTGCTGCGGCCTTCCTCAATGTTTACCAGCTTTGGGCGCAGGAGAGCGCGGCCTTCCTCCGAATTCTGGCGCCGGAAAGGCTGTTCATCAACCACATGCCCTTCCCTGAGGACGACCTGGGCAATCTCTACGGCCTGGCCCGCCAGATAATCCGCCATTTCCCTCCAGAGTTCCCCCGGCCCGTCCTGCTCAGACCCATAACCTGGACGGACGAGGTCTGAGACAGGAACAATATATACTTTGTGTACAGCTTCTGCACAAAAAATATACAGGATTTTGTATCGCCGCGCGGCGCCCGTGCGGGAAATCCGGCAAAAGCAGGTTTTTCAGGCAAAAAATTCTTGGCATGAATTTTGCTGCGTTTATTTACAGAAGATAGCCGTTCCAGACGGCTGTCGCAAATTTTACGGAGGTGAACCCCAAATCATGAATTACTCCAAGGAAGATATGCTGGGTATGTACCGGTCCATGATTCAGGCAAGACTGTTTGATCAGGAGCTGGAACGCCAGAACAAGCTGGGGCATCTGGTGGGCATGTTCCACCTGAGCTTCAACCAGGAGGCGATTGGCGCTGCCATTGCCGCTGCAATCCATGATGATGAACCCTTTATGCCCTCCCATCGCTCCCGCCCTCTGCATCTGCACCGCATCGACTACGTATCCTTTATTTCCGAGCAGGTCGGTCTGGGCACCGGCGTGCACGGCGGCACGTCCAGCGATTTCCACATCTGCAAGCCCGATGTCGGTTTTCTCCCCAACCCCTCCATCCTGGGCTCCGGCGCCCCCATCGCCACCGGCTACGCCTTCGGCTTGAAGCGTCTGCGCCCCGGCAAGGCCATCATCCAGCTGATGGGTGATGGTACCTTTAACCAGGGCGTAGTTCATGAATCCATGCATTGGGCCTGTCTGCAGAAGCTGCCTATCGTCTACGTGGTGGAGAACAACAGCTACCAGGTAGGTATGAGTTCCAAGGAGTTCCGCTCCGGCGAGAACATTGCTGACCGCTGCCGCAGCGTCGGCATGGATGCCGTAGTGGTGGATGGCAATGACGTGCTGGCCGTCCGTGAGGCGGTGGAGATCGCGCTGGAGCGGGCCCGCACCAAGTGCCTGCCCTCCGCCATCGAGTGCCGAACCTACCGCTCCAAGGGCCACTGGGACGGCGACACCTGTGCCTATCGCGATCCTGTCTGGCATGAGGAGATGATGAAGCGTTACCCGGATCCCATCCCCCGCTTTGCCCAGGTGCTGATTGAGAACGGTCTGGCTACCCAGGAGGAGCTGGACGCCATGAGCAAGGCCCTGAAGAAGGAGATCCGCAAGAGCGCTGAGAAAGTTTATGAGCTGTCTCAGGATCCCAAGAATCTCGCCGATGTAGACGACCTGCTCAAGCCCGAGACCATGTATGCTGACGTAATGGAGGGACTGCAATGAAAAAGATTACTATGGAGGCGGCCATCACCGAGGCCCTGATGGAGGAGTGCGCCCGCGATCCCAACCTGATCGTGTTCGGCGACAACAGTACCACCGGCGCCGGCCTGATGAACCACGCCGCCTTTGACCAGGCTCATCCTGATAACGTCATCAATATGCCGGTGACCGAGTCCATGTACGCCACCGCCGCCGTGGGTATGGCCCTGGCGGGCCTGCGTCCCATCGCGGAGTTTGATTTTCAGGACTTCTTGTCCCTGGGCTTTGACGGCATCGTCAACGAGGCGGCCAAAGTCCGCTTCTGGTCCCGGGGCAAGGTGAAGGTGCCCACCGTGTTCATGGCCGCCGGCGGCGTCCTGGCCGGCCTGGGCTGCAACCACTCCCAGCAGGCGGAGGCTTGGTTCGCCAATGTGCCCGGCCTGAAAATCTGCATTCCCAGCACCGCAGCCGACACCAAGGGCCTGCTGAAGACCGCAATCCGGGACAACGATCCGGTGCTGTTCCTGTTCAATCGCTCCCTCACCTATGTGGCCGATGAGGTGCCCGAGGGAGAGTACACCGTCCCCATGGGAAAGGCCCGTATACATCGCGAGGGCACCGATGTGACCATCGTGTGCTGGCACTCCGCTTTCGTTTACACTATGGAGCTGGCGGACGCTCTGGAGAAGGCAGGCATCAGTGTCGAGGTGGTGGAGCCTTTGACTCTGAACCCCCTGGATACCGAGACCATCTTCAACTCTGTGAAGAAGACAGGCCGTCTGATCGTCTCTCACGAGGCGCCCTATAAGTTCGGCGCCGGCGCTGAGATCATTACTCAGGTGGCCGAGCACTGCAAGGACAGCCTCAAGGCCGAGCCCATGCGCATCTGCTCTCCCCGCACCGCCGTTCCCTCCGGTGAGAGCGAATTCCGCACCATGCTGAAGCGCAGCGATATTGCCAAGGGTGTATTCAAAATTATGGGACGTGAGATGACCGACGACCCCATCTTTACCGCCCCCAACGGCCCCGCCGACTTCTTCGGCTATACCGGCTCCGAGGTCTATGATCCCAAGAACCCGGGCGGCGACAAAAACGACGGCTTCCTGTCCGGTCCCGCCGTCTTGGCGTAATCTGCTTTCACGATGCCTTGGCAGGGGTCGGCTGTGGTCGGACCCCTGCTCCTTAAAACATACGCGGAGAATGATTAGGCGGTGATATGATGGGAACCATCGCAATCGCGGCAAATCCGGCCTCCGGGCGGGATATTCGCCGGCTGGTTTCTCATGCGACGGTTTACTCCAACCGTGAAAAAGAAAACATTGTGGAGCGTGTCATCATGGCGGCCTACGCCATGGGCGGCCACCGGAGCATTATCATGCCGGACAGTTTCGGGTTCGGCATCCACATTCAGCGCCATCTGGTGGAGGATCTGCTGGAGCTCCCCCGGGGCGTGGTGGACGTACCGGACATCCCCTATACGGATAAGCAGGAGGATACCACCTATTTCGCCGCCTACGCGGAAAAGCAGGGCTGCGATGTACTGGTGGTGCTGGGCGGCGATGGCACCAGCCGGGCCGCAGCCAAGGGCGTGGAGCATATTCCGGTCATCGCCCTGTCTACCGGCACAAACAATGTGTACCCTGACATGGCCGAGGGGACCATCGCGGGCATGGCGGCCGCCGCCATTGCCGACGGGGTTGTATTGCCCAAGGACTGTTGCCTGCGTAGCAAATCAATTGAAATTTACGTCAATGGAGAATATGCAGATCGGGCGCTGGTGGACGTGGCGTTCTGTCCCTTTGTCTATACCGGCACGAAAGCGGTGTGGAAGCGGGAGAGTCTCAGGCGTATTGTGGTCACGCAGTGTCACCCGGCCTCCATTGGCTTTTCCGCTCTGCTGGGCTGCGCGTATACCATCCTGCCCGAGGATGACTATGGTGCCGCGGCGGATTTTGGGGACGGCAGGACCAATGTACGGGCGGCGGTATCCGCCGGCGTAGTCTCAGACTTCCGCCTGGAGCGGGAGCAGGCGGTGCCGCTGGACGAAAAGCTCACCTATGTGATGGACTACAGTGGGATGCTGGCCCTGGACGGCGAGCGGGAGGTGAAGTTCCGCCGAGGCGATACGGTGGAGCTGGTGCTCACCCGCCAGGGGCCAAACAAGGTGGATATCAAAAAGACGTTGTTGCTGGCCCAAAAGGCTGGCTATTTCCGAAAGGAAGCACAGGAGGAAGCGTAAGATGCACAAAAAATATGAAGTCGCGGTCATCGGCGGCGGCCCGGGCGGGTATATTGCAGCCATCCGGGCGGCCCAGCTGGGCAAAAAGACTGTTCTGGTAGAAAAGAGGGATGTAGGGGGCACCTGTTTAAACCGCGGCTGCATTCCAACCAAGGCACTGCTCCACAGCGCAGAGACCTATGCGGAACTGGGCGGAGCCAAAAAGCTGGGGATCCAGCTGGGTGAGTATTCCTTTGACTATAAAAAGATGGCAAAGCGTAAGGACAAGGTAGTCAGGCAGCTGCGAAGCGGCGTGGAGGCTCTGGTGGCCGGCCACGGGGCGGACCTTGTCCGGGGAGAGGCCGTGCTTACCGGCGCCGACGCCTTTACTG
Source organism: uncultured Oscillospiraceae bacterium (assembly GCA_934667095.1). Lineage (GTDB taxonomy): Bacteria > Bacillota > Clostridia > Oscillospirales > Oscillospiraceae > Enterenecus. The sequence goes on along the minus strand of CAKULE010000005.1, from coordinate 2,952 downwards.
TGGGCGGGGAGAGCTATAAAGCGGAAAAAATTATCCTGGCCTCCGGCTCCTTCCCGGCCGCCATCCCCATTCCAGGCGCCGATCTGGCGGGCGTGGTCAATTCCGACGGCGTGCTGGCTCTGGAGGCGTGTCCGGAGTCCGTGGTTATTGTAGGCGGCGGTGTCATTGGGGTGGAATTTGCGACCCTGTTCGCGGATCTGGGCAAGAAGGTTGCCATCGTGGAAATGATGCCCACGATTTTATTCGGAAACGACGCCGAGATCTGCAAAACTATGACTGAACTTCTGGAGCGCAAGGGCGTCCAGATCTATACCGGCGCGAAGGTGCTGGAGATTCAGGCCGGGCTGACCTGCGTATTTGAAAAGGACGGCCAGGTTCTGCGCGCTGAGGGAGAGACGGTAATTATGGCCGCCGGACGCAGGCCGGACACCGCTGCGCTGGGGCTGGCCGCCGCCGGCGTGGAGGTCAATGCCCGGGGCTTCGTGCAGGTGGATGAGGAGATGCGCACCAATGTGCCCAATATTTTTGCCATTGGTGATATTACCGGAAAGCAGCAGCTGGCCCACGTAGCCACCGCCCAGGGTATCGTGGCCGCTCACAACGCCGCTGGAGAGCATCGTGCCATGGACTACTCCGCTGTGCCCGGTTGCATTTATACCACCCCGGAGATCGCCTGCGTGGGCTTGAGCGAGGAGAAGGCACTGGAGTCAGGCCATAAGATAAAGGTGGGCCGCTTTGACGTATCCGGCAATGGCCGGAGCCTTGCCATTGGAAGCCAGGATGGCTTTGCCAAGCTGATTACGGATGCGGAGACAGGGGCGATCCTGGGATGCCATATCATTTCTGCCCATGCGACCGAGATGATTGGAGAGATGGCTATGGCAATCCGTCATGGGCTGACGGCCGGGCAGGTTGGGGAAATCATCCACGCCCATCCAACCGTCAGCGAGATCATCATGGAGGCCGCCCACGACGTGGAGGGCCTGTGCTGTCACAAACTATAAGCCGCAGGCAGCAGGAGGGAAAGCAATATAATTCAGGTTGATCAAACAAAATGCATTGGTTGCGGTGAATGCACCAAAGATTGCGTCGGCAGCTGGCTGCAGGTACAGAGCGGAAAGCTGAGGGTCCCCCAGAATCTGAAGTGCATCCAGTGCGGACACTGCGTAGCGGTGTGCCCCACCGGGGCTGTGTCCATTCCGGAATACGCTATGGACGAGGTAGAGACGATCTCCCCCGGCGAGCCCGGGCTGGAGTCGGACACGCTGCTACGGGCCATCAAAAGCCGACGATCCATCCGGCACTTCAGAGACGAGTCAGTGGATATGGCAGATATACAGAGAATTGTGGATGCGGCGCGCTATACACCTACGGGGAGCAATCAACAGGGTGTGGAGTACATTCTGGTGCGGGAGCGGATTCCGGATCTGATCCGCACCACGCTGTCCGTGCTGGCGCACCTGCCGGAAAATCCGCCCCCGGGCGTCTCCGCCGATCTGATTGAACGCTACCGGGAGCGCTGGCCGGAAATGGAGCGCCTGTACCTGGAGGACGGGGAGGATCCCCTGTTTTACCACGCCCCGGCGGTGCTGATCTTTACCGGACAGAACGTGATCGACACGGCGCTGGCGGCCTCCAACGCAGAGCTGATGGTGAACGCTCTGGGCTTGGGCTGTGTGTATATTGGCTTTCTGGAGATCGCAGGGAAAACCAGGCAAGTCCGGGAATTCTTTTCCCTGGAAACGGGAAGAGAACTGGTATGCTGCCTGGCCATCGGCCACCCGGACATCCGCTTCCACCGAACTGCGCCCAGAGCGCGCAAGGCGCTCCGACTGATGTAAACTCAGTACGGTTGCATGACCCAGGGATGTTTTTGATCTGGCGCGGGATGGGGGGGACAAATAATCCACAGGCCGCCCATCATGTCCTTCAGCGACCAGGGAATCAAAATTCGTAAAAAATACGAAAAAGAGCTAAAAACGACATGAAGTGACCCTCCAAAAGTCAGACAATATTTCAAAGCAAAAACTGTTCAAGCGGCTGAAAGGGCTTGCTGTCTGTGAATCACAGGCGGCAAGCCCTTTAGCTTTGCCTTGATTCTGCTGTACAGATCAAGAATGGGCGAGCGATAGAGCTTCTCTCCGAACAAGCTGAATTCTGTGACAGCGGTGACCCATTTTTGATCCGGCCTGTCAGCATGGTAGAATAGACATGGGTGAGGAAAGATGCTGGAACGAGGAAAAATAGATCGTGGGATCGTAGAAATCGTGGACACAGAGAGGCTGGCTCCGCAAGGCCATTTGCTGCGAAAAATAGATGCAGCGGGAGACTTCAGCCGAAATGGCGGAACCGCTTTATAGTGAAAACAACGGGCGGCCGGTATTGATCCTGTGGTGCTGTTCAAGATGGTGCTGATCCGGCACCTGTATGGTCTGCCGTCCCTGCGCGGGACAGCGGAAGAAGTGAGGGCGGAAAATGCAGCGGCTTTTGAAAAGAATATTGCCTTTTTCTGTCCGGTGTATTATAATCGGTATATACCGGAAATAAGGGGGGCGTGTTCATGCCAAGACCGCCACGGTGCCGTCGGATCTGCGGCGTACCACAGGTCGATACCTTCTGCCCCAGCGGGTGTGAGGATACCGAGCCGATCCTGCTGACGCTGGACGAATACGAGGTCATTCGGCTGGTTGACCTGGAGCAGCAAACCCACGAGCAGTGTGCCGCACAGATGGATATTTCCCGCTCTACCGTGCAGGAGATTTACGAAAGCGCACGGCGCAAGATCGCAGCGTGTCTTGTCCACGGGAAGCCGCTGCACATCACCGGGGGAAACTACCGCATCTGCGGAGGACAGGAGGCAGCCCACTGCGGCCGCTGCTGCCGGATGCAGAGAGCCAACACAGAAAAATCCAACAAAAATTGCAAAGGAGATTCCATTATGAAAATTGCAGT